>NZ_CAUJAJ010000005.1 GCF_962747995.1 Neisseria viridiae | reverse complement strand
CCTTCCTCCCCCTCCTCTGGCTGGTGCGCCTTTGTGAATATGCCGTCTGAAACTTGGGGCTTCAGACGGCATTTCGTTTGCTGCTATTCAGTCGGCAAACTGTTTTTTCATCCTCTCTCGGCGTTCTTGTGCCTCAACAGATAAAGTGGCTGTCGGGCGTGCCAGCAGCCGCTTCAGACCGATAGGTTCTCCCGTATCAGCACAGAATCCATAGTCCCCTTCATCAATATTGCGGATGGTCGCCTGTATTTTACTGAGAAGTTTTCGTTCCCGATCGCGGGTACGGAGTTCCAATGCGTACTCTTCTTCCTGTGTGGCACGGTCGGCAGGATCGGGGGCTGATTCGTGTTCTTGGAGATGCCCTGTCGTAGCGGAAGCATTTTCGATAAGTTCGTCTTGCATTTTTACCAGCAATTCGCGGAAAAAAGCCAAATGGTCGTCATTCATATAATCGTCTTCCGGCCCGTTCCAATTCAAAATATCTTGTTCTGTCAGCTTTGCCATAATGTATGTCCTCTCGGTTCACCGCAAAAAACAAAGCACCATAAAGTGGCTTTATTCCTTTGATTTTTATAAGGCTTATTGTCTAAGGCGTTTTTAAAAACGCGCATCATAACACGTTTTGGATTGGTTTTTTTATTTTCTTTACATTATTGATATTGCCGTTCCATTTCCTGCGAACGGCGCACACAGGCACAAACGCCTTCATTTATGGCTTCGGCGACACGATGCCGTCTGAAGGCTTCCACAGCTTCGTGGGTTGTCCCACCTTTTGACGTTACATTTTTTTGAAGCTTCTCGAAATCTTCACCCGTCTGTTCGGCAAGGGCAACCGCTCCTTTAAATGTTGCCAGGCTGAGCGCGCGTGCTTCTGCCATATCAAACCCTTGTCGGATGGCGGCATTTTGCAATGCATCCAACAGATAAAACACATATGCCGGCCCGCTGCCGCTGATGCCAGTAATGCTGTGCATTTGCGCTTCATCTTCCAACCAAACGGTCAAACCGACTGATTTCATGATTCGATCGGCAATCCTGCGGTCTGTTTCCGATACTTCCGCTTCGGCATACATACCGGATACGCCCAGCCCGATTTTTCCGGGCGTATTCGGCATAACCCGGACAATGCGGCGGCTTCCCCCGAGGTAACGTTTGAGCGTACCGACTGACAATCCGGCTGCGACAGAAAGCACCAATGCGCCGTTGGTGCGGATATTTTTGCACGCGGCTTCCATATCCTGCGGCTTGACGGCGAGGATTAAAACATCGTCGGAATGAAGCTCCGGCAAGGTTTCAGAAGTTTCGACCCCCAACTCTTTTTCCAAACGTTCGCGTTTTTCCACTCCCCGATTGGCTATATGGATACGGTATCCCCCTTGTTTGACCAATCCGCCCGCAACGGCAGCCGCCATATTTCCGCCGCCGAGAAAATAAACATTCATTATTTCTACCCTATTCAAAATTACCTTACTAAATTCATTCCCAATTTTTTACCATCGGGCGCGCTCGGACAGGCCGTTGCGCCGCAACCCCTGCTTTTTCAAACAATCAAAACCTTCCTGTTTGAACGTCTCAATTAAAGGTTTGCCGTCACGCGTACGCCAATCCAGCCCGCAGGCTTCAAACTTCCCTATTTTCCTGTAAAAGTAAGATTGTTGTGCGGATTCATATTCATTTGCCCTGACGGAACGATTGCCGTCTGAAAGCGGTATCTCGTAGTCCTCTAAAGACGGCGGACTCTCGCCGCCAATATCCCAAAAATCGATGGCGGCAGGCTTTCTCGGCTTACACCAGCCGGTGAGGGACGAACACTCATACCCCCCCGCCAGCCGACAGCCTGCAACCGTAAATGCAAGCAACGCAGCCGTTACCGTATATTTTATTACCCGAATTTCCATCAGCCCCTTTTCCCGAAAATCGCGCTGCCGATACGGACGTGTGTTGCACCGCACGCAATGGCGGCAGGCATATCGTCCGACATCCCCATAGACAGCACGTCCGCCTTAACTCCTGCCGCATTGAGGTCGGCAAGCAGTTTCCGCATCGTTTGAAATTGCGCCTTCAACTCCGTTTCACTGCTGTTGGCTTTGGCAACACACATCAGTCCGCGTACGACGATATTCGGCAGCTTCGCCACTTCCACGGCAAGCGCGACCGCTTCTTCGGGCGCGACACCGTGTTTTGCCGCCTCGCCCGCAATGTTCACCTCGATACACACCTGCAAGGGCGGCATTGAGGAAGGACGCTGCCCGCTCAGCCGGACGGCGGTCTTTAGACGGCATACGGTATGCACCCAATGCGCGCGTTCGGCGACAAACTTGGTTTTGTTGGACTGCACATCGCCGATAACGTGCCACACGATGTCGGTCAAATCCGCCAATTCCTCCGTTTTGCCGTACCACTCCTGAATATAGTTCTCGCCGAAATCACGCTGTCCGGCGGCGTAAACTTCGCGGATACCGTCTGAAGGGAAAGTCTTACCGACGGCAATCAGGCTGACGGAATGCGGCTTCCTGCCCGCCTGCAGAACCAATTTTCCGATACGGTCGGACACCTCACGATAACGTTCTTGCAAAACCGTCATAAATTATCCCCGGTAAAAATGCTTAAATAGTTGAATCCCAAGAATCAGGGCAGTAAAATTCAGAAGTAGGAAACACCGAACGACCCAAACATTATACTGGACAATATCCCATTATGCAGATTACCGACTTACTCGCCTTCGGCGTTAAAAACAAAGCATCCGACCTTCACCTGAGTTCGGGCATATCCCCTATGATTCGGGTTCACGGCGATATGCGGCGCATCAACCTTCCCGAAATGAGTGCGGAAGAGGTCGGCAATATGGTAACTTCGGTGATGAACGACCATCAGCGGAAAATCTACCAGCAAAACTTGGAAGTCGACTTCTCGTTCGAACTGCCCAACGTCGCCCGGTTCCGCGTCAACGCCTTCAACACCGGCCGCGGCCCCGCCGCCGTATTCCGCACCATTCCCAGCACCGTCTTATCGCTGGAAGAATTGAAAGCCCCGCGCATTTTCCAAAAAATCGCAGAATCGCCGCGCGGCATGGTATTGGTTACCGGCCCTACCGGCTCGGGCAAATCCACCACGCTTGCCGCGATGATCAACTACATCAACGAAACCCAGCCGGCACACATCCTGACCATCGAAGACCCGATCGAATTCGTCCACCAAAGCAAAAAATCCCTGATTAACCAGCGCGAGCTGCACCAGCACACCCTCAGTTTCGCCAACGCGCTGAGTTCCGCATTGCGCGAAGACCCCGACGTTATCCTTGTCGGCGAGATGCGCGACCCTGAAACCATCGGCTTGGCACTGACCGCCGCCGAAACCGGACACTTGGTTTTCGGCACGCTGCACACGACCGGCGCGGCAAAAACCGTCGACCGTATCGTGGACGTATTCCCCGCCGGAGAGAAAGAAATGGTGCGCTCTATGCTGTCTGAATCGCTGACCGCCGTCATCTCCCAAAACCTGCTGAAAACGCGCGACGGCAACGGCCGTGTCGCCTCGCACGAAATCCTGATTTCCAACCCCGCCGTCCGCAACCTCATCCGCGAAAACAAAATCGCGCAGATTAACTCCGTCCTGCAAACCGGGCAGGCGAGCGGTATGCAGACGATGGACCAATCGCTGCAATCGCTGGTGCGCCAAGGGCTGATTGCACCGGAAGTCGCACGCAAACGCGCGCAAAACAGCGAAAGTATGAGTTTCTGACACACACCGCCTTCCGGCCATACCGGCGGAAAAACAAGGTGCAAACACGCAGGGCGGGACGCGACATCCAGCCCAGCATACCCTTCCGAATAGGAAGCGTCCGCCTTCCTGTTGAAACCTGCCGCCGCAAACTGCAAGGCTTAAACTGAAAAGAAGCTAACGATGAGTACCAATAACCTGCACGACATCTTGGACGAAATGGTTCAAGTGTATTCTCAAAAAAAACAAAGCCGATCCGAAACTCCGGCCGAAATCGGCGCACACCTCCACCCGCTGCTCGACCGCCTGTGCGAAACCGCAGAAGCGCAAAGCGCGTCCGACATCCTTATCAGCAAAGGATTCCCGCCCTCGTTGAAAATCAACGGCGCATTAACCCCGCAGCCGCAAAAGGCTCTGACGGGCGAGGAAACCGCCGCCATCACCGCATCGACGATGAACGCCGAACAATCGGAAATATTCCAGCGCGACGGCGAAATCAACTACTCCGTCCAATCGCGCAGCGGCACGCGCTACCGCGCCAACGCCTACCACAGCCAAGGCCACGCAGGTTTGGTTTTGCGGCGCATCAACCACATCATCCCGCAAATGCAGGAATTGGGCCTGCCCGAAAAACTCAAAGACCTCGCCGTCGCGCCGCGCGGGCTGCTGATTATCGTCGGACCTACCGGTTCGGGCAAATCCACCACGATGGCGACTATGCTCGAACACCGCAACAAAACCCTGCCCGGCCATATCGTTACCATCGAAGACCCGATAGAGTTTATCTACAAACCGCGCCGCTGCATCTTTACCCAGCGCGAAATCGGCGTCGACACCATAAACTGGCAGACGGCGGTACAAAACGCCATGCGCCAGTCCCCCGACGTGGTCTGCATCGGCGAAGTCCGCAGCAGGGAAAATATGGAATACGCGATGCAGCTCGCCCAAACCGGCCACCTGTGCATTTTTACGCTCCACGCCAACACCGCGCCGCAGTCGCTCGAACGCATACTCAACTTCTACCCCAAAGAACAGCACAAGCAAATACTGATCGACATCGCCCTCAACCTGTCCGGTATCGTCTGCCAACGTCTCGCCCTCAAAAAAGACAAAACCGGCAGGACGGCGGTTGTCGATTTGCTCATCAACACGCCCGCCATTCAAGACTTCATCCTGAAGGGCGACCTGATGAACATCAATAAAATCATGGAAACCGCCAAAACCGACGGAATGCAGACGATGGACCAAAACCTTTTCGAACTGTACCGGCACGGCATCATCAGTTACGAAGAAGCCCTGCGCCAGTCCGTTTCCGCCAACAACCTGCGCCTGCACATCCAACTGTACGAAGAAGGCAAAATGCCCGAACTCCTTTACGACAGGGTCAACGGTCTCAACCTCGTTTCCTAATCCGCAAAACCCAATGCCGTCTGAAAACCGCATCCCCGTTTTCAGACGGCATGATTTTATCCGCCCCATTCATGTGCTACACTTTATTCACTTCATAACAATAAACCGGTAAAACCATGAAAACCCCACTCCTCAAGCCTCTGCTCATTACCTCGCTTCCCGTTTTCGCCAGTGTCTTTACCGCCGCCTCCATCGTCTGGCAGCTAGGCGAGCCCAAGCTCGCCATGCCCTTCGTACTCGGCATCATCGCCGGCGGCCTTGTCGATTTGGACAACCGACTGACCGGACGGCTGAAAAACATCATCGCCACCGTCGCCCTGTTCACCCTCTCCTCACTTGTCGCGCAAAGCACGCTCGGCACAGGTTTGCCATTCATCCTCGCCATGACCCTGATGACTTTCGGCTTTACCATCATGGGCGCGGTCGGGCTGAAATACCGCACCTTCGCCTTCGGCGCACTCGCCGTCGCCACCTACACCACCCTCACCTACACCCCCGAAACCTACTGGCTGACCAACCCCTTCATGATTTTGTGCGGCACCGTACTGTACAGCACCGCCATCCTCCTGTTCCAAATCGTCCTGCCACACCGCCCCGTCCAAGAAAGTGTCGCCAACGCCTACGACGCACTCGGCGGCTACCTCGAAGCCAAAGCCGACTTTTTCGATCCCGACGAAGCCGAATGGATAGGCAACCGCCACATCGACCTCGCCATGAGCAACACAGGCGTCATCACCGCCTTCAACCAATGCCGTTCCGCCCTGTTTTACCGTTTGCGCGGCAAACACCGCCACCCGCGCACCGCCAAAATGCTGCGCTACTACTTCGCCGCCCAAGACATCCACGAACGCATCAGCTCCTCCCACGTCGACTACCAAGAGATGTCCGAAAAATTCAAAAACACCGACATCATCTTCCGCATCCACCGCCTGCTCGAAATGCAGGGGCAGGCATGCCGCAATGCCGCCCAAGCACTCAGGGCGGGCAAAGACTACACATACAGCAAACGCCTCGGCCGCGCCATCGAAGGCTGCCGCCAGTCGCTGAGCCTCCTTTCAGACGGCAACGACAATCCCGACATCCGCCACCTCGGCCGCCTACTCGACAACCTCGGCAGCGTCGACCAACAATTCCGCCAACTCCAGCACAACGGCCTGCAGGCAGAAAACGACCGTATGGGCGACACCCGCATCGCCGCCATAGAGACCGGCAACCTCAAAAACACCTGGCAGACAATCCGTCCGCAACTGAATCTCGAATCAGGCGTATTCCGCCATGCCGTCCGCCTCTCCCTCGTCGTTGCCACCGCCTGCACCATAGTCGAAGCCCTCAACCTCAACCTCGGCTACTGGATACTGCTGACCGCCCTTTTCGTCTGCCAGCCCAACTACACCGCCACCAAAAGCCGCGTCCGCCAGCGCATCGCCGGTACCGTACTCGGCGTAATCGTCGGCTCGCTCGTCCCCTACTTCACCCCGTCTGTCGAAACCAAGCTTTGGATCGTCGTCGTCAGCACCACCCTGTTCTTCATGACCCGCACCTACAAATACAGCTTCTCGACATTTTTCATTACCATTCAGGCACTGACCAGCCTGTCGCTTGCAGGGTTGGACGTATATGCCGCCATGCCCGTGCGCATCATCGACACCATTATCGGCGCATCCCTTGCCTGGGCGGCGGTCAGCTACCTGTGGCCCGACTGGAAATACCTCACGCTCGAACGCACCGCCGCCCTTGCCGTACTCAGCAACGGCGCCTATCTCGAAAAAATCACCGAACGCCTCAAAAGCGGCGAAACAGGCGACGACGTCGAATACCGCGCCACCCGCCGCCGCGCCCACGAACACACCGCCGCCCTCAGCAGCACCCTCTCCGACATGAGCGGCGAACCCGAAAAATTCGCCGGCAGCCTGCAACCCGGCTTCACCCTCCTCAAAACCGGCTACGCCCTGACCGGCTATATTTCCGCCCTCGGCGCATACCGCAGCGAAATGCACGAAGAATGCAGCCCCGACTTTACCGCACAGTTCCACCTCGCCGCCGAACACACCGCCCACATCTTCCAACACCTGCCCGAAACCGAACCCGACGACTTTCAGACGGCATTGGATACACTGCGTGGCGAACTCGACACCCTCCGCACCCACAGCAGCGGAACACAAAGCCATATCCTCCTCCAACAGCTCCAACTCATCGCCCGACAGCTCGAACCCTACTACCGCGCCTACCGACAAATTCCGCACAAGCAGCCCCAAAACGCAGCCTGAAAAAGTTTCGGCATTTTGTAAGAGAGAACAGATTGTCAGACAGGTTGCAAGATAGTGGATAAGGCTTTGAGCAGGGTAAATGCACAGGTAGGAGGCAGCTGTAGGGCGGATACATAAGGTGGGGGAATAGGATGGACTGTACGATGAACTGTAGGGCGGGCTTCAGCCCACCATTTCCACCAACCCCAACACCCAATCGATTATTCCCACCATCTTCATCAACTCAAAAACACAAACGGAAGAAAGGGATTCCTGCCTGCCGATTATGACTGTTTCAACGATTTGCCCACAATATCATGTGTTTTCGATGATGTTGTGAAGTGATGGGGTTGGTCGAGACGGTGGGATTGATGGAAATGGTGAGATTGGTGGGCTGAAGCCTACCCTACAGCCTGCGCACGGCAGGCGGCGGCATGGGAAAAACAGGCAGAAATAAAAAACGCGCCCAAAAATAAAAAATGCCGTCTGAAATTGTTTCAGACGGCATCTTAATTTCTGACAAGGTATTACCCCTACCGTATCCAATCACCAATCTTATTATGGCGTGGGTCGGCATACCGACGCGGTTTTGTCTGAAAATTCGGGCAGGTGCGGAATAACGGCAAACCTGTGCGTATGCCGTAAAAAATGCCGTCTGAAATTGTTTCGGACGGCATTTTCATAGGAATGCATCAGGCGATTTTGTTTTTGAGGGGGAGTTTGATATGGGGTTTGGTGGGTTTAGGGGCTTCTTTCAAGCCCAGCTCGATTTGCTGCTCCTCGCTCAAGAGGTTGCTCCAGTCGCCTTTTTTATACCAGTCGCACCCGTCCAGCTCGATGGGGTGTTGGATGCGCTCGCAGCCGTTGCCGCACTGCAAATCGTCTTCGCGGCAATATTTGTCGCACCCCCAACAGATGCGCTCGGGATTTTTGGGGAATATGGGGAATTTTTTCGCCATGATATGTGCCTCGTTTTTTTTATTGGATGAAATTATAGGGGATGCGGCGGCGGCAGTTTCGGGTTTATACGTTTTTTACGCGCAGGGGTTAAGGTTTGTGAAATACCGTATGAGGCGGTTTCGGTATTTTATACGGTAAATGTGTCAGGCGCGTAGGGGCGTTCGCATTTTTTGGGAGTTGGTATGAATTGATAGGGTCAATGGAATCGGTGGGCTGAAGCCCACCGATTCTGCCAATCCCCACTATCTCCCGAAAACACCAATCCGCCGTTTTCAGACGGCATTTCGGCTCAATCCAACAACGCATCCACAAACGCGCGCGCGTCAAACGGGCGCAAATCGTCTATGCCTTCGCCCACGCCGATGTAGCGGACGGGGACGGGGCGGTCGGAGGCAAGCGCGGCGAGGATGCCGCCTTTTGCCGTGCCGTCTAGCTTGGTAACGATTAAACCGGTCAGACCCAATGCGTCGTCAAAGGCTTTGACTTGATTGACGGCGTTTTGACCGATATTGGCATCAAGCACGACGATGATTTCATGTGGCGCATCAGGCATGGCTTTTTGCAATACGCGCTTCACTTTTTTGATTTCTTCCATCAAATGAAGCTGCGTGGGCAGGCGGCCGGCGGTGTCGGCAAGCACAATGTCGATGCCGCGCGCTTTGGCGGCTTGGACGGCATCAAAACAAACGGCTGCGGAATCGCCTGTGGTTTGCGAAATCACGGTTACGTTGTTGCGCTCGCCCCAAGCTTGAAGCTGCTCACGCGCGGCGGCACGGAAAGTATCACCTGCCGCCAGCAATACTGATTTGCCCTGCGCTTGGAAATATTTGGCGAGTTTGCCGATGGAGGTGGTTTTACCCGCGCCGTTGATGCCTGCAAGCATGATGACAAACGGCTCTTTGGTTTCGGGCAAGACCAAAGGTTTCTCCAGAGGCTTAATCAGGTCGTACAAGGCTTCTTTCAGCGCACCGCGCAATTCGTTGCCGTCTTTGAGACCTTTGAGGCTGACACGGTCGCGCACATCTTTCATCAGGTATTCGGTGGCTTCCATGCCCATATCGCTGGTAATCAGCACGGTTTCCAGCTCTTCGTATAAATCTTCGTCGATTTGTCCGCCGCCGAACACGCCTGCCAGCGATTTCGCCATTTTGTCGCGTGATTTGGTCAAACCTTGTTTCAAACGCGCCGCCCAACTGAGCTTGTGTTCTTCAGTTGTCGCAACGGTTTCCGCAATGGTTTCTTGAACTTGCTCGGCAGCTTCGCTGACGGTTTCAACAACGGCTTCTTTTGCGGATTCAAGGTGTTCCGCTGCTTCTTCAGCAGCTTCAACCACTTCAGACGGCATTTCGGCAACGGCTTCTTGAATCTGCTCGGCAGCTCCGCTAACTGCCTCAACAGCTTCTTCTTTGACTGCTTCAGCCTGTTCTGCCACTTCTTCAGCAGCTTCAGACGGCATTTCGGCGGCGGTTTCTTGAACTTGCTCAACGGTTTCGCTGACGGTTTCAACAACCGCTTCTTTTGCGGATTCAAGGTGTTCCGCTGCTTTTTCAGCCGCCTCAGCCTGTTCTGCCACTTCTTCAGCAGCTTCAACCGCTTCAGACGGCATCGCGTCTGCCGCCGTCAGCTCTTCCGCTTTTTCGGCGGTGTTTTCCCAAACCGTTTCAATCGTTTGCGAAACAGCGGTTTCGGCGCGTCCTGCGGCTTCGGCGGCGGTTTCCTGAATGCGGGTTTCTCCTTGGGCGGGCGTTTCCTGTTTTTTCTTGCGACGGAAGAAGCTGAACATTGAATTTTCCTTTTAATTTTAGAAACTTGAAATAAACCATATTGTAGCGTATTTTGCGCGGCAAGGTTGTCTGAAAATCCGGACTGTAAGGTTTCGGCATCTCAAACGTCTAATCATACAAACCATCCACACAGGAAACATCAAAATGAAATACCGTACCTTCTTTTCCCTTTGCGCCAAGTTCGGCTGCCTGTTTGCGCTGGGCGCGTGTTCGCCCAAAACCGCAGATGCCGGAGCCGCGACCGTGCCGCACACTTTGTCCACTCTAAAAACCGCGGACAACCGCCCCGCCGGTGTTTACTTGAAAAAAGACAAACCGACGCTGATTAAATTTTGGGCGAGCTGGTGTCCTTTGTGTTTGTCCGAACTGGGACAAACCGAAAAATGGGCGCGAGATGCAAAATTCAGCTCCGCCAACCTGATTACCGTCGCCTCTCCGGGCTTTCTGCACGAGAAAAAAGACGGCGACTTTCAAAAATGGTATGCCGGTTTGAATTATCCCAAGCTGCCCGTCGTTACCGACAACGGCGGCACCATTGCCCAAAGCCTGAATATCAGCGTTTACCCCTCTTGGGCGTTAATCGGTAAAGACGGCGACGTGCAGCGCATCGTCAAAGGCAGCATCAACGAAGCGCAGGCATTGGCGTTAATCCGCGACCCGAATGCCGATTTGGGCAGTTTGAAACATTCGTTCTACAAACCCGACACACAGAAAAAGGATTCAAAAATCATGAATACGCGCACCATCTACCTCGCCGGCGGCTGCTTCTGGGGCTTGGAAGCCTATTTCCAACGCATAGACGGCGTGGTTGACGCAGTATCCGGCTACGCCAACGGCAAAACAAAAAATCCGAGCTACGAAGACGTGTCCTACCACCATACGGGCCACGCCGAAACCGTCAAAGTCACCTACGATGCCGACAAACTCAGTCTCGACGACATCCTGCAATACTATTTCCGCGTCGTTGACCCGACCAGCCTCAACAAACAAGGCAACGACACCGGCACGCAATACCGCAGCGGCGTATACTACACCGACCCTGCCGAAAAAGCCGTCATCGCCGCCGCACTCAAACGCGAGCAGCAAAAATACAAACTTCCCCTCGTCGTCGAAAACGAGCCGCTGAAAAACTTCTACGACGCCGAGGAATACCATCAGGACTACCTGATTAAAAACCCCAATGGCTATTGCCACATCGACATCCGCAAAGCCGACGAACCGCTGCCGGGCAAAACCAAAGCCGCCCCGCAAGGCAAAGGCTTCGACGCGGTAACGTATAAAAAACCCAGTGATGCCGAACTCAAACGCATCCTGACCGAAGAGCAATACCAAGTTACCCAACACAGCGCGACCGAATACGCCTTCAGCCACGAATACGACCATCTGTTCAAACCCGGCATTTATGTGGACGTTGTCAGCGGCGAACCCCTGTTCAGCTCCGCCGACAAATTCGATTCCGGCTGCGGCTGGCCGAGCTTCACCCGCCCGATTAACGCCGCCGCCGTTACTGAACACGACGATTTTAGCTACAACATGCGCCGCACCGAAGTACGCAGCCATGCCGCCGATTCTCACTTGGGACACGTCTTCGCCGACGGCCCGCGAGACAAAGGCGGACTGCGCTACTGCATCAACGGCGCAAGTTTGAAATTCATCCCGCTGGAACAAATGGACGCGGCAGGCTACGGCGCGTTGAAAGGCAAAGTGAAATAAGCCGCACCGCCGCCTAACCCGACAAAATGCCGTCTGAAACCCGAAACATTTCAGACGGCATTTTTTATCCGATGGGGATTTTGTTCAGACGGCATCGCCGCCGTTTTCAATCAGCCCCGCCAACCTTTCCAAAGCAAAAGCGACGGCCTGCGCGCGGACGGATTCGCGGTTGCCGTCAAAACGGCGCATTGCTTCGCAACTTCCGCCCGGAAAGGCAAACCCGAACCAAACCGTGCCGACGGGTTTGCTTTCGCTGCCGCCGCCCGGACCGGCGATGCCGGAAATACCGACGGCGTAATCCGCCTGCGCCACGGCTTTCGCGCCGCGCGCCATCTCATGGACGGTTTGGCGGCTGACCGCGCCGTGTTCGAGCAGGGTTTCGGGCAACACGCCCAAGCGGTCTTCTTTGGCTTTGTTGCTGTATGTTACAAAACTCTGGTCGAACCATTGCGAACTGCCTGCAACGCTTGTGAATGCGGCGGCAAGCAGCCCGCCCGTACAGGATTCGGCACAGCTTACGGTTTGACGTTTTTTCGTCAGGTTTCGGGCGATGGTGTGCAGCGCGTCCATTTCCCACTCCCCTTTCAGACGGCGTTTAAGAATTGATGATGTGTATGTCGCGTTGCGGGAACGGGATGTTGATATTGACTTTGCGGAGGTTTTCGACCACTTGTTCGTGCAAGTCGCATTGCAGCGTCCAGCGGTCCGACTCGTGCGCCCAGGCCCATAATGTGATTTCGATGGCGTTGTCGCCCAAGGCGGTGATGTAGGCGGCGGGCTGCCGCTCTTCGTTTTGAATGCTCAAGGGGTGTTCTGTGGCAGCTTTCAACACCGCCTCTTTCGCCACTTTCAAATCGCAGTCGTAATCGACGCCGACTATCACTTGGGTGCGGCACAGCGGCAGGGTGGAACGGTTGACGATGCTGTTGCCCATCACCACGCTGTTGGGCAGCACGACTTCTTCGTTGTCGGTCGTCCGCAAAGAAGTCTGCACCATCTTGATTTCCCGGACAAACCCTTCAAAACCGCCGACGCGGATAAAATCGCCGACTTTGAACGGGCGGAACAGGATAATCAGCGCGCCGGCGGCAAAATTAGACAGTTGGTCTTTCAGGGACAACGCCACCGCCAAACCCGCGCCGCCGATTAAGGCGGTTACGGATGTTGTGGAAACGCCCAATCTGCCCAATGCGGCAATAATCACCAAAATCAATAAGCCGATATTGGCAACATTACACAAAAAACTAATCAGCGTGGCATCGACCTTGGCGCGCGTCATCGCCGCCCTCATCACGGCGACAATGCGTTTCGCCGCCCATTTCCCAATCAGGAAAATAAGCAGCGCGGCGGCAAGGTTCAGCCCGAACGCCCACGCCTTTTCAGCCAGATGCTCCCAGCCGGAAACACTCATCAGGTGTAAAAAATCAAATTGTTTGAAGTCCATTGTTTTTCCTCTCGATCGAACATCCGCCCCGTGCTGCGGAATCGGCACCGGTGTAAAAATGCCGTCTGAAGCCCTGCGGGGCGGTATGTTTGTTTTATTTCAAAACCGTCCTGATCCAACGGGAAACCCATCCGCGCTGGTTCGCATCAATATCGCGCTGCGCGGGTGCGGTGGTGTGCGTCGGTGCTTGTGCAAAACGGAACACGTCGGGCAGTCGCGTGTTTTTGACGGCGGGGTAAACCCACATTTCGGACGGAACCGCCTGCTGCACTTCCCGACTTTGCAGCCATTGCACCAGTTTTGCCGCCAGCTTCGGCTGTTTCGCGCCCTTCAAGACCGCCGCGCCTTCGACCTGACGGAATACGCCGCCTTTTAAAAACAGGTTGCCCGTCGGCGGCTCGCCGTATTTGCCTTTGGAAAAATACACTTCCGCCGCCGGGCTGGCGGCATAGCCGACCACCAGCGGATACGCGCCGCCGTTGTGCGAAAAGTCGGTGTAATACGCCTCGCTCCAACCTTTGGCGACCTTCACGCCGTTCTGCCGCATCTGTGCCCACCATTTGAACGCGCCTTCTTCGCCCATCCCGCTGATGTTCGCCATCAGGAAGCCCAGCCCCGGGGAAGACGTGGCGGGAGACGGCACGACCAATAGGTTTTTATATTCGGGGCGGGTCAAATCCTGAAGGGTTTGCGGCAGGGGCAGCTTTTTGCCTTCAAACCATTTTTTGTCGTAATTGATGGACACATAGCCGTAATCGACCGCCAAAGCCGAAGGCAGCCCGACCGCGACGGGGGCGGATCCGGGTTGCGCCGCCGCCAAAATGCCCATTTCCCGCGCCTTGCCGATATTGGCGTTGTCCAAGCCGTACACCGCGTCGGCAATCGGGTTGGCGCGGCTCAAAATCAGTTTGTTGAGCATTTCGTTCGCGCCGCCCGCCTGAATAATCGACACTTTCGCATCGTTTGCCCGCTCGAAGCGCGCAATCAACCCTTTGGGCAGGCTGAACGACTTATGCACCGCCAGCCTGACTTCCGTCTGCGCCTGCAGGTATGCCGAAACCGCCAGCAGCGGCAGCAGCCAAATTTTCCGTTTCATTCCGAGTCCTCCTCTATTCGCTGTAAAATAACATTCTAACAAATTTTCACGGTTCAACATGCAAGAAAACCCGACCGTGTGGCTGTTCGACCTCGACAACACGCTGCACGATGCCGACGCAGGCATCTTCACACTCATCAACCGCGCTATGACACGCTATATGGCACGCCGCCTCAAACTCTCCGAATCTGCCGCGTCCGACCTGCGTCAAGACTATTGGCACCGCTACGGCGCAACGCTCGCCGGACTGCAAATCCACCATCCCGAAATCGACATTGCGGAATTTTTACGCGAAAGCCATCCGATCGATGCAATCCTGACCAAGCTGCACGGCATGGCGGATACGGAACACACCCTATGCCGTCTGAACGGGCGCAAGGCGGTTTTTTCCAACGGCCCGTCGTTTTACGTCCGTGACGTTGTCGGCGCACTCGGTTTGGAAAACTGTTTCGACGCACTGTTCGGCACGGATGATTTCGGCCTGCTCTACAAACCCAATCCGCAAGCCTACCTCAACGTCTGCCGCCTGCTGGACGTACCGCCCGAATGCTGCATTATGGTGGACGACAGCGCGGACAACCTGCATCAGGCAAAGGCGCTGGGTATGAAAACCGTCTGGTTCGGCGCAAAATCCCACGCGCTGCCCTTTATCGACGCCTCCGTAAGCGATATGACGCAACTGGCACAGTATGCAGAAACTTTGTCAGAACGCCGCCAAAATCATTACAATACCCGCACAAACCCCGAAAATACGAAAGAATGCTATGCGTAAAACCTTCCTCCTCCTAACGGCCGCCGCCGCCCTTTTGTCGGGCTGCGCGTGGGAAACTTATCAAGACGGCAACGGCAAGACCGCCGTCCGTCAAAAATATCCCGCCGGTACACCCGTTTATTACCAAGACGGCAGCTACTCAAAAAATATGAACTACAACCAATACCGCCCCGAACGCCGCGCCGTACTACCCGACCAAACCGGCAACAACGCCGACGAAGAGCATCGCCAACACTGGCAAAAGCCAAAGTTTCAAAACCGATAAACCCACCCTATGCCGTCTGAAACCCTTTCAGACGGCATTGCACAGGAAAACGCTATGCCGCACAACACTTTAAACATCGTTATCCTCGCCGCAGGTAAAGGCACGCGCATGTATTCGCAAAAGCCCAAGGTTTTACACGAAATCGGCGGCGAAACAATGCTCGGGCGCGTAATCGGCACAGCCGCCGCGCTGAATCCGCAAAACATCTGCGTCGTCGTCGGACACGGAAAAGACCAAGTTTTAAACACCGTCAAACGCGATGTCGTCTGGGTCGAACAAACCGAACAGCTCGGCACCGGCCACGCCGTCAAAACCGCCCTGCCCCACCTTGCCGCCGAAGGCCGCACGCTGGTGCTGTACGGCGACGTTCCCCTGATTGACGTTGAAACCCTCAAAACCCTGCTCGAAGCCGCAGGCAACGAAGTCGGGCTGTTGACCGACGTTCCCAACGACCCGACAGGCTTGGGGCGTATCATCCGCGACAGCCAAGGCAGCGTAACCGCCATTGTCGAAGAAAAAGACGCAAGTGCCGCCCAAAAAGCCGTGAAAGAAATCAATACCGGCATTTTGGTTCTGCCCAACGCCAAACTCGAAGCTTGGTTGAACAGCCTTTCCAGCAACAACGCCCAAGGCGAATACTACCTGACCGACCTCATCGCCAAAGCCGTTGCCGACGGTATTAAAGTTCATCCCGTCCAAGTACGCGCCTCCTACCTCGCCGCCGGCGTGAACAACAAACTCCAGCTCGCCGAACTCGAACGCATCTTTCAAACCGAACAGGCACAAGAATTGCTCAAAGCAGGCGTTACCCTACGCGACCCGGCACGTTTCGATTTACGAGGCCGTCTGAAACACGGACAGGATGTCGTAATTGATGTGAACTGTATCTTTGAAGGCGAAGTCGAAATCGGCGACAACGTCGAAATCGGCGCAAACTGCGTCATCAAAAACACCAAAATCGGCGCAAACAGCAAAATCGCCCCCTTCTCCCACCTTGAAGACTGCGAAGTCGGCGAAAACAACCGAATCGGCCCGTACGCCCGCCTGCGTCCGCAAGCCCGCCTTTCAGACGACGTACACGTCGGCAACTTCGTCGAAATCAAAAACGCCGCCATCGGCAAAGGCACCAAAGCCAACCACCTCACCTACATCGGCGACGCCGAAGTCGGCAGCAAAACCAACTTCGGCGCAGGTACGATTATTGCCAACTACGACGGCGTGCACAAACACAAAACCGTCATCGGCGACGAAGTCCGCATCGGTTCAAACTGCGTACTGGTTGCCCCTGTAACACTGGGCAACAAAGTAACCACAGGTGCAGGCAGCGCGATTACCCGCAACGTCGAAGGCGGCAAACTCGCCCTCGCCCGCGCCCGCCAAACCGTCATCGAAGGCTGGAAGCGTCCCGAAAAAACAAGCAATTTAGCGAAGTAACAGGTATTCCAAATATTTCTGATAAATATAAAGAACAAGGAGTAAAAAAATGAAAGTAATCACTATTACATTGTTTACTAGCTGCATACTATCTGGATGCTATGGGCTTGAATATGGAATGAGTGGCGGCATTCCTCATGATGACTGGGCAAGAGGTAGCCATGTTAGTCAAGCCAAAGCAGATGCTGCGTGGAAAGAATGTTCTGACAAATATATGTGGAATGGTGGTTCAATATTAGTAGAACAATGTATGAATGATAAAGGACTAATACGTTTATCTGAAATACGTCGTAGGCAAAAGATAGCAGAAACACAAAGAGCAGTAATTAAGTAACAATAATGAAATACTACTGTTCCCGAACAAAGATCGTGTTTTAAGATTGCGCCGATTTGCCCATACGTTTCAACACACAGGACGACACATAAAGCGTCGCCCTATGAAATGCCGGACAGGCATCGTCCGATTATTTGGCGAGATGGTTTTATTCAACCCCATCCCTGTTCCGACACCGTTTTGAAACACAGGTAAAACCCGACAATGCCGTCTGAAACCGGTTTCAGGTTTCAGACGGCATACCGAAACAAACATCCGATAAGGACGGCAAACCATGTCATTACCCCCATGCCCGCAATGCGCCTCCGAATACACCTATGAAGACGGCGGACAATACATCTGCCCCGAATGCGCCCACGAATGGAATGAAACCGAATCCGCCGCCCCTGCGGTGGAAGTGCTCGATGCCAACGGCGCAGCGCTGCAAAACGGTGATACCGTCATCCTCATCAAAGACCTCAAGGTAAAAGGCAGCTCGATGGTGATCAAACAAGGTACGAAAGTCAAAGGCATACGCCTGCAGGAAGGCGATCACAACATCGGCTGCAAAATCGACGGCAGCGCGATGAATTTAAAATCCGAATTCGTCAAAAAAGCCTGACCGTCCAAAATAAGAAACGCCGTCCGAACCCATTTGGCAAGGTTCGGACGGCGTTTTCACAGTGCGGATAATATCGATTGTTTTTTAAACTATTCCGGTTCTATCCTTTTTGATTGCAAACTGAAGCAGCCACTTTACCCAAAGCTCCCTCCGAATCAACCGGTTCCATCTTTAGGGTTGGGTAGTATCTTTGGACAGTTTTAGCAGCATTCATATCAAATTTTTCCATATATTCATGCCCTACACTTTGGCTGTTGCAGTTAACCCTGATCCGAGAAAATAGAACCCACCCTTTCTTAAGCCCAAGTTCCTTAACATCATCCATCGCCCATATTGACATTACCCCCACTCTATACCCATCCATATAGTCAATATCTTTACCTACAAGCCACGCCACTTTCCCATCTATATACACAAGATCAAATTTGTCTGAAAATTCAGATGCATACGCAGATGAAGAAACCAACAGCAAGAAAACAATAAAGGCTTTTATTTTTCCGATAACAGACAAACTATTCATCACATCCTCCAAACTCAAACGACATTTTCTCCGTATCCAACACACACCTCCGGTCAGTCTCAACAGGCGGTTCGTCAGGAAAAAGGGCCATTCCCTCCCCTGCATCGCGAGACCCATTGGGGATGGGGCGTATCAGCCGGTTTTCCCACAATAAATCGCTCCCCCCTTCTTGCATCCTTTGAACACATTGCCGAACGATTTCCTCATCCCTATCGTCGGCAGCGCGTATATTCCCATAGCAATAGTTTGAACCTTCCGAAAACCTGTTTAAATAAATATCCACAAATACGGGAATTTTTTTACTCATATTGTTCTCCAGTATGTTTATAACTTGAGGTACTTTCCGTCAAGGAAAGTACCTCAAAAGTGTACACTTTTGAAAAAATCTGCCCAGGTAACAAACCAATGCCTACACCGCTGATTCAAAATCCGAATTCGTCAAAAAAGCCTGACCGCCCAAACAGCAAAATGCCGTCTGAACCCCTTGTCGGATTCAGACGGCATTTGTCCGTCAGGCAAGTTTATACGCCCAGCAGCCCTTGTCCCAAGAAGCCGCCTTTTTCCACGCCTGGCAAGACGAAGAAATAGCCGCCGCCGAAGGGGCTGATGTATTCTTCCAGCGGTTCGCCGTTGAGGAGGTTTTGCACGAAGATGAATCCGTCGGCAAGGTTTGCCTGATAGCAGACGAACACCAGCCCGACATCAAGCTGTCCGCTTGAGGCGAGTCCGCGCGAATAGCTGTAGGCGCGGCGGAAGAGGCGGTGTTTTTTGAGAAATTCGGGATCGCGCGGATTCGCCAGGCGCATATGGCTGTCTTTGGGCGTGGTATTCCCCTCGGGGTCTTTGGCAAAATCCGGTTGGTCGGCTTCTTTTTTGCCGTCCATCGGCGCGCCGCTGTATTTGCGCCGCCCGAAAATATCGGTTTGCTCTTGAAGCGGCGTCCTGTCCCAAAACTCGACAAAGTGGCGGATAAGACGGACTGCCTGATAGCTGCCGTTTTTCGCCCACTCCGGTTCGTCGAGGCTGTTGGCGGCCACACCCGTCCACAAAACCTCGTCGGCGGTTTTAGGATCGGAAACTTTGGGATTGCCTGTGCCGTCGCGGAAGCCCAACAGATTGCGCGCCGCCATCGCGCCGGGTTCGGATTTGGGCTGCCACCCGTCGATACTCCAGCGGATAACGGCGGTTTGGGCGGTGTGTTTGATGATATCGCGCAGGGCGGCTTGGCAGGTTTCAGGGGTGAAGGCGCAGATTTGCAGGCTCAAATCGCCGTCGCACCAGCTTTTTTGCAGCTTATCGTTGGAGAAGTCGCGCATTTCCTGCAAATGAACCGGTTTTTTGTCTTTGAGTCCGAATCGGCCGTCAAACAAGCTGCTGCCCACACCTACGGTAACGGTCAATCCGTCGGGGTTGAAGGCCTTGCCCAAAATGCCGCTGCCGGCTGGCGGAAGTTTGTCGTCGCCGTCTTGGTATTCGCCGCCTTGGGTGAGAAACTCGATGCGGGCGGTCAGCGTGCGGAACAGGTTTTCCAGCTGCTTGGCACTTTGCGCGGTTACGTCGAAGGCGCACATAATGGAAAACGCCTGCTGCGGCGTAACGATGCCTGCCTGATGTTCGCCGTAGCAGGGATAAGCTTGGGGCGAGTGTTGGCTTTCAGCGGTGCGTTCGGCGGTTTCGCCCTGTTTTTTGCCGCCGAGATAACCTCCGATTGCGCCGACTGCTCCGGCTGCGATCGCAGTTTTAAAGAGTGTGCGCCTGGTCGGTTGTGTCGGGTTGTTCGTACTCATGTTTTATCCTTTGTTTAAACTCTGTATCCGATACAGCGGAACGCGGGGAACGGAAACCTCCGCCTTTTTCAATACCTTTCCGGTTTTGCAGATAAAATTTCAGACGGCATCTGTCGCCAAATGCCGTCTGAACGCTTAAGGCTTATTTCAAGCCGAGTATGCCGCGAAGTTGGGCAAGGTCTTCAGCAAGCGCGTTGACGGGGGCTTGTAACGCTTTGCGGTCGGCTTCGCTCAGCTTGTCGTAGGTTTCAAAACCGTCTTTAGTCCGGTATTTCGCCAGAATTTCGTTGACCTGTTTGAAGTTGGTATCGGTTTTTTCCAACAGGGCTTTGTTTTTGGCCTCAATCAGCGGACGGAACAAATCGACGATTTTTTTAGATCCGTCCACATTGGCTTGGAAGTCGCTCAAATCGGTGTGGCTGTAACGGTCTTCTTCGCCGCTGATTTTACTGCCCGCCACTTCTTCAATCAGTTCGGACGCGCCGCCGACCACCTTACCCGGAGGGAATGCCAATGCGTCGATTTCTTTTTGCAGTGCTTCGACATCGGTCATCAGTTTCGCTGCAATTTCCTTCACGCCGGATACGTCTTTTTCTACCCAAAGGGCGTGTTCGATACGGTGGAAGCCGGTAAATCCGGCATCTTTCGCGCCGTCTTTGAAGTCGTCTTCACGCGCATCGATGACGGGGTCAAGCTCACTGAAAAGCTCGGCAATCGGTTCGATGCGTTCGTAGTGGACGCGGGTGGCGGCAAACAGAGATTTCGCCTTTTCAATGTCGCCTGCTTTGACGGCTTCGGTAAAGGTTTTGGTTTTCGCCACCAGCTCTTTGACTTCGCCTTGGACGTAGGCTTTATAGTCGGCGAGCGGTTGGGACAGTTTTTCCAAATCCGCTTCGTTGGCGGTGTCTTTAAAGCCGCTGTCGGTAACCACCAGCTTGCCGCGCGGATTGGTCAAAAGGCCGCATGTCATTTCGTATTCGCCCGGCAACAGGGTAACGGTCATTTTGTCGGAAAGTCCGGGGGCGATGTTTTCGCGCTCGTCCACCACCATCACGCCTTTGAGGATTTCCCATTCCAGCTTGCGGCCGCTGTTGTTTTTAATATCAAACACGACCTGTCCGCTCGGCACGGTCAGCTCCATCGGTTCGCAGGCAGTATCGTTCACACCGATATTGACCGAACCATCGGCATTGGCGGCAGCGGATGCGCCTGAAGCGGCAGGCGCGGCTTTTTCGGCTTCAGGCGGCTGACACGCGGTCAAACCCAAAGCCAGCATTACAGACAAAGCAGTCAGATTGAATTTTCTCATTTTACTTCCTTCTTATTTAGTTAACGTTTTTGCCGGCGCACTGCCGCGCAAAAACCAAATCATGACGGGAACCAGATACAGCAGCCAAATCAGGACTTCGCCTTCGGTCGGATGGTCGGTATAGCCGAAGAAACCGCCGAGCAGCACGCCTAAAGGGCTGTCTTCATGCAAATATTTCGATGTGTCGAAAGCGATGTCCTGCATCGCATTCCATACGCCTGCCTCATGCAGCGCACGAAACGAACCGGCAAGCAGACCGGCCGCCACCACAATCAAAAACGCGCCCGTCCAACGGAAAAACTTCGCCAAGTTCAGGCGCATACCGCCCTGATAAATCAGCGTACCGATGACAACCGCCGCCAACAGCCCCAACACCGCGCCTATCGGCATAGACCACGTCGGGCTTTGCTGGAACACGGCAAGCAGGAAAAACACGCTTTCCAAACCTTCGCGCGCCACGGCCAAAAACGCCATGCCGACCAAGGCCCAGCCTTGGCCGCTGCCGTGGTTCAAGGCCGTCTGAACAGAATCCTGAAGATGCTGTTTCATCGAACGTGCGGCCTTCTTCATCCACAAAATCATGTAGGTCAGCATCGCCACGGCCACCAAACCGATAATACCGACGACGAACTCCTGCTGCTTCTGGGGAATCTCGCCCGTTGCCGAATGGATGCCGTATCCGATACCCAAACACATGGCCGCAGCCAAAAACACGCCCAGCCAAACCTTCGGCATCAGCTCGCTGTGTCCCGACTGTTTCAAAAAGCTGGCAACAATGCCGACGATCAGGGCGGCTTCGATGCCCTCGCGCAGCATAATTAAAAAAGCGACCAACATAAATACAAACGAACAAGGATGATGAATAATATATTATCGGAATATTTTTATTGTCTGTAAATACAAATGCAAGCTATTTTTATCTAAAGCATCATGCGGCGGAAAGTTCCACAGGCTGCGGTCGCGCCCTGTGTTAAAATCCCACCCTCCCCGGCTGCCGCAACGCCGCCCGAAACCATCTTTTTTATTACTGTCGGCAACATTGTCCATTATGAAAAAACACCTGTTCCGCGCCGCCCTGTACGGCATCGCCGCCGCCATCCTCGCTGCCTGCCAAAGCAGGAGCATCCAAACCTTCCCTCAGCCCGACACATCCGTCATCAACGGCCCGGACCGGCCGGCCGGCATCCCCGACCCCGCCGGAACGACGGTTTCCGGCGGCGGGGCCGTCTATACCGTTGTGCCGCACCTGTCCCTGCCCCACTGGGCGGCGCAGGATTTCGCCAAAAGCCTGCAATCCTTCCGCCTCGGCTGCGCCAATTTGAAAAACCGCCAAGGCTGGCAGGATGTGTGTGCCCAAGCCTTTCAAACCCCCGTCCATTCCTTTCAGGCAAAACAGTTTTTTGAACGCTATTTCACGCCGTGGCAGGTTGCAGGCAACGGAAGCCTTGCCGGTACGGTTACCGGCTATTACGAGCCGGTGCTGAAGGGCGACGACAGGCGGACGGAACAGGCCCGCTTCCCGATTTACGGCATTCCCGACGATTTTATCTCCGTCCCCCTGCCTGCCGGTTTGCGGGGCGGAAAAGCCTTTGTCCGCATCAGGCAGACGGGAAAAAACAGCGGCACAATCGACAATACCAGCGGCACGCATACCGCCGACCTCTCCCAATTCCCCATCACCGCGCGCACAACGGCAATCAAAGGCAGGTTTGAAGGAAGCCGCTTTCTCCCTTACCACACGCGCAACCAAATCAACGGCGGCGCGCTTGACGGCAAAGCCCCCATACTCGGTTACGCCGAAGACCCCGTCGAACTCTTTTTTATGCACATACAAGGCTCGGGCCGTCTGAAAACCCCGTCCGGCAAATACATCCGCATCGGCTATGCCGACAAAAACGAACATCCCTATGTTTCCATCGGACGCTATATGGCGGACAAAGGCTACCTCAAACTCGGGCAGACCTCGATGCAGGGCATCAAAGCCTATATGCGGCAAAATCCGCAACGCCTCGCCGAAGTTTTGGGGCAAAACCCCAGCTATGTCTTTTTCCGCGAGCTTGCCGGAAGCAGCAATGACGGCCCTGTCGGCGCACTGGGCACTCCGTTGATGGGGGAATATGCCGGTGCAGTCGACCGGCACTACATTACCTTGGGCGCGCCCTTATTTGTCGCCACCACCCATCCGATTACCCGCAAAGCCCTCAACCGCCTGATTATGGCGCAGGATACCGGCAGCGCGATTAAAGGCGCGGTGCGCGTGGATTATTTCTGGGGTTACGGCAACGAAGCAGGGGAAACGGCAGGTAAAATGAAAGAACCAGGTTACGTTTGGCAGCTCCTGCCCAACGGCATGAAGCCCGAATACCGCCCGTAAACCGGCCAAACAATGCCGTCTGAAGCCCATCACGGCCAATCGGGCGCATTAAGGCGAAGTTTTGCGATACCTCCGGCACAAGCCGACTGGACAAAATGCTTTTTTTTATTTGACGGAATGGATTTCCGCCCGAACGGAAATACCCCCTTGCAAACGATCGGAATCAAACGGATATTCAAACGCGTCCGAACAAAAAAAGGCGGACATTCCTGCCCGCCCGTACCGGTACGGAAACCGCACGTCCGATTCGGACGGCGGCATCCTCCCGGTTATCCTCCGCTAAAGCAACAATGCCCGGGGTCTGCCGTTGCATTTGATTTCTTTTTCCAATTCATCGAACTCGGCTTCAAACCGCCGTTTCAATTGCTCGATCGCCGCCTGACGCTGCTGATACGTTTGGTTTGACGGCAACGCATTTTGCGCGTCGAGGTATGCCTGTGCCGTTTGTCCGCACTTTTTCTGATGGGCGATGATTTTGTCCTTCATCGCCGCATCGGTTTTGACATACTGCCTGCGTTCGACATACAGCTCTTTCCCGTCGTCGGAAAGTTTGATCGGGATTTCCCCTATCCCCGTGTTTATCGAAAGCGCGCCGTCTTTTTCAGACAAAAGCAAAGACTTTTCCTTGCCTGTAAATACGTTGATTTTATTAAGGAAATAATTGCCTTTTTCTTTTTTGACGGCAATCATACCCTCTTTTTTGTCCGACTTTTCGCGCCAATACCCCTCGTAACCGCTGGCATCCTTACCGCAGCCCGCCAACACTGCCGCTACGCCGACGGCCAAAAGCATTTGTTTCATTTCCATACTCCGTTAACATTAAGACCGGGCGAGTATATTGTTTTTTTTTTTCAGCTTGTCAATATTGATTTGCAAAAACTATAAACTAGTAGCAGGCAATGCCGTCTGAACGCCTTTCACGGGCAGACAGGGAAATCCCTCCTTTTTTTGAGCAAGCCCAAGCCTTCAGACGGCATTTTGCTGTTTTCCGGTGCGGGAGGCGGTTTATAATCCGAAGCGGAAGGTGCGGCACGGGAGCCGTCCGCGCCTGTTTTTTTTTTTCAACCGGATACTAAGGAACAGTTATGTGCGGTATCGTCGGCGCCATCCGCGCCCATCACAACGTCGTCGATTTTCTGACCGACGGACTCAAACGCCTCGAATACCGGGGTTATGATTCATCAGGCATTGCCGTCAACACCGACGGCAAAATCAAACGCGTGCGCCGCGTCGGACGCGTGCAGCTTATGGAGGACGCGGCACGCGAAAAAGGAATAGCGGGCAGCATCGGCATCGGTCATACGCGCTGGGCGACACACGGCGGCGTAACCGAGCCGAACGCCCACCCGCACATCAGCGGCGGGATGATTGCCGTCGTCCACAACGGCATCATCGAAAACTTTGAAAGCGAACGCAAACGCTTGGAAGGTTTGGGATACCGTTTTGAATCGCAAACGGATACCGAAGTCATCGCCCACAGCATCAATCACGAATACGCGCAAAACGGCGGCAGGCTGTTTGAAGCGGTACAGGAAGCGGTCAAACGTTTCCACGGCGCATACGCCATCGCGGTTATTGCCCAAGACAAGCCTGATGAATTAGTTGTGGCGCGTATGGGCTGCCCGCTTTTGGTCGCTTTGGGCGACGATGAAACCTTTATCGCTTCGGACGTGTCCGCCGTCATCGCCTTTACGCGCCGCGTGGCGTACCTCGAAGACGGCGACATCGCGCTGCTGGCTTCAGACGGCATCAAAAGGCTGACCGATAAAAACGGCCTGTCCGCCGAACGCAAAGTCAAGGTATCCGAACTCTCCCTTGCTTCTTTGGAACTGGGCCCGTACAGCCACTTTATGCAAAAGGAAATCCACGAGCAGCCCCGCGCGATTGCGGACACGGCGGAGGTTTTCCTCGACGGCGGCTTCATCCCCGAAAACTTCGGCAAAAACGCCAAAAGCGTGTTTGAAAGCATCCGCAGCGTCAAAATCCTTGCCTGCGGCACGTCCTATTACGCCGCGCTGACCGCCAAATATTGGTTGGAATCCATCGCCAAAATCCCGGCCGATGTCGAAATCGCCAGCGAATACCGATACCGCAGCGTGATTGCCGACCCCGACCAACTGGTCATTACCATTTCCCAATCCGGCGAAACGCTGGACACGATGGAGGCTTTGAAATACGCCAAATCTTTGGGACACCGCCACAGCCTTTCTATCTGCAACGTGATGGAATCCGCCCTGCCGCGCGAAAGCAGCCTCGTGCTTTATACCCGTGCCGGTGCGGAAATCGGCGTCGCCTCGACCAAAGCATTTACCACGCAACTGGTCGCTCTGTTCGGTTTGGCGGTAACGCTGGCGAAAGTGCGCGGGTTGGTTTCCGAAGAAGACGAGGCGCGTTACACCGAAGAACTCCGCCAGCTTCCCGGCAGCGTGCAGCACGCCTTGAACCTCGAACCGCAAATTGCCGCTTGGGCGCAACAGTTTGCCAAGAAAACCAGCGCGTTGTTTTTGGGGCGCGGCATCCATTACCCGATTGCCCTCGAAGGTGCGTTGAAGCTGAAGGAAATCACCTACATCCACGCAGAAGCCTATCCTGCCGGAGAACTGAAGCACGGGCCGCTTGCCCTGGTGGACGAAAATATGCCCGTCGTCGTCATCGCGCCCAACGACAGCCTATTGGACAAAGTCAAAGCCAATATGCAGGAAGTCGGCGCACGCGGCGGCGAACTTTTCGTCTTTGCCGACCTCGACAGCAATTTTAATGCCACCGAAGGCGTGCACGTTATCCGCGCGCCGCGCCACGTCGGCGAATTGTCCCCCGTCGTGCATACCGTCCCCGTGCAGCTCCTCGCCTACCACACCGCCCTCGCACGCGGCACGGATGTGGACAAGCCGCGCAATCTGGCGAAATCCGTAACCGTCGAATAACCCCGCCGTTTTGCAAAAATGCCGTCTGAAGCCCGATTTTTCAGGCTTCAGACGGCATTTATCCATCGGATTTACGGTATAATTCCCCTTTACCATCTATCCCCAAAAGCATAAACCATGACACGCAAAATCCTCGTTACCTCCGCCCTGCCCTATGCCAACGGCAGCATCCACCTCGGCCATATGGTCGAACACATCCAAACCGACGTTTGGGTGCGCTTCCAAAAACTGCGCGGCCACGAATGCCACTACTGCTGCGCCGACGACACCCACGGCACGCCTGTAATGCTTGCCGCGCAAAAACAAGGCATCGCGCCCGAAGACATGATTGCTAAAGTCCGCGAAGAACACCTTGCCGACTTTACCGGTTTTAACATCGGCTACGACAATTATTACAGCACCCATTCCCCTGAAAACAAACAGTTTTCCCAAGACATTTACCGCGCGCTGAAAGCCAACGGCAAAATCGAAAGCCGCGTCATCGAGCAGCTTTTCGACCCCGAAAAACAAATGTTCCTGCCCGACCGCTTCGTCAAAGGCGAATGCCCGAAATGCCACGCTCAAGACCAATACGGCGACAACTGCGAAGTCTGCGGCACGACCTATTCCCCGACCGAACTGATTAATCCGTATTCCGCCGTTTCCGGCGCGAAACCCGAATTGCGCGAATCCGAACACTTCTTCTTCAAACTGGGCGAATGTGCCGACTTCCTAAAATCATGGACTTCTGGCAACAACCCGCACGACGGCAAGCCCCATCTGCAAGCCGAAGCCCTCAACAAAATGAAAGAATGGCTGGGCGAAGGCGAAGAAACCACCCTGTCCGACTGGGACATCTCCCGCGACGCGCCGTATTTCGGTTTTGAAATTCCCGACGCGCCGGGCAAATACTTCTACGTCTGGCTGGACGCGCCCGTCGGCTACATGGCGTCGTTTAAAAACCTGTGCGACCGCATCGGCGTCGATTTTGACGAATACTTCAAAGCCGACAGCCAAACCGAGATGTACCACTTCATCGGCAAAGACATCCTCTATTTCCACGCCCTGTTCTGGCCTGCCATGCTGCATTTCTCCGGCCACCGCGCTCCGACCGGCGTGTACGCACACGGCTTTTTGACCGTGGACGGGCAAAAAATGTCCAAATCGCGCGGCACCTTCATCACCGCCAAATCCTATCTGGAACAAGGCCTGAACCCCGAGTGGATGCGCTACTACATCGCCGCCAAACTCAACAGCAAAATCGAAGACATCGATTTGAACCTGCAAGACTTTATTTCGCGCGTCAACAGCGACCTCGTCGGCAAATACGTCAACATCGCCGCCCGCGCGTCAGGTTTCATCGCCAAACGCTTTGAAGGCCGTCTGAAAGACGTTTCAGGCAGCGCATTGCTGGCAAAACTGACTGCGCAAAGCGAAGCCATTGCCGAATGCTACGAAAGCCGCGAATACGCCCGCGCCCTGCGCGACATCATGGCATTAGCGGATGCGGTGAACGAATACGTTGATGCCAACAAGCCGTGGGAACTGGCGAAACAAGAAGGCCAAGACGAACGCCTGCACGAAGTATGCAGCGAGCTCATCAACGCCTTTACCATGCTGACCGCCTACCTTGCCCCCGTATTGCCGAAAGTGGCCGAAAACGCCGCCAAATTCCTGAATTTGGAAGCCATCACTTGGGCAAATACACGCAAAACCTTGGGCGAACACGCCATCAACAAATACGAACATTTAATGCAACGAGTGGAGCAAAAACAAGTGGACGATTTAATCGAAGCCAACAAACAAAGCATCGCCGCCGCAGCCGCGCCTGCCGCCGAAGAAAGTCAATACGAAAAAGTTGCCGAACAGGCAAGCTTCGACGACTTTATGAAAATCGACATGCGCGTTGCCAAAGTATTGAACTGCGAAGCCGTCGAAGGCAGCACCAAACTTTTGAAATTCGACCTCGATTTCGGTTTTGAAAAACGCATCATCTTCTCCGGAATCGCCGCGTCTTACCCAAAGCCTGCCGAATTGAACGGCCGCATGGTCATCGCCGTCGCCAACTTCGCCCCGCGCAAAATGGCAAAATTCGGCGTATCCGAAGGCATGATTTTGAGTGCCGCCACGGCAGACGGCAAACTGAAACTGCTTGATGTCGACGCAGGCGCGCAACCGGGCGACAAAGTCGGTTAAGTAGAAATATCAAAAAAAATGCCGTCTGAACCCTTTGGGCGTTCAGACGGCATTTTTTTCGCAATCCCAATAAAATCAAACCACCCGATTTTGCGCCTCGCCTTTCACAAAGGCGTTAATGTTCGCCAACAATATATCGAACAGCCTGTCCAACGCTTCACGGCTTGCCCACGCGGTATGCGGCGTAACAATCAGATTGGGAAGGCGGGTCTTCAACAGAGGATTGCCGCTCCTCGGCGGTTCCTCCGTCAAAACATCGACACCTGCCCCGCCAATCTGCCCGTATTTGAGTGCGGCAACCAGCGCATTTTCATCCACCATCCCGCCGCGCCCGCAATTGATCAAAACCGCACCGGGCTTCATCTGCTGTAATTCGTTTTCGCCTATCATATTTTCAGTTTGGGCATTCAACGGACAGTGCAGCGACAACACATCAGCAGCCCGTACCGCATCTTCAAAGGAAACATAGCCTTCACGCACAGCGGGCGCGTGTTTGTGTTCGGCAAACACTACCCTCATACCGAACGCCTGCGCGTATCGGGCAAGCGTCCGTCCTATATTGCCGCGTCCGAAAACCGCCAGCGTTTTGCCGTTCAAATCCCGAATCGGCGCGCCGTAATGGCAGAAAACCGGCGACTTCTCCCATAATCCTGCCGCAACATCACGCTGATAGGCGGGCAAATTCCGCATCAAGGCAATCATCAGCATAAAGGCATGTTCCGCAACCGATTCGTTTCCGTAGGCGCGGACATTGCATACAGCAATACCAGCCGCCTTCGCCGCCCCAATATCGATATTGTTCACGCCGGTCGCACTGACGGCAATCAGCTCAAGCTGAGGATTATCCGCAATGATATCGGCAGAAATGACAACCTTATTGGTGATGACGATGTGCGCACCGCATACGCGTACCGCCGTTTCCGCGGCATCTGTCGTGCCGTAAACCGCAAGCTCGTGCGGGAAATCGAAGTGAAAAGTCCGACCGGGCAAAGTATCCGCATCCAAAACAACGATCTTTTTATGATTCATAACTTCTATCCTTATTTGGAAAATGATTTATTTACACTAACATTAAATAGCAAATTTAAACCGCGCAACCTTATGATAATCTTTATCATTCCTCCGTCAATGTCCAATCCGGGAGAGGATGATGCTTAAGGGCATCGCCTTCGGCGGAGATTTGTGCGCCTTTGGCTTCGATGTTGCCTTTGGTGGCACGGATGCTGAGATGGCGGCCGGCTGTCAGCGAGCTGCCGACGGCTTCGGCGCTGCTGCCATCCTGCACCTGCGTGCTGCGGCTGCGGGCACAATCAGAGCCGAACCGAAACCGAGCAGCAGGCTGAAAGCCAGCGTGCCCAAATGCAAACGACAGCCTGAATGGGGTTTCGGGCTGCCTTTAATCTGCATTATGGAATCATGATTAGCCATACGGGTTTTCTGTTTTTTGCTTTTCTTCTTTAAACCATTGTTCAAAAATATTACCCGGTGTTAAATCATCTCTATGCGAGAAAAATTTTTCATATGAATAATTAGCGGATGCTTTCTGATTTACATTGTCATATATGAGTTTCAACTGAGTTGGAATTTCCTGATGATTCTCGGCAAAGACAGAGCATAGTTCCGAATAATCTTCCATTCCAAGATTAAGAAACTGCCATTGAATCTCTTTTGTATTAAAAGACTCCTTTCTCATAATTTTATTATCCACTTTAAAAAAAGCATCAAAAGACAATACGTTTCTTTCCCTTGCACCATATATATAGACAGCGGTAACCCCCTCTCCTGAAAATTCAAGTGCCAAGCTAAGCATACGTTTTTGTATTTCTGATATCTTATCTTCAAATTTCATTTTTACTTTCCTGTGTTGTAAATCTTTTCAACTTTTTTAATGCCATCAATTTCATATTGAATAACAAAATGATCTGCCCTTAAACTATTTCCCTTGTATTGTGTATCAACATTTACCGTTACGCGTTTCTTTTCCATTAATGCATTTGCCCATTCATTTTCTAGAATTTTATAATTGCTTAAATTAACTCCGCTAAGCTGGGATACCAGATTATCCAACTTTGGAGCCCCGCCAAATCTATCTCCCGCCAAATGACCAGCATGATCACCACTGAGTTTTCCCGGAGTATTAGGGTTATGATGAAGCCTGTCGGAAAACCCTGACTTTTGCCGCACTGCATTTCAGCACCGCCTTCAGTGTAACCTATGTACTGACGGGCAGTATAGGCGTATCGGGGGCGGTCGCGCTGGTCGAGCCCCTAATCAACACCGTCGTTTTCTATAGTGGATTAACAAAAACCAGTACGTCGTTGCCTCGCCTTGCCGTACTATTTGTACTGTCTGCGGCTTCGTCGCCTTGTCCTGATTTTTGTTAATCCACTATATTTCCATGAAAAAGCATGGAACCTTTACGAAAAAAATAAAACAGTCCAACAAACACAGCCGTTTCAACTGCACCGGTGCGGCTGACGTTTGAGCGGTATTTGACTTCGACGGACGGTATGTTACCCTTGCCGTTTTGACCAACAAGCAACGAAAGGACAAATATGGGCAGCCTGATTATTGAGGATTTGCAGGAAGGCTTCGGAAAAGAGGCGGTAAAGGGTAAAGAAATCACCGTCCACTACACCGGCTGGCTGGAAAACGGCACCAAATTCGACTCCAGTCTCGACCGCCGCCAACCGCTGACCATCACGCTCGGCGTCGGACAAGTTATCAAAGGTTGGGACGAAGGCTTCGGCGGCATGAAGGAAGGCGGCAAACGCAAGCTGACCATCCCTTCGGAAATGGGTTACGGCGCACACGGTGCCGGCGGTGTGATTCCCCCGCACGCCACTTTGATATTTGAAGTCGAGCTGTTAAAAGTGTACGAATAAAGCTGCCTGACCCATGCCGTCTGAAACACAAACAAATCGTTTCAGACGGCATTTTGTTTTAAATAAAACATCCGTATTGGCAAATACTATTGAAAAACATAGCCTGTTTTTCCGGTTTTATCGTATCATTCCCCAACTTACCCCATTGATAAGGAAGCGGTTTATGCTGCAAAGAACTTTGGCGAAATCCATCAGTGTTACCGGAGTCGGCCTGCATTCCGGCGAACGGGTCGCACTGACCCTGCATCCCGCACCTGAAAACAGCGGGATTTCATTCCGCCGCACGGATTTGGACGGCGAGATGGGTGAACAAATCAAGCTGACCCCTTATTTAATCAACGATACCCGCCTTTCCTCCACCATCGTTACCGACAAAGGCGTGCGCGTCGGCACCATCGAACACATCATGTCCGCACTGTCTGCCTATGGTATCGACAATGCGCTGATTGAGCTGAACGCGCCCGAAATCCCGATTATGGACGGCTCCAGCCTGCCGTTTATTTACCTTTTGCAAGATGCAGGCGTGGTCGACCAAAAGGCGCAAAAGCGTTTTTTAAAAATCCTCAAACCCGTCGAAGTCAAAGAAGCGGGAAAATGGGTGCGCTTTACACCGTATGACGGATTTAAAGTTACCCTGACCATCGAATTCGACCATCCGGTTTTCAACCGCAGCTCGCCCACTTTTGAAATCGATTTCGCTGGCAAATCCTACATCGACGAAATCGCACGCGCGCGCACTTTCGGATTTATGCACGAAGTTGAAATGATGCGTGCCCACAATCTCGGCTTAGGCGGCAATTTGAACAACGCCATCGTGATTGACGACACGGATGTCCTGAATCCCGAAGGTTTGCGCTATCCCGACGAGTTTGTGCGCCACAAAATCCTTGATGCCATCGGCGATTTGTATATCGTCGGACACCCGATTGTCGGCGCGTTTGAAGGCTACAAATCAGGACACGCCATCAACAACGCCCTTTTGCGCTCAGTTTTGGCAGACGAAACGGCTTACGAATGGGTGGAATTTGCCGACAGCGATGATTTGCCCGACGCATTTCACGAGCTGAACATTAAAAAATGTGGATAACGCTCCCTTTTCCAAACAAATGCCGTCTGAATCGATAAAATACCCGCTTCAGACGGCATTTTTATATACGTATCCCCATCCGAAACTTTACTTATACACAACCCGCCCAAAGTTATCTTTTTGAAATATTACGAGATTTACCAGCAAATCTCATTTTCTCCACCACTTATACACAAATTCGGATGCACACCCTGCCAATATGCAGAAAAAAAGACATTCGAGCCGACACTTTCTTATCCCCACAAGTTCCAAACACACTTCCTGCTTAAATCTCCACAGCATTCCCGTTCTTAAAGGCACCGGCAGCCATTCGGTAAAGAAAAGCGGGATGTTATCTGCACAACAAGCAAACTATCCACAAAATCCATCCCCAATAAAAAACAATCCACAGGGATGCACAAAAGGAAAACCGCCTTACCGACACCCTTTAAAAACAGCAATCCCGATGATTTTAAAAATAAAAAAAAGTTACCCACAGAAAACTTCCCATATCAATATAATCATCGTTTTATTATTTAAATTTTATATTTTATTTATAACCCTTCAGCAAAACGGTACAGCAAAGCGTAAAGGCATCTTTTCAAAAAATTAAAAAGTTAAGGATTGTTAAACAAGTGTAAATCGGGTAGAGTTGCGGTCGATAAATTAAATCTATAACGGAGCTTCCTGCAATGAAAGGCGATATTGGCGTAATCGGGTTGGCGGTTATGGGGCAAAACCTGATTCTGAATATGAACGATTGCGGATTTAAGGTGGTTGCCTACAACCGGACAACCAATAAAGTGGACGAGTTTTTAAACGGCGCGGCAAAAGGGACGGGTATTATCGGTGCGTACTCCCTGCAAGACTTGGTTGATAAGCTGGCAAAACCAAGAAAAATCATGATGATGGTTCGTGCAGGTTCGGTGGTTGACGACTTTATCGGACAACTGCTTCCGCTGTTGGAAGAAGGCGACATCATTATCGACGGCGGCAATGCCAATTACCCCGACACGACACGGCGGACACATTACCTTGCTGAAAAAGGGATTTTGTTTGTCGGCGCGGGCGTGTCCGGCGGCGAGGAAGGCGCGCGGCGCGGTCCGTCCATCATGCCGGGCGGGGATAAGCGCGCTTGGGAAGCCGTCAAACCGATTTTCCAAGCGATTGCCGCCAAAACGCCGCAGGGCGAACCGTGTTGCGACTGGGTCGGCAAGGACGGCGCGGGACATTTTGTCAAAATGGTGCACAACGGCATCGAATACGGCGATATGCAGTTGATTTGCGAGGCTTACCAGTTTATGAAAGACGGTTTGGGGCTGTCCTATGACGAAATGCACCGCGTGTTTGCCGAGTGGAACAAAACCGAGCTGGATTCTTATCTGATTGAAATCACTGCGGCAATTTTGGGCTATAAAGACGAAGGCGGCGAACCGCTGGTCGAGAAAATCCTCGATACGGCAGGGCAAAAAGGCACGGGCAAGTGGACGGGCATCAATGCCTTGGATTTGGGCATTCCGCTGACGCTGATTTCCGAAGCGGTATTCGCCCGTTGCGTTTCTTCGTTCAAAGAACAGCGCGTACAGACCGGCAAGCTGTTCGCCCGAACCGTTACGCCCGTCGAAGGCGGCAAACAAGAATGGGTCGAGGCGTTGAGACAGGCCTTGCTTGCATCCAAAATCATTTCCTACGCACAAGGCTTTATGCTGATCCGCGAAGCGGGCGAAAGCTACGGCTGGGATTTGGACTACGGCAACACTGCGCTGCTGTGGCGCGAAGGTTGCATCATCCGCAGCGCGTTTTTGGGCAATATCCGCGACGCGTATGAAAACAATCCCGATTTGGTGTTCTTGGGGACGGATCCGTATTTCAAAAATATTCTGGAAAACTGCCTGCCAGCGTGGCGCAAGGTGGTTGCCAAGGCGGTCGAATGCGGCATCCCTATGCCCTGCACGGCATCCGCCATCACGTTCTTGGACGGCTACACGACCGAACGTCTGCCTGCCAACCTATTGCAGGCACAGCGCGACTACTTCGGCGCGCACACTTACGAGCGCACCGACAAACCGCGCGGCGAGTTTTTCCATACCAACTGGACGGGCAAGGGCGGAGATACCGCTTCGACAACCTACGATATTTGATTCCGTTGCCGAAATGCCGTCTGAACGGTTCAGACGGCATTTGTTTTGCAGGAAATAGAAAGATGTTCCAATGGCTTTATGATGTATTGTGGCTGTTTGCGCCGATATGGATACGGCGTTATTTGGACAAACGCTCCGGAAGTGCCCCGGCATATCGGGCGCATCGGGGCGAGCGTTTCGGCAAGCCGTATCCGAATCCCGTTACCGGCGCGGTTTGGATACACGCCGTTTCGGTCGGGGAAACGCGTGCCGCCCAACCTTTGATACGCGAGTTGCGGCAGCGTTTTCCCGATGCGCCGCTGCTGATGACGCAGATGACCCCGACGGGACGGGAAACCGCGCAAGTTCTGTTTCCCGATGCGCAATGCCGCTATCTTCCGTATGACAAAAAAACGTGGGTGCGGCAGTTTTTGCACGAACACCGCCCGATGTTCGGCATTTTGATGGAAACCGAAATCTGGCCCAATCTGATGAAGGAATGCCGGCGCGCGGGGGTGCCGCTGTTTTTGGCGAATGCGCGGCTGTCGGAAAAATCGCTGAACGGTTATCTGAAAGTCCGCCGCCTAATCCGTCCTGCAGCCGCTTCGCTGACGGGCTGTCTGGCGCAGACGGAGGCGGATGCGGCGCGGTTGGCGGAATTGGGCGCGGCATCCGTGCAGGTGTGCGGCAATACCAAATACGACCTGATGCCGTCTGAACAGATGAAAACGCTGGCGGGGCAGTTTGAAAAACGAATCGGAGGCCGGCAGGTTGCCGTGTGCGGCAGCACGCGCGTTTATCGGGGCGAAGACGAGGCGGAAAAACTGCTGGCGGCGTGGCGACAATATCGCGGCGATGCCCTGCTGGTCGTTGTGCCGCGCCATCCCGAGCATTTTCAGACGGCATTTGAAACGGCAAAACGCTTCGGGTTTAAAGTCCAATGCCGCAGCGACGGTTTGCCGGTCGAGCCCGATACGCAGGTGTGGATAGGCGACAGTATGGGCGAGCTGTATGCGTATTACCTGTGCGCCGATGTCGCTTTTGTCGGCGGCAGTCTGGTCGATTCGGGCTGTCAGAACATCATCGAACCGCTTTCCTGCGGCGTTCCGACGATATTCGGCTTTTCGACCTACAATTTTTCCGAAGCCTGCCGGCACGCCTTGGCATCGGGTGCGGCGGTTCAAGTCGAGTCGGCGGACGCGTGGCGGGAAGCCGTTGAAAAAACCTTATCGGACGAGGGGGGCGTAATGCGGATGCAGGCGCGCGTGGACGGCTTTATCGCACAACATCGCGGAGCGGGCGCGAGAATCGCCGACGCGGTACGGGAAGCGGTATGCGGACATCGGGGGCGATAGTGATACAATCCGTATCCGAGTTTTCCGGTTGGAGCATCGTATGAGTATTTATGCCGTCGCGCACATCGTCCATCTGTATTGCGCCATTGCCTTTGTCGGCGGCGTGTTTTTTGAAGTGCTGGTTTTGTCCGTCCTGCACACGGGACGGGTGTCGCGCGAGGCGCGGCGCGAAGTGGAAAAGGCAATGTCTTACCGCGCCGTCAGGGTGATGCCGTTTGTGGTCGGACTGCTGTTCGCCAGTGGCATCGTGATGGCGGCAAACCGCTACCTTCCTATATTGGGCGAACCGTTTGCCACTTCCTTCGGCACGATGCTGACGCTGAAAATCCTGTTGGCGTTCAGCGTGTTGGCGCATTTCGCCATCGCCGTCGTCAAAATGGCGCGTTCCACACTGACGGTCGGCTGGTCGAAATACATACACGCCGTCGTCTTTACCCATATGCTGCTGATTGTCTTTTTGGCAAAAGCGATGTTTTATATCAGCTGGTAACACAACTACATTTCAAATCAGGAGATTGAACCATGACAGAATATCCCGGTATCGGGTCGCCGTTGTTTTACGGCGTTTTTTTTGCGGCAGTGCTGGTCATGATTGCCTTGGATATGTTTTCGCTGAAGAAAAACGGCAGCCATAAAGTCGGTGTCAAAGAAGCCTTGGCATGGAGCGGCTTGTGGGTTGCCGTATCCTGCCTGTTCGCGGGCTGGCTGTACTTCGAACTCGCCGGCAATCCCGACTACGGCGCGGCAGTCGCAAAAGAAAAAGTATTGGAATTCTTTACCGGCTACATTTTGGAAAAATCGTTGGCAGTCGACAATATTTTCGTGTTCCTGATGATATTCGGCTACTTCAAAGTCGCACCGCAGTTTCAGCACCGCGTGCTGCTGTACGGCGTATTGGGCGCATTGGTATTGCGCACCGTCATGATTTTCGTCGGCGCGGCACTGGTTCGGCAGTTCGAGTGGATTCTGTATCTGTTCGGCGCGTTCCTGCTCTATACCGGCATACACATGATGAAGCCCGAAGGCGATGAGGAAGAGGATTTGGCAAACAGCAGGCTGCTGAATGCCGTCAAGAAAGTCGTTCCGGTCGGCACGGAGTTTCACGGCGAGAAATTTTTTACCGTCGAAAACGGCAAAAAAATCGCCACGCCGCTGTTTTTGGTGCTGGTCATGATTGAATTGAGCGATGTCGTGTTTGCCGTGGACAGCATTCCCGCCGTCTTTGCCGTTACCACCGATCCGTTTATCGTGCTGACTTCCAATATTTTCGCGATTCTGGGTTTGAGGGCGATGTATTTCCTTCTGGCAGATATCGCGGAACGTTTTGTATTCCTGAAATATGGATTAGCATTTGTTTTGAGTTTCATCGGTCTGAAAATGCTGATGATGCATTGGGTGCACATCCCGATTTCCATTTCGCTGTCGGTTGTGTTCGGCGCGTTGGGTGCATCGATACTGACCTCGTTAATTTATACGAAAAAACAGCCTGATAAATAAAATGCCGTCTGAACGCCGATAAAATGGTTGACAGCATCAGGCTTGATGTATAGAATTTCGGGCTTATCGGGTCGTTAGCTCAGTCGGTAGAGCAGCGGACTTTTAATCCGTTGGTCGAGCGTTCGAATCGCTCACGACCCACCAGATAAAACAAAAAAAAGCTGAGTTTTCAAAACTCGGCTTTTTTTGTCTTCCGACAATCCTTGTTCGGAAAGCGCGGCATTTCGTCAAATTCTTTGGTGCGGCTTCCGTATTTTTCCCGAAAATCCCTTATAATTCCGCCTCTGCAACCTTCATCGGGTGATGCTTTATGCGTTGTCCCGAGTATTGAAATATTACAAGTACCCACCAGGAAAGAACAAACGTGGACAAACTGAAAATCTCCGCAAACGGCCCGCTCAACGGGGAAATAACGGTCTCGGGCGCGAAAAATGCGGCATTGCCGCTGATGTGCGCGGGTTTGCTGACATCGGGTACGCTGCGCCTGAAAAACGTGCCTATGCTGGCAGATGTGAAAACCACGCAAAAGCTGCTTCAGGGCATGGGCGCGCGCGTCCTGACCGACAATATCAGCGAATTTGAAATCAACGGCGGTACGGTAAACAATACCTGCGCCCCTTACGAGTTGGTCCGGACGATGCGCGCTTCGATTTTGGTACTCGGCCCGACGCTGGCGCGTTTCGGCGAGGCGCAAGTCAGCCTGCCGGGCGGCTGCGCCATCGGTTCGCGCCCCGTCGATCAGCATTTGAAAGGCTTGGAGGCAATGGGGGCGGAAATCGTCATCGAACACGGTTACGTCAAAGCCAAGGGCAAACTCAAAGGCACGCGTGTGGCGATGGATGTCGTTACCGTCGGCGGTACGGAAAATCTGCTGATGGCGGCTACTCTGGCCGAGGGTACGACGGTTTTGGAAAACTGCGCCATCGAGCCTGAAGTGGTCGATTTGGCGGAATGCCTGGTCAAAATGGGCGCGAAAATCAGCGGCATCGGAACATCGACCATGATCGTGGAAGGTGTGGGCGAGCTGCACGGCTGCGAACACAGCGTCGTCCCCGACCGGATTGAAGCGGGGACGTTCCTGTGCGCGGTGGCGATAACCGGCGGCAGGGTGGTTTTGCGGAATGCCGCCCCGAAAACGATGGAAGTGGTGTTGGACAAACTGGTCGAGGCAGGTGCGGTGATTGAAGCGGGCGACGATTGGATCGCCATCGATATGCGGCAGCGTCCGAAGGCGGTGGACATCCGCACGGTCGTCCACCCCGGCTTCCCCACGGATATGCAGGCGCAGTTTATGGCATTGAATGCCGTGGCGGAGGGAAGCTGCCGTGTGGTGGAAACGATTTTTGAAAACCGCTTTATGCACGTCCCCGAGTTGAACCGGATGGGGGCGAACATTACAACCGAGGGCAATACGGCATTTGTGCAGGGTGTGGGACAGCTTTCCGGCGCGGTCGTCAAGGCGACGGATTTGCGCGCGTCCGCAAGCCTCGTTATCGCCGGTTTGGCGGCGCGCGGCGAAACCGTGGTCGAACAGATTTACCACTTGGATCGCGGTTATGAAAATATTGAAAAAAAACTCGGCAGCGTCGGCGCGAAAATCGAGCGCGTATCCGGCTGATCGGGTTGCGATGCCGTCTGAAGGCTTCAGACGGCATCAATTGTTTCTGTATCGCAAACACTGATTGAAAAGGACTGATTATGGCATTTTTAAAACTGACCGAACAAAACGTGCAGGGCAAAACCGTCCTCATCCGCGCCGATATGAACGTGCCGTTCAAAGACGGCAAAATCAGCGACGACACCCGTATCCGCGCCTCGCTCGCGTCCGTCAAATACTGCTTGGACAACGGCGCGTCCGTTATCGTGATGACCCACTTGGGCCGACCGACCGAAGGCGAGTTCCACCCCGAAGACGACGTCGCGCCCGTTGCCGCGCACTTGGGCAGCCTGTTGGGCAAAGACGTGAAAGTATTGAACGACTGGCGTGAAAACAAACCCGCCCTGAACGCGGGCGATGTCGTTATGCTGCAAAACGTGCGCATCAACAAGGGCGAGAAGAAAAACGATTTGGAACTGGGCAAAGCCTATGCCGCCTTGTGCGACGTGTTCGTCAACGACGCGTTCGGCACCGCGCACCGCGCCCAAGCTTCGACCGAAGCCGTTGCCCAAGCCGCGCCCGTTGCCTGCGCCGGCGTATTGATGGCGGGCGAACTCGACGCTTTGGGCAAAGCCCTGAAACAGCCCGCGCGCCCGATGGTGGCGATTGTTGCCGGCAGCAAAGTGTCCACCAAGCTGACCATTCTCGAATCGCTGGCGGACAAAGTCGACCAACTCATCGTCGGCGGCGGCATCGCCAACACCTTCCTGTTGGCGGAAGGCAAAGCCATCGGTAAATCTTTGGCGGAACACGATTTGGTGGAAGAATCCAAAAAAATTATGGCGAAAATGGCGGCCAAAGGCGGCTCCGTACCGCTGCCGACCGATGTCGTCGTTGCCAAAGCCTTTGCCGCCGATGCCGAAGCGGTCGTGAAAGACATTGCCGACGTTGCCGAAGACGACATGATTCTGGACATCGGTCCGAAATCCGCCGCCGCGCTTGCTGAGTTGCTCAAAGCCGCAGGCACGGTGGTGTGGAACGGCCCGGTCGGCGTGTTCGAGTTTGACCAATTCGCAGGCGGCACGAAAGCCCTTGCCGAAGCCATTGCCCAAAGTAAAGCGTTCTCGATTGCGGGCGGCGGCGACACGCTGGCGGCGATTGCCAAATTCGGCGTTACCGGTCAAATCGGCTATATTTCTACCGGAGGCGGCGCGTTCTTGGAGTTCTTGGAAGGCAAAGAGTTGCCCGCCGTAGCCGCTTTGGAAAAACGCGGCGCGTAAGCGGTTTGAGATAAAAAATGCCGTCTGAAACGTTGTGCTGTTTCAGACGGCATTTTTGTGTGGCGTTTATTGTGCTTTGGCTGCCCATTCCGCCGGTGTGGCGGCTACCGAAATGGAAAGTGCGTGCAGTTCGTTACTTTCCAGTTGGGCTTTAAGCCCGTCTTTAATCAGGCGGTGGCGCGCGAGGCGTGCCTTGCCTTCAAATTCTGATGAAACGATGACGGCGAAAAAATGGTGTCCGTCGCCTTCTACTTCGATGTGTTCGCATTTTGCCACGCCTGCAATCAGGGCTTTGACTTGTTCGGGTGTCAGCATAGTGGGGAGTCCTTATTGGGAAAATGCGCCATTATACTGGCAAATCGAAATGCCGTCTGAAACGGCTTCAGACGGCATTTTTGACGGTGTTTTATTTTTTGGCCTTGAAGCCGAGCAGGTGCTGGGTGGTGGCAAGCCACGCGCCGAATACGCCCAACGCGATGACGAAGCCGAACACCAGCGAAACTTCGCTGAAATGGAAGAAACGCCAGCCGATATTGAGACCGTAGGGTTTGAAGATGGCATCGACCAACGGACGCACGGCGGAAAGCAACCAGCCGCACAGTCCCAAGCTGACGGCGGCGGAGAAGATGCTCTGCCACATGGCTTGGTAAAGGAAAGGGCGGCGGATAAACGATGCGGGCGCACCGAGCAGCTTGGTGATTTCGATTTCTTCTTTGCGGCTGAGGATTTGCAGGCGGATGGTGTTGTGTGCGACAAGGACGAACGCCATCCCCAGCGTCAGTGAAAGAAACCATAAAATTTTACGGATGAATTCGTTGATTTGGTACAGTGTCTGTACCCATTCCGTATCCATGTTGGCGGATTCGACCATAGGCAGTTTGGTAATGTCCCGGTAGATTGCCTGCATTTGGTCGGGCGTGGTTGCCGGGTCGGGGGTAACGATAAAGACATCCGGCAGGGGGTTGCCGTCAAGCATGGAAATCAGATTTTGGTCGAGATTGGACTGTAATTCTTCCAGACCGTCTTCTTTGCTGATAAAGCGGATGTTGTCGAGCCGTTTGTCGCGAGTCAGCAGGCTGCGCACGGTCTCGCTGTCGCTTTGTGCGGCGGAGGTTTCCATATAGATTGTGATTTGCGGCGACTCGTTGAGTTTGCCCAACACGCTTTGCCCGCTTTGGATGCCCAGATACATAAACAGCGGCAGGGTCATGGCGACGGCAAGCATCATGAGGGTAAGCAGTGTGCCGAAGGGTTGGCGCAGAAGCTGCTTGAGTGCGGTGCGCGCGGATTCGACGTGCAGCGAGAGATAGTGGATGATGCTCATGCGAGTCGTCCTTTCGAGAGGCGCAGGATGCGGTGTCCGTAGTCCGCCATCAGGGTTTCGTCATGTGCGGCGACGATGACGGTTGTTCCTGCTTCGTGGAAGGTTTTGAACAATTCCATAATATCGAGCGCGTAGGCGCGGTCGAGGTTGGCGGATGGTTCGTCGGCAATCAGCAGGCCGGGCTGGTGGACGACGGCGCGGGCGATGCACAGCCTCTGCTGTTCGCCGCCGGAGAGGGTTACCGGGTCGTCCAATTCTCGACCTTTCAAGCCGACTTTTTCGATGGCGATGCGGGCGCGTTCTTCGGCTTTGCGCGGCGGATAGCCGATAATCCGCAGGGGCAGGATGACGTTTTGCAGGACGTTGCGGTCATAGAGGATTTTGTGGTCTTGGAACACGATGCCGATGTGTTGGCGCATAAAGCCGATTTGGTTGTCGGACAATGTGCCGAGGTCCTGCCCGTTAAACAGGACTTTTCCCCTGCTCGGCTTGGTGATGCCAGAAATCAGCTTGAGGACGGTGGATTTGCCCGAACCGGAGTGTCCCGCGATAAATATCATTTCGCCTTTTTTGATTTGGAAGCTGACGTTTTTCAGGGCTTCAAAACCGCCGGGATAGGTTTTGGAAACTTGTTCGAAACGGATCATAGGAGGTCCTGTAAGGAAGGGCGGCATATCGTTTCGGGCGGTTGCGTCCGCAGGGATATGCCGTCTGAACAATAGGTAAGACAGTGCCGATTATAAAGATTCCGCCTGTTTTTAGATAGTGGATAAGTTTGGCGGATACCGAAGGTCGGGCGGGAAAAATGCCGTCTGAAGCGGCTTCAGACGGCATCCGGCGTTTAACGGCATTTTGAACGGGCGAGTTTGACGGCTTCGGTCAGGCTTTTTTCGTTTGCCTCCCCTGTAATGGTCTGCCTGTATCCGCATTTCGGTGCTTCGACGACGGTAAAGGGCAGTACGCCAATATTGTTTCCGTAGGATTTCATAAAGTTTCGGCTGTTCGCCCCGGTGTAACGCCAAATCGGGTAGGAAACAGGGGTTTGTTTGAGGAATTTGCCGATATTGTCGGATGTGTCGAGCGCGATGCCGACCATATCGACGCTGCCTTTTTTCTGCGCCTTGTACCATTTGGACATGGCGGGCATCTCTTTTCGGCACGGGCCGCACCAAGTCGCCCAAAGGTTGACGATGCGTACGGGGGCTTTGAGCGATTGCAGGTTTTGCGGGGTGCTGTCTTTCCAGCCGGCAAGCTCGTCTGCCGAGGCGGTATGTGCGGCAAATGTGGCGGCAAGGGCGATTGCGGCAAGATTCAAGTGTTTCATCGTTTTGTCCTTTGTATGTCGATTCGGGTATTGTAAACCGTTTGGTACGGTTGGAGGCGGGGTATTGAGTAAAACCCTGCGTAAGCCGATAATAAGGGGATTGTCGAGAAGTAAGGAAATGTCATGTCTGAAATCAAAATTTTCCACAATCCGCGTTGCAGCAAATCGCGTGCCGCCTTGTCCCTATTGGAAGAACGCGGCATTGCTGCCGAAGTGGTCAAATATTTGGATACGCCGCCCGACTTGTCCGAATTGAAGGATATTTTCAACAAATTGGGCTTGGCATCGGCGCGTGGGATGATGCGTGTGAAAGATGATTTGTACAAGGAATTGGGTTTGGACAACCCTGATTTGGACAATGACGCGCTGCTGCGTGCCATCGCCGATCATCCCGCCCTGTTGGAGCGTCCGATTGTTTTGGCGAACGGTAAGGCGGCTGTCGGCAGACCGCTGGAAAATATCGAAGCGGTATTGTGAACAAACGGCTGTTTTGCAGCCGCAACGGCTTGCGCTATTACCTGTTGGGCGGTTTCTGTTTGAGTGTTTTTCCACTTTTGCTGGTGTTTGCCTCATCCGTTTGGGCGGTTTATCGGACGGGCGGGCAGGTTTTGCCGCCGTATGTCCGGGCGGATGCCGCGCTGGTGTTGGGGGCTGCCGCGTGGGACAAACGCCCCTCCCCGGTTTTTCGCGAACGCATCAACCACGCCATTGCGCTTTATCAGGGCCACAGGGTTGGTAAAATCGTGTTTACGGGAGGCCGGACCAAAAAAGGCTATATGACCGAAGCCGAGGTCGGGCGGCGGTACGCGCTCAAACAGGGGGTTCCGGCGCGCAACATCCTGTTTGAAAACACTTCGCGCAACACTTATGAAAACCTGAACAACATTCGTCCGGTTTTGCGTGCCAACGGTATTGCCAGCGTGGTGATTGTCAGCGATCCCTACCATTTGGCGCGGGCGGCGGAAATGGCGGAGGATTTGGGTGTCCGCGTTTATATGTCTGCCACGCCGACCACGCGGTTTGATGCGGGAAATAAGAAAAAAATCTTTATGCTGCAAGAGGGATATGCGTTATCCCTCTACCGTTTGGAAAAATGGGGGGCGGGATTTTTTCAATTGGCTGTTTCATTGAACCTTTTTTCGGACGCAATCCCGAAGGAATCCGGTCGGCGGCGCGCGATACACTGTTCCGCGTACCGAAGCACTGAAAACAAGGAAAATGCCGTCTGAAACTTATCCGCAGGCAGGGTTCAGACGGCATTTTTGATGCCCAAGCACGGTAAAACCAGTAAAATAAACGCTTTCAAAGATTCTGGAGCCATCATGACCGTCAAAACACGTTTCGCCCCCAGCCCCACCGGCTACCTGCACATCGGCGGCGTTCGCACCGCCTTGTTTTCGTGGGCGTTTGCCCGCCATCATAAAGGCGAGTTCCTATTGCGTATCGAAGACACCGACTTGGCGCGCTCTACTGCCGAATCCGTCAACATCATCCTCGACGGCATGAAATGGGTCGGCCTGGACTACGACAATGCCGACAACGTCGTTTACCAAACCCGCCGTTTCGACCGCTACAAAGAAGTCATTGCCGAACTTTTAGAAAAAGGCCATGCCTACTACTGTTATTGCAGCAAAGAAGAGCTGGAAGCCATGCGCGAGAAAGCCGAAAAAGAAGGCACGGCGACTTACGACCGCCGTTGGCGTCCGGAAGAAGGCAAAACCCTGCCCGAAATCCCTGCCGACGTGCAACCCGTCGTCCGCTTCAAAACGCCTTTGGACGGCGTGACCAAATGGACGGACTTGGTCAAAGGCGAAATCTCCATCCCCAACGAAGCACTCGACGACCTGATTATCGCCCGCGCCGACGGCACGCCGACCTACAACTTCTGCGTTGTCGTGGATGACTACGACATGGGCGTTACCCACGTTATCCGCGGCGATGACCATGTGAACAACACCCCAAAACAAATCAACATCTTAAAAGCCATCGGCGCAAACCTGCCCGAATACGGGCACCTGCCGATGATTCTCAACGAACAAGGCAAAAAAATCTCCAAACGCAGCGGCGATACCGTTGCCATTACCGATTTCGGCGCGATGGGCATCCTGCCCGAAGCCATGCTCAACTATCTGGCGCGTTTGGGCTGGGCGCACGGCGACGACGAATTCTTTACGATGAAACAATTCATCGAATGGTTTGATTTGAAAGACGTTTCCCCGTCTCCAAGCCGTATGGACTTGAAAAAGCTTTACTGGATTAACGGCGAACATATCAAAATCACCGCCAACGAAAAACTGGCCGAAATGGTGAAACCGCGCCTCGCCCTGCGCGATATCCATGAAACAAGCAAGCCCGCTTTGGAAGACGTGTTGGCATTGGTCAAAGACCGCGCCCAAGACCTGAACACGCTTGCCGACGAGTGCCTCTACTTCTACGTCAAACAAACGCCTGCCGAAGCAGACGTGCAGAAACACTGGGACGACGAAGCAGTCGCCCGTATGCTGCGCTTTGCCGAACGCCTCGAAGGGCTGGAAGACTGGAACGCCGAAGCCATCCACGACTTGTTCAAACCCTTCTGTGACGAAGAAGGCATCAAAATGGGCAAACTCGGTATGCCCCTGCGCCTCGCCGTCTGCGGTACGGCGAAAACCCCGAGCGTCGATGCCGTGTTGGCATTAATCGGCAAAGAGGAAGTGTTGAAACGCATCCGCGCTTAAGTTATCCACAGGTGCGGGCAATGCCGTTTGATGTCGGAATGCGGCTTCAGACGGCATTTAAACGGAAGTTGAACATGAAAAAAATATTGTATTTTCTGATGTTTGTTTTTTCTACAGGCGTATGGGCGGGGGATGCGGAAGACAATCTGCTCAGCATCCAATCCGGCTATCGTGCCTTACTGCAAAAACAAAACAATTTGGACGGAAAAATCATCGGGATGCAGTCGGATTTGGAAGATGCGCGCCGGCGGTTGCAGACGGCGCAGGCGGATATTACCCGTTTGGAAGCGGAAATTCCTGCTGCAATGGCGCAAAAAGCCCGGCAGGCTGAAGAGCTGAGGCAAATCGGAGTGCGTTTGGACCATGCTTGGAATGCGGTTTACGGTGCGGGGGGAACAAAGGCGTCGGGGAATTGACCGATGAATTCTCTCTTTGTGGACAATACTGTTTCCATCACACGGCTGAAAGCCGGGCATATCGGCAGGTTGGTTCAGGCGTTGTTTGAGGAGTGGCACGGATTTGAACCGTGGTTTTCTGTGGATAAGATTCGTGCCTATTACGGCAGGTGTTTGAAGGATGACGAACTGCCGCTGGCTTTTGCGGCTGTGGATGATTCCGGAATCCTGTTGGGTTCGGCTGCGGTCAAGCGGCATGATATGGAAAGTTTTCCACAGTATGAATATTGGTTGGGCGATGTCTTTGTTTTACCTGAATATCGCGGAAAAGGCATTGGCAGGAGGCTGGTCGCCCACTGCATAGGCGCGGCTCGTTCGCTGGGGATAAAATTCTTGTATCTTTATACGCCTGATGTGCAAATATTTTATGAATCATTCGGCTGGGCGGTTGTCGGGCGACATTTCCATAACGGGGAATGGGTTACGGTTATGCGTTTGGATGTGGATAAGGTTTAAGCCGAATGGACAGATGCCGTCTGAGCTGTTCAGACGGCATTTTTATGTTTGGAAACTTCCTGTCAGATATAGTGGATTAACAAAAACCGGTACGGCGTTGTCTTGCCTTAGCTCAAAGAGAACGATTCTCTAAGGTGCTGAAGCACCAAGTGAATCGCTTCCGTACTATTTGTACTGTCTGCGGCTTCGTCGCCTTGTCCTGATTTTTGTTAATCCACTATAAAGTTTATCCACAGATTTTTCCATATGGTTTGATGCTGTTCCGCCAACGGAAATTAAGATACGGATTTGCACAAATCTTTCAGACGGTACAGTTCTGACAATGCTTCGCGCGGGGTCAGGCTGTCGGGATCGAGGTTTTCCAGGGCTGCTGCCAATATACCTTCAAAATGTTTTTCCTCTGCTTTGTCCACAAAGCTGCCCACATTCGGTTCATCTCCTTTTTCAGACGGCATGGTACTGAAAATATCCAGTTGGGGCCGGTTTGCGGCGGCTTGGTTTTCCAGTCCGTTCAAATGCTTTTGGGCGGATTTCAATGCGCGTACAGGCAGGCCGGCGAGTTTGGCGACGGCGATGCCGTAGCTTTTTCCGGCGGGCCCTGGTTGGATTTGGTGCAGGAACACGATGTCCTGTCCCTGTTCGAGCGCGGAAAGGTGCATATTGACGGCGGCGGAGTGGGCTTCGGTCAGGTAGGTCAGCTCGAAATAGTGGGTGGCAAACAGGCTGAAGGATTTGTTTTTTTGCAGCAGGTGTTCGGCAACGGCGTGCGCGATGGCGAGACCGTCGAAAGTGGAAGTACCACGTCCGACTTCGTCCATTAAAACAAGGCTTTGTTCGGTGGCGTGATGCAGGATGTAGGCGGTTTCGCTCATTTCGACCATGAAGGTGGAGCGGTTGGAGGCGAGGTCGTCCGATGCGCCGATGCGGGTGAAGATTTGATCGACAGGCCCGATTGTGGCGGCATCGGCAGGCACGAAACAGCCGGTGTGTGCCAATAAAACAATCAGCGCGACTTGGCGCATGTAGGTGGATTTGCCGCCCATATTGGGGCCGGTGAGCAGCATGAGGCGGTGTTTGTGGTCAAGGTTGGTGTGGTTGGCGGTGAAGTGGCGTACCTGCTGTTCGACAACGGGATGGCGGCCGTTTTCGATGTGGATAACCGGATAGTCGGCAAACTCGGGGCGGACGAAGTTCCGCTCTTTTGCCAAGGCTGAAAATGTGGACAACACGTCCAACGCGGCGGCGGCTTTGGCGGCTTTTTGAAGCTGCGGCAATGCCGTCTGAAGGTTTTTCAATACGCCGTCAAAGAGTTGTTTTTCTAAGGCGAGGGCTTGGTCTTGGGCAGTCAGCACTTTGTCTTCAAAGGCTTTCAGTTCCGGCGTGATGAAGCGTTCGGCGTTTTTGAGGGTTTGCCGGCGTTGGTAGTCGGCAGGTGCTTGTTCGGCTTGGGTTTTGGACAATTCAATGTAAAAGCCGTGAACGCGGTTGAACTCGACTTTGAGTGTGGACAAACCGGTACGTTCGCGTTCCTTGGCTTCCAAATCCAGCAAAAATTCGTCGCCATGGTTTTGAATGCGGCGCAATTCGTCCAGTTCGGGATGAAAACCGTGGTTGATGACATTGCCGTCTTTCAGCCAGACGGAAGGTTCGGGCAAAATGGCTTGGCGGAGCTGTTCGGCTGTGGATAGGTTTTCCGGGAAAACGGCTTTGAGGGTTTCCAACAGGCTGCTGCCGTTTGCGGACAAGTCGATTTCGGACAGGGCAAACAGGCTGTCGCGCAGGGCGGCGAGGTCGCGCGGGCGGGCGTTGCCCACGGCGATGCGGGCGGCGATGCGTTCGATGTCGGCAATGCTTTTCAGACGGCACTGGAGGGGTTCGTATTGGCTTTCCAGCGCGGCAACGGCTTCTTGGCGCGCTCGGATGTGGGCGCGGTTGCGTAAAGGGTGGTGCAGCCACAATGCCAACAGGCGGCTGCCCATATGGGTGGCGCAGCCGTCTAGTATGGAAAACAGGGTCGGCGATTTTTTGCCGGAGAGGGTTTGCGTGATTTCGAGGTTGCGGCGCGTGGCGGCATCCATGCCGATATATTGGCTGTCGGTTTCGAGCGACAGGCCGTCCAAGTGTTGCGGCATCAGGTTTTGCGTCAGGCGGATATAGTTCAACAGCGCGCCCGCCGCGCCAATCGCAACGGCGTGTTCTTTGCTGTCCAAACCGAAGCCGCGCAAATCCTGGCAGCCGAAATATTCCGTCAGCAGTTTTTCCCCTGCGTCGGCGGCAAACTGCCACGCGTTCAGGCGTGTAACACCCGATGCCGTCTGAAGTTGCAGCGCGTTTTTACTGTCCGGCAGCAGGATTTCCGCCGCCTGCAGGCGCGCCAGTTCGTCGTCCAATTTATCCACAGTTGTCAGCTTGGTTTTGAATTCGCCGCTTTGCAGCGATGCCCACGCCAAACCGATGTATTTTTTGTCGGGAGACACGGCAACGATGCGGTTGGTTTCCTTGTCTTCCAGCAATGCGGAATCGGTCAGCGTGCCGGGCGTTACGATGCGCACGACTTTGCGTTCCACCGGGCCTTTGCCCGCGCCGACTTCGCCGACCTGTTCGCAAATCGCCACGCTTTTGCCCATCTTCACCAACCGCTCCAGATACTGTTCCGCCGCGTGAAACGGCACGCCCGCCATTTTAATCGGCACGCCGTCCATCTGCCCGCGCGTGGTCAGGGTAATGTCCAGCAGCTTTGCCGCTTCCACTGCGTCATCCAAAAACAGCTCGTAAAAATCGCCCATGCGGTAAAACACCAGTTTGTCGGCATGTTGCGCTTTGATGGCGAGATACTGCTGCATCATCGGGGAAACAGAGGGTTTGGACATGGGGCTGCCTTATCATTAGGAAAACGGTATTGTAGCAAAAGGTTTTGTCTTCGACGGAATGAGACTGACCGTAAGCCTGTCAATAAAGTTGTGGAGACAAATAGGAAAACAGCAAAGTTATCCACAAGAATATTATTAAATCAAAAAACATCCACGCTTATCTGTCTTATACGGCAAGCCTTAAACTCAAATTTATTTGACAAAAAGTTAATGAAAATATTGGATATTTGCTACTTATATACAAGCAGGTCGGCAATCATCAAAATCATCATTAGAATTTTAAATTCAAATATTGATAATAAAAGTTTTGGAAATCTGTAAAAACAGCAAAATTCATCTATATCAAATAAGCGTCAAGTAGTTGGGTGTAATAGTGGAATGTAACTTTATTTCAGAATACAATACAGGCATTGAAATTTCGTTTCATAGCTTGGAGTATAAACATGAGCATTAAAGTAGCGATTAACGGTTTCGGCCGTATCGGCCGCCTCGCATTGCGTCAAATTGAAAAAGCCCACGGCATCGAAGTTGTCGCCGTTAACGACCTGACCCCTGCCGAAATGCTGCTGCACCTTTTCAAATACGACAGCACACAAGGCCGTTTCCAAGGTACTGCCGAATTAAAAGACGATGCCATCGTAGTAAATGGTAAAGAAATCAAAGTTTTCGCCAATCCGAATCCCGAAGAATTGCCTTGGGGCGAGTTGGGTGTGGATGTCGTCCTCGAATGTACCGGCTTCTTTACCAATAAAACCAAAGCCGAAGCACACATCCGTGCCGGCGCACGCAAAGTCGTGATTTCCGCACCCGGCGGCAATGATGTGAAAACCGTCGTATATGGCGTAAACCAAGACATTTTGGACGGCAGCGAAACCGTCATTTCCGCCGCTTCCTGCACCACCAACTGCCTTGCCCCGATGGCGGCAGTCCTGCAAAAGGAATTCGGCGTAGTCGAAGGCCTGATGACCACCATCCACGCCTACACCGGCGACCAAAACACCCTTGACGCGCCGCACCGCAAAGGCGATTTGCGCCGCGCCCGCGCCGCCGCGCTCAACATCGTGCCCAACAGCACCGGCGCCGCCAAAGCCATCGGTCTGGTTATCCCCGAATTGAACGGCAAACTCGACGGCTCCGCCCAACGCGTCCCTGTTGCCACCGGCTCGCTGACCGAATTGGTTTCCGTCCTCGAACGCCCTGTAACCAAAGAAGAAATCAACGCCGCGATGAAAGCCGCCGCCAGCGAATCTTACGGCTACAACGAAGATCAAATTGTTTCTTCCGACGTTGTCGGCATCGAATACGGTTCGCTCTTTGATGCAACCCAAACCCGCGTGATGACCGTGGGCGGCAAACAACTGGTGAAAACCGTTGCCTGGTACGACAACGAAATGTCCTACACCTGCCAACTCGTCCGCACTTTGGAATACTTCGCAGGCAAAATTTAAAGGATTTCGGATTGGGTAAACCAGTCTGTGGATAAGTTAAGAAAAAAGGTCGTCTGAAAACCTAGATTTAGGTTTTCAGACGACCTTTTTTCTTATTGACTAAGTAATCATTGCAATATTTTGTTACTTATAGTCCGTTGCTTTATATGTAACAAAAAGGATAATTGTTTTGAATTCGGAGGTTGAAATGGTACTAGAAAAAATTGGAGCAAGAATTCGAGAATTGCGTAAGGCTCAGAATCTAAGCCAAGAAAAATTTGCTTTGAAGGCTGAAATTGATAGGACTTATCTTGCAGGCATTGAACAAGGAAAAAGAAATGTATCCATGAAAAATATGGAAAAAATCATTAATGCTTTAGGAATTACATTTCATCAATTTTTTGAAGATATATAAATTTGTAGAGTATAAGTAACAATCAATATAAAATGGAGAAATTAATGGCTAGTTTTATTCAGGCAGAAAGAGATATTCAATCTTATTTTGAAATTGGTCAGGCAGTTTGTTTCAACGGTCAATCATGGTGTGTACAGAACGTAGGTAAACCTACTTGCGGAAACGGCGAACCTAAAACGGATATTTATATTTTATTAAAAAGTGAATCATCTGAAGAAATAAGAGAAATTAAAATTTCATACAAGAAAAGTAATGCTGATTTTGTAGAAAATAAAATTAAAGCAGACCGAGCTGAAATGATTTTTGGAAATAATTGGGCAAAAATTATTCAAAGTTCAACAACAAATATTCGTAGGAAATTTTTAGATAAAAATCTAATTTTTAAAAAAAGCAAGGGTAGGACAGACAATGGATCTATTACGCTTGGTTGGAAGTTTGAACTTGTTAATAAATTAAACGGGGAATTATCAGATAAAGTAGATTTAACTACTGAACAATTATTAGATATTTACGTAGGTAATAATCTAGATGAAGAAAAGAAAAATGCGAGTGTAAATGGGGTAATTATTCCAAACTCTGGTGTTGCGAATTATATTCTGATAGGAGACGAATTTTCGTCTACTGAAGAAATACTGGATAAAATTGTTTCATTAGATGAATATGTTAGGAATAATCCTAATATTTATTTTGCCTGTAAAGCACTTAATTATCGAAGTTTCGAAGATAAATTTGATGGAGATAGACCACTTGCAGTTCAAGTAAAATGGGAAGTTGTTAATGGAAAACTGACTCATGAATTGATTTTTGATAAACCATTTCAATGTAATGGGAATAAAGTTGCGAAACAATTAAAACAATGCCTAATTAACTTAGGTGTTCAAAATACAGATGATTTAAATGATAAAAACACGCAAGATTGTAATATTTTTCAATGAAAGGAACAGATGAAGATAATTAGTTTATTTAGCGGTTGTGGTGGTTTAGATTTAGGTTTTGAAAAAGCAGGATTTGAAGTGCCTGTTGCAAACGAATATGATAAAACTATTTGGTCAACATTTAAGGCTAATCATCCTAAAACACATTTAATTGAAGGCGATATACGTAGTATTAAGGAAGAAGATTTTCCTGATGAAATCGATGGTATTATCGGAGGTCCTCCTTGTCAGTCATGGTCGGAAGCAGGGGCTTTGCGAGGTATTGATGATGAGCGGGGTCAATTGTTTTTCGACTATATCCGTATTTTGAAAAGTAAGCAGCCTAAGTTCTTTTTAGCTGAGAACGTTAGCGGTATGCTTGCAAACCGCCATAATGAAGCGGTACAAAATTTACTGAAAATGTTTGATGAATGTGGGTACGATGTAAGCCTGACTATGGTAAATGCCAAAGATTATGGTGTGGCTCAAGAACGTAAGAGAGTCTTCTATATTGGTTTTCGTAAAGATTTGAAAATCAAATTCTCATTTCCAACAGGTTCGACAGTTAAAGATGAAGATAAGATAACATTGAAGGATACTATTTGGGATTTACAAGATACAGCCGTTCCTGCGGCTTTTCAAAATAAAGCTAATCCTAATGCTATTAATAACAACGAATATTTTATAGGTAGTTTTTCCCCAATTTTTATGAGCAGGAACCGTGTGAAAGCATGGCATGAACAAGCATTTACAGTTCAGGCTTCGGGGCGGCAATGCCAGCTTCATCCACAAGCTCCAAAAATGGAGAAACATGGACTAAATGACTACCGTTTTGTAGTTGGAAAAGAAGCTCTTTATCGTAGGATGACTGTGCGTGAAGTAGCGAGGGTTCAAGGCTTTCCTGATGATTTTAAATTTATCTATCAAAATATTAATGATGCGTACAAAATGATAGGTAATGCTGTACCTGTTAATTTAGCTTATGAGATTGCGGTAGCAATCAAAAAAGAGTTGATAATTTAAAAAAGGTCGTCTGAAAATTTTTCAGACGACCTTTTTTAATAGAATTGTGAATAAAATTTCACACAAAACTTATCCCAATAACCGTCGCGCGGCTTCCTTTGATTTGAAACCTAACTTCGTAATCCGCAATATTCATCACATAAATCCGTTCGGGAATATCCTGATAGGCGGGGCGCGGGTCTTGGGCAATGCTTTGGCTGATAAGGTTTTTGGTGTTTGCAGATAAATTTTCCGCGCCGATGTTTTCCTGCCAAACGACTTCCAACTCTACGGGTTTGCCGCTGACGAAACCGGATGCGGCATCGGGTTTGGATTCGACAAAGGGGATGTAGGGTTTGATGTCCACAATCGGCGTACCGTCCAGCAGGTCTGCACCGCTGCAATAGAGGCGGACGGGTTTGTCGGTTTCGACGCGTTCGAGTTTCAGGAGCGAGAGTCCGAGATGGTTGGGACGGTGGGGGCTGCGCGTGGCGAATACGCCCATTTTTTGTTTGCCGCCGAGCCGTGGCGGGCGCACCATTTGCGCCCAGCTTTCATTCAATACGCCGTGGAAGATAAAACTTATCCACACATAATCGAAATCTTCCAGCCCGCGCACGCTGTCTGCGGTAAATTCGGGATTCAGCTCGATGCAGGCTTCTGCGGCGGAGACCAAACCGGGCTGGCGGGCGATGCCGAATTTCTGTTTGTAGGGCGAGCGGGCGGTGCCGATGGGGGTAAGGGTATAAGTCATAAGATTGTGGATAAGTTTTTTGGAAAAACCTTATCTTATCACAGCCGGTTTTACCGCTTTCGGGCAGTAATTTGTTATAATACAGGGCATTTTAATCGTGTTGAAATAAAGTAGCACAGAATCCTCGTGTCCAAGACGCTCTTAAAAAAGGCATTGGAGTGTTGATAAAAAAAAAGAAGCATAACGGTTCGCTATAACGAAGAGGGAATCCCATATATTACACCCAAGTCAGGTTGTTATCTTTCCTTTCAGATCTCACCTATAGGGGGTGAGATTGAAATTTTGGGTAATAAAATCGGATTACAGCTTCTAGCAAGGAGCATCTTAGGTATAGCTAAAATGGAGGAGGTGGATATGACATATCATATCCACCTAGATGAATTGTACTCCTTAAATAAAGAAGGTAAGAGTTTTGTTATTCGTAAAATAGAGAATGACGATCTTAAGTGAAGAAGTAATGAGATGATTGTTTCTATTGATGTTGATGCACAAAAAACGTTTACGCCTTTGTGTCCTAAAGAGCTGCCTGTAAACGAGGGGCATTTGATTGTCGAAGAGTTGAATGCCCAAGCCGCTTTGGCGGATTTGCGCGTGATGACGAAAGATGCGCATCATGCGGCAGCAAAATGGCTTGTGGATAACCCTGTTGATATGTTAAAGCCGACAGGTTTGCCCGATGCGGATTTGACTTGGGTGGCTCATGCGATGGTCGGTACTCGCGGCTATGAATTGTTGGACGGACTGCCTTCTGCCAAGGAATACGATTATTGCGTTTGGAAAGGCGTTGATCCTGAATTGCATCCTTATGGTGCGTGTTTTCACGATATTGAGGAAAAACTGAGCACAGGGCTGATTGAATGGCTGTGTTGCCAAAATACGGATACGGTCATTGTCGGCGGCTTGGCTACGGATTATTGTGTTAAAACAACGGTTTTGCAGTTACTCAAAGGCGGTCGTTGGCAGGTTATCATCAATAAAGCGGCTTGTCGGGGTATTGCGCCGGACACCATCGAAACGGCATGGCAGGAAATGCGTTCTGCCGGTGCAATGATTTTAAAAAACGCTGAAGAAATTAAAAAATATATTAATAATTAATAAGTTAAAATTGTTTCACGTGAAACACCCTTCCTAAATATGAAAATTTTGCTTGTCCGCTTGTCCAGTATGGGCGATTTAATTCACACTTTGCCCGCAATCGAAGATTTGGCGCGGCAATGCCCTGATGTGGAACTTCATTGGCTGTGTGAAGCCGGGTTTGCGGATATTGCGCGCCTGCATCCGTTCGTAAAAAAAATCCATGTGATGAAATGGCGGCAATGGCGCAAACATCTTTTTCAAGCAGAAACTTGGCAGGAAATAGGTCGTCTGAAACAGGCCTTGCGGCAGGAAGCATTTGATTTTGTATTGGACAGTCAAGGTCTGATTAAAAGCGCGTGTTTCGCCAAAATGGCAAAATCCCCTATTTGTGGTTTAGATAAAAACAGCGCGCGCGAGGGGTTGGCTGCGTTGGCGTATGCGAAAACATACGCTGTACCGAAAGGGAAAAATGCCGTTTGGTGCAACCGTGAGCTGTTCGCTCAAGTATTTGGATATGCAATACCGGAAACGCAGGTATTCGGTTTGACCGTTCCTGAAGCAGGTCGTCTGAAAAATTTGGAGCAGCCGTATTATGCGGCTTTGCACGCGACCAGCCGGGACAGTAAATTATGGCCTATGGAAAACTGGCGGGCGTTGCTGCAAAAGCTGAATGAAGAACAACAATGCAACGTTTACCTGCCATGGGGAAATGAAACTGAAAAAACGCGTGCCGAACAAATTGCAGACGGACTGCCATTTGCCATTGTGTGCAACAAAATGAATTTATTGCAGGCGGCGTATCTGCTGAAACACGCGGTCGGAATTGTTGGTGTGGATACTGGTTTGCTGCATTTGGCAAATGCTTTGGAAAAACCTGTGGTCGGTATTTATACCGATACCGATCCGATTAAAACAGGCGTTCAAGTTTCGGCTGTTGCAAAAAATTTGGGCAATATCGGGCAGATTCCGATCGCAGATTTGGTTTATCAAACGCTGATAGATTGTGTTGCAGCAGACAAAGGCTAAAGTGTCGTCTGAAACTGATATAACGGCATGGTATTTACAGTTCGTTGAGTGTAGGAATGTATATCCACCAGCCTGAGTAAATGCTTTAAAATGGTATAATCGGCAAGTATTATCCGAAAGATTTCTGAATGAATTCGTTTTTAAGGAAAACGGATTTGATTTTATAGAGAAGAAGGTTTGGTTTCGCTTGATAGTGAAAGCAGCGTTCTTTTTAGGAGAATTCAATGAAAGCACTGGTCGCAGTAAAGCGCGTAGTGGACTACAACGTCAAAGTTCGTGTAAAAGCCGATGGTTCGGATGTGGATATCGGCAATGTCAAAATGTCGATGAACCCATTTGACGAAATCGCTGTGGAAGAAGCCGTCCGTTTGAAAGAAGCCGGAAAAGTAAGCGAGATCGTAGCGGTTTCTTTGGGCGAAAAGAAATGCGAAGAAACGTTGCGTACAGCTTTGGCGATGGGTGCCGACCGTGCAATTCATGTTGAAACCGATGCGAAATTGGAGCCGCTGGCAATTGCCAAGCTGCTGAAAGCCGTTGCGGACAAAGAAAATCCACAAATTTTCTTTTTGGGCAAACAAGCGATTGATGACGATGCCAACCAAGTGGCGCAAATGCTGGCTGCTTTGCTGAATGCGGCGCAAGGTACGTTCGCGTCCAAAGTACAAATTGAAGGCGACGAAGTGCAGATTGTGCGCGAAATTGATGGCGGCGAAGAAACCCTAGCATTGAAACTGCCTGCTGTTATCAGTGCGGATTTGCGTTTGAACGAGCCGCGCTTTGTCAAACTCCCCAATATTATGACGGCAAAGAAAAAACCTTTGGAAAAACTGGCTCCTGCTGATTTGGTTGCGGATATTTCACCTCGTCTGAAAACGGTGAAATTTGCCGAACCTAAAGCGCGTCAGGCAGGCGTAAAAGTAGCAAGCGTTGCCGAATTGGTTGAAAAATTGAAAAACGAAGCCAAAGTGATTTGAGGAGACTGAAATGAGCGTATTGATTATTGCTGAACACGACAACAAACAGTTGAATCCTGCCACTTTGCATGCCGTTACCGCTGCCGCCAAACTGGGCAAAGTCGATTTATTGGTTGCCGGAAACGGCGCATCGGCCGTAGTGGAATCCGCGAAACAAGTAGCGGGTGTGGAAAAAGTTTTGGTTGCGGATGCTGCCCATTATGCCGAAGGTTTGGCTGAAGAACTGGCTCCGCTGGTTGTCAAATTGGCGGTGGATTACCGCTATGTTGCAGCAACGGCAACCACATTTGGTAAAAACCTTCTGCCCCGCGTAGCCGCCTTATTAGACGTACCGCAAATTTCTGACTTGACCGAGATTGTGGATAACACGACTTTTGTGCGCCCGATTTATGCAGGTAATGCATTTGAAACTGTGCAAGCCGATGCAGAAAAATTGGTGCTGACCTTCCGTGCAACGGCTTTTGACGCAGTGGCGGCGCAAGGTGGCAATACTGAGGTAATTAATGTTGAAACAACCCCTGCCCAAAACCTGAGTCGTTTTGTGAACCGTCAGCTTTCCCATTCCGATCGTCCTGAGTTGACTCAGGCAAAAGTCATTGTCTCCGGTGGCCGTGCGTTGGGTAGTGCGGAAAAATTCAATGAAGTGCTGACACCGCTGGCAGATGTTTTAGGTGCGGCAATTGGTGCATCCCGTGCAGCAGTTGATGCCGAATATGCGCCGAATGATGTACAAGTCGGACAAACCGGTAAAGTGGTTGCACCTCAGCTCTATTTTGCAATCGGTATTTCAGGTGCGATTCAACATGTTGCTGGTATGCAAGACAGCAAAGTGATTGTCGCAATCAACAAAGATGCCGATGCGCCGATTTTCAATGTAGCCGATTACGGATTGGTAGGTGATTTATTTGAAATCGTCCCGCAATTAACAGAAGCATTAAAAAATTGATGTTTCACGTGAAACGTTCAGACGACCTTGTTATTAATGAGGTCGTCTGAAAACATTTCAGCATGATTACGACTTATAAAACCATTACTTCCCCGACGCAGGCTGAATTTAAAGATAAAGGCAGCTGTTTTATTGCATTTGCCTATCCGATTCGAGCATTGGCTGATGTGAAAAAATATCTCGATCCGTTAAAGGAAGAACACCATAAGGCGCGGCATTGGTGCTATGCCTATCGTTTGGGTGTAGATGGTATGCAATTTCGTGCCAATGATGATGGAGAGCCATCAGGAAGTGCTGGACGACCAATTTTGGGACAGATTGATTCGGTGGGTATTACCGATGTTTTGGTCGTGGTCGTCCGCTATTTCGGTGGTACTTTATTGGGCGTTCCAGGTCTGATACATGCGTACAAAGAGGCGACGGCTCAGGCGTTGGCGGTTGCGGAAGTGATTGAAAAGAATATTGAAAAAACCGTTTGGCTGAAATGTGAATATCCGTTTTTGAATGAAGTGATACGCATTGCCAAACAATATCAGGCGGATATATTGGAGCAGGATTTGCAGTTGGATTGCCGATTGACGGTAAGTTTGTCGTTAGCAAATTATGAGGTCTGTGTTGCGGCTTGGAAGAATACACGGCAGATTAAAGTAAATACGGAAAAGCCTTTTGAATGAAAGGTCGTCTGAAAATCCACATCTTAGGGTTTTTAGACGACCTCTTCGCTGATTAATCTTCTTGTGTATATCTGTCCAAGGCATCGACGCTGGAGCGCAAATATAGCCAAGCCAATTGATGGAATTCGCCCAGCGCGTTCCATAGCGCATCTTCACTCATAATGCTGTATTCGCCTTCCGTACTCAAATCCAGTTCTGCCCCGTCTTCAATAGCCTGATGGCACGCCTGATACTCGTGGGTATAAAAATTGTCCATATCGCGAATCAAAGCGACAGCATGTTTCCAACGCCGGATGTCTTCTTCCAATTGCGGTAGTAGATGACACCATTCGCGGTATTTGTTTTGGATTTCATCAATACGTTTTTGCATGGTTGCTTGTCCTTTTTTAATTTTGTGGATAAGTCAAATAGGTTGCAGAGTGGAATGAAGCTGTCTTTTGTTTGATTCCACTAAAATTTCTTCAAATGGGACAAAAGTCCCCTTGTATCGAGTTTTCGTTAAAAGTACATATTTGTCAAGGAGATGGCATGAAACTGCTGGTTATCGGTAATGGCGGTCGCGAACACGCGCTGGCTTGGAAATTGGCGCAGTCGCCCAAAGTGGAAACAGTATTTGTTGCGCCCGGTAATGCCGGTACGGCGATTGAACCCAAGTTGCAAAACATCGCCTTGACTGCGCATCAGGATTTGATTGAATTCTGCCGTAAAGAAAATATTGCTTTTACCGTCGTCGGTCCTGAAGCACCTTTGGCAGCGGGTATTGTGGATGATTTCCGTACCGAAGGACTGAAAATATTTGGCCCGACACAATATGCGGCGCAGATGGAAAGTTCTAAAGATTTTGCCAAAGCATTTATGGCGAAATACAACATTCCAACCGCGCAATATCAAACCTTTGAAAACGCCGATGCTGCACACGATTACGTCAATCAGAAAGGTGCGCCCATCGTCATCAAAGCCGATGGTTTGGCGGCAGGTAAAGGCGTGATTGTGGCAATGACTTTGGATGAAGCGCATGCTGCGATTGACGATATGCTGCTGGGCAACAAAATGGGTAATGCGGGCGCGCGTGTTGTAATTGAAGATTTCCTGCAAGGCGAAGAAGCGAGCTTTATCGTTATGGTTGATGGCAATCATGTATTGCCTATGGCAACCAGTCAAGATCACAAGCGTCTTTTAGACGGCGACAAAGGTCCGAATACGGGTGGTATGGGCGCGTACAGTCCCGCGCCCGTGGTAACGCCTGCTGTGTACAAGCGTGCGATGAATGAAATTATTTTGCCGACCGTAGCGGGGATGAAAGCGGAAGGGCACGAGTTCACCGGCTTCCTGTACGCAGGTTTGATGATTGATCAAAGCGGCGCACCCTATACGATTGAGTTTAACTGCCGTTTCGGCGATCCCGAAACTCAGCCGATTATGAGTCGTCTGAACAGCGACTTGGTGGATTTGGTCGAAGCAGCAATAGACGGCAAACTCGATAGTGTAACCGCAGAATGGAACCCGCAAACTGCCGTAGGCGTGGTGCTGGCGGCACAAAATTACCCCGAAACGCCCAAAAAAGGCGATGTTATTTCCGGTCTGGATGCTGCCAACCAAGTAGGCAAAGTTTTCCATGCTGGCACAATGGCAAACGATAAAGGCGACGTATTGACCAACGGCGGCCGCGTATTGTGTGTTGTAGGATTGGGCGACGATGTGGCGCAAGCGAAAGCCAAGGCATATGGTGTGTTGGGAAAAATCAGCTTCGACGGGATGCAATACCGTAAAGACATTGCCGATAAAGCGATTAACCGTTAATTAGAAAGAGGATGATGCCGTCTGAAGCCAAGTATAACTGATACGCTTCAGACGGCATTTTATATTATGTTATTTCCGAGAATTATCGCAGCATCAGCGCAACGTAAGTTAAGCGTTTATTTGAAAAAAGGTGGTTTGGTCGCTTATCCGACCGAATCTTGTTATGGTTTGGGGTGTCTTCCGACATTAGCCAAAGCACTCGGTAAGTTGGCGCATTTGAAAAAAAGGCCGCAACACAAGGGTATGATTGTCATCGGGAATCAATTTGAACAATTGCAGCCTTTACTTCAAATGCCGTCTGAAAATCTTCAGAATATGCTTAGAAAAGAATGGCCCGCCCCTAAAACGTTCCTATTATCCGCCAAATCCTGCGTATTACCTGAGTTACGCGGGAAGAGGCGTAGCAAGCTTGCGGTCAGAGTGCCCGATCATACAGGTGCAAGGCGTTTGTGTCAGGCATTGGGTATGCCTTTGGTTTCCACTTCGTGCAATCGTGCAGGTAAACGCGCGTGTCGGACGGAGAGGGAAGTCAGAAGGCAGTTCGGACGCGATGTGTGGATTGTCGGCGGGAGAATCGGCAGGCAGAAATCGCCGAGTCAGATTATTGATGGGGAAACAGGTAAACGTTTGCGTTAGATATGGGTACTTGAATGAAAACTTTTTTGCATACACAAAGAAAAAATTTTTCGGATGGTATTTCTCTACATGATTGTTATTGCACAGAGATAAAGGTAGAAGGACGCAACGTCTGCTTTGATTTTGAGGACGGTTTTATCGTTCTGGACAACAATCCAAACAATCAAGCGGGCAAGCATCTGAAAACAGATTTTTCCCGTGTTGTTTTAACCCATGAAAATGAAAACGCCGAAGACGATTATTTGGTTGATATTTTTGAAGACATCGTTTTTTTAGGGAAACGTTTGTTTACGGTCAGAAAATTTCTTGATCTTTCCGAATTGCTTGAGATGGTAAATACACAAGGTTATTTTCTTGAATTTCTGTATTTGTATGAGTGTATTGGTGTCAAAACAAGCGATTATTTTTTAGAGGCTGTATTGGTTACGGGACGGAACCGAGAATGCAAAAAATGCTTTATCAAAATTATAGGGGCAAGCAGTTTTGTGTATCAATGGAACAATTTACGTTTGGATAGTGAAATTATATAGCAGGTTTATATTTCGGATGGAAGCCGGTTTTAAAAAAATAATGTGGATAACTTCGGGGTAACTTTTCAGGGAATGGCAAAATGTCGTCCGAAATGCTGATATTTCAGTATTTCAGACGGCATTTTTATAATAAGGCTTATGGATAAGTTTGTGCATAAGTTGTAATTAGAGTTTTTTCCCACATACGGTTTCATATTGTTTTTCAGTTAATGTCCCAGACAGGATGCTCATCGGGCGGAGGGAAGAGGCTGTGTAGCTTTGTGTGGAAATTTCTGTGTTTTTTGTATCAAACAACTGTAGCGAACTTAAGCGGTATGTTTTGTTGTTGCAGTGGATTTCCCACTCGGCAATGGCAGTCTTGTATGCGGGGGTGTTGGCAAAACGTTCTTGTTTTAGATTGGTAACAACTTTTTTATCTTGGAAAATCATCAGATTTCCGTTTTTTCTCACGCTGTCTTTGTTGATATATGTATGAATATTGCCGTTTGAGATTGTGCCGATATTTTCCCATCGGGCAGACTTGTCCGGTGTGCTGCAGGCGGTTAGCAATATAGGGAGTAAAACGAAAGATAGGAAGATTGGGCGCATTAGGGTTTCCTTAATCATTGGAATCCGCTCATTCAGAAAGAACGGGTTGGGTGGGAGGGATAATGCCGTCTGTGAAATAAGGCAAATATAGCAAATTGATGTAGCCTTTGTGTTTTACGTATTTATATATTCCGTATGGGGAATATGCTGCTTTTGAAGTGTGTATTATGGATGAACTGCCGATAACAGTAAATTGGTTTGATTTGTTTCCGTCAGCTTATGCCGTCTGAAGCCCTTTCAGACGGCATTTATTTTGAAGTTCGGGTTGTTTTTGCCAGCGATATTTTGATGGTTTGAAGCTGTCTTTTATATTCCCGGCAATGCGGGCAGAACAGCAGGTGTGTGTATATGGAAATCTTCTCGCCCGGGGTGGTTTCCCGTTCCTGATGTTTGGAAAGAAGCAGGGTAATATCGCGGCATTTTTTCATAACGGTTACTTCGGGTTTTCTTGGTTGAACCATTTAATTTGCAGGCATTGGCGCAATGATTCTCGGGCGCGGTGCATAATGGTGTGGTAGTTGGCCGTGCTGATACCGCACATTTGTTGTATTTCGTTAGATGAAAAACCGAGTATTTCCTTCAGGGTGAATACCCGTGCGGTGTTTTCAGGAAGGTTGTATAGGCAGCTTTGCAGAATTTTTTGAAATTCGTTGTTATTTAATGATTTTTCCGGAGTATTCCAATGTTGCGGCTGCCCTTCCGGCGTCCAATGCCCGTTTTTGGAAAAATGACTTTCAAATGCTTCATCCAGCAGCTCGTCATCCAGTGCGGTAAAGACTTTCCTCTGCCTCCCGATTTGACGTAATGCGTCAATAATTTTGTTTTTCAATATGGCAAAAAGCCAGCTGTTGACAAGCGCCCTGCCTTGAAAACTGTCGCCTGCGCTGTATGCGGACAGCAATGTTTCCTGTACTAAATCTTCAGCCAAATCAGGATGGTCGGGCAATTGGAGCCGCGCAAAATGCAGAAGCAGTTTGCGCGACTCCATTAATTCGGCATCGGTCAGGTCGGGTAGCGGCATAGTATCGGGAACAAGGTAATTTTATGCGGATAGATGGTTTTGGCCCGGGGAATTGTCTTCCATATTTTCGGATATGGCGGATTACGGGAATATAGGTCTCATCATTAAATCTTCCTAGTGGTATAGAATTTATCCAAATTCTCAATGGTATTGTGGAATAATAGGATTTTATTGGTAGCTTGGTTACTTCAATAGCAAAAAATTTCTTACATCCAAATATCATAATTAGTATCCTTTTCGTAAAATTTGTTTATCTTCAGGGGATACTAGATAAGTCCGTTTAGAAATCCAGATTTTCAGCAATCTCCCTGGTATTGGGAATACTATCTATGGTATTGGGTTTATCCCATAGCCTAACATTCAAAATATCCCAGCTTTTGCTTTTCCAAATTCTTTATCCTTCAATTTTTTTTCTTAACCATATTTAACATATTTAAAAAATTTAGTTGGAATTTATAAATTTTGTTAATAATGAAGATAGAAATACTCCTTTTCTCCTATGCAAGCATGTAGTAATCATTGTTAATGGGCAGTCTATTAAATTTCTTCCTTTTATAACAGGTAGATTATAATATACATTTTCCTCATCAAGCATTAATTCCCAATGTAAACTTGGATCATTAAGAATCTTTATAAATGTTTCCCCAACATAAACGGCATATCCATCCAAAACATATGATGGATCATCCATAATTTGCTTACTATTTTGATAAGTATCTAATAAATATTTTTCAATAATATCAAGTGATTTTATTGAAAAATCCAGATTTTCAGCAATCTCTCTCGGCATCCTATGCATAAAACTATCTATGGTATTGGGCATATCCCATAGCCAACATTCAAAATCTTCTAGCTTTTGCTTTTCCAATTCTTTATCTTTCAATTTTTTATTATTCATATTTAATTACTCCTGTTTGCGAAGGAGGGGATGATAATCCTTTGTTCAATCCAGCCTGACCATTTCCCAAGCAAAATATTTTTCCAATTATCGTCCTCAGACATAAATTCGACAAGGGTTTGGGCGAGGGTGTCAAACGAAAGCGCGGAGGAAACCATTATCTCCAGCAGCATCATATCGAAGCCGTCCAATGTTTGGTACATCACATCATCTTCGGCATTTCGCCATATTAACAAGGCTGTTTCCGCTTCCTGCAAATCATCGGTAACATCGTATCGATATTGCCGGATAAAGGCCGCAGGGGAGGGTGTGTATTTGCTGTGATTTGAATAATGAATGTCGGGAATATCCGGAATTTGTGCAACTTCTGCCAGCAATTGGGTATATTCAAAATCCATCAGTGCCAAAATGCCGCCTGAAAGCGGCAGGCTTTGGCAATATTGTAGGAACTCGCCGGGGATTTCTTGAAAATAGGGCGTTTGGGCACGCGCGTCGCGGACGAAACCTTCTTTCAGACGGCCCCATTCTTCGCTGTCAAAGTATTGCAGCGTTTCGGTATAGCAGCGGTCGATAAAGCTGTGGATATTGTTGCGTATCAGGCGGATATAGACGTTCAGGCGGTCTTGCGGCAGGCCGTCTGCGGCTTCGCCCCCGCGTATAGCTTGGGCGAAACGGTGCTGGTATTGGGCGGAGGTTTCAGGCTGCACGGCGGTATTCCTTTCCTGCACGCGTTTGATAGTCGGCAATTTTGGCGACTTCGGCTTCGAGTTCGGCAAAAGGTGGGAAATTGAAATCGCGTTCCAACAGGGTGGGAGGGATGGTGGGAAGCTTGGTGTAGGCGAGCTCGAGTAAATCCCAAACAGTCGGCAAAACCGCCGCGCCGTGGGTATCAATTAACAATTCGGGCGTTTCCACGTCATGTCCGGCAATATGGATATAGCACACGCGCTCTGCATCCACATTTTCTAAAAAGGCTTCAGGCGACAACAGGCCGTGATTGACGGCGTTGACGTAGATATTGTTCACGTCCAGATGAATGCCGCAATCGGCCTCACGTGCAACCGCGTTGAGGAACTCGACCTCGTTCATCTCGGCAAGCGGAGAATGCAGGTAGTAGGACGTGTTTTCCACGGCGATGCGGCAGCCCAAACGGTCTTGCACTTCGCGAATACGCCGCGCCGTATGATGCACCATTTCCTCGGTAAAGGGCAGCGGCAACAAATCGTAAAGATGACCGCCGTCGTGGCAGTAGCTCAAATGGTCGGAGAAAAACGTGCAATCGTAACGGCGCATCATTTCTCTGATGCCGTCTATCAAATCGGTATCCAGCGGGGCTTGCCCGCCCAGCGACATAGACAATCCGTGCAACGCCAGCGGTAGCTGTTCCGCTACGCGGTCAAACTGTTTGCGCGCCCTGCCGCCCATTTTCAGCCAGTTTTCCGGTGCGGCTTCGATAAAGCATATCGGGCTGTTTTCGGAAAGCGAGAGAAAGTCTTCCGCCAAGTCGCGGCGGTAGCCTAAGCCTGCGTGTTGAATCATATTTTTACCCGGTTCGGATGGCACAAAAGAATAATGTGCTTGTTTAAAAAATCTTTGTTTGCCGTTAAAAAAGCCGCATTTTACTGAAAAACGCGGCTTGGTTTGAAGGGGTAGGATTATTTAGAACCGCATTTGCCTTCGCCGCATTTGCCTTCGGCAGATTTGGCTTTGGCTTTAGATGCTTTGGTGTGTTTGTGGGCTTTTTTTACGGTCGCACCGCATTTGCCCTCGCCGCATTTGCCTTCGCCTGCTTTAGAAGCAGCCGCGCCGCACGAACCTTCGGCAGATTTGGACGCGCCGCAAGAGCCTTGGGCGGATTTTTGAACGCCTGTCGCGTTGCTTGCCGGTTTGTCGGCGGCAACGGCGCCGGCGGCCAAAGACAGGGATAAAGCACCGGCGAGTGCGGCAGCAATGTTTTTGTTCATTTCTATTTCCTTTTCAGAATATCAAGTTAACGAGATAAGGTTGGAATGTTTAAAGTCAGATTCCACGACTGAATCAATCTTGTTTCAGACGGCATCGGGGGCAAAACCGTTTTTTCAGCAGCGTATCCAGCGACCATCCGCCCGCACCCTGCAAAAGCAACGGGATTAATACCACGATATAAATTAAAGCCATTTTATAACCGTTGTCGCAGACATTGTAACCCGAACCGGCGTGAACCGCAGCCCAAGCGACGGCGGTAACGACCATCAGCCCCAATGCCGACAGGCGCGTTGCCAAACCCAAAAGCAACAGTACGGGCAGCAAAAGCTCCGCATACATAGCGAGATTCCAGTTTAACGCATCCGGCAGCAAGTTGAACGGGAATGGGAATTGATCGTTGATTTCGGAAAACCAATTCTCCCCGTTCCATTTTTGCAAACCCGATTCCAAAAATTCATATGCGGCAAACAGACGCAAAACCAGCATAGCGGATGCCGTCTGCCAAGTTGTTCCGATTTTCATAAGTGTTCCTGTTTTTGGTTCTGTTGATACCCCATTAGACGGATTTTGTCGGAAAAACTGACACCCGGCAGCCAATAATTTAACAAGTTAATGAATATAAAAAGAAAGTATTTTGACGGAAAGAAAGGGAAAAAAGGCGGGATATTTGGATAACGGCGGTGTTGTGAGATAATTCCCGCCTTGGACGGTATGCTTTCAAATACAATTTCCGTAAAGGAAAAAAAGAAAATATTAATTTTGATGATGACTTAACAAAGCCCCTTTCGCTTGGCTGTCAAAGGAGATTGTTAAGAAAAGCAATCCCCCTTTGACGGGATGCGATATATAAAGGAATGGAAAATATGGTAATGTTTTCAAAAATCAGACCACTTTTGGCAATCGCCGCCGCCGCGTTGCTTGCCGCCTGCGGTACGGCGGGAAACAATGCCGCCCACAAACCGGTGCAAACCGCCAAAACCGCCGCAGTGGTCGGTTTGGCACTCGGTGGCGGAGCATCTAAAGGATTTGCCCATATAGGAATTATTAAGGTTTTGAAAGAAAACGGTATTCCTGTAAAAGTAGTAACCGGCACATCGGCAGGTTCGATAGTCGGCAGCCTTTTTGCATCGGGTATGTCGCCCGACCGCCTCGAATTGGAAGCCGAAATTTTAGGTAAAACCGATTTGGTCGATTTAACCTTGTCCACCAGTGGTTTTATCAAAGGTGAAAAGCTGCAAAATTACATCAACCGAAAAGTCGGCGGCAGGCAGATTCAGCAGTTTCCCATCAAATTTGCCGCCGTTGCTACTGATTTTGAAACCGGCAAGGCCGCCGCTTTCAATCAGGGGAATGTCGGACAGGCGGTTCGTGCTTCCGCAGCCATTCCCAATGTGTTCCAGCCAGTCATCATCGGCAGGCACAAATATGTTGACGGCGGCCTATCGCAGCCCGTCCCTGTCAGTTCGGCCAGGCGGCAGGGGGCGAATTTTGTCATCGCTGTCGATATTTCCGCACGTCCGAGTAAAAATGTCGGTCAAGGTTTCTTCTCTTATCTCGATCAGACGCTGAACGTAATGAGCGTTTCCGCACTGCAAAATGAGTTGGGGCAGGCGGATGTGGTTATCAAACCGCAGGTTTTGGATTTGGGGGCAGTCGGCGGATTCGATCAGAAAAAGCGCGCCATCCGCTTGGGTGAAGAGGCCGCACGTGCCGCATTGCCTGAAATCAAACGTAAACTGGCGGCATACCGTTATTGACGCTATGCCGTCCGAACGTGTTTCCAGAAGGCTTTATCCATAGAAAAAAATACCCGAATCCCGTACAATACGCCCCTAAAATTTTGAAAGAACAAAAGAATCATGGAAGCCGAAGTAATCAACCAGCTCAACAACACCCTGAACGACTTGGAGAAACGCAGCGAAGACATCCGCGTTTATATGGATTATCAGGGTAAGAAAGACCGATTGGAAGAAGTTGTCGGCCTTTCTGAAGACCCTGAGCTGTGGAACGACCCGAAACGCGCCCAAGAAATCGGCAAAGAGCGCAAAATCCTCGAAGGCATCGTATTGACGCTCGACAACATCGCGTCGGGCATCGAAGACAACCGCATGCTGATTGAAATGACCGTCGAAGAAAACGACGAAGAAGGTTTTGCCGCCGTGCAGGAAGACGTGTCGGGACTGGAAAAACAGATGGCGGATTTGGAGTTCAAACGGATGTTCAACCAGCCCGCCGACCCGAACAACTGCTTTATCGACATCACCGCTGGCGCGGGCGGTACCGAAGCGGAAGACTGGGCGGGTATGCTGTTCCGCATGTACAGCCGCTACGCCGAGCGCAAAGGCTTCAAAATCGAAATCCTTGAAGAAGACGACGGCGAAATCGCGGGCATCAACCGCGCCACCATCCGTGTGGAAGGCGAATACGCCTACGGTTTGCTGCGTACCGAAACCGGCGTTCACCGCTTGGTGCGTTACTCGCCGTTTGACTCGAACAACAAACGCCATACCTCGTTTGCCTCCGTGTTCGTTTACCCTGAAATCGACGATTCCATCGAAATCGAAATCAACCCCGCCGATTTGCGCATCGACACCTACCGTGCATCGGGCGCGGGCGGTCAGCACATCAACAAAACCGACTCCGCCGTGCGCATCACCCACGAGCCGACGGGGATTGTGGTGCAATGTCAAAACGACCGTTCGCAACACGCTAACAAAGCCGCCGCGATGGAAATGTTGAAATCCAAACTGTACGAATTGGAAATGCGCAAACGCAACGAAGAGAAACAGGCATTGGAGGAAGGCAAGTCCGATGTGGGTTGGGGCAGCCAAATCCGTTCGTACGTCTTGGACTCCTCGCGCATTAAAGACTTGCGTACAGGCTACGAAGTCGGCAACACCAAAGCCGTATTGGACGGCGACTTGGACGGCTTCATCGAAGCCAGCCTGAAACAGGGCGTGTAGTTTGAACTGTATGCCGTCTGAAACCTGTACCGCTTCAGACGGCATTTTTGCGTTTCGTGTTATAATCCGCGCCGCACACGGGACGGGCAGACAGTCGCCGCGTATCGCGTAAGGCATACGGGGAGGAAAGTCCGGGCTCCGCAGGGTAGAATGCCGGTTAACGGCCGGGCGCGGTAACGCGACGGAAAGTGGAACAGAAAGCAAAACCGCCGATGGCTGCTTTGGCAGCACAGGCAAGGGTGAAAAGGTGCGGTAAGGGCGCACCGCGCATTTGGTAACAATATGCGGCAGGCCAAACCCCATTCGGAGCAAGACCAAACAGAACGCAATGACGCTGCCCGCCGAGCGTTCGGGTAGGTTGCTTGAGCATACCGGCAACGGTATGCCTAGAGGAATGACTGTCCGAGACAGAACCCGGCTTACCGCCCGTCCGGTGTGCATCCGATACGCAAATGCCGTCTGAAACCTGAAATACGGTTCAGACGGCATTTTTATTTAGGCTGTGTTTTTATAGTGGATTAACAAAAACCAGTACGGCGTTGCCTCGCCTTAGCTCAAAGAGAACGATTCTCTAAGGTGCTGAAGCACCAAGTGAATCGGTTCCGTACTATTTGTACTGTCTGCGGCTTCGTCGCCTTGTCCTGATTTTTGTTAATCCACTATATATTTCGTTGATGCAGCACTCATTTAGTCGGACAAAATGCCTTTTACTCAATAGAACCGGTTTCCGCCCAAGCGGAAATAAACGGCTATTTCCCTTGCAAACAGACGGAATCAGGCGGGTATTCGAATGACAATTGGCAGGCTGCCTTCCGGTTGGATGGAAACGGCTTGGTTTCATTATGTGGAAAAATGCCGTCTGAAGGGTTCAGACGGCATCGGTGCATCGGGGCAGGACTTAGTCTGTGCCTTCGAGCATTTTGTTCAATTTGGGGACGAGCAGGAGCAGTAGGAAGCCTGTGGCTGCGCCGATGTAGAACAGCAGCCGGTAAAAGCCGATTTCGTCGCCCGCCTGATAGCCTTTTTCAAATAATACGCCGCCCAAAGTGAAGCCTAATGAAAAGGCAAGGAAATTAAGGGCGACCATTTGGGTTTTGAATAAAGGCGGTGCGATTTTGGTGGAAATGGACAGCGCAATCGGGGAAATCATCAGTTCGCCTATCGTGATGGCGAGGACAATCAGTGCGAAAACCGCAATAGGCATCGGCGTGCCAGAGGAAATAAAGGGGACGAATCCCAAAAACGACGCGCCGGTAACAAATACCGCCATAGCGAATTTCAGCGGGGTTTTAGGCTGTTTGCGCCCCATTTTTGTCCACATTGCCGCCATGAGTCCGGAAAACAGGATGACCCACAGGCTTTGCATAGAATCTTTCCAGGCGACGGGCACGGTAAACGAACCGATGGTGCGGTTGACGGTTTCGTCGAAATAGACGGTTGCCACGGTGTAAATCTGAAACCAGACGGCCCAAAACATACAGATAGTCAGGAAAAGCGGGATGTAGGCGATGATGTGCCGCTTGTTGTCGGAACTGACGCGGGGGTTGGTCAGCAGGCGGGCGAAATAGGCGATGACGGCAAGGATGACGGTAGATAAGAGGATGCCGGAGAAATTGTCGAGGTTGACAAGCCCGGTTTTGATGGCGGTTGCAAGTGCGGCGATGAGGGCGATGCCGACGGCGGCCGCAGTTTTGCCCTGTCCTTTTGAAAGCGGATGGGGGACGGTGGGGTGGGGCAGGTTTTTACGTCCCAAGGAATAACGCCACAAGCCGAATGCCATACCGACCGCCGCCGCGCCGAAACCATAATGGAAACCGATGTTTTCTTGAAGCAGTCCGGTCAGCAGCGGGCCTAGGAAGCCGCCGATGTTGATGGCGATGTAGAAAATGGAAAATCCCGCATCGCGCAGCGGGCGCATTTCGTCCTGTTCGTATAATGCGCCCACCATAGAACTGGCTGTGGATTTCACGCCACCGCTGCCCAATGCGATGAATATCAGCCCGATTAAAAGGCCGTACAGGCCCGGGGCGGCGGCAAGGACGATGTGTCCAAGCATCACGACGATGCCCGAGAGGAAGAGGGTTTTTTCCGCACCCCATACGCGGTCGGCAAACCACGCGCCCAAAATGGTGGACAGGTACACGCTGCCGCTGTATGCGCCGACAATGCCGCCGGCGAGGGTTTTGTCTATGCCCAAGCCGCCTTTGTCGGCGGTGTAGTAGAGGTAAATCAGCAGGATGCCCTGCATTCCGTAAAATGAAAAACGTTCCCACAATTCGATATGGAAGAGGGTGGAAAGCTGGAAGGGGTGGCCGAAGAATGTTTTTTCTCCGGTACGGGCGGGATGCAGGGACATAAAGGTTCTCCTAAAAGATTTTCTCTCAATGCCGTCTGAAACGGATGCGGACGGCGGCGGTGTTTTTTGTATGAAAATCGGTTTGTAACCTATATTTTCATTCTTTGTCAAACGACGCGCTGCCGTTTTTGCGGACGAGTGTTTTTATATTTGTTTCAATTCAACGGATTGTATTTTAGAGTACGTGTTCCGATACGGCGCGGGTAAAGCCTTTTCAGTCAAGCGGCTTATCCGATAGGGCGGTTTTTTATAGTGGATTAACAAAAACCAGTACGGCGTTGCCTCGCCTTAGCTCAAAGAGAACGATTCTCTAAGGTGCTGAAGCACCAAGTGAATCGGTTCCGTACTATTTGTACTGTCTGCGGCTTCGTCGCCTTGTCCTGATTTTTGTTAATTCACTATATCGATTCTGTTCCCTTGCAGGCGGACGGCGGCGGAAAAGCAGGTTTTCAAATGTCCGGTTTGGCGGCGCGCCTTTCAGACGGCATGGCGGCGGACAGTGCCATGCCGTCTGAAAACCGTTTATTTCCCTTTGCCGTTTCCGGCGGAGTCTTTTTTGTCCGAACCGAATAGGCGGTCGAAACGTATGGTGTATGTCAGCTCGCCGCCCGACGAAAGGCTGCCGATACGGGCAACCGCCTGTATGGCGCGGGTCAGCCGGTAAATCAGTTTGACGGACTGTTCCGCGCTGGAGATGCCGTATTCGTAGCCGATGTAGAGTTTGCCGGTCAGTTGTTTGCCGACGGTCAGCACCTGTTCGGCGGGGTTGAGTTCGCCGGTTTGCGCGTTGCGGCTGCGCTTGCTGGTAAAGCCCAAATCATCCACCAGCCCGATGCGGTCGTTGATTTGCCCGGCAAGCAGCGCGCCGGCGGCTGCGGACAGGGCGGCATTGTCGCCGCTGCTGCCGCTGCCGGCGCGGTTGAGGATGAGCCAGGAGAGCTTGTCTTTTTCACTCATCGGTTCGTTTGCCGTCAGCGTAATGCGCGGGCTGTTGAGGCTGCCCAATATTTCCACGCCCGCACCGACGGGGGAAAGGCGGCGTTCGGCGCGGATGTTGAGGTTGGGGTCGTTGAGCGGGCCGACAAAGGAGACCGTGCCTTTGGTAATGTCCAAATCCTGCCCGTATGCCTTGTAACGCCCTTTGATGACACGGACCGTACCCACGCCCCGCACGTTTCCGCCCGGTTGCGCGGTCAGGGTCAGTTTGCCGCCTATGGTAACGTCCGCGCCGTAGCCGGCGAAGCGGATGCCGTCATTGAGGTCTAAAATCAGGTTCATATTGACGGGGAGTGGTGCCACCGCCTCTTTTTTGACTTCGCCCAATACGACGACATCGTCGCCGACGGACGGCATCGAGGATTTTTGCGAACCGAACAGCCCCTGATCCGTTTTAATCATCCCGGTAACGGATATGCCTTTTTGCGGCGAATAGCGCAGGCGGGTGTTGCCGGAAACCGTCAGGCGGCGGTTGGGGCGGGACAGGATGCGGTATTTGTCGAACACCGCGCCGATATCGACATCGGGTCCGCTGTTTTCCATACCGACCGTGCCGGAGAGTTCCGCCGTTCCTTCGTGCCGGAATTTCAGGCTGTCGATTACCCATTTCCTGCCCGCGATATGCGAACGCAGCGAGCCGTTGTCCAAGATGATGCCTTGGGTTTGGTTGCGGTAATAGAGCTTGTCGCCGTTGATGCTGCCGCCCAAGTGCGGGTCGGCGATGCTGCCGCCGAGAGTTACGGCGGCATTCAGGCTGCCTTTGACGGTTTGTCCGACCGGTAGGAAGTTGCGGAATACTTCGGCATCGGCAACGGTCAGGTTGAGCCTGCCGCCCAAAGGCGCGGTATCGAAGGAGCGGCTTTGCCCGACGGTGATGTTGCCGTTGATTTTCCCGTAGTTGCTGCTGCCGTTGACGGCGGCGTTGACGGACGGAGAGCCGACCCGTCCGCCGATTTGCGCGGCGGCATTCAGGCTGCCGGTAATGTTTTGCGCGGCGGCGGGCAGAAAGGGCTTCAATGCGCCCAAGTCGGGAAGGGATGCGGTAATCCTGCCGCCGAGCGGTGCATTTGCCATATTGCCGCCGAAGGCGTTGGCGATGCCCAAATCGGCGTTAATCCGTCCGAAACGTGCGCCGCCGTCAATCAGGATTCCGATGCGGTCGTTTTGAAAGCGCGTTTTCAGGGAAAATGCGTTCAAACCCAAAGCCTGACCGCCGGGCAATACGGCATCGCCGCTTTGCCGGCTGATATTGAGGTAGCCGTGCGCGTTGCGCCCGTAGGCGACATCCCAGTCGCCGTTTAAAACCAGATTGTGTTCGAAGGGCGGTTTGAAGAAATTGTGCAACTCGGCGATATGCAGGCCGTGTGCGCCGCCTTTTGCTGATATGCCGGTTTTCCTGTCCCAGGAAAAGTGTTGCAGGTTGAGGCTGCCGCCCATTGCCTGCCAATTTGCCGCACTTGCCGCCACGCGTTCCGCACCGGCTTCGAGCGTCATACGGTTTTGCAGCTTGAGGTTGAACGCGCCGCCTATGTCGAGGATGCCGATGCTGCCTTTCCATCGGGTAAGTTCCCTGTTGATGCCGCCTGAAGCGTCCAAATCGAATTTGAACGGTTTGCCGTCCAGCGTCATGGCGGCGTGTGTGCGGATGCGGTGCTGTGCGCCCGTGCCTTCCAGCGTCAGGCCGGCGGTATCGACAACCGCCGCGCCGCCCGACAGGGAAAGGCGGCTGCCTTTGATGTCGGCGCGTATCGGGCGGCTTGTGTCGGGCGAACCTTTGAGCGTGAAATCGAGCGAACGGATGTCTGCCGCCTTGCCGATGTGCAGGTTGCGCGCCGTGCCGGAAAGGTCAGTTTCAAAGGTTCGGATGCCGCCGTCCAAATCGCCGGAAAGGTGTCCGCGTATATTTAAAGCCCCCGCGAGTCCAAAACCGAAACGGGAGAGGTCGGGTGCAGTGATATTGAGGTTGAGCCGGTCGCCTTTTTTGCCGAAGCCGCCGTCTGTTTTAATAATGTTCTGTCCCAGCCGCAAATCGACGGCGGCGCGCGGAAGGTGGCGGGACTCGTAAACAATGTCGGCGCTTCCGGCGAGCGGCACGCCGTTGAATGTGCCGGGCAAAAACCGCATTTTGCCCGTAAATTTCTCTTTTGCCAGTTCGCCTGCAAGGTTTATTGAGCCGTTGATATTGCCTGCCGGAAGTTGCGGATCGATGCGCGAAGGGTCGAATGCTTGGGAACGGATGTCCAGCTTGAGCAGGCGGTCTTTAAACAGTTCGAGGTAGCCCTGGGCAGACAGGCTGCCTTGCCCTGCTTCAATGCCAACGGTGTCGAACACCAGTTTTTGCTGTCCGTTTGCGGGGTCGCTTGCGATGGCGAGGCTGCCGTGCGTGCGTGCCGTACCGTTGCTGAGTTTCCAAGTGATGTCGGGCGAGGCGGTTGGGCCTTTGATGCCGATATTTCCGTTCAACCTGCCGTTGATTGCGGTTTGAATCACATCATCCGAGCCGACAGAGTCTATGCCTATATCCAGTTGCAGGATGTTTTTTCCGGTATCGATATCGCCGGACAGGTTGATATTTCCCCGTTCGAGCAGGGCAATGTCCGCATCATCAATATGTACCACACCATCCTGACCGATGACGAAGTCCCCCAAAATCTGTCGGACGGGGATGCTGTTGCGGTCGGCAAAACCGGCCTCGGTATTTTCCAGGTCGAGAGAACCTTCCAGTGCTATGCCGTCTGAAAAAGACGGAATGGCGGTCAGGTCAAAGTTAAGCCTTGCTTTGGGTAGGGAGGGCAGGAAGGCGGACGGATTGATGTTGAATCCTTTAATCAGCACTTCTTCCAATGTTTTATCCAATGATTCGGCAAACGGGTGGATGACGGATTTCCCCGATAAATGGATATTGTCGCCATCCAGTATCAGGTCGGTGTGCATATCCTGCAAACTGCCCCACAGGCGCGCCGTACCGTGTATGGTTTCGCCTTCCAGTTCGCCTTTGGTGTAGATGGCAGTGTTGAGGACAAAAGGTTTTTTCAGACCGATTACGACTGCGCCGGTCGATTTGCTCCACGGGGTGTCGGCGGTTTTCAGGTCGAGGCGGTGTCCTTTGATGTCATAACGGTATGAAGCATCCAGCCGTTCGAGATAGACGGTTTGTTTGTCAAAAGTTTTGCCTGCGCTGATTTTGCCCGTCTCGAAGCGGTCGAGATAGACGGCGGCAGGCAGGTCTATGCTGTCGGGAAGGCTGAGCGGCGGGCGTTCTTCTTTAGGCGGAGTCGGTTTGGTAACGATGGCGATGTCGCCGGCGGAAATTTCGGTGATGTGCAGGCTGCGGCGCATCAGTTCGGACGGTTTCCACGCGAAGCGGAAGCGGCTGATTTTAAGGTCTGCCCCCTCGGTTTCTATCGACCAGTTGTCGCCGTCGAAGCCGTCGAGCAGCGTGCCTTTGAGGTTTTGGGAGGAAATGTTTACGCCGAACCAGGACGGGATTTGGTACAGCCCGAAGCGCAAACCCGCTTCCGTGCCGGCGAGCCAGCCGAGGAAACATACTGCCAAAATCAGGACAGACAGCAGTGCCGCCGACAGCTTCAGCAGCGGGCGGCGTTTTTTTGCCGGCGGGGCAGGGCGGTGTTCAGACGGCATTTTGCGCGTGCCGTTTTCGGTCGGATCGGTATCTGTCGGTGCGGTATCGGTCATAATGTCTGTTTCAAAATAGTTTGCTGCAATGCCGTCTGAAGCGGCCGTATCGGTTTAGAAACGCGTTCCCAGGCTGATGTGCCAGCGGATTTTCTTATCGCTGTGCCCGTAGGCGATGTCGAAGGAAAACGGCGCGAGCGGGCTGAACCAGCGCACGCCCAGTCCCGAACCGTGTTTCAGCTTCATACGTTTGAAATTAGCGGCGGCATCGCCCATATCGTGGAACACCGCGCCGGACAGGGTGCGCGTAAACGGCAGTTGGTATTCCAGGCTGCCCACCAAGAGGGCGCGTTCGGGCAGGACCGATCCGTTCGGGCCGGCAAGTCCGATGCTGTCGAGTTCGTAACCGCGCACGGAAGACGCGCCGCCGCTGCGGAACATCAGCCCCGAAGGAACGTCGGCATTGTCGCGGGCAACGGTGTAACCCGCTTGTCCGCGTATGATGAACGTGCCGAGTTTTTTGTTTTCGGGCGTGAAGAAATAACCTGCGCGGGCAGAGGTGCGGATCAGCGCGGTGGAGGACAGGAATGTGCCCAAAGTCGTCCCTATTTTGCCGTCGAGGTAATGGCCGTTTTCAGGATGCAGCACGTTGTTGAGCAGCTGGCGTTTCCAAGAGGCGGTCAGCATCGTGGCGTGGCTGTTGCCCAAATCGACATCCGAGCCGGGGATTTTCCGGCCTTCTGCGAGAAACTCCGCCCCCAGACGGGCATCAATGCCCGCGCGGTCGCGCACATACCAGATGCCGCCGGAGAAGGCGCGTTTTTCGAGGTTTTGGGTGGTCGAACGGTTGTAGGAAACGTTGCTTGTCCAGTATTTGCCCCTGTAGTTGCGCGGCTGGCTGATGCCGGCGGCAAGCGTGGTTTCGTATTTGTCCATATCCCAGACGACCGAGCCGATATAGCCTTTGTTGAAGAGGTTGTAATAGTCGTAGGCGATTTTGCCGCCCAAACCGTATTCCGAATCGAGGCGGATGCCGGTTTCGAGTTTGTGGCGTTTGACCTCGGTTACGCTGACTTTGACGGGGACGCGGTCGCCTTGGAGGCGGTCGAAGTCGGCTTGTACGGACGCGCCGGAATAATGCCCGTTTTGTTCGAGTGCCTGTTGGAAGTCGAGCAGCAGGTCGAGGTCGTAGGGCGTGCCCGGTTGGAAGCGCGCCAGACCGGAAACGATTTGTTCCGGATAACGCTTCGTGCCGGTGATTTCAAAGTCGCCGAAGGCGATGGGGCGGCCGCTGTCCACGACGACGTTCAAATCTGCGGTGGCGGTATCGGGGTTGACGGTCGCCCGGGTGTTGCCGAGCTTGGCAAGCGGGTAGCCTTTGCGCGTTACCGCGCCGAGAACGGAAGTTTTGCTGTTTTCCCAACTGTCCTGATCGAAATCGCTGCCTACCGGCTGCTGCCAGTTTTCCATCGCGTTGCGGTAGTATTCGGCGAGGTTGCCGTCTGAAAGGATGTCGCCGAGGATGGCGACGCCGACGTTGGCGATTTTGGTGCGCGGCCCCAGTGTGATGTGCACAGTATAAGCTCCGTCTTTTTCCGTCAGGCTGACTTTGCTGTTGAAATAGCCTTTGCTGCGGAGCATGGTTTTGACGTTGTCCGGCGCTTCTTCGGCAAGGAAGCCCACCTGTTCCTTATCCAAAACCTCTTCCTGCTGCTGCGTGATGAGCGGCAGGTGTTCTTCGACCATATCTTTGATTTCACTGTCCTGCGTGTCGATGCGGACGGGGAATTTGGGTTTTAATTTGACTGATTCGGTGTCGGGGCTTTTGTTTTTGAACAATGCGAAACCCGCCGCCTTGTTTTCGGAAAGGTCGGCGGCAGGCGCGTATGCGTGCGGAAAGAAAAATAAAGCCGGCAGGAGCAGGGCGGTCGGTTTGATCATCATGGTACGGGTGTCGTGCATCGGTGTGGCGGTTTTCGATTCTAACACTGTTCGGACGGGGTTTCGAACGACCGTTTTCGTGTTGTTCGGACGGGGCGGGACGCTTCAGACGGCATACTGCCGCCGGTATTTCGGCAGCTGCGGCCCGCCGGGAATGTATCTGCTTGTTTTAAGGTATTTTGTTTCTAATCCGCATATGGAAAACAGGTTGCGTTTCGGGATAGTGCCGGAAAATAAACGGGATTAAATAAATTTATTTTCGTTCAATAAATTAAACCGTTGCGCCGAATGATCAAGCAAAACCTGTCCGGCACTGCATAGGGCAAATCAACGCATCTCAAAACACAGCCGAAAAATAAAAAAAACACAGAGAATGAGTTTTCTTTTAAAATACAACATTTTTTAACATATCACAACATAAGGAAGAATTATGGCGTTCGGCAAATCCTTATTTCATGCGATCGGCCGCGTCAGCCTGGTCAGGCAGATTGCCGCCGGTTTGGCGTTGGGCATCGTAATCGGTTCGGTTTCACCGCAACTGGGCTTGGCGGCAGGCTTGTTCGGCAGCCTGTTTGTCGGCGCGCTCAAAGCGGTCGCGCCGGTTTTGGTATTTATTTTGGTGGCGGCCACAATCGCGCAGCACCAAAAAGGCAACAAGGCGCATATCAGGCCGATTATCGTCCTCTACCTCATCGGCACGTTTTCCGCAGCCCTGACCGCCGTCATCGCAGGTATGGTTTTCCCGACGCACATTGTTTTGGCGGGCGCGGGCGATGTGTCCGCCGCGCCGCCTTCCGGCATTGTGGAAGTGTTGAAATCGCTGCTGATGAACCTGGTCGCCAACCCGATTAACGCGATTGCCAATGCCAACTATATCGGCATTCTGGCTTGGGCTTTGGTTTTGGGCGCGGCGTTGCGGAATCACGGTTCGGACGTTACGCGGCAGGTCGTTGCCGATTTGGCGGAAGCGGTTTCCACCGTCGTGAAGTGGATTATCCGTTTTGCCCCTTTGGGCATTTTCGGGCTGGTGTCGTCCACAATCGCGGAGACGGGTTTCGGCGCGCTGGCGGGTTATGCGAAGCTGCTTGCGGTGCTGTTGGGCTGTATGGCGTTTATCGCGCTGGCGGTCAATCCCGCCATCGTGTGGTGGAAAATCCGCCGCAACCCTTATCCGCTGGTGTTTACCTGCCTGCGCGAAAGCGGCGTGTATGCCTTCTTTACCCGTTCTTCCGCCGCCAATATCCCCGTGAATATGGCTTTGGCGAAAAAACTGGGGCTGCACGAAGACACTTATTCGATTTCCATCCCGTTGGGGGCGACCGTCAATATGGGCGGCGCGGCGATTACGATTACCGTTTTGGCTATGGCAGCGGCGCACACCCAAGGCATACAGGTTGATTTTGCCACCGCGCTGCTGTTGAGCCTGGTGGCGACGGTCAGCGCGTGCGGCGCGTCCGGCGTGGCGGGCGGTTCGCTGCTGCTGATTCCGCTGGCGTGCAGCCTGTTCGGCATCAGCAACGATGTCGCTATGCAGGTGGTTGCCGTCGGCTTTATCATCGGCGTAATTCAGGATTCGGCGGAAACGGCGTTGAATTCTTCAACCGACGTTTTGTTTACCGCTGCCGCCGATTTGGGCCGACAGAGGAAATAGGCTTGGATATGGAATGCCGTCTGAAACAGTAAAGTTTCAGACGGCATTTTTTAGGTGTTTGACGGTTGTCCGCACAGCTTGCTTGGGAAGGCGGGAGATAAATCCGTTATCGGATTTCCGGCGGTTATGGGTAAGGATGTGCCACCAGTTTCTCGTCGATGTATTCGCCGATATAGACTTGCACGGCAGTGAGCTTGAGGCGGTCGAGTTCCTGTTGCAGCCACGCTTCATCACGTTTAATGATTTCCGAGAAAAGAATTTCATCGGCATTTTCTTAATGCTTGAACACCCGCCTTGGGGGCGGCAGGGTTCGGGCTGGTTGGGGAAAGGTATCGCCTTTCTGAATCGGTGCGGCACAACGGGGTGCGCCTTATGTGCTGAAAGGGCTTGCGGAAACGGTATGCCGTCTGAAGCGGGGGCGTTCAGACGGCATAATGATGTTTGGGTCGCGGATCCGGTTCAAATCCGCATCAGTTGATAAACCCGTCGTCTTTCATTTTCTTTTCGGAAAAATACTGGCCGAATACCAGCAGGGCGGCGAGGATGATGACAAACAGCCCTATAAATTTTGCTTTCTAAACCTCCGGCGTTCATTGTTTTTTCTAAGGTCTATTGGGTGCAGAAATTTTAAAAACATCACACAATACAGGTGTTTTATGATGTATGGTATGGCTATGAAATAGTGTTTCACATTGTACCCGTGCCCTTTTACCTTTAAATTGACGATATTGCTGAAAATGTTCAGACGACATAACGAGCTGCATCATCGTTACTCCTGTTTCAGGAGTGTCTATACCGTCATTATCTCCAAGTGATGGTACAACGGTTATTGGCTTGTCAAGGACAATAGCAGCCCAGCCGCCGTGCATTGGTCGGATTTTTCCTGTAAATGATACCCATTCTCCATACTGGTATTCATAGGCTAGTGCTGGTAGAGAAATAGCTAACAACAATAGAATATATAATTTCTTCATCGCATCCATCCTCTGCAGTTAAAATAAATCGAATCATACCTCAGACCTAACAAAAAAGGCTACCAGCAATTTCTAGTAGCCTTTTTTGTTACAGTTTGGGTTTACTTGCTGCTATCAAGCTTTGGCAATACCGAACCTTCGCCCAGCGACAACAAACCACTTTGCGAGTAGATGCCCAGTTTGGCGCGGGTGTCGGTGATGTCGAGGTTGCGCATCGTGAGCTGTCCGATGCGGTCTAGCGGGGTAAACGCCGCACCTTCGATTTTTTCCATACTCAAGCGTTCGGGTTGGTAGGTCAGGTTGGGCGATTCGGTGTTCAGAATCGAGTAGTCGTTGCCGCGCCGCAATTCGAGGGTAACTTCGCCGGTAACGGCTTTGGCGACCCAGCGTTGGGCGGTTTCGCGCAACATCAAGGCTTGGCTGTCGAACCAGCGGCCTTGGTAGAGCAAACGTCCGAGGCGCAGGCCGTTGATGCGGTATTGTTCGATGGTATCCTCGTTGTGGATGCCGGTAACCAAGCGTTCGTAGGCGATGTGGAACAACGCCATTCCCGGGGCTTCGTAGATGCCGCGCGATTTGGCTTCGATGATGCGGTTTTCGATTTGGTCGCTCATACCCAGACCGTGGCGGCCGCCGATGCGGTTGGCTTCAAGGAAGAGTTCGACAGGATCGGCGTATTCTTTGCCGTTTAATGCAACCGGCACGCCCTCTTCAAAGCGCACGCTGACTTCTTCGGGTTCGACTTCGACGTTTTCGTCCCAGAAGGCAACGCCCATAATGGGTTTGACGATTTTGATGCCGCTGTTGAGGAATTCCAAGTCTTTGGCTTCGTGGGTAGCACCCAGCATGTTGGAATCGGTGGAATAGGCTTTCTCCACCGACATTTTGTAGTTGAAGCCGTTGGCAATCAGAAATTCGCTCATTTCGTGGCGGCCGCCGAGTTCGTCGATAAATTGTTGGTCGAGCCAGGGTTTGTAGATTTTCAGCGCGGGATTGGTCAAGAGGCCGTAACGGTAGAAACGCTCGATGTCGTTGCCTTTGTAGGTGCTGCCGTCGCCCCAGATATTCACATCGTCTTCTTTCATGGCGGAAACGAGCATGGTGCCGGTAACGGCACGGCCCAAAGGCGTGGTGTTGAAATAGGCGATGCCGCCGGTGGAAACGTGGAATGCGCCGCATTGGATGGCGGCGATGCCTTCGTGTGCCAACTGCGCGCGGCAGTCGATCAGGCGGGCGTTTTCCGCACCGTATTCCATCGCTTTTTTAGGAATGGCGTTGTAGTCGTCTTCGTCGGGCTGACCAAGGTTGGCGGTGTAGGCGTAAGGCAGCGCGCCTTTGAGTTTCATCCACAACAGCGCGGCAGAGGTATCAAGACCGCCGGAGAAGGCGATGCCGACTTTTTGACCGACGGGGAGGGATTGCAGAATAGTATGGCTTTGACTCATGGGGAATCCTTCGGACTAAAAATAAAAGCAGAACGAGGCAAACCGCTCTGCACATGATTTGAACTTATTATCTTATAAATAGATGAGATAATCCAGTTTGATGCCGTCTGAAAAAGCATTCAGGTTTTCAGACGGCATTTGTCCGCAATTATTGAGACGCTATCCGAAGCTGAATACAATGAAGCATGCTGCCCAAACCGAAGCAGCTGCCAAAGGCCACAACAAATAGCCTTTTTGCCCAGTCAACCGCCACATTTCATCTGCATTGGTTGCAACAAAAAACAACCACAAAAAACCAAGTAAAATATCCGTAAAGACTGCCAGTGAAAAAATCATACGGTTTGCAGGTAAGGAGCTGAATGCGCTCAGAACAACCCATTGTATAAAAAATGTGGAAAGCGTAGCATATTTGGCGCGAAAATTGACTGCACGTTTGTCTTGATGAATTTTACGGCGAATAATCAAATACTGAATAATCAGCACAAACGTACACACAAAAAGGCTGATAATGAACATGAAGAACGCAAAAATGCCGATTGCAAACATGAGCCTCTCCTATCCGTTGCACCTAATAAGCAATATTGGAACAGTAATCATGGGAAATCATGAATAGCCTTTAGGCAGAAGGAAAGATTATGAAAGACCGACAGCATTTGTTTAACCTCATCATCATCGGCGACGAAATCCTGCACGGCAGCCGCCAAGACAAGCATTTCGCCTTTTTCAAATCCCTGCTCGAATCCAAAGGGCTGAAGCTCAATCAGGTGCAATACTTGCCCGACGAACCTGATTTGTTGGTTAAACAACTACGCCGCAGCTTTTCAGACGGCATACCGACGTTTGTTACCGGCGGCATCGGTTCCACGCCCGACGACCACACGCGCCAAGCCGCAGCCGCCGCTTTGGATTTGCCCGTCGTCCGCCATCCTGAAGCCGCCAAGTTTATCGAAGGCGTAACCCTGAAACGTGGCGAGCCGCTTGATTCGCCGGAACACGCCCAACGCCTGAAAATGGCGGACTTTCCCGCAGGCGCAGAGCTTGTGCCCAACCCGTTCAACAACATCGCCGGATTTTCCATCCGCGAGCATTATTTCTTCCCCGGCTTTCCTGTGATGGCGCACCCGATGGCGGAATGGGTTTTGGAAACTTATTGCGCCGGCCGCTTCAACCAAACCGAACGCGGCAGCCGCAGCGTGTATGTGTTTGAGCAGCCCGAATCGCGCATTACGCCGATTATGGAGCATATCGAGCAAACTTATCCCGGCGTGCGTTCGTACAGCCTGCCCAGCGTCGGTTGGACGCATTCAGACGGCACGCAGGTCAAACCGCACATTGAGTTCGGCATCAAAGCCGAAGGAGAAGCCGTCAACCTTTTGGACGCGGCGTGGGCGGAAGTGTTGCACAGCTTGGACGGATTGGGAGCAGAGCTGAAAAATCGGGTAAACTGAAAAACGTTTGCCCAAATCGGACGATATTTAAGGAAAACCATGCAATACCGAATCAGAAGAGAAAACGAAGCACCCGAAGCAAAAAATGCGGGGGAAACCTTATGGGAGCGCGACATCATGCGCGAAGTGCTGCTGTCCGCCTATCGGGACAGGCGCAGGGAGCGGATGTGGAAAAACATCTGGCGCGCCGTCAGCACCCTGATTCTGGTTGCCCTGATTGCAGGCATTTTCCGAAAAGACGAAGCCGCATTGCAGTTGACGGGCAATACGCCGCATACCGCAGTCGTCAACCTGTACGGCGAAATCGGCAACGGTGTAGAAGACCAGGTCAAAAAACTCAAAGACGGTATGGAGGCCGCCTACAAAAATCCGCAGGCAAAGGCCATCATCATCCGCGCCAACAGCCCCGGCGGTTCGCCCGTCGTCTCCAACACCGCTTTTGAAGAAATACGCCGTCTGAAGGCGCAGCACCCCGGCATTCCCGTTTATCTCGTAGCGGAAGATATGTGCGCGTCCGGCTGCTACTACATCGCGGCGGCGGCGGACAAAATCTATGCCGATCCGTCCAGCATCGTCGGCAGCATCGGCGTTATCGGCAGCAGTTTCGACGCGACCGGCCTGATGGAAAAAATCGGCGTGAAACGCAGGGTTAAAATTGCAGGCAGCAACAAAGGCATGGGCGATCCGTTTTCGCCCGAAACGCCCGAACAGTCAAAAATCTGGGAAGAAATGCTGACCGGCATACACGGCGAGTTCATCAAAGCCGTCAAAACCGGACGCGGCGGCCGCCTCAAATTCCGACAATATCCCGACGTGTTCAGCGGTCGGGTATACACAGGTGCGGACGCGCTGAAAGTCGGGCTGGTGGACGGACTCGGTAATATTTACAGCGTGGCGCGAGACGTGGTCAAAGCCCCGGATTTGGTGGATTACACGCGGCAGGACGATTTCGGCACGCTGTTGGGCAGGCGTTTGGGTGCGGAACTTAAAGCCGGTGTGCGCGAAGCCTTGCAGGCTGTCCGATAGTTTTACCATACATTATCCTATGCCGTCTGAAGCTTTCAGACGGCATTTCTGTATGCGGGTAAGGAGGAATGCGGGGAGCAAGCGGTAAAGGGGAAATCAGATAGGGTATTTATAAAATCAAAATAAGAATCGTTATCATAAAATGGTTGTATTTATTGGCGTTTTTTGCCTGTTTACCTTTTAATGGGTTTTGAAATTCGCTAAAATAGCAGCTTGTTTTAACGATTTGTCCGTCAACCAGTCAGGCATCAATTATGTTGGCCAGTTACTTTCCCGTCCTCGTATTCATCCTCGTCGGCCTCGCGGCCGGCGTGCTGTTTATCCTGCTCGGCACGATTTTAGGCCCGAAACGCCACTACGCCGAAAAAGACGCGCCTTACGAATGCGGTTTTGAAGCCTTTGAAAACGCGAGGATGAAGTTCGACGTGCGCTATTACCTCGTCGCCATCCTCTTTATCTTGTTTGATTTGGAGGTCGCGTTCATGTTGCCGTGGGCAGTCGTGTTCAAAGATTTGGGCGCGTACGGCTTCTGGTCTATGCTGGTGTTTATCGTCGTTCTGACGGTAGGCTTTGTTTACGAATGGAAAAAAGGTGCGCTGGAATGGGAATAGAAGGCGTTTTGAAAAAAGGTTTCATCACCACCAGCGCGGATACGGTGTTGAACTATATGCGTACCGGTTCATTGTGGCCGGTTACTTTCGGCTTGGCCTGCTGCGCCGTGGAAATGATGCATGCGGGTATGGCGCGTTACGACCTTGACCGTTTCGGCATTATTTTCCGTCCGTCTCCCCGTCAGGCAGACCTGATGATTGTGGCGGGTACGCTCACCAATAAAATGGCGCCTGCACTGCGCCGCGTGTACGACCAGCTCGCCGAGCCGCGTTGGGTATTGTCTATGGGTTCGTGTGCCAACGGCGGCGGCTACTATCATTATTCTTATTCCGTCGTGCGCGGTGCCGACCGCGTCGTGCCGGTGGACGTTTATGTGCCGGGTTGTCCTCCGACTGCGGAAGCACTGATTTACGGCCTGATTCAGCTCCAGCAAAAAATCAAGCGCACTTCCACCATCGCGCGTGACGAGTAAGGAGAGGACGATATGGCAAGCATTCAAAACTTATACGAGACCGTCGTCGGCGTGCTTGGCGATCGGGCAGGCAAAGTCATTTCAGCTTTGGGCGAGATTACTGTCGAGTGTCTGCCCGAACACTATATTTCAGTCATGACCGCATTGCGCGACCATGAAGATTTGCATTTCGAGCTTCTGGTTGACTTGTGCGGTGTCGATTACAGCACTTACAAAAACGAAGCATGGCAGGGCAAACGCTTCGCCGTCGTCAGTCAGCTGCTTTCCGTTAAAAACAATCAACGCATCCGCGTACGCGTCTGGGTTTCAGACGACGACTTCCCCGTAGTCGAATCCGTAGTCGATATCTACAACAGCGCGGATTGGTACGAACGCGAAGCCTTCGATATGTACGGCATCATGTTCAACAACCATCCCGACCTGCGCCGCATCCTGACCGATTACGGTTTCGTCGGACATCCGTTCCGCAAAGACTTCCCGATTTCCGGCTATGTGGAAATGCGTTACGACGAAGAGCAAAAACGCGTGATTTACCAACCTGTTACCATCGAGCCGCGCGAGATCACGCCGCGTATCGTCCGTGAGGAGAACTACGGTGGCCAATAAATTAAGAAACTACACCATCAACTTCGGCCCGCAACACCCTGCGGCGCACGGCGTATTGCGTATGATTTTGGAGTTGGAGGGCGAAACCATCGTCCGTGCCGACCCGCATATCGGCCTCCTGCACCGAGGCACCGAAAAACTGGCGGAAACCAAAACCTATCTGCAAGCCCTGCCCTATATGGACCGCTTGGACTACGTTTCCATGATGGTCAACGAGCAGGCATATTGTTTGGCGGTAGAAAAACTCGCCGGAATTGATGTGCCTATCCGCGCCCAATACATCCGCGTGATGTTCGCCGAAGTAACGCGCATCCTCAATCACCTGATGGGCATCGGTTCGCACGCCTTCGACATCGGCGCGATGACCGCCATCCTTTACGCCTTCCGCGACCGCGAAGAGCTGATGGACTTGTACGAAGCCGTGTCCGGTGCGCGTATGCACGCCGCCTACTTCCGTCCCGGCGGCGTTTACCGCGACCTGCCCGACTTCATGCCCAAATACGAGAGCAGCAAATTCCGCAACGCCAAAGTATTGAAGCAGCTCAACGAATCCCGCGAAGGCACGATGCTCGACTTCATCGACGCCTTCTGTGAACGTTTCCCGAAAAACATCGACACACTCGAAACCCTCCTGACCGACAACCGTATTTGGAAACAGCGTACCGTCGGCATCGGCGTCGTCTCTCCCGAGCGCGCCATGCAAAAAGGCTTTACCGGCGTTATGTTGCGCGGTTCTGGCGTGGAATGGGACGTGCGTAAGAAACAGCCGTATGAAGTGTACGACAAAATGGATTTCGATATTCCCGTCGGTGTGAACGGCGACTGCTACGACCGTTACCTTTGCCGTATGGAAGAAATGCGTCAATCCGTACGCATCATCAAACAATGTTCCGAGTGGTTGCGTGTTAATCCGGGTCCGGTCATTACCACAAACCACAAATTCGCTCCGCCCAAACGTACCGAAATGAAAACAGGTATGGAAGACCTGATTCACCATTTCAAACTCTTTACCGAGGGTATGCACGTTCCCGAGGGCGAAACCTACACCGCTGTCGAACATCCGAAAGGCGAGTTCGGCGTTTACATCATTTCAGACGGCGCAAACAAACCCTACCGCCTGAAAATCCGCGCACCCGGCTTCGCCCACCTGCAAGGCATGGACGAAATGGCAAAAGGCCACATGCTCGCCGACGTTGTTGCCATCATCGGTACGCAGGACATCGTATTCGGGGAGGTTGACCGATAATGTTATCCGCAGAATCCTTAAAACAAATTGATATTGAGTTGGCAAAATATCCTGCCGACCAACGCCGTTCCGCGATTATGGGCGCATTGCGTATTGCTCAAACCGAAAAAGGCTGGCTTGCTCCCGAGACCATTGCCTTTGTCGCAGACTATATCGGCATCTCGCCTGCACAAGCCTACGAAGTCGCTACCTTCTACAATATGTACGATCTTGAGCCTGTCGGCAAATACAAACTGACCGTTTGTACCAACCTGCCCTGCGCCCTGCGCGGTGGTATGGCTACCGGCGAATACCTCAAACAAAGACTCGGTATCGGCTACGGCGAAACCACGCCCGACGGCAAATTTACCCTTGTCGAAGGCGAATGCATGGGCGCGTGCGGCGATGCCCCCGTTATGCTGGTCAACAACCACAGCATGTGCAGCTTTATGACTGAAGAGGCGATTGAGAAGAAACTGGCGGAGTTGGAATAAACTGGGGAAATGCCGTCTGAAAACAGGAAAACCGGTAGGGTAGACATTTCTGTCCGCCGTTTCAGACCGATTGGACAAATCAAATCGGGAATAAAGAAAACAGGGAAACCGAATCAATGAAGGGAAAAATCGTCCGATGGCATGATGACAAAGGATACGGATTTATACGTACAGAAAGCGGGGAAGGAGAGATTTTCTGCCATATTTCCGACTTCCTGCAAAGAAATCCGCGGCCCGGGCTTGACGAGCAGGTTTCTTTCGAAGTGGTTTCAGATGGCAAGGGAAGATTTTCTGCAAAACAGATACGCTATCTGAATCGGGAGCGTGCAGTTTCTCCCGTATACCGCAAGAAACATCGAAAAGACGAGGAATCTCCCACTTCGATTGTTCAGGTTGTGCTGTCTTTGTCGGTCGGTTTGCTGCTTGTTTCGGCAATCGGCTATAAGGCGTATCAATATGCGTCAGAGAAGCTGACTCCGAAACAGGAAAATACGCCGGTTAAAACGCAAGTATTGCCCGAAATAAAACGGCAGCAGCCCGACAGCAGCCCATACCGTTGCGACGGCAGGCAATATTGCTCACAAATGACTTCGTGCGAAGAAGCCAAATGGTTTGTAAGGAACTGTTCCGATACCAAGATGGACGGTGATGGCGACGGCATTCCGTGTGAAGACAAATGCGGCGGATGGTAATTTTGATTGATGACGGGAAGAACAAACTCAGGTTTGGTTCAGATTAAACGAAGACAGGAAAATGCCGTCTGAAAACAGACAAACCGTTTCAGACGGCATCAGGAACATTGAGAAGGCAGGCAGCCGCAACCGATACGAAAACGAATAGGCACACCAAAATGGCTATTTACCAATCAGGCGTGATTTTTGACCAAGTGGATACCGCCAATCCCGATTGTTGGACATTGGACGAATACGTCAAACGTGGCGGCTATACCGCCCTGCGTAAAATCCTGTCCGAAAACATCTCGCAAACCGATGTGATTGACGAAGTCAAAACCTCCGGCTTGCGCGGGCGCGGCGGTGCGGGCTTTCCGACCGGTTTGAAATGGAGCTTTATGCCCCGTTCCTTCCCGGGCGAAAAATACGTCGTCTGCAACACTGACGAAGGCGAGCCGGGCACGTTCAAAGACCGCGACATCATCATGTTCAATCCCCATGCCCTGATTGAAGGCATGATTCTCGCCGGTTACGCAATGGGCGCGAAAGCGGGCTACAACTACATTCACGGCGAAATTTTCGAAGGCTACCAACGCTTTGAAGCCGCTTTGGAGCAGGCGCGTGCCGCAGGCTTTTTGGGTAAAAATATTCTGGGTTCGGATTTTGAATTCGAACTCTTCGCCCATCACGGTTACGGCGCATACATCTGCGGCGAAGAAACCGCATTGCTCGAATCGTTGGAAGGCAAAAAAGGCCAGCCGCGCTTTAAACCGCCGTTCCCCGCCTCGTTCGGTCTGTACGGCAAGCCGACTACCATCAACAATACCGAAACGTTCTCCTCCGTCCCCTTCATTATCCGTGACGGCGGACAGGCATTTGCCGATAAAGGTATTCCGAATGCAGGCGGTACCAAATTATTCTGTATTTCCGGTCATGTCGAGCGTCCGGGCAACTATGAAGTGCCGTTGGGCACGCCGTTTGCCGAAGTTCTGAAAATGGCGGGCGGTATGCGCGGCGGTAAAAAACTTAAAGCCGTTATTCCCGGCGGTTCGTCCGCGCCCGTGTTACCTGCCGATATCATGATGCAGACCAATATGGACTATGACTCGATTTCCAAAGCCGGCTCCATGCTCGGTTCTGGCGCGATTATCGTGATGGACGAAGACGTATGCATGGTGAAAGCCCTCGAACGCTTAAGCTACTTCTACTACGATGAATCATGCGGCCAATGCACCCCCTGCCGCGAAGGTACGGGCTGGCTCTACCGCATTGTCCATCGCATCGTAGAAGGCAAAGGTAAAATGGAAGATTTGGATTTGCTCGATTCTGTCGGCAACCAAATGGCAGGCCGCACCATCTGCGCCCTTGCCGATGCCGCCGTCTTCCCCGTCCGCAGCTTTACCAAGCATTTCCGTGATGAGTTTGTGCATTACATCGAACACGGCGGGCCGATGAAAGAGCATAAGTGGGGAGGGTGGTAATGGTGGAAGCTAAAATTTTTATTCTATACGGTGCAGCCAACAAAGGTAAGAGTACGACACTCAATACGCTTTTTAATCAGATTTGTTGGAAATTTTCTAAATTTCTAGTCTTTTTTGAAAGACATGGAAACGGCTTAGATTTTGTTGCAGTATTTGATCATGAAGGTCAGAGGATTGGTTTTTATTCATCTGGTGATAATGAATACGAGGTTAGGAGAAATTTATACAAACTTTATTCGCATAATTGTGATTTTATTTTTGGCACGTCAAGGACACGGGGTGGTAGTTGCGATGCAGTAGGATGTTATGCAGAGTTATTGCATGGCGATGTAAATATAATTAATTGGTGTGAAAAGTTTGAGCCTACAGATGAAGACAATGAGCGTGCTGTTAAAGAGTTATTTAAGTCATTTAAAAATATAATAAATGAGTTATAGTTTTAGTTGGTTTTATATTGGTTAGAAGCAAAATGCTAAAAATTTAACTTTGCCGTCATTCCCGCGTAGGCGGGAATCCATAGTGGAATTTACAGAACCCGATATTTGAAAAGCAGTTGCCGAAATTCAAAAAATGGATTCCCGCCTACGCGGGAATGACGGCAAGGTGGCAGTAAACGTTTTAAACAGTATTGATTGTCAATGAAACTCAAAAGGCCGTCTGAAACCCATTTTTCAGACGACCTCCATAAAAAATTATTTATCAAATACCCGTAACTAGGAACGAACCATGTTACAAATCGAAATCGACGGCAAACAGGTATCTGTGGAGCAGGGTGCGACGGTGATTGAAGCCGCGCACAAGCTCGGTACTTATATCCCGCATTTCTGTTACCACAAAAAACTTTCCATCGCCGCCAACTGCCGTATGTGTTTGGTGGACGTGGAAAAAGCCCCCAAACCCCTGCCTGCCTGTGCCACGCCGGTTACAGACGGCATGATTGTGCGTACGCATTCGGCAAAAGCCCGAGAGGCGCAAGAAGGTGTGATGGAGTTCCTGCTCATCAACCATCCGCTTGATTGTCCGACCTGCGACCAGGGCGGCGAATGCCAGTTGCAGGATTTGGCGGTGGGCTACGGCAAAACCACCAGCCGCTATACCGAAGAAAAACGTTCCGTCGTCGGCAAAGACATGGGGCCTTTGGTTTCCGCCGAGGAAATGAGCCGCTGCATCCACTGTACCCGTTGCGTCCGTTTCACTGAAGAAATCGCCGGTTTGCAGGAAATTGCGATGGCGAATCGCGGCGAGCATTCTGAGATTATGCCCTTTATCGGCAAAGCGGTGGAAACCGAATTGTCGGGCAACGTCATCGATTTGTGTCCCGTCGGCGCATTGACCAGCAAACCGTTCCGCTTCAACGCGCGTACTTGGGAGCTGAACCGCCGCAAATCCGTTTCCACCCACGATGCTTTGGGCAGCAATCTGATTGTACAAACCAAAGACCATACCGTCCGCCGCGTGTTGCCGTTGGAAAACGAAGCCATCAACGAATGCTGGCTGTCTGACCGCGACCGTTTTGCCTACGAAGGCCTGTATCACGAAAGCCGTCTGAAAAACCCGAAAATCAAACAGGGCGGCGAGTGGATGGACGTGGATTGGAAAACCGCGTTGGAATATGTCCGCAGCGCGATTGAATGTATCGCCAAAGACGGCAACCAAAACCAAGTCGGCATTTGGGCCAATCAGATGAATACGGTTGAAGAGCTGTATCTGGCCAAAAAATTTGCCGACGGCTTGGGTGTTAAAAACTTTGCAACCCGTTTGCGCCAACAAGACAAACGTCTTTCAGACGGCCTTAAAGGTGCGCAATGGCTGGGACAAAGTATCGAATCGCTGGCGGACAACGAAGCCGTATTAGTAGTCGGTGCGAACTTGCGCAAAGAGCAGCCGCTTCTGACCGCCCGCCTGCGCCGCGCTGCCAAAGAACGCATGGCTTTGAGCGTGTTGGCAAGCAGCAAGGAAGAATTGTTGATGCCGCTTCTGGCTCAGGAAGCGGTGCATCCCGACGAGTGGGCAGGCCGTCTGAAAAACCTGTCTGCCGATGTGGAACATGCGATTACCGCGAGCCTGAAAAACGCTGAAAAAGCTGCGGTGATTTTGGGCGCGGAAGTGCAAAACCATCCCGATTACGCCGCAATTTACGCCGCCGCGCAAGAGCTGGCGGACGCGACCGGCGCGGTGCTGGGTATTCTGCCGCAGGCTGCTAACAGCGTTGGTGCGGATGTATTGGGCGTGAACTCGGGCGAGAGCGTTGTTGAAATGGCAAACGCGCCGAAACAGGCAGTCTTGCTGCTCAACGTCGAGCCGGAAATCGATACGGTGGACGGCGCAAAAGCCGTAGCCGCGCTGAAACAGGCGAAAAGCGTGATGGCGTTTACGCCGTTTGTCAGCGAAACGCTGCTGGACGTGTGCGACGTATTGCTGCCGATTGCGCCGTTTACCGAAACATCGGGCAGCTTTATCAATATGGAAGGCCGTCTGCAATCTTTCCACGGCGTGGTACAAGGCTTCGGCGATTCGCGTCCGATGTGGAAAGTGTTGCGCGTATTGGGCAACCTGTTTGACCTGCAAGGTTTTGAATACCACGATACCGCTGCGATTTTGAAAGACGCGCTGGATGCGGAAAGCCTGCCGTCCAAACTGGACAACCGCAGCACATGGGCAGGGGAGGGCGTTCAGACGGCCTCAGACCGCCTCGTCCGTGTCGGCGGAGTCGGTATTTATCACACTGATTCTATCGTGCGCCGTTCCGCGCCGTTGCAAGAAACCAGCCATGCCGCCGTGCCTGCCGCGCGTGTAAATCCAAATACTTTGGCACGTTTGGGCCTGCAAGACGGACAGACCGCTGTTGCCAAACAAAACGGCGCAAGCGTATCGGTTGCCGTCAAAGCCGATGCCGGTTTGCCTGAAAACGTGGTGCATCTGCCGCTGCATACCGAAAATGCCGCGCTGGGTGCGTTGATGGACACTATTGAACTGGCGGGAGCTTGATCATGCAAGAATGGTTCCAAAACCTCTTTGCCGCAACACTCGGTCTGGGCGATTTGGGTATCACCGTAGGTTTGGTGGTATCCGTCATCGTCAAAATCGTGATTATCCTGATTCCGCTGATTCTGACCGTTGCCTATCTGACATATTTCGAACGTAAAGTCATCGGCTTTATGCAGCTTCGTGTCGGCCCAAACGTAACCGGCCCGTGGGGTCTGATTCAGCCGTTTGCCGACGTGTTCAAACTCTTGTTTAAAGAAGTAACCCGTCCGAAGCTGTCAAACAAAGCCCTGTTCTATATTGGCCCGATTATGTCGCTTGCACCGTCTTTCGCGGCGTGGGCAGTGATTCCGTTCAACGAAGAATGGGTGCTGACCAACATCAATATCGGCCTTTTGTATATCCTGATGATTACCTCGCTGTCGGTTTACGGCGTGATCATCGCGGGCTGGGCTTCCAACTCCAAATATTCGTTCTTGGGCGCAATGCGTGCTTCCGCGCAAAGCATTTCCTACGAAATCGCCATGAGTGCCGCGCTGGTGTGCGTCGTGATGGTGTCGGGCAGCATGAACTTCTCCGACATCGTTGCCGCACAAGCTAAAGGTATTGCCGGCGGTTCGGTATTCTCTTGGAACTGGCTGCCGCTCTTCCCAATCTTCATCGTCTATCTGATTTCCGCCGTTGCCGAAACCAACCGCGCACCGTTTGACGTGGCAGAGGGCGAATCCGAAATCGTTGCCGGACACCACGTCGAATATTCCGGCTTCGCATTCGCGCTGTTCTTCCTTGCCGAATACATTTTCATGATTCTGATTGCCGCGCTGACCTCGCTGATGTTCCTCGGCGGCTGGCTGTCTCCGTTCCCGCAAAGCTGGGGCTTTATCGGCACACCTTCCGCATTCTGGATGTTCGCGAAAATGGCGGCGGTGCTGTACTGGTATCTGTGGATCCGTGCAACCTTCCCGCGCTACCGTTACGACCAAATCATGCGTTTGGGCTGGAAAGTGCTGATTCCGATCGGCTTCGCCTACATCGTGATTTTGGGCGTGTGGATGATTTCACCGCTGAATTTGTGGAAATAGGCCGTCTGAAAACTTTGATTCAGATGCGGCTTTTGAAAGGATGAAGCAAATGAAGAGATATGCAGCAATATTATCTTCCGCCATCTTGGCATCGTGCGCCTTTGTCGGCGATATCCAATACGGCGGTCAAAGTACCGCGTTCGGCGGCGACAATGTTTTGCGTAATGATGTCGCTAAGGTCATCAAGCAATGGGAAAGTACTGCTTTCTTATGCCAAAACATCAAAGCCATCGATGCAAAAATCAGCGATGTCAAACGTGTGGAAGGGCGGATACAGTCCGAGGAAGTGTGGACAGTTCAGGCTTGCGGTCAGGTGCGCCATTACAATGTGCATATGCGCGAAGATGAACGCGGTGAAACGGATTTCAACGTTTCGTTTTTAAAATAACCGGTTTTCAGACGGCTTGAAGCCCTCAAAATATTCCCTGAGATAATGGGTTGAATAATATGGCTAACTTAGTAAAAACCTTTCTGCTTGGCGAATTGGTAAAAGGCTTGGGCGTAACGCTCAAAAACTTTTTCGCCCGCAAAGACACGATTTATTTCCCCGAAGAGAAAACGCCGCAATCCGTGCGTTTCAGGGGTTTGCACGCGCAACGCCGTTATCCGAACGGCGAGGAACGCTGCATCGCGTGCAAATTGTGCGAGGCGGTGTGTCCGGCAATGGCGATCAACATCGAATCGGAAGAACGCGAAGACGGCACGCGCCGCACCAAGCGTTACGACATCGACCTGACCAAGTGCATCTTCTGCGGTTTCTGCGAAGAGGCGTGTCCGACCGATGCGATTGTGGAAACCCATATTTTTGAATACCACGGCGAGAAAAAAGGCGACTTGCATATGACCAAGCCCATCCTCTTGGCAATCGGCGACAAATACGAAGCCGAAATCGCCAAACGCAAAGCCGCTGATGCGCCGTATCGTTAAGGAGCAGACGAATGACTTTTTCCGCGATTCTGTTCTATATCCTTGCCGCCATCGTTTTGTACGGCGCGGTTCGTACCGTTACCGCTAAAAACCCTGTCCACGCCGCTTTGCATCTGGTGCTGACCTTCTGCGTGAGCGCGATGCTTTGGATGCTGATGCAGGCGGAGTTTTTGGGTGTGACGCTGGTGGTGGTTTACGTCGGCGCCGTGATGGTGTTGTTCCTGTTTGTCGTGATGATGCTGAACATCGACATTGAAGAAATGCGCGCCGGTTTTTGGCGGCACGCGCCGGTTGCCGGCGTGGTCGGTACATTGTTGGCGGTTGCCCTGATTCTGATTTTGGTCAACCCGAAAACCGACCTGGCCGCATTTGGTCTGATGAAAGACATTCCCGCCGATTACAACAATATCCGCGATTTGGGCAGCCGTATTTATACCGACTACCTGTTGCCATTTGAATTGGCGGCGGTATTGCTGCTGTTGGGCATGGTGGCGGCGATTGCGCTGGTTCATCGTAAAACCACCAATCCGAAACGTATGGATCCAGCCGACCAAGTTAAAGTACGCGCCGACCAGGGCCGTATGCGTCTGGTGAAAATGGAAGCGGTCAAACCGCAAGTTGAATCTGCCGAAGAAAGCGAAGTTTCAGACGGCTTCAAGCCGGAAGGGGAGGGCAAAGCATGATTACCTTGACGCATTATCTGGTATTGGGTGCGCTCCTGTTCGGTATCAGCGCAATGGGTATCTTTATGAACCGCAAAAACGTGCTGGTATTGCTGATGTCCATCGAGCTGATGCTTTTAGCGGTGAACTTCAACTTTATCGCCTTCTCGCAACATTTGGGCGATACTGCCGGACAAATTTTCGTATTCTTCGTATTAACCGTTGCCGCTGCTGAATCTGCCATCGGTTTGGCGATTATGGTGCTGGTGTACCGCAACCGACAAACAATCAACGTTGCCGATTTGGATGAGTTGAAAGGGTAAAGGTAGGTTGGGTCGAGACCTGACAAGACACCGATGCCGTCTGAAAACCCGATAGGAAAAACGATGAAATCCATAGACGAACAAAGCCTGCATAATGCCCGCCGCCTGTTTGAAAGCGGCGACATCGACCGTATCGAAGTCGGTACCACCGCGGGCCTGCAACAGATTCACCGTTACCTGTTCGGCGGCTTATATGATTTTGCGGGTCAAATCAGGGAAGACAACATTTCCAAAGGCGGTTTTCGTTTTGCCAACGCCATGTATTTAAAAGAGGCTTTGGTTAAAATCGAGCAGATGCCCGAGCGGACTTTTGAAGAAATCATCGCCAAATATGTTGAAATGAACATTGCCCATCCGTTTTTGGAGGGTAATGGCAGAAGTACCCGCATCTGGCTGGATTTGGTGCTGAAAAAAAACCTGAAAAAAGTCGTAAACTGGCAAAATGTAAGCAAAACCCTGTATTTGCAGGCGATGGAACGCAGCCCCGTCAACGATTTAGAACTGCGCTTTCTGTTAAAGGATAACCTGACTGACGATGTGGACAACCGTGAAATCATCTTTAAAGGTATCGAGCAGTCGTATTATTACGAAGGGTATGAAAAAGGCTGAGGGTCGTCTGAAAAGCGATTTCAGACTGTTTCAGACGACCTGATTCGGTAGGTGATCAGACGGGAGCGGATGAGAAAAGAAATTCTGGGTAAGAATAATCCGGTCTGAAATATTGGAAGAAGAATGATGGATAAAAATCAGTTAGAACAAGAATTTCATAAAGCCATGTTAAATATTTATCAGGAGGCTTTGAATTTGCCGCAACCTTACAAGGCGACACGATTTTTACAAATTGTAAATGAATTTGGTGGTAAAGAGGCGGCGGATAAATTATTGAGTACGGGGGAAAAGAAGACTCAGACCGGTTTTACAGAGCTGATTTTGAGTGGTGGCGGAGTCCACGCCTTGAAATACAGTATGGAATATCTGGTGTTACAAAAGCCGTGGTGTGATTTATTTACTGAAGAGCAATTAGCTGTGGCACGCAAACGATTGGAGCGTGTTGGATTTGTTTTTCCGAAGTAATTTTGTACGAAACAAACATAGATTTTTAAATCAATCGGATTCAATCAAATGAACGACATGACTTTATATCTCATCATCGCCTTCGTGCCTTTGGCAGGCTCGCTTATTGCGGGTTTGTTCGGCAATAAAATCGGACGTGCCGGCGCGCATACGGTTACGATACTCGGTGTGGCGGTGTCCGCCGTGCTGTCGGCTTATGTGCTGTGGGGATTCCTCAATGGCAGCCGTGCCAAGTTTGACGAGAACGTCTATACCTGGCTGACAATGGGCGGTTTGGATTTCTCCGTCGGCTTCTTGGTCGATACGATGACGGCGATGATGATGGTCGTGGTCACCGGCGTATCGTTGATGGTACATATCTATACCATCGGCTATATGCACGATGAAAAAGTCGGCTACCAACGCTTCTTCAGCTATATTTCTTTGTTTACTTTCAGTATGTTGATGCTGATTATGAGCAACAACTTCATCCAGCTCTTCTTCGGCTGGGAAGCGGTGGGCTTGGTATCGTATCTCTTGATCGGTTTCTATTTCAAACGTCCGAGCGCGACATTTGCCAACCTGAAAGCCTTTTTGATCAACCGTGTCGGCGACTTCGGCTTTTTGCTCGGTATCGGCTTGGTGCTTGCCTATTTCGGCGGCAGCCTGCGCTATCAAGATGTATTCGCTTATCTGCCTAATGTTCAGACGGCCACCATTCAATTGTTCCCCGGTGTGGAATGGTCTTTGATTACTGTAACCTGTTTGCTCCTGTTTGTCGGTGCGATGGGTAAATCGGCACAATTCCCGCTGCACGTCTGGCTGCCTGATTCGATGGAAGGCCCGACCCCGATTTCCGCATTGATTCACGCTGCGACGATGGTTACGGCGGGTCTGTTTATGGTATCGCGTATGTCGCCGATTTACGAAATGAGCAGCACTGCGCTGTCCGTTATCATGGTGATCGGTGCGATTACCGCCCTGTTTATGGGCTTCTTGGGCGTGATTCAAAACGACATCAAACGTGTGGTTGCGTATTCCACCCTGTCGCAACTGGGCTATATGACCGTGGCTTTGGGCGCGTCTGCCTATTCCGTGGCGATGTTCCATGTGATGACCCACGCCTTCTTTAAAGCCCTGTTGTTCTTGGCGGCAGGCAGCGCGATTATCGGTATGCACCACGACCAAGACATGCGCCATATGGGCAATCTGAAAAAATATATGCCGGTTACTTGGCTGACCATGCTGATCGGTAACTTGTCGCTGATTGGTACGCCGTTCTTCTCCGGCTTCTACTCCAAAGATTCGATTATCGAAGCGGCGAAATACAGCACACTGCCGGGCAGCGGCTTTGCCTATTTTGCCGTCCTCGCCAGCGTGTTTGTTACCGCGTTTTACGCGTTCCGCCAATACTTTATGGTGTTCCACGGCGAAGAGAAATGGCGCAGCCTGCCCGAACACCATTCAGACGGCCACGGCGAAGAACATCACGGTTTGGGTAAAAACGACAATCCGCACGAAAGCCCGTTGGTGGTTACCCTGCCTTTGATTTTGCTTGCCGTTCCGTCCGTCATCATCGGCTACATCGCCATCGAACCCATGCTTTACGGCGATTTCTTCAAAGACGTGATTTTTGTTAATGCCGATGCGCATCCGACCATGCACATTATGAAAGAAGAGTTCCACGGCGCATTGGCGATGGTGTCGCACAGCCTGCATTCGCCCGTTCTCTATCTCGCTATCGCAGGCGTATTGAGCGCATGGCTCCTATACGTCAAACTGCCGCACCTGCCTGCGAAAATCGCGCAGGCGTTCCGTCCGGTTTACGTTTTGTTTGAAAACAAATACTACCTTGATGCCCTGTATTTCAACGTTTTCGCCAAAGGCACACGCGCATTGGGTACCTTCTTCTGGAAAGTCGGCGATACCGCCATTATCGACAACGGTATTGTCAACGGCTCTGCTAGACTGGTCGGCGCGGTTGCCGCGCAAGTGCGTAAAGTCCAAACAGGCTTTATCTACACCTACGCTGCCGCTATGGTATTCGGCGTATTGGTACTGCTCGGCATGACTTTCTGGGGATTGTTCCGATAAGGATGAGGCTTCAGACAGCCTTAAACCTTCAGGCCGTCTGAAACGAAGAAATATCCACATAAACACATTTTATTTTAACCACAGGTTAACCATTATGTTTTCCAACTACCTACTCAGCTTGGCAATATGGATACCCATCGCCGCAGGCGTGCTGGTTTTGGCGACGGGGTCGGACAGCCGTGCGCCGCTTGCCCGCGTGCTCGCCTTTATGGGCGCGCTTGCCGGTTTCTTGGTAACGCTGCCCCTGTTTGCCGGTTTCGACCGTTTGAGCGGCGGCTATCAGTTTGCCGAGTTCCACGAGTGGATTCCGCTGCTGAAAATCAACTACGCATTGGGCGTGGACGGTATTTCAGTGCTCTTTATCATCTTGAATGCGTTTATCACGCTGTTGGTGGTATTGGCCGGTTGGGAGGTCATTCGGAAACGTCCGGCGCAGTATATGGCGGCATTCCTGATGATGTCGGGTTTGATTAACGGCGCGTTTGCCGCGCAGGATGCGATTCTGTTTTATGTGTTCTTCGAGGGTATGCTGATTCCGCTGTACCTGATTATTGGTGTATGGGGCGGTCCGCGCCGCGTCTATGCGTCGGTTAAGCTCTTCCTCTATACGCTGATGGGTTCGCTTTTGATGCTGGTTGCCATGGTTTACCTGTACTATCAGACAGGCAGCTTCTCCATTGTCGATTTCCAAAACATCAAACAGATTCCGTTGGGCGTGCAACAGCTTTTGTTTGCGGCGTTCTTCCTGTCGTTTGCCGTGAAAGTGCCGATGTTCCCCGTACACACTTGGCTGCCGGATGCCCACGTTGAAGCGCCGACCGGCGGTTCGATGGTGTTGGCGGCGATTACGCTGAAACTGGGCGCATACGGCTTTTTGCGCTTCATCCTGCCGATTGTGCCGGATGCGGCACGCTATTTTGCCCCCGTAATCATCGTATTGAGCCTGATTGCCGTGATTTACATCGGTATGGTGGCCCTGGTGCAGACCGATATGAAAAAACTGGTGGCGTATTCTTCCATCAGCCATATGGGTTTTGTAACGCTTGGGATGTTTTTGTTTGTTGACGGGCAGTTGGACGACTGGGCGTTAAAAGGCGCGGTCATTCAGATGATTTCGCACGGTTTCGTGTCTGCCGCGATGTTTATGTGCATCGGCGTGATGTACGACCGCCTGCATACCCGCAATATTGCCGATTACGGCGGCGTGGTCAATGTGATGCCTAAGTTTGCGGCGTTTATGATGCTGTTCGGTATGGCGAACGCCGGTTTGCCTGCAACTTCCGGCTTCGTGGGCGAGTTTATGGTGATTATGGGCGCGGTTAAAGTGAATTTCTGGGTGGGCGCGTTGGCTGCCATGACCCTGATTTACGGCGCGTCTTATACCCTGTGGATGTACAAGCGCGTGATTTTCGGCGCGATTCATAATCCGCACGTTGCTGAAATGAGAGACATCAACTGCCGCGAATTTGCGATTTTGGCGATTTTGGCGGTTGCTGTTTTGGGTATGGGCCTGTATCCGAACGCGTTTATCGAAGTGGTGCATCAGGCGGCAAACGATTTGATTGCCCAAGTGGCGCAAAGCAAGATGTGAGGTGTGTAAATGAATTGGTCTGATTTGAATTTGATGCCCGCACTGCCCGAAGTCGTGCTGCTGTCGCTGCTGGTGGTCGTATTGCTGGCTGATTTGTGGATTAGCGACAAACGCCGCCATCTGACGCATCTGATGGCTTTAGGCGCGGTTGTGCTGACGGCTGTGGTGCAGTTGGCGGTGTGGGAACAGGGCAGCACGTCTTCGTTCAACGGTATGTATATTGCGGACGGTATGTCGCGTTTGGCAAAAATGGTTTTATATGCCTTGACCTTTGCCCTGTTTGTCTATGCCAAGCCCTACAACCAAGTGCGCGGTATTTTCAAAGGCGAGTTTTACACCCTGTCGCTGTTTGCCCTCTTGGGCATGAGCGTGATGGTGAGCGCGGGGCATTTTTTAACTGCGTATATCGGTTTGGAACTCTTGTCGCTTGCCCTTTACGCCCTGATTGCCCTGCGCCGCGATTCCGGCTTTGCCGCCGAAGCCGCCTTGAAATATTTTGTTCTGGGCGCGCTGGCATCCGGCCTGCTGCTCTACGGTATTTCTATGGTTTACGGCGCAACCGGTTCGCTGGAATTTGCCGGCGTGCTTGCCTCTTCCTTCAATGAAGAAGCCAATGAATGGCTGTTGAAACTGGGTCTGGTGTTTATCGTCGTCGCCGTTGCGTTCAAACTCGGCGCGGTACCGTTCCATATGTGGGTGCCCGACGTGTATCACGGCGCGCCCACTTCTGTTACCGCCTTGGTCGGCACTGCCCCGAAAGTCGCCGCCGTCGTTTTCGCTTTCCGCATCCTCGTTACCGGGCTGGGAACCGTGCATCATGACTGGTCTCTGATGTTTGCCCTGCTTGCCGCCGCCTCGCTGCTGGTCGGCAACCTTGCCGCCATCATGCAGACCAATATCAAACGTATGCTCGCCTATTCCACCGTATCGCATATGGGTTTCATCCTGTTGGCGTTTATGGCGGGCGCGGTCGGCTTTGCGGCGGGCCTCTATTACGCCATTACCTACGCGCTGATGGCGGCGGCAGGGTTCGGCGTGTTGATGGTGTTGTCGGACGGGGACAACGAGTGCGAAAACATCAGCGATTTGGCAGGGTTAAACCAACACCGCGTATGGCTTGCCTTTTTGATGCTGCTGGTTATGTTCTCTATGGCGGGTATTCCGCCGCTGATGGGTTTTTACGCCAAATTCGGCGTGATTATGGCACTCTTGAAACAAGGCTATGTTTGGTTGTCCGTATTTGCCGTCGTGATGTCGCTGATTGGTGCGTTCTACTACCTGCGCGTGGTCAAAGTCATGTATTTTGACGAATCCGGCCGCGCCCGTCCCGCCGCCGGCGGCAACAATGCCGCAAAATTCCTCTTAAGCATCAACGCGCTGCTGTTGGTGCTGTGGGGCATTATGCCGCAAACCGTTATCGACTGGTGCGCCAAGGCGTTGGAGAACACGCTGTAAGCCGCCGCAACGGCAGCCGTGTCAGAGGCTGCCGTTTTTGTTAAGATATGCCGTTCCTCAATGCAGTTCAGACGGCATCTCCGCCGACAACGCCCAAACAGAAAGCCCGCCATGACCGCATCCATGTACATCCTTTTGCTGCTTGCCTTGATTTTTGCCAACGCCCCCTTCCTCACGACCAGGCTGTTCGGCATCGTACCGCTCAAGCGCAAACATTTCGGACACCACCTGATCGAGCTGGCGGCAGGTTTCGCGCTGACCGCCGTTCTTGCCTACATCCTCGAATCCCGTGCGGGAGCGGTACACAATCAGGGGTGGGAGTTTTACGCCACCGTCGTCTGCCTGTACCTCATTTTCGCCTTCCCGTGTTTCGTGCGGCGTTATTTTTGGCACACGCGCAACAGGGAATAGGCAGGCATAGAAATGCCGTCTGAAACCCTTTCAGACGGCATTTGTTTCATTCAAGTGCAGGCCGGCATCGCTGTGCCGGCACGTTTCAATCGGCGATATACGCCGGTTTCAATATTTGCGGGCGACTGCAAATTCTGCCAACTGCCGCAGGCGCAGGGCTTTGCCGCCGAAGGGTTCGAGCAGCGCGACCGCTTCGGCAACCAGTTTGTGTGCGTATGAGCGCGCCGCTTCCAAGCCCATCAGTTTCACATAAGTCGGCTTGTCGTTGTCGGCATCTTTGCCCGCCGTCTTGCCCAAAGTCGCCGTGTCCGCTTCACAATCCAACACATCGTCGATGACTTGGAACGCCAGCCCCAGTTTTGCCGCGTAAGCGTCCAATACGGCAAGTTCCGCATCGGACAGATCGGGACACGCCGTCGCCCCCAATAAAACCGCCGCACGGATCAACGCACCCGTTTTCAGGCTGTGCATCCGTTCCAAATCGGCTTGAACCATTTGTTTGCCGACATTTGCCAAATCGATTGCCTGACCGCCCGCCATACCCGCGCTGCCGCCCGCTTTCGCCAACACCGACAGCATCGCCAACTGGCGTGCGGCGGGCAGTTCTGTCGGACGGCTCAATACGTCGAAGGCTTGGGTTTGCAAAGCGTCGCCGACCAGTAGCGCGGTGGCTTCGTCGTATTGCACATGGCAAGTCGGTTTGCCCCGACGCAGGCTGTCGTTGTCCATCTCCGGCATATCGTCGTGAACCAAAGAATAGACGTGGATCATTTCGATTGCCGCCATTGCCTGTCCGACCGCGTCCGCCACAGCCCCACCCAATTCCGAAGCCGCCAGCACCAGCATCGGGCGCAGACGTTTGCCGCCGTCCAAAGCCGCATAACGCATCGCTTCGTGCAGCGTGTGCGGGATTTCGTTTTCAGACGGCAAAAAGCGTTCCAGCAGCAGCTCTGTTTGCGCCTGCGCCCTCTGTTGCCACGCTTTCAAATCATTCGTCGGATTCAAGGTTCAACTCCTTCGGCCCGTCCGCATCCAAAACCTGTAATTTCTGTTCGACTTGTGCCAGCTTGGTTTGGCAGTACCTGACCAGCTCGTTGCCTTCCTGATAGGCGGCAAGCGCGTCTTCCAAGGGCATTTCGCCCTGCATAGACTGCGTCAGCGATTCAAGGCGTGACAAGGCTTCTTCAAACGATTTCGGTGCGTTTTTCTTCATCGTGTTTCCTTTTCGGTTGAAACCCCGCCACTTGGACATCTGTCCTTCGGGGCGGTAGAATCAGACTTTATTTGGGAGGGGTGTAAGCCCTTCCAAATCAGGACGGCACATAGGGCGGTGCTTTATGTGTCGTCCTGTGTGTTGAAACGGATGTTCCAGTAAAAAGCGGATTGTAGCATTTTTGCCAAACGGATGCCGTCTGAAACCCGAATCCGGCTTCAGACGGCATTGTTTTGTCCTGTAAACGGCAAGGCGTTACCCGAGCAGTTCGTCGGTGATGCCCTGCAAAAAGGCGAGGCGTTCTGGGCTTGCCGCCCCGGTTTCGGCGGCGGCTTTGAAGGCGCAGCCGGGTTCGGCGCGGTGGGTGCAGTTGTGGAAGCGGCATTGCCCGACAAGGTGGCGGAAATCGGGGAAATAGCGCGGCAAATCGGCGGCTTGGAGGTGGTGTAAACCAAATTCCTGCAAACCCGGGGAGTCGATGAGTTGGGTTTCGCCGTTCAAATCATAAAGCCGGGCGTGGGTGGTGGTGTGTTTTCCCGAGTCGAGCGCGGTGGAAATGTCGCCAGTGCGGGCGGTTTGGTTGCCCAAGAGGGCGTTGGTCAGGGTGGATTTACCCATGCCGCTTTGTCCGAGCAGGATGTTGCTATGCCCTTGCAGGACGGGACGCAGGATGTCGGCGTTTTCCAGCGCGCGGGTTTCGATGACGGGATAACCGAGCGTTTCGTAGAATTTGAGTTTTTCGCGCCAGAGGGCGGTTTCAGGCAGGTCGGCTTTGTTCAGGATGATGACAGCTTGGATGCCCGCGGCTTCGGCAGCTAGGAGGGCGCGTTGCAACAAGGCTTCGCTGGGCGAGGGAACGGCGGCGGTAACGATAAGGAGCTGGCTGACGTTGGCGGCGATAAGTTTGGTTTTCCAAGCGTCTTGGCGGTAGAGCAGGCTTTCGCGCGGCAGGTAGTCTTCGATGACGGCCTGTTCGGCGTTAATGTTTTGGATATGCACGCGGTCGCCGCAGGCGAAATCGACCCGCTTTTTGCGCGTGCTGGCTTCGTAGGTTTTGCCGTCTGGCGTACGCACGATGTAGCGGCGGCCGTAGCTGGTGATGATTTGGGCGGTATCGGTCATGGTTTTGACGGGTAGGGGAACGGGAATGCCGTCTGAAAACGGCGGTTTCCAGACAATAAGGTTTCAGTCATGCTGCCACTCGACATGCTCACTCAAGAAGCCGCCGCTTTGGTGTGCCCAAAGTTTGGCGTACAGGCCTTGTTTTTCGAGCAACTCGGTGTGGCTGCCTTCTTCGATGATGCGGCCTTTGTCCAAGACGATGAGCCTGTCCATCGCGGCGATAGTGGAGAGGCGGTGGGCGATGGCGATGACGGTCTTGCCGTTCATCATTTTGTCGAGGCTTTCTTGGATGGCAGCTTCGACTTCGGAGTCGAGCGCGCTGGTGGCTTCGTCTAAAAGAAGAATCGGCGCGTCTTTGAGCATGACGCGGGCGATGGCGATGCGCTGGCGTTGACCGCCAGAGAGTTTCACGCCGCGTTCGCCGACGTGCGCGTCATAGCCGCGCCGCCCTTTGGCATCGGAAAGGTTGGGGATGAAATCAGCGGCTTCGGCGCGTTCGGCGGCGGAAATCATTTCGGCATCAGTCGCATCGGGGCGGCCGTAAACGATATTGTCGCGCACGGAACGGTGCAGCAGCGAGGTGTCTTGCGTGACCAAACCGATTTGGGTGCGCAGGCTTTCTTGGGTTACGCTGTCCACGGTTTGGCCGTCGATCGAAATCGTGCCGCTTTGCGGTTCGTAGAAGCGCAAAAGCAGGTTGACGATGGTGGATTTGCCCGCGCCGCTGCGTCCGATCAAGCCGACTTTTTCGCCCGGGCGAATGGTCAGGTTGAAGCCGTTGAGTAGCGGTTTGCCTGCTTCGTAGCAAAAATCGACGTGTTCGAACTTGATTTCGCCTTGCGACACTTTCAGCGGCAGGGCGTTCGGCTTGTCAAGGATGGTGTGCGGTTTGGACAGGGTTGCCATGCCGTCGCTGACGGTGCCGATGTTTTCAAACAAGCGGGCGGATTCCCACATGATGTATTGCGACAAACCGTTGACGCGCAACGCCATGGCGGTGGCGGTAGCAACCGCGCCGACGCCGACTTGCCCGTGATACCAAAGCCAGATGCCCAGTGCGGTCGTGCCGGCGGTCAGCGAGCTGTTGACGATGAAGCTGCAGGTGTGCAGGAGCGTTGCCAAACGCATTTGGGCGTGTACCGTCACCATAAATTCTTCCATCGACTGCTTGGCGTAGGCCGCTTCGCGCGCGCCGTGGGAGAAAAGTTTGACGGTGGTGATGTTGGAATAGGCGTCGGTAATGCGGCCGGTCATCAGCGAACGCGCATCCGCCTGACGCGCGGCGGTTTTGCCGAGCTTGGGAATCAGGAAGCGCATCACCAAGGCAAAGCCGATAATCCAGCCGATAAAGGGCAGCAGCAGCCAGCCGTCGAACGAAATCAGAATCACGCCGGAGGTGATGAAATACACCAGCACATAAACGACCATGTCGGCAACCGTCATCACCACGTCGCGCAACGCCAGCGCGGTTTGCATGACTTTGGCGGACACGCGTCCTGCAAATTCGTCCTGATAAAAGCCGAGACTCTGCCCCAGCATCAGGCGATGGAAGTTCCAGCGCAGGCGCATGGGGAACACGCCTTGTAGGGTTTGCAGGCGCACGTTGGACGCGAGGAAGGTCCAGAGGGCGAAAAACACCATCATCGCCGCCATCGCCGTCAACGCCCAGCCTTTTTCGGCAAACAGGGTCGCGGGCGTGTATTTGCCGAGCCAGTCCACGACTTTGCCCATAAATTGAAACAGCAGGGCTTCCATGATGCCGATGCCTGCGGTAAATGTCGCCAAAACGGCAATCCATTTGCGCAAGCCCCTGATGTTGCTCCAGATAAACCGCCACAGCCCTTTTTCAGGCGTTTTCGGGGCGGCTTCGGGGTAGGGGTCGATTCGGGACTCGAACCAAGAAAATATTTTGTTCAACATTGTTTTCGATTTCGGTAAAACAGTTTCAGACGGCATCAAACACAATGCCGTCTGAAAGGAAGGACAATAACGCCATTTTACGGGAAAAGCCGTCGGGAAGACAGCACGGGGCGGAAACGCAGGGTTTCGGCAGGGCAAACGCCGCGCCGCCTTCAGACGGCATTATTTCAGCAGGTTTTTCAAAGCAAGGCGCACGCCTTCGCCCACGTCCGTTCCTTTCGGAACGCCTTTGACCGCCGCTTTTGCCTCGCGTTCGCTGTAACCCAGCGCAAGCAGCGTGCTGACGATGTCATTGGTTTCGTCATTCTCGGACGGGGCGGCAAATAGCCCGTCCGTTACCGTATGCGCGACCAGCTTGCCGCGCAGTTCCAAGACCATGCGTTCGGCGGTTTTTTTGCCGATTCCTGGAGCGGAGGAGAGGCGTTTGACATCTTCTTCTGCAACCGCCCGCGCCAGCTCGTCTGCCGTCATCGCCGACAAAATGCCCAAAGCGGTTTTTGCCCCGATGCCGCCGACCTTAATCAGTTGGCGGAATGTTTTGCGCTCTTCCGCAGTGGCAAAACCAAATAAAAGATGTGCGTCTTCCCGAATGATAAGCTGGGTAAACAGTTGTACGCTTTCACCCACGGGCGGCAGGTTGTAGAAGGTCTGCATGGATACGTCGGCTTCGTAGCCTACGCCGTTGACATCGATGACGATTTGCGGAGGGTTTTTTTCAACCAGTTTGCCGGTCAGTCTGCTGATCATGTGTGCCGAATCCTGAAGTGTCGGGTGCAAAATGCCGTCTGAAACCGGTTCGGGCTTCAGACGGCACGGATTGTATCAAATTCAGTCGTCGCGGCGGGAGGAAATCACGCGGCCGGTGCGGGCATCGACAACGACTTTGTATTCCTGTCCGTTTTTGACGATTTCGACATCATAGTGCGGACGGCCGTCGTCGTGTTCGAGATCGATGTCGGTGATTTTGCCGCCGACACGCGCCAACGCTGCTTTTTCGGCTTGGGCGCGGCTGATGATTTTGTCTTGTTTGTTGTGTTGGTGTGCGGCGTGTCCGTGGTCGTCATCGCCGTGTCCGTCGTGGTGGGCGAGCGCGGGGGCGGAAATGCCCAGCAGTGCGGTTGCGGCGGCGGTCAAGAGAAGGCGTTTGAAGTTCATGTTTTGCTCCTGCGAAGTATCTGGTGGTGTTTGAAGGACGTAAAGGCGGGACATCAACCGGCAGTCAATGCCGTCTGAATCATACCGCGTGCCTGAGCTTCGGCCTCGGCGGCACGTTCCTGCGAGGAAAACGGTCCCATTTTGACGACATATTCGTAATGGCGTTTTTCAACCGATAGGTTCGGGTTTGATGCTGATGAAGCCAGGTTTTGGGCGGCTTGGTTCAGATAGGCTTGTGCTTCGTGTTCCGTACCGAAAGATTTCAAGTCGATAAAGATGTCTTTGTTTTCGGCAACCGGTGCGGATTGGCCCGGGACGATTTGTTCGATTTTGACATGTGCCGTACCTTGGCTGACAAAGCCCAATTGTTGGGCCGCCGCTTTGGATACGTCGATGATGCGGTTGCTGTGGAAGGGGCCGCGGTCGTTGATGCGGACGACGACGCTTTTGCCGTTTTTTGTATTGGTTACGCGCACATAGCTGGGAATGGGCAGTGTTTTGTGGGCGGCGGTGAAGGCGTTCATGTCGTAGCGGTCCCCGCCGGAAGTTTTGCGCCCGTGAAACCTGCCGCCGTACCATGAGGCGTTGCCGGTTTGCGTGAACGCGGCAACTTGGTTTATCGGCGTGTAGCGTTTTCCGGCGACTTTGTAGCTGCGGTTGGCGGAGGCGTGCAGTTTTTCTGCTTTGACCACTGCATCGGCGGATGCCGTCTGAAAGGAATGTATGCCGAATGCGGCCGTGAGGAGGAAAAGGGTTTTTCGGGTTAAAGTCAAAACGTGTTCCGTTCTTGAGTTGAAGACGAATGGGCATCATGCCCTACGGACACATTCCGAACCGCCGCACGCTGCGGCAGCGGTTTGGAATGCGTCCGAACGGTTTTCAGACGGCATGAACTTGCGTTCAAACGCCGCCTGCGTAACCGTGTTGCCGCCACGCTTCAAAGAGAATCACGGCAACGGTATTGGAAAGGTTCATACTCCGGCTGCCGGGCTGCATCGGCAGGCGGATTTTTTGCGCGGCGGGCAGGCTGTCGAGGATGTCGGCAGGCAGTCCGCGTGTTTCCGGCCCGAACAGTAAAACGTCGCCTTTTTGAAACGCGGTTTCATCGGGGCGCGCCGTGCCTTTGGTGGTCAGTGCGAAAATACGTCGGCCTGCCAGCGACTTGAGGCAGTCGTCGAAGTTTTCGTGCACCGTCAGGCTGGCGAACTCGTGGTAGTCGAGCCCGGCGCGTTTCATTTTGGCGGAATCCAATGGGAAGCCGAGCGGCTTGATCAGGTGCAAATCCGCGCCGGTATTGGCGCACAGGCGGATGATGTTGCCCGTGTTCGGGGGGATTTCCGGCTGGTATAAAACGATGGTAAACATAAATATCAATCACTTATAGGCGCGTAACCTTGCCACAAGGCGGATGGGGTGTCAAAAAATTTAGTTATTTTTTCATTGGCGTGCGTGCCAGCGTCCAGCAGCAGATTCGGTTCGCGCCCGATTTTTTCAGCGTCTTTGCCAATTCGTCCAGCGTCGCGCCGGTGGTAAAGACATCGTCGATTAACAAAATATTACAGTTTTTCGGCGGCGGTGTGCGGATTTCAAAGGCGTTTTTGATGTTTCGCCGCCGTTCGCCGCCTTTGAGCGTGCTTTGCGGCGGACGGTGGTGTCGGAATACGGTGTGTCGGGGCAGTATCTGCCAGCCGTAGCGTTGTGCCAACAACCCGACGATGCTTTCACTTTGGTTGAACCCGCGTTGCAGCAGCCGCTCCCTGCTTAGTGGAACGGGCAGGACGAAATCGAAACATTCGTCTGAAAGCCGGTCGGGCGGATTCTGCATCATCAGGTCTGACAGCGGCTGCACCATGCCCAAATCAGCCAAGTGCTTCAGCGCGCGTATCATATTGCTGACGGGCGGTTCATAATGCAGCGATGCCCACATCCGGTCGAATGCGGGCGGTTTTTTCTGGCACGCGCCGCACACCGCGCCGCCTTGAACGTGTCTGAAACACAGGGGGCAGCTGTTTGCCGCGTCGGTGCGGAAACTTGCCAAATCGGTATTGCAGCTGGCGCAGATGCCGTCTGAAACGTCTGATGAATCGTGGCATAATACGCAGTGTCTGACTGCGGCCGCGTCTGCGATGCGCCGCCAACAAGAGAGAAAATCCATGCCTGATGCCGTCAAAAAAGTTTACCTGATACACGGTTGGGGGGCGAACCGCCACGTGTTTGACGATTTGATGCCGCGCCTGCCTGCAACGTGGGCGGTGTCCGCCGTCGATTTGCCCGGACACGGCGACGCGCCCTTCGTGCAACCCTTCGATATTGAGGCAGCCGCCGACGCTGTTGCCGCACAAATCGATACGCCCGCCGACATTCTCGGCTGGTCGCTCGGCGGATTGATCGCACTGTATCTGGCGGCCCGCCATCCCGGAAAAGTCCGTTCGCTCTGCCTGACGGCGAGTTTCGCCCGGCTGACGGCTGACGAAGACTATCCCGAAGGGCTTGCCGCGCCCGCATTGGGCAAAATGGTCGGCGCGTTCCGAACGGATTATGCCAAATATATCAAACAGTTTCTACAACTCCAGCTTCTGCACACGCCCGATGCCGCCGAAATCATCGGCAGAATCCTGCCCGATTTGGCACGGTGCGGAACGCCTCAAGCCTTGCAGGAAGCTTTGGACGCGGCGGAAAGGGCGGATGCGCGGCATTTGTTGGACAAGATAGATGTCCCGGTACTGCTGGTGTTCGGCGGCAAAGACGCGATTACGCCGCCGCGTATGGGCGAGTATCTGCACCGGCATTTGAAAGGAAGCAGGTTGGTTGTGATGGAAAAGGCGGCACACGCGCCGTTTTTGAGCCACGCGGAAGCGTTTGCCGCGCTGTACCGCGATTTTGCCGAAGGGGTTTGAGATGAATCCGCAGGACAAACGCTGGCAGGTTCACCGCCATCTTGCCGAACATGCCGACCAACGCCTGACACTCGTCCGCAACGCGCCCGGGCATATCCTGCTTGCCGGGGCGGATGCGGACATCAGCCGCAGGCTGCTGGCGAAACGCTATCCGCAGGCGGTATTTGAAGAATACGATTCCCGTGCGGATTTTTTGGCGGCTGCCGCAGCCGCGCGCAAGGGCGGTTTCTGGCAAAGGTTTACGGGTAAGGGCGTGGTGCAACACTGCCAATCCCCGACCGCGCCGCTGCCCGAAGCGTGTGCCGATATGTTGTGGTCGAATCTCGGACTGTTGGCGGCGGAACAAATCCTTCCCGTGCTGCACAACTGGGCGCGCGCGCTGAAGACGGACGGGCTGCTGTTTTTCACCTGCTTCGGGCGCGATACCTTGGCGGAACTGAAATGCCGTCTGAAAGAAAACGGTATTGAGAGCCGCAGTGTGCTTTTCCCCGATATGCACGACTTGGGCGATATGCTTGCTGAAAACGGCTTTTACGACCCCGTTACCGATACGGCGAAGCTGGTGTTGGATTACAAAAAGGCGGAAACGTTTTGGGCGGATATGGACACGCTGGGCGTTTGGCGGGCGATGTCGTGGAACGATGAAAACGCCGCACGTTCGTGTGTCGGGGCGATATTTGAACGGGAAGGCGGTTTGAGCATTACGCTGGAAACGGTGTACGGACACGCCGTTAAAAAACTGATGCTGCCGCAGGGGGAGAACGTGGTGCGTTTTTTTCCGAAGAGATGATGTGCAGATGCCGTCTGAAGCCGTTTCCAGGTTTCAGACGGCATCTGTCTGTGAAAACCGACAGAAATAAAGGAAATGCCGATGTATGCCGATGCCGGAGACGTATATTGCGTCTATAACATCAGACTGAAGCAGTACACTGCCTGCCAGGTTACCCGAGTTGAAGAACACGGTGGGAAAAAAGCATATGCGACCCTGCTGGCTTTGGACTGGCAGGGCAAAAAACCGCTTGGGGCGGAGGAGCTGGCGGATTTGAAACCGCTTTACAAAGACTTTATGTATTGGGAACGCGGTCTGCACATGTATAAGGCAAGTGCCGTCGTGCCGACGGGATATGTACGGGTTGGGAATACCGCGCCGCTGTGCGGTGAAGACACGCAGCAGTATGCCTCTTTTTGGGGCGACGGCTACGACGTGTACCGTCAGTTGAGATGGCAGCAGATACCCGAAAAACAGAGAAAGGCATTCAAAAAAGCCGCCAAAAGCAAAAAGACCGTGATGTTTGCCGGACGGGAATACGGCATATCCAAACAGAATTTGAGCGATGTTTGGGATGATTTTGAAGACGCGATGGAACTGAAGGCATTTCCCTGCCTGTCTTCGCTGTTTCTGACCAAATGGCATAAAAATCTATATGAATATCTGGAGGAATACCCGTTTATCACCCGATTGTGTCTGGAAAACCACGGTCAGACCGTGCTGGATTTCAGCAATACGCGCATAACCGACCTTTCTGTCGATATGACCGGCGTGGAATCGCTTTATTTGAACGAAGGCTTGGACAGCCTGAACCTGAAAGGCGAAATCAAGGAAAACTGCAAGGTCTGTACCGCCGAAAAGGGCGCGGGTCTGATTTTGGAAGTGGGCAAAAGCGTTCCCAAAGTGCGGGGTTTGGAAAACCTGACCGCCGTCAACGTCATGGGCATTGCCGATTTCGATATGCAAAACCTGTCGGAAACGTATCCCAAGCTCAAAACCATACGGCTGTGGGGCAAACCGGGCAATATCGCCAATTTTTCCGCCGTATCGGGATTTGAGGATTTGGAAGTGTTCACTACCGTAGATTTGTTCGGTTTCGGCGCGGACGACATCCCGCATCCCGACCGGCTGCCGAAGCTGCACAGGCTGTGGATGAGCAGCCTGCCCGAAGAGGCGGCGAAGGCAGTGAAGAAACTTTATAAGAAACGGAAGGAAGACGGGCTGGACCTGTGGATAGAAAAAGCCCGAAAACCCGAATGGCTGGCGCAAAATTTCGACAACCCCTTCCGCGATTGGGACGGCGCGGAGCATATCCCGAAAAGCCATGCCAAAAAAGCGGCGGAGCTATACCGGAAAACCCGTGCCGGCGTGGTCAAACTGCTCGGCAATCCGCCTGAAAACATAGGAGAGGAGCTGGCAGAGGCGGTCAAAGCCTATACCGGAGGTTTCAACAAAATGGACAAAAAACTCTTTATCGACACGGTAGAGCGGGAAGATATTGCCGAGGCGTTGGAAACGATATTGGACCTGATACCGGAGGGGTCTTGTGCTGACAAGGAAAAACTGTTTGAAATATTTGATAAAAACAGGAATTTTTAAATAGAGGCAATGCCGTCTGAAACTTGGTATCGGGCTTCAGACGGCATCTCGTTCCAACACCGCCAATACCGCCGCACCGTAACGTGCGGCTTTTTCTTCGCCTACGCCATATACGGCGGCAAGCTCCGCCAAACCTTCCGGCTGTTTGGCGGCAATGGCGCGCAGGGCGGCTTTGCTGAGAATGCGGTAGGGTTCGGACTGTTCGTGTTTTGCCGTTTCGTTGCACCATTGAATCAGGGCGCGCATCAGGCGGCGTTTGCGTTTGGCGGCTTCATCGATGCCGTCTGAAAACGGACGGCAGACGGCGAGGATGTCCCGTCCGTATTTGGCGGCGCGTACGCTGCCCAAGCCGTGCACGCCTTCGAGGTCGGTTTCGGTTTCGGGCGTATCAGCAAGCATATCGGCAAGGCTTTCGTCGGAGAGGACGGAATGCAGGGCGCAGTTTTCCGCCCTTGCCTGTTCATACCGCCAGGCTTCGAGTTTTTGACGCAGTTGTTGTTCGCGTTCGGTTTGAGGACGGATGGCCGCGTCGCGGCTGAAGCCGGCGGCGTTTTGGCAGACTTTGAGTATGCCGTGTCCGAAACGGTCGATTTTGGCTTCGCCCAAGCCGTAGATGTCGTGCAGCCCGTTGAGGTTTTGCGGCATTTTTTCGACAAGGTCGCGCAGGGTTTTGTCGCCGAAAATCATATAGGCGGGGATGCCTTCGGCTTCTGCCTGTTTCATGCGCCAAACGCGCAATGCCTGCCACAGGCGTTCTTCGCGTTCGGTACGCAGCCAGTTGTCTTTGAGGGTGCGGACGGCGGGCTTGCCGCGCTTGAGCGGACGCAGCATCACTCCGGTTTCGCCTTTGAGGACTTTTTTGGCGGCTTCGGTCAGTTGCAATGCCTGATATCGGGCAATGTTGACGGTGAGGTAGCCGAGGCTGATGCACTGGCGGATGACGCTGCGCCATTCTTTGTCGGACAATTCTGCACCGATGCCGAATGTGGACAGTTGTTCGTGCCGGTTGCCGCGTATCCAATCGTCGCTTTTGCCGCGCAAAAGGTTGGTGATGTAACCGGCGGCAAAACGTTGTCCGGCGCGGTACACGCAGCTGAGTAATTTTTGCACCAACACCGTGCCGTCAAACCGCACAGGCGGATGCAGGCAGTTGTCGCAATGGCCGCAGGGTTCGGATTCTTCGCCGAAATGTTTGAGCAGCAGTACGCGGCGGCAGGCGGCGGTTTCGCAGACGGAAAGCATGGCATCGAGTTTTTGCATTTCGATTTGCTTTTGCACTTCGTCGCTGTTGCCTTCGGCAATCCGTTCGCGCAGCAACACCCAATCGTTCAGGCCGTAACACAGCCAGCTCACGGCAGGCAGCCCGTCTCGGCCGGCACGCCCCGATTCCTGATAGAAATGTTCGACACTCTGGGGCATATCGAGATGGGCGACAAAGCGCACGTCGGGTTTGTCTATGCCCATGCCGAACGCCACGGTCGCCACCACGATAATATTGTCTTCACGCGTAAAGCGGCGTTGGTTTTCCTCGCGCACGTCCATACCCAAACCGGCATGATACGGAATCGCGTTTAATCCGTTTTCACGCAAAAACCGCGCCACATCTTCAACCTTTTTGCGGCTTAAGCAATACACAATGCCGCTTTGCCCCGCCATTTCTTTGCGGATGAAATCCAGCAATTGTTTTTTACCATTATTTTTTTCGATAACCTGATAATAAATATTCGGGCGGTCGAAGCTGGAGACAAATTCGGGCGCGTCGTCCAAGTGCAGATAATGCTTGATGTCGGTGCGCGTGGCGGCATCGGCGGTGGCGGTCAGGGCGATGCGCGGGACGTTCGGATAGCGTTCGGCAAGGATGCCGAGCTGTTGATATTCGGGGCGGAAATCGTGTCCCCATTGGCTGACGCAATGCGCCTCGTCAATGGCAAACAGGCTGACGGTTTGTTGGTCGAGAAAACGCAAAAAGCGGTCGGTAACCAAGCGTTCCGGAGCGACATAAAGCAGTTTCAGACGGCCTTGGGCGAGCTTGTCGGCAATCTCGCGCGCCTCATCTGCCGATGTGCTGCTGTTGACTGCCGCCGCTTCAATTCCGGCCACATGCAGGCTGGCCACTTGGTCGTTCATCAGCGCAATCAGCGGTGATACGACAACCGCCACGCCTTCGCGCATCAGCGCCGGAATCTGGTAACACAAAGACTTGCCCCCGCCCGTCGGCATCAGCACCATCAAACTCTCGCCGCCGGCCAAAGCATTGACGATAGCCTCCTGCTTGCCGCGAAATTCGGGATAACCGAATACTTCGTGCAAAATCTGTTTGGCGGTCGGTCGGTGCATGATGGTTCCGTGCTCGGTAAGGGTGTTGATCGGTCGGCGGCAATATGCCGTCTGAAATCGGGATTTAGAAGAGTTTGCCCACTTCTGCCTCAATATCGTCGGCACGCATGAACGTTTCGCCGATCAGGAAGGTGTGCACGCCGCGCGCCCGCATAAATTCCACATCCGCCTTACCCGTAATGCCGCTTTCGGTAACGACGGTTTTGCCTTCCAGCGCGGGCAGCAGCGACAGGGTTTGGTCGAGGGAGACTTCAAAAGTCCTCAGGTTGCGGTTGTTTACGCCCCACAACGGCGTGGTCAGGTTGCGGCATTTTTCCACTTCGGTTTCATCGTGCAGCTCGAGCAGGACGGTCATGCCCAATTCGTGCGCCACCGCTTCAAAGCGTTCCAATTGTTCCTGTTCCAGTGCGGCGGCAATCAGCAGGACGGCATCCGCCCCCCATGCGCGCGCCTGATAAACCTGATATTCGTCGATGATGAAGTCTTTGCGCAGCACGGGCAGCGATACGGCTTCGCGCGCCTGTTTGAGGTATTCGGGCGAACCTTGGAAATAGGGTTCGTCGGTCAGTACCGACAAACACGCCACTCCGGCGTTTTCATAGGCGCGTGCAATCTCGGCCGGTCGGAAGTCCGGACGGATCAGACCTTTGCTCGGGCTTGCCTTTTTGATTTCGGCAATGACGGCGGGCAGGTTTAGGCAGTGTTTGCCGTGTATCGAACCGATAAAGCTGCGGACGGGCGCGGCTTCTGCGGCAAGTGCGCGGATGTGTTCGGTGTCGACGGCGGCTTTTTGGGCGGCAACTTCCTGTGCTTTGGTGGCAAGGATTTTATTGAGGATGTCGGTCATGTCGGGTTCCGTATTCGTCTGGGGAAAGGGGGAATATTAGCATCAAACCGTTAACGACTGTTTGTGCGGAAGCTGTCGAAATAGGACAGGATGGTCTGCGGCAGCCATTGCAGGTGCAGCCTGCCGCCGGTGCTGCTGACAAAGCCGACATGACCACCGTGTGCAGGTTGGAACAGGGTAACGGCTTCGGACACTTCGTCCGGTGTCGGCAGCGCTTCGGGCGGCAGGAAGGGGTCGTTGACGGCATTGAGCAGGAGCAGCGGTTTGGCAACGTGTTTGAGCAGCGGTTTGCAGGAAGTTTGGCGGTAGTAGTCGTGCCGGTCGGCAAAGCCGTGCAGCGGTGCGGTGAAACGGTCGTCAAACTCGCCCAGTGTTTTGCACCCTGCGGCAAATGCCGTCTGAAAACCTTGGAGCGATTTTGCTTTGGGTATCAGGGTGCGGAGGAAGTAGCGCGTGTAGAGCAGCCGCGTGATGCCGCTGTCGAAGCGGCTGCCTGCCGCCTCTGCATCGACGGGGGCGGAGATGACGGCGGCGGCTTGCGGCAGCGCGTTTTCGCCCTGTTCGCCCAAATATTTTGCCAGCGCGTTGCCGCCCAGCGATACGCCGACGGCGTATATTTCACGGTAACGCGCGGCGAGCGTGTCCAAAGTAAAGGCGATTTCGGCGGTATCGCCCAAGTGGTAGAACACCGGGGCGGTGTTGGCAATGCCGCCGCAGCTGCGGAAATGGACGACTACGCCGTTCCAACCGCGGCTGCGTACCGCAAGCATCAGTTCGACCGCGTAATGGCTGCCACTGCCGCCCTCCAAACCGTGAAACAGCACGACCAGCGGCGCATCGGGCGAAATGCCGTCTGAAAAGTCGTAGGCGACTTTGGTTTTACCCGTGCTGTCTGGAAGCAGCTCGCGGCGGTATGCAGGTGCGGGGCGTTGCAGGAATTTGGCGGCCAGCGTGTCGGCATTGCCGTTGCGGAGGAAAAAGGGCGTGTCCGGCGGTGTCAAAATCATAAGGTATCGGTTTTTCTGTTTTCAGACGGCATGATGATGCGGCAACCCGTCCGGTGCGGACGCGGGGGATGCGCGCCCGAATATAGGCGTGGAAAAAGCGTTTGCCGGCAAAAGGCGGCGCACCGGTCAGCTTTCCACACGTTTGAAATGGCGCGGACGGAAGCCCAGTGCCGCCAGTGATGCGAAATACAGGCAGCCTCCGATGACAATCAGGATGAAGAGCCGGGCGGCCTTTTGCATTCCGCCGGTGTGTGTCCAGTCGAACGGCAGCCAGATTTGGGCGGCATACAGGCCGCCTCCCATCACGGCGAGCGCGAGCAGCATTTTTGCCAAGAACGCCGCCCAACCCTTGCCGGGCCGGTAAATACCGTGTTTGCGCAACAGGTAAAACAACAATCCGGCATTGATGCACGCGCCCAGACCGATGGCAAGCGAAAGTCCGACGTGTTTCAGTGGGCCGATAAAGGCAAGGTTCATCAACTGCGTGCAGATGAGCGTGAAGATGGCGATTTTGACGGGCGTTTTGATGTTTTGCCGCGCATAGAAGCCGGGTGCTAACACTTTAATCATGATCAAACCGATTAAACCGAAAGAATAGGCAATCAGCGCATGTTGCGTCATCTGCGCGTCAAACAGCGTGAATTCTCGGTACATAAACAAGGTTGCCACCAGCGGGAACGACAACACCGCCAGTCCGACCGCCGCCGGCAGCGTCAGCAGCATGCACAGGCGCAAACCCCAGTCGAGCAGGGCGGAAAACTGTTCCGTATCTTGGTTTGCCGAGTGTTTGGACAAAGTCGGCAGCAAAATCGTACCGAGTGCCGCCCCCAGCACGCCGCTGGGCAGCTCCATCATGCGGTCGGCGTAATACATCCATGAAACGCTGCCCGATTGCAGATAAGACGCGAAAATCGTGTTAATCACCAAAGAAATCTGCGCCACGCTCACGCCCAAAATCGCAGGCGCCATCTGTTTCATCACGCGGTTGACCGCCGCATCTTTGAAATTCAGTTTGGGCAGTTTCAAAAAACCCAGTTTCGCCAGCCAGGGCAGTTGGAAGCCGAGCTGCAAAATGCCGCCGACAAAAACCGCCCATGCCAGTGCGGTAACGGGCGGATCGAAATACGGCACGAAAAACAGCGCGAATACGATAAACGACACGTTCAGGAACGTGGGCGTAAACGCCGGAATGCTGAATTTATGATAGGAATTGAGTACCGAACCGACAAAAGAGGAAAGTGAAATCAATAAGATATAAGGAAACGTAATCCGCAGCAAATCGATGGAGAGCTGAAATTTGTCGGCATCTTTGGCAAAACCGGGTGCGGAAACATAAATCACCCAAGGCGCGGCAAGTATGCCCAGCGCGGTAACGACGATCAGCACAAACGACAGCATCCCCGCCACATGGCGGATAAAAGCCTCCGCCGCCTCTTTCGAACGCGTTTCCTTATATTCCGCCAAAATCGGCACAAACGCTTGGGCAAACGCCCCTTCCGCAAACACGCGGCGCAGCAGGTTGGGCAGTTTGAACGCGACAAAAAACGCATCCGTCGCCATGCCTGCGCCGAATGCGCGCGCAATGACCGTATCGCGCACAAATCCCAAAACGCGCGACACCATCGTCAGGCTGCCGACTTTTGCCAAAGCTCCCAGCATATTCATCATTGTTCCTCAACAGTCGTACCCGTTTGGGGCAACGGCGCGTATTGTACGACAGAAACCGCTTCAGACGGCATCGGGTTTGATGCCGTCTGAAGCGGTTTCCCGAAACGAAAGCTTCCTTTTCCGGCGGCAAACTGTATCAACACGCGGAAATGCAATAAAATAGCCGGATTCCGATTGATTTCCAATCATCCATTTCCAACATCACGGAGAGCCGTATGAAATCCAGACACCTCGCCCTTGCCGTTGCCGCCCTGTTCGCCCTTGCCGCGTGCGACAGCAAAGTCCAAACCAGCGTCCCGGCCGACAGCGCGCCTGCCGCTTCGGCAGCCGCCGCCCCCGCCGGACTGGTCGAAGGGCAAAACTACACCGTCCTTGCCAACCCGATTCCGCAACAGCAGGCAGGCAAAGTCGAAGTGCTCGAATTTTTCGGCTACTTCTGTCCGCACTGCGCCCACCTCGAACCCGTTTTGAGCAAACACGCCAAGTCTTTTAAAGACGATATGTACCTGCGTACCGAACACGTCGTCTGGCAGAAAGAAATGCTGCCGCTCGCCCGCCTTGCCGCCGCCGTCGATATGGCTGCCGCCGACAGCAAAGATGTGGCGAACAGCCATATTTTCGATGCGATGGTTAATCAGAAAATTAAGCTGCAAGAGCCGGAAGTCCTCAAAAAATGGCTGGGCGAACAAACCGCCTTTGACGGCAAAAAAGTCCTTGCCGCCTACGAATCTCCCGAAAGCCAGGCGCGCGCCGACAAAATGCAGGAGCTGACCGAAACCTTCCAAATTGACGGTACGCCCACGGTTATCGTCGGCGGCAAATATAAAGTCGAATTTGCCGACTGGGAATCCGGTATGCACACCATCGACCTTTTGGCGGACAAAGTGCGCGAAGAACAAAAAGCCGCGCAGTAAGCCTATCTGAAAAAATGCCGTCTGAACCCGATTTTAGGTTCAGACGGCATTTTTAGTTTCAAGCGTTCGGAGGGCAGTTTCTTAGAACGTGAAACCCGTTTCCAGTTCTTCATCGCCGACCAAATCGACCAGCAGCGCGTAGAGCGGGGCGAGTTCGGCATAACGGCGCGACACGCGGCGCAGGTAATTGAGGAAACGCGGGATTTCGGGACGGTATTTGTCTTTGCCGTCGCGGTAGTACAGGCGCGCGAAGATGCCTGCAACCTTCAAGTGCCGCTGCACGCCCATCCATTCGAACCGGCGGTAAAACTCGTCAAACGCTTCGGGGACGGGCAGGTCGGCAGCCCGCGCCTTTTCCCAGTAGCGGATAACCAAGTCCAAGACAAATTCTTCTTCCCATTCGATAAAGGCATCGCGCAACAGCGACACCAAATCGTAGGAAATCGGGCCGTAAAGCGCGTCTTGGAAGTCTAAAACGCCCGGCCTGCCGCGCGTCAGCATCAGGTTGCGGACGATAAAGTCGCGGTGCACATAGACTTTGGGCTGCGCCAACAGGGGCGGCAGCAGCGTATCGACGGTTTGCTGCCAAAGTCGGCGTTGTTTGAATGTTAATTCGCGCCCCAATTCTTTTGCGACAAACCATTCCGGGAACAGGTTGATTTCGCGCAGCATCGTTTCACGGTCATATTCGGGCAAAACCCCTTCACGGCTTGCCTTCTGCAATTCGACCAGCTCGCCGATTGCCTCCAAAAGCAGGGCTTTGTGCGCCGTTTCGCCCTGCTCCTGAAGCATCGCGGTCAAAAACGTCGTATTGCCCAAGTCGTTCAATACCACAAACCCCAAATCCGTGTCCGCGTGCAATATCTGCGGCACATTGACCATGTCAAACAGTTTCTGCACCTTCAAATAAGGCGCGACACTCATCTTGTCGGGTGGCGCATCCATGCAGACGACGCTGCCGCCGTCTGAAAACGTTGCACGGAAATAGCGGCGGAAATCCGCATCCGCCGCCGCAAAGGCCAGTTCGAAATTGCGGTCGGGATAGACGGTCTGAAGCCAATTTCTCAGTTCGGTTTGCCGTTGCATAACAGTACTAAAGCATTTCAGGTTACAATAAACGCTATTCTAACTGGCAAACCGACTTGAGGGGCAATTTTGGCTCGTTTATTTTCACTCAAACCACTGGTGCTGGCATTGGGCCTCTGCTTCGGCACGCATTGCGCCGCCGATACCGTTGCGGCGGAAGAGGCGGACGGGCGTGTCGCAGAAGGTGGCGCGCAGGGCGCGTCCGAATCCGCACAAACTTCCGATTTGACCCTCGGTTCGACCTGCCTGTTTTGCAGTAACGAAAGCGGCAGCCCCGAGAGAACCGAAGCCGCCGTCCAAGGCAGCGGCGAAGCATCCATCCCCGAAGACTATACGCGCATTGTCGCCGACAGGATGGAAGGACAGTCGCAGGTGCAGGTGCGTGCCGAAGGCAACGTCGTCGTCGAACGCAACCGGACGACCCTCAATGCCGATTGGGCGGATTACGACCAGTCGGGCGACACCGTTACCGTAGGCGATCAGTTCGCCCTCCAACAGGACGGTACGCTGATTCGGGGCGAAACCCTGACCTACAATCTCGAGCAGCAGATCGGCGAAGCGCACAACGTCCGCATGGAAACCGAACAAGGCGGACGGCGGCTGCAAAGCGTCAGCCGCACCGCCGAAATGTTGGGCGAAGGGCATTACAAACTGACGGAAACCCAATTCAACACCTGTTCCGCCGGCGATGCCGGCTGGTATGTCAAGGCGGCCTCTGTCGAAGCCGATCGGGAAAAAGGCATAGGCGTTGCCAAACACGCCGCCTTCGTGTTCGGCGGCGTTCCTATTTTCTACACCCCTTGGGCGGACTTCCCGCTTGACGGCAACCGCAAAAGCGGTCTGCTTATTCCCTCCCTGTCCACCGGTTCAGACGGCATTTCCCTTTCCGTTCCCTATTATTTCAACCTTGCCCCCAACTTCGATGCCACCTTCGCCCCCGGCATTATCGGCGAACGCGGCGCGGTTTTTGACGGACAGGTCCGCTACCTGCGTCCCGATTACAGCGGACAGGCCGACCTGGCCTGGCTGCCTCACGACAAGAAAAGCGGCAGGAACAACCGCTATCAGGCGAAATGGCAGCACCGGCACGATATTTCCGACACGCTTCAGGCGGGTGTCGATTTCAACCAAGTCTCCGACAGCGGCTACTACCGCGACTTTTACGGCAGCGAAGAAATCGCCGGCAACGTCAACCTCAACCGGCAGGTATGGCTGGATTACAGCAGCAAGGCGGCTGGCGGCATTTTGAACGTCGGTCTGTCGGTGCAGAAATATCAGACGCTGGCAAACCAAAACGGCTACAAAGACAAACCGTATGCCCTGATGCCGCGCCTTTCTGCCGATTGGCATAAAAACGCAGGCAGGGCGCAAATCGGCGTGTCCGCACAATTTACCCGCTTCAGCCACGACAGCCGCCAAGACGGCAGCCGCCTCGTCGTCTATCCCGACATCAAATGGGATTTCAGCAACAGCTGGGGCTACGTCCGTCCCAAACTCGGACTGCACGCCACCTATTACAGCCTCAACCGCTTCGGCAGCCAAGAAGCCCGACGCGTCAGCCGCACTCTGCCCATCGTCAATATCGACAGCGGCATGACCTTCGAACGCAATACGCGGATGTTCGGCGGCGGAGTCCTGCAAACCCTCGAGCCGCGCCTGTTCTACAACTACATTCCTGCCAAATCCCAAAACGACCTGCCCAATTTCGATTCGTCGGAAAGCAGTTTCGGCTACGGGCAGCTCTTCCGCGAAAACCTCTATTACGGCAACGACCGCATCAACGCCGCCAACAGCCTTTCCGCCGCCGTGCAGAGCCGTATTTTGGACGGCGCGACGGGGGAGGAGCGTTTCCGCGCCGGTATCGGTCAGAAATTCTATTTCAAGGATGATGCGGTGATGCTTGACGGCAGCGTCGGCAAGAATCCGCGCAGCCATTCCGACTGGGTGGCATTCGCCTCTGGCGGCATAGGCGGCCGCTTCATCCTCGACAGCAGCATCCACTACAACCAAAACGACAAACGCGCCGAAAATTACACCGTCGGCATCAGCTACCTGCCCGAGCCTGGCAAAGTATTGAACGCCCGTTACAAATACGGGCGCAATGAAAAAATCTACCTGAAGTCCGACGGCTCCTATTTTTACGACAAACTCAGCCAGCTCGACCTGTCCGCACAATGGTCGCTGACGCGTAACCTGTCGGCCGTAGCCCGCTACAACTACGGTTTTGAAGCCAAAAAACCGATAGAAATGCTTGCCGGTGCAGAATACAAAAGCAGTTGCGGCTGCTGGGGCGCGGGCGTGTACGCCCAACGTTACGTTACCGGCGAAAACACCTACAAAAACGCCGTCTTCCTCACCCTGCACCTGAAAGACTTGAGCAATGTCGGCAAAAATCCCGCAGACAGGATGGATGTCGCCGTTCCCGGCTACATCCCCGCCCACTCTCTTTCCGCCGGACGCAACAAACGGCCCTGACCGTCGGAAACCCGGCAGGAGCACCGTTCCTGCACAAGACGGCATTCCACCGACAACCCCAAACCCGCCATCAAAGGCAGGATTCAAAAGATAAGGAAAGAATGATGAAAATCAAAGCCCTGATGATTGCCGCCGCATTGCTGGCAGCAGCCGATGTCCACGCCGCACCGCAAAAGGCAAAAACCGCACCTGCCAAAGCGGTCAAAGCTGCCGTCACGGCGCAAAAAGAAGCAGCACCCGCACAACAGCAGGGCGGTATCCGCTTTTCAGACGGCATTGCCGCCGTTGCCGACAACGAAGTCATCACCAACCGCCGGCTTGCCGAAGCCGTTGCCGAAGCCGAAGCCAACCTGCCCAAAGACGCGCAGATAAGCGAATCCGAGCTGTCCCGACAGGTGCTGATGCAGCTTGTCAACCAATCCCTGATCGTACAGGCGGGCAAACGCCGCAACATTCAGGCAAGTGAAGCGGAAATCGATGCCGTCGTCGCACAAAATCCCGCCCTCAAAAACCTCAGCCCCACCCAACGCCGCGAGCTTGCCGACAACATCATTGCCGAAAAAGTCCGCCAGCAGGCAGTGATGCAAAACAGCCGGGTCGGTGAGGCAGAGGTCGACCGCTTTATCGAGCAGGCGCAAAAACAAGGCATTACCCTGCCCGAAGGTGCACCGTTGCGCCAATACCGCGCCCAACACATCCTGATTAAGGCAGACGGCGAAAATGCCGCCGTCGGCGCAGAAAGCACCATCCGCAAAATCTACGACCAGGCGCGCAACGGCACGGATTTCGCAGGTTTGGCACGCCGATATTCCCAAGACGCAAGCGCGGGCAATGGCGGAGATTTGGGCTGGTTTGCCGACGGCGTGATGGTTCCCGCCTTTGAAGAAGCCGTCCACAAGCTCAAACCCGGACAGGTCGGCGCGCCCGTACGCACCCAGTTCGGCTGGCACATCATCAAGCTGAACGAAGTACGCGAGGCCGGCACGCCTCAGGAACGCGTCCGCAATGCCGTGCGTCAGTATATTTTCCAACAGAAGGCGGAGCGTGCGACCGCCGACCTGTTGCGCGACCTGCATTCCGGCGCGTACATCGACATCCGCTGAAACGGTTTGAATCAAAAAGCCATACCGATCGGCAAAAATCCGGGCGGTATGGCTTTTTTGAATTTCAAGTTACTTTTACACCGTCATTCGTCATTCCCGCGAAAGCGGGAATCTAGGACGTAGAATCTAAAGAAACCGTTTTATCCGATAAGTTTCTGTGCCGAAGGGTCTGGATTCCCGCTTTCGCGGGAATGACGGCATATCGGTTTCCGTGCGGACAGACCTAGACTCCCATTTGCGCGGGAATGACGGCATATCGGTTTCGGTGAGGACAAACCTAGATTCCCATCTGCGCAGGAATGACGGGATTTTAGATTGCGGGTATTTATCAGGAATGACGATTTAAAAGTTGCCTGAAACCTAAAAGCAACTGAAACGCAAAAACCAAATTCGCGCCTGCCGGGGAATGATGAAACAAAGAAGGCAGAAGTAAGGAATCAGGATTTTTTCCTTGAATCTGCGAAAATTATTCAGTAATTGAATGTTATTGTTTTACAATGCAGGCTTACGGTTGGGAAGCATATTTTCCGCATAAGTTGGAAAATGGTGGATTAATCGTAATTTCACGCTTTGTATCATACTAACCATAGGAATTTTAATGATGAAAAAATTATTGGCACCATCAGTGCTTTCCCTGCTGGTAATCGCGGGGGGGGGGGGAA
>NZ_CAUJAJ010000004.1 GCF_962747995.1 Neisseria viridiae | reverse complement strand
AATGTAAAACCCCCCCCCCCCGCGAAAAAAATGATATATTCCAAGCGGAAAACCCTCAAAGCCCCGTCATACGCACCGCACCGACAAGCACCGCCACACCGTCATTCCCACGCAGGCGGGAATCCAATAACCGAAAAACCACAGGAATTTATTGGAAAAAAAGAACCCATACACCGTCATTCCCGCGCAGGCGGGAATCCAGAAACACAACGCAACAGGAATTTATCGGAAAAACCCCAACCCGAACGGACTAGATTCCCGCCTGCGCGGGAATGACGAGATTTTAGATTATGGGAATTTATCAGGAATGATTGAATCCATAGGAAAAACCACAGGAATCCATCGGAAAAAACAGAAACCCCCAACGCGTCATTCCCGCAAAAGCGGGAATCCAGTAACCGAAAAACCACAGGATTTTATCGGAAAAAAACAGAAACCCCCACCGCGTCATTCCCGCGAACGCGGGAACCCAGACCCGTCGGCACGGAAACTTACCGGATAAAACAGTTTCCTTAGATTCCACGTCCTAGATTCCCGTGCAGGCGGGAATGACGGGATTTTAAGTTGGGGGAATTTATCAGAAACCCCAACCCCCAAAAAACACCGGGCAGATGCCGCACCATCCGCCCCCAAACCCTGATTTAACCATTCAAACAAACCGAAAGAGAAAACAAAATGAACAAAATATACCGCATCATTTGGAATTCGGCCCTCAATGCCTGGGTAGTCGTATCCGAACTCACACGCAACCACACCAAACGCGCCTCCGCGACGGCGGCGGTTGCCGTATTGGCGACCCTCTTGTCCGCAACGGCACAGGCGAGCACCAACGCTTCGGGGGGGGACGTACCGGATACCGAATTTGACCCTAACAACCCAAGTTTTACAGATAAGTATGAGACAGAGGATGAAAATCAGAACCCTAATTACAAGTTTGGCTTGCTTGTCGTTGATAAAGATGGAAAGCTAAAAGATACGGAGTTTGCAACTGCTAATGATGACGAACAGGGAAAGCGTGCTATTTCAGTAGAAGCTGCTGAGTCTTCAGAAGCTCGCCCAAAACTGAAAAGCAGCTACCTCTACCTCCGCGAAAACGGCGGGATTGGAATCGACCAAGAAGGGCGTTCCGCCAAGTTCAAAGTAAAAGCAGGCGACGGCTTGAAGATTGACACCACCACCGACAAACTCGTTGCCGATACCGTTACCCTTACCGTTAACAACGGCAAAGTAACCGCCCCTACATCAGAAAATGACAAGAAAAAACTCGTCAACGCCGACGGTTTAACGACCGCGTTAAACAAATTAGGCTGGCAGCTTAAAACCACCAACGGTACTGCCGCAGCCGGCAACGGCACGACCTCGACCGTCAAAAGCGGCGACGAAGTAGAATTTAAAGGCGAAGGCGTTGAAGTAACCACCACAAGCCAGGGAACAAAACACACCGTTACCATCAAAGCCGCCCAAACCCAAGGCGCAAACACAGGCGGCTCTTGGAAAATCACCGCCGGTAAAGAAGACGGTGGCGAACTTGACCCTGCAAACACTGCACCTACCGAACAAGAAGTCAATACAGGCGACAAAGTTACCCTCAAAGCAGGCGACAACCTGAAAATCAAACAAAGCGGCAAAGACTTCACCTACTCCCTGAAAAAAGAGCTGAAAGACCTGACCAGCGTAGAGTTTAAAGACGCAAACGGCGGAACAGGCAGCGCAAGCACCAAAATTGACAAAGACGGCTTAACCATCACGCCGGCGAATGGTGCTGCGGCAGGCACAACTACGCCTGACGCAAACACAATCAGCGTAACCACGTCAGGTATTAGTGCAGGTAACAAAGAAATTACCAATGTTAAGAGTGGTTTGACTAAATACAATGGCAATAATAATGACGCTAAGAAAGACTTGGTTGATTTAAGCAGCCTGACAAACACCGCAACTGGCGGTACAACAACAAATAATGGTTTAGCCAACAAAGCCGCAACCGTAGGTGACTTGGCAGGCTTAGGCTGGGTGCTTTCATCTAAGAAAACTACAGATGAAACACAAGATAAAGAGTTCCACGCTGCCGTTAAAAACGCAACGGAAGTTGAATTTGTCGGCAAAAACGGCGCAACCGTGTCCGCAAAAACCACAAACGGCAAACACACCGTAACCGTTGATGTGGCAACAGTAGAAGCCGGCAACGGTCTTGAGAAAGATACTACTACTACCAGTAACACGATTAAGCTCAAAGTCAAATCCAAAGCGGGAGAAGAAAACTTATTAACCGTAGGTGATGACGGCGTGTCCGTTACCAAAGGCGAGTTTAATACAGTAGAGACAACAACGACTACAGGTCAAGGTGGAAATGCTAACGACCGTGGCAAAGTAACCGTTAAGGCTTCTGCAAATGTCGGTCAAGCAACTGCGGATGATAAGAAAAAAGTGGCGACTGTCGGCGACGTTGCGGAGGCTATCAACAGTGCGGCAACCTTTGTGAAAGTGGAAAGCACAGATGAAGATATTGAAAATGGTGCTACAACCCAAGATGCAACTAAAGACCAAGCCCTTAAAGCAGGCGACACCTTAACCTTAAAAGCGGGTAAAAACTTAAAGGTTAAACGTGATGGTAAAGATGTAACATTTGCTTTAGCGAAAGACCTTGATGTTAAAACTGCGAAAGTGAGTGATACCTTAACGATTGGCGGTAATAAAGTTGCAGGTGGTACTGCAACGCCAAAAGTAAATATCACTAGCACGGCAAACGGCTTGAACTTTGCGAAAGACGCTACGGGTACTAATGGCGATACTACGGTTTACTTGAATGGTATTGGTTCAACTTTACACGATACGCTTGCGGGTTCTCCTGCTACTCACGTTGATGCGGGCAACCAAAGTACACATTACACTCGTGCAGCAAGTATTAAAGATGTATTGAATGCGGGTTGGAATATTAAGGGTGTTAAACCCGGTTCAACAACTGGTCAATCAGAAAGTGTCGATTTTGTTCATACTTACGACACAGTTGAGTTCTTGAGTGAAAATAAAGATACAACAACCGTAACTGTGGATAGTGAAAATAGTGGAAAAACCACTAAAGTTAAAATCGGTGCGAAAACTTCCGTTATCGCTGCAAAAGACGGTAAGTTGCTTACCGGTAAGGACAATCAAACAAACGGCGGTACAAATACCACCCCTGCTACTGATGATAATGACACCGGCACCGGCTTGGTTACTGCAAAAGCCGTAATTGATGCCGTGAACAAGAGCGGTTGGAGGGTAAGCGGCGAGGGTACGACTGCCGAAACCGGTGCAACCGCCGTGAATGCGGGCACTGCTGAAACCGTTACATCCGGCACGAGCGTGAACTTCAAAAACGGCAATGCGACCACAGCAACCGTAAGCAAAGTAACCGAAAATGGCGAGACTAAAATCAACGTCAAATACGATGTAACCACCGGCGACGGCTTGAAAGTTGAGGGCGGAAAAGTTGTTGCAAGTGTTGGCGACGGTTTGAAGCTGGATAACCAAAAAATCGTTGCAGACACGACCAAGCTTACCGTAACAGACGGTAAAGTTACCGCCCCTAATGGCACTAACGGCGATACGAAGAAACTTGTTGATGCAGGCAGTTTGGCTGATGCGTTAAACAAATTAAGCTGGAAAGCGAAAGCTGACAAGGATACCGATGGCGAAGTTGACCCAACAACAGCAACCGAACAAGAAGTCAAAGCAGGCGAAACTGTAACCTTCAAAGCAGGCAAAAACTTGAAAGTGAAACAGTCTGGAAAAGACTTTACTTATTCGCTGAAAGACGAACTTACGGGTTTGACAAGCGTTACTTTGGGTAATACAGCAAATGGCGGAACTGGCGCGAACGGTGCAAGCACTAAAATTGACAAAGACGGCTTAACCATCACGCTGGCGAATGGTGCGGGTGCGACTGATGCAAACAAAATCAGCGTAACTAAAGACGGCATTAGTGCAGGTAATAAAGCCATTACCAACGTTGCAAGCGGTTTGAAAACCTACGGGGATACCCAAAACGGACAACCCGCAGCCAACACCAATACGGCTAAAAATGGCTTGATTAATTTAGATACTGCTACAACACCTGCAAATGGCGGGGGCACAGGCACGTCCGTAGCCGACACCACAGCCGCAACCGTAGGCGATTTGCGTAAACTCGGCTGGGTGCTTTCGGCTGATAAAACCACAAACGGCACAGGCACAACCGATACGGCATTCCACGCCGCCGTTAAAAACGCCGAAGAAGTCGAGTTCAAAGGCACGGGCAAAGCCACCGTGTCCGCAAAAACCGAAAACGGCAAACATACCGTAACGATTGATGTTGCAGAAACCAAAATCGAGGCTTCAGACGGCATCGAGAAAACCACTGACGGCAAGATTAAGCTGAAAGTGGACAACACAGATGGAAACAATGTTTTAACTGTTGATGCAACGAAAGGTGCGTCTGTTGCCAAAGGCAAGCTTGAAGTTGTAAGCACCACAGCCAATGGCGACAAGAAAGGTCAGGTAAAAGCGAAAAGTGCAAATGGAACTGATGCTACCGATAAGGACGTGGCAACAGTGAAGGATGTTGCCGACGCTATTAACAAAGCAGAAACTTTCGTAAAAGTAGAAAACACTACTGACGACATTGAAGATGCAGCAGCCAATGGGGCAGATAATGCCGAAGAAGCCCTTAAAGCAGGCGATACGTTAACCTTTAAAGCAGGCAAAAACTTAAAAGCCAAGTTGGATAAGACCGGCAAATCCGTTACCTTTGCTTTGGCAAAAAGCATTGAGACAGATAGCGCGACTTTGAGCAAAACATTATCGATTGGCGAGAACGGCAATAAAGTCAATATCACAAGCGACACCAAAGGCTTGAATTTCGCGAAAGAAACGGCGGGGACAAACGGCGACACTACGGTTCATCTGAACGGTATCGGTTCTACTTTGCACGATACGTTGTCTAATACTGGAGTGACAACTAATTTAAACGGTAATGTTACTGACGACGAGAAAAAACGTGCGGCAAGTGTTAGAGATGTCTTAAATGTAGGTTGGAATATCAAGGGTGTTAAATCTAACTCAGCAACTAAACAGTCAGAAAATGTTGATTTTGTCCGTACTTACGACACAGTTGAGTTTTTGAGCGGAAGTGAGGAAACCACAACGGTTACAGTAGATAGTGAAGATAATGGAAAAACCACTAAAGTTAAAATCGGTGCGAAGACTTCCGTTATCAAAGAGCATAATGGTAAGTTGCTCACAGGTAAGCAGTTAAAAGAAGCAAATACTGGTACAGCAACTAACACAGCAGAAGATGCAGACGAAGGCAAAGGCTTAGTAACTGCGGAAACTGTGATTGACGCAGTAAACAAGGCGGGTTGGAGAATTAAAACAACCGCTAATGGTCAGGCTGGTCAAGCCGGAGATAATTTTGAAACCGTTGCATCAGGCACAAATGTAACCTTTGATGATGGCAATGGTACAACTGCGACTGTAACTAAAGATGCTAACGGCAATGGTATTACTGTTAAGTACGATGTAAAAGCTGCTGATGGCTTAAAAGTGGATGCGACTAAAGGAATCGTTGCAGATACGACCACGCTTACTGTGAATGGAGCGGCTGCAAATGGTGCTGTTGATAACACAACTCCGAAAGGTAAAGTCAAAGAGATTACTTCTGAAGACGACAAGAAAAAACTTGTTAAAGCAGGCGATTTGGTAACAGCCTTAAACAGCTTAAGCTGGACGGCGACTGCTGATACAGAAGACGGTGGCGAAAAAGAGGGTAACGCAACCGAACAAGAAGTCAAAGCTGGCGACAAAGTAACCTTTAAAGCGGGCGACAACCTGAAAATCAAACAAAGCGGCAAAGACTTCACCTACTCGCTGAAAAAAGAGCTGAAAGACCTGACCAGCATTGAGCTTAAAGGTGCAGCGAATGGCGGTAACAACGGTGCAAGCACCAAGATTGACCAAAACGGCTTAACCATCACTCCGGTAGCTAATGGTGCTGCGGCAGGCACAGGTGCGTCTAACGGAAACACCATCAGCGTAACCAAAGATGGCATTAGCGTCGGCGGTAAAACCGTTAAGAATGTTACAAGCGGTTTGAATGCTTATGGCGATACGAATAATCCGAATTTCAATACTACCGCTAATTCTGCAACCGATTTGGAGAGACAGCTTGATGCTACTGGTGCTTATACCGGTTTATTGAATCTAAATGAAAAAGATGAGCATAAACAGCCGTTGGTGGCTGACAGCACCGCCGCAACCGTAGGCGATTTGCGTAAATTGGGTTGGGTATTGTCTAGCAAAAACGGCACAACAAATGAGAAAAGCCAACAAGTCAAACAGGCGGATGAAGTGTTGTTTGAAGGCAAAGGCGGTGCGAAAGTTACTTCTACTTCTGCAAACGGCAAACACACCATTACCATTGATGTGGCAGAAACCAAAGATGGCGATGGTCTTGAGAAAGATACCGACGGCAAGATTAAAGTGAAAGCTAAAGATGATGCTGACAACTTATTGACTGTAGATGCTAATGGTGCGTCTGTTACCAAAGGTAGCTTTGAAACTGTTAAAACTGATGCGCCTAACGCTGGTACAACTGCTGACACAAATCGCGGTAAAGTGGTTGTTAAGGCTTCAGATGCTGCTGCAAATGGCGGGCAACCAAGCGACGCTGACAAGAATAAAGTGGCGACTGTCGGCGACGTTGCGGAGGCTATCAACAGTGCGGCAACCTTTGTGAAAGTGGAAAGCACAGAAGATGAAATTGAGGACAATCAACAAGCTGATAATGCAGACCAAGCTCTCAAAGCAGGCGACACGTTAACCTTTAAAGCAGGCAAAAACTTAAAAGCCAAGCTGGATAAGGATGACAAATCCGTTACCTTTGCTTTGGCAAAAAGCATTGAGACAGAAAGCGCAACTTTAAGTGAGAAGTTATCGATTGGTAAAGGCACGAATAAAGTTGATATTACCAGTGATGCAAACGGTTTGAACTTGGTGAAAGCAGGTAACGGAAATGTTCATTTAAACGGCTTAGATTCAACCTTGACAAATACGCTTGATGGTGCTGCCACAAGTAGTGTTACGCGTGGCGACCATACAGCCCATTATGGACGAGCGGCAACAGTTAAAGATGTTTTAAATAGCGGTTGGAACATTAAGGGCGTTAAAACCGATTCGACAACTGGAAAATCGGAAAATGTTGATTTCGTCCGCACTTATGACACCGTAGAATTTTTGAGTGCAGATACAAATACAACAACTGTTACCGTAGATAGCAAAGACGGCGGAGCTAGAACCGAAATTAAAATCGGTGCGAAGACTTCCGTTATCAAAGAAAAAGACGGTAAGTTGCTTACTGGTAAACAGTTGAAAGATGCAAATACTGGCGCGCCAGCAAATGCAACTGAAGATATGGACGAGGGTAAAGGCTTAGTGACTGCGGAGACTGTTATCAATGCAGTGAACAAAGCTGGTTGGAGAATTAAAACAACCGCTGCCAATGGTCAGGCTGGTCAAGCCGGAGATAATTTTGAAACCGTTACATCAGGCACAAATGTAACCTTTGCTGATGGTAATGTAACAAAAGCGACCGTAAGTAAAAATGCACAAAGTGGAGCTATTACTGTTAAGTACGATGTAAATGTTGGCGACGGCTGGAAGATTGATGACACTAGCAAAAAAATCGTTGCAGATACGACCGCACTTACTGTGAATAGTGGTAATGAAGCTGACAAACCGAAAGGTAAAGTGGCTGATGTTGCTGATGATAGCAAAAATAAACTGGTTAAAGCAGGCGATTTGGTAACTGCCTTAAACAGCTTAAGCTGGACTGCAACTGCTGGTAAAGATGGCACTGGCGAGGTTGAGCCTACAACTTTAACAGAGCAAGAAGTTAAAGCGGGCGACAAGGTAACCTTTAAAGCAGGCGATAACTTGAAAGTGAAACAGTCTGGAAAAGACTTTACTTACTCACTGAAAAAAGACCTGAAAGACCTGACCAGCGTGGAGTTTAAAGACGCAAACGGCAGTACGAACAGTGCAAGCACGAAGATTACCAAAGACGGCTTGACCTTTACGCCGGCAACCGGCGCGAATGGCGGTAATGCGACTGATGCCGATAAAGTTAAAATCGGTTCAGACGGCATCAGCGCGGGTAATAAAGCGGTTAAAAACGTTGTGAGCGGACTGAAGAAATTTGATCCTGAGAATCCGATTGTCGGTAAAGATTTAGATAACATCACTAAAAATGCCGACAATGCCTATAAAGGCTTGACCAATTTGGATGAAAAAGACGCGAATAATAATCCGACTGTTGCCGACAATACCGCCGCAACCGTGGGCGATTTGCGCGGCTTGGGCTGGGTCATTTCTGCGGACAAAACCACAGGCGGCTCAAAGGAATATCACGCTCAGGTGCGGAATGCGAACGAAGTGAAATTCAAGAGCGGCAACGGTATCAATGTGTCCGGTAAAACATTGGATAACGGTACGCGTGAAATTACCTTTGAATTGGCTAAAGGCGAAGTGGTTAAATCGAATGAATTTACCGTCAAAGAAACCAATGGCAAGGAAACGAGCCTGGTTAAAGTTGATGATAAGTATTACAGCAAAGAGGATATTGACCCGACAACCGGTAAACCGATGACAGGTAAAACTGAAAAATATAAGGTTGAAAACGGCAAAGTCGTTTCTGCTGACGGAAACAAAACCGAAGTTACCCTAACCAACAAAGGTTCTGGTTATGTAACAGGTAACCAAGTGGCAGATGCGATTGCGAAATCAGGCTTTGAGCTTGGTTTGGCAAATGAAGCTGATGCGAAAGCAGCGTTTGATGATAAGACAAAAGCCTTGTCTGATACTAAAGCGGAAACTGTAAATGCCAACGATAAAGTCCGTTTTGCCGATGGCAAACATACCAAAGTGAGCGCGGCAACGGTGGAAAGCATCGATGCAAACGGCGAAAAAGTAACCACAACCTTTGTGAAAACCGATGTGGAATTGCCTTTAACGCAAATCTACAATACCGATGCAAACGGTAAGAAAATCACTAAAGTTGTCGCAAAGGGTCAAACTAAATGGTATGAACTGAAAGATGACGGTTCGACTGATATGGACAAAGAAGTTACCCTCGGTAACGTGGATTCAGACGGCAAGAAAGTTGTGAAAGACAACGATAAATGGTATCACGCCAAAGCTGACGGTACTGCGGATATATCAACACAAGCGGTTGATGATTCAAAAGTTTCCACCGATGAAAAACACGTTGTCAGCCTTGATCCGAACAATCAATCGAACGGTAAGGGCGTGGTCATTGACAATGTGGCTAATGGCGATATTTCTCCAAATAGCAAACAGGCGGTAAACGGCAGCCAGATTTTCGCATTGACCGGCAACAAAACACCGAATATCACGAGTATCACGGTAGATAAGGATGGTAAAACGGTAAACGTCGGCACAGCCGGAAACGCGAACGATACCAACAAAACGTATCACAACGTCGTGGTGGGCGAAGACGGTAAAACCCCGTTATTGACCACTTATAATGTGGAAGGCAGAAAAGAAGTTATCACCAATTCGGTGGTTGAAGCCATCTACAATATGAATGAACAGGGGATTAAGTTCTTCCACTCCAACGACGGCAAAGCGACTAGCAGAATCGAACGAAGCAATGAAATCGATTCCAGCGCAAGCGGCAAATTTGCAACGGCAATCGGCGCGAAAGCCGATGCGGCAGGCGAAAATGCCATTGCTTTCGGCTACGGCTCAAAAGCCTTGCGCGATAACACGGTGGCGATTGGTACGGGCAACGTTGTGAATGCGGAAAAATCCGGCGCATTCGGCGATCCGAACTACATCGAAGATAAAGCCGGCGGCAGCTACGCTTTCGGTAACGATAACCGTATTACTTCTAAAAACACTTTTGTGTTGGGTAATAGTGTTAATGCGAAACGCGATGCAAATGGCAATGTGCTGACTGAAGAAAAAGAAATTATTGGAAAGGACGGCAATAAGACAACGGAAAAAGTACCGCAAGCCTTAGGTAAAACCGTAGAAAATTCCGTTTATCTCGGTAATGCTTCAACCGCGACAGAAAAACCGGGCAGCAACCTGAAATCCGACGGCACGGCGGGTAATACCACAACCGCCGGCGCGACAGGTACGGTAAACGGCTTTGCCGGCGCAACGGCGCACGGTGCGGTTTCTGTCGGCGCGAGCGGCGAAGAAAGACGTATCCAAAACGTCGCGGCAGGCGAAATCTCTGCCACTTCCACCGATGCGATTAACGGCAGCCAGCTGTATGCGGCAACCAAAGGCATCGCCGATCAGGCCGTCGGTATGGTCAGGGCGTTGAAACGCGAATTGGAAGGCGTTGCCGCCGGTGCGAATGCCGCAGCCGCCTTGCCGCAATCGTACCTGCCCGGAAAATCGATGATTTCCGCCGCGACGGGCGCATACGGTTCGACAGGCGCACTCGCCGTCGGCTACTCCAGCATCAGCGACAACGGCAAATGGGTGGTCAAAGGCCAGCTCAACGTCAATACCCGAAGCAAAGCCGGCGGCGGTGTCGGCGTGGGCTATATCTGGTAACAACCCCGAAGCGTTGAAAAATGCCGTCTGAAAGACTTCAGACGGCATTTTTATTGCCCCGCCCGATGGTTTGCAACGGGAAAACCGTATCGCATAACGGGCGGATGTGTATTTCAGAGGGCGCGGGACAAGTGTGTAGGGTAAGGCGTAGCAACTGTATTTTTCACCCCATTGGGCAAAAATACCAAAACTCAAATCAAGCCGTTCGGAGGCGGCTCAAAAAAAACGGTACTTCGCAGCAGAAGTACCGTTTATCGGGATTTCAGGTTTTATTCTTCGGGGCGTTCGCCGTCGGTTTCGTCCTGCGTCCCTTCGGTGATGTGCATTTCTACGCCGTTGAGGGCGCGGATTTTTGCGTCGATTTCATTGGCGACTTCGGGGTTTTCCTTCAACCAGACGCGGACGTTGTCTTTGCCCTGACCGATTTTCGCACCGTTGTAGCTGTACCACGCGCCGGATTTGTTGATGATGTCGTTTTTCACGCCGATGTCGATCAATTCGCCTTCCCAACTGATGCCTTCTCCGTAGAGGATGTCAAACTCTGCCTGACGGAACGGGGGGGCGACTTTGTTTTTGATGACTTTGACGCGGGTTTCGTTGCCCAATACTTCTTCGCCTTTTTTGATGGATCCGGTACGGCGGATGTCGAGGCGGACGGAGGAGTAGAATTTGAGGGCGTTGCCGCCGGTGGTGGTTTCGGGGCTGCCGAACATTACGCCGATCTTCATCCGGATTTGGTTGATGAATACAACCAGCGTGTTGGTTTTTTTGATGTGCCCGGTCAGTTTGCGCAAAGCCTGGCTCATCAGGCGCGCCTGCAGTCCGACGTGGCTGTCCCCCATATCGCCTTCGATTTCGGCTTTGGGGACGAGTGCGGCTACGGAATCGACGACTACCATATCTATGCCGCCCGAACGGACGAGTGTGTCGCAGATTTCCAATGCCTGTTCGCCGGTATCAGGCTGGGACAGGTAAAGCTCTTCGACTTTTACGCCGAGTTTGCGGGCGTAAACGGGATCGAAGGCGTGTTCGGCATCGACAAAGGCGCACACGCCGCCGTTTTTCTGGCATTGGGCGACGGCTTCGAGGCAGAGTGTGGTTTTGCCGGAGGATTCGGGTCCGAAGATTTCGACGATGCGCCCGCGCGGCAGGCCGCCGACTCCGAGGGCGAGGTCTAATCCGAGCGATCCGGTGGAAATGACTTCGAGGTTTTCTTCCTGCTGGCTGCCGTCCATTTTCATGATGGCGCCTTTGCCGAAACTTTTTTCGATTTGCGCCAAGGCGGCGGCAAGGGCTTTGCTTTTGTCGTCTGACATTGGGGTTACTCCGGAACAAATGCGGTATGTAATGTGCGGCACAGTCGGGCTGCGGCGCGGAATGTGATGGGCGGCTATTATCGCATGTTTCCCTTTTGGGGACTACCGTCCGCTTCGGCACAAATGCCGTCTGAAACGGTTCAGACGGCATTCGGGAAGCGTGCGTCAGGCGATTTCGAGCCACATGACCTGATAGGGCTGAAGCGTCAAATCCTGATTCAGGCTGACAGTTTTGCCGCCGATGAGGTCGTGCGCCTTGAAGGGCATGGCTTGCAGGGTATGCGCGGTAACGGTTTGCGGATATTCGCTGAAGTTGCCGAATGCCAAAAGCGCGTTGTTGCGGATGTAGCCGATGATGTGCTTGTTGTTGGTGTTGAAGGTAACCAGCCTGCCGCCGTCGAAGCGCGGATTGTTTTGGCGGACGGCAATCATATGGCGCAAGCCCTGATAGATTTGCCCGGCTGCGGTCGACGGATCGTTGCGTTGCGCGTACAGGGCTTCGTTGTAGCGCGGACGGTGCGCCCAACGGCTGTCGTCGCTTTTGTTGCTGTCTTGCGCCCAGCCGTCGTCGTTGGGCGTGCCGACTTCGTCGCCGAGGTAAATCAGGGGCAGACCGCCGGTACTCAATGCGATGCTGTACAAAAGTTTGATGCGGCTGACGGCGTGGGGGTCATTTTGAGCCAAGCCTGCCAATGCGGCGGACGTACCGCTGACGCGGCAGTCGCCCGTGTTGGGATTGTATTGGAAGGGTACGCCGCGCGCGAAGCTGCCGTCGAAGCGGTTGACGAAGAAGCGGTTGAGAAATTGGCGGTGGTCGTAGCCGCTTATGCCCAGATATGCCGCATCTTCGTCGGCAAACGTCCAGCCGATGTCGTCGTGGCTGCGGACGTAGTTGACCCATGCAGTGTGGTCGGGCAGGTTGTGGCGGTAGGTCAGTGCTTGATGGAGCAGGTTGACTTCGCGCGTGGCAAGGGTGTTCCACAACAATGCCATTTGCAGGGGGTTGTAACCGATTTGGCATTCGTCCTGCCCGATGTATTGGACGACTTGGTCGGGGTGGACGATGGCTTCGGATTTGAAGAACACGGCGGGCGCGGCGATACGCATAACGGCATTGAACGCGCGGATGAGGGCGTGCGCCTGCGGCAGGTTTTCGCAGCTTGTACCCATTTGTTTCCAAATAAAGGCAACGGCATCCATACGCAGGATGTCAACGCCCAAGTTGGCAAGGAACAGCATTTCGCCCGCCATTGCTCGGAATACCCAAGGATTGCTGTAATTCAGATCCCATTGGAAGGAGTTGAAGGTCGTCCACACCCAGCGTCCGTCTTCCAGTTGCGAGAAGCCGCCCGGGTGCTGGTCGGGGAAGATTTCACGCAAGGTGCGGTCGTATTGGTCGGGCATACGGCGGTCGGGGAAAATATAGTAGAAATTGTCGAACAGCGGGTCGCCGTCGGCGCAGCGTTGCGCCCATTCGTGTTCGTTGGAGGTGTGGTTGAAGATGAAATCGACGACGGCGGAAATGCCGGCTTCGTGCAGCGCGGCAATGACTTCGCGCAAGTCGCCTATCGTGCCCAGTGCCGGATTGACATCGCGGTAGCTGCTGACGGCATAGCCGCCGTCGCTTTTGCCTTCGGGACATTTGAACAGCGGCATCAGGTGCAGATAAGTCAAACCAAGCTCTTGAAAATAAGGGATTTTGGCTTTCAAGCCCTTCAAATCGCCTGCGAACAGATCGACATAGCACACGCCGCCGACCTGTTTGTTGGACAAAATCCAATCGGGGTTGTTTTCGCGTTCGATGTCAATGTTTTTCAGGGACGCGCTGCGTTGGGAATAGCTCTGCCACGCCTGCGCCAGCAGCATTTCCAGCATAGGCAGCAGGGCTTCGTTGTTGCCGTACACGCTGTCGAGTTCGTTCATCAGTTTGGGGAAATGGGTATCCATACGGCGCGAAAACTGCCGCCAGTCTTCCGATTTTTCGATACCGGCACGCTGTTCGGGCGTGTAGATGTCCAAGATGCGTGTTTTGAGGTGCTGTAAAATCAAACCGACTTGCTGCGTGGGGGTCAACATAATGCCTGCTCCGATTCTGAAATTTCCGACCGGCGGTCCGCCGCCGTATCCTGCACGCGCCGTGTTAGGGCGTGTTGTGCAATCATACTGTAAGAACTGCGAACTGACTAGAAAAGACGGGGCTTGTGCCAAGTCTGCATTCCGATATGCGGATGCTGCTTGATTCATATCAAGCCGGCTGCACAGAAATGCCGTCTGAAACATTGCCTGTGCCTTTGCTATAATTGCGTCTTTACCGTTCCCTTCAGCCGCAACAACCGCCATGCACACCAGCCTGACCGTCAAAAATACCGTTATCGGAAGCGGGCGCACCAAAATCGCCGTGCCGCTTATCGCCCGAGATGCCGCCGATTTGTCCTCCGTGCTGTCCCGAATCCAAAACCTGCCCTTCGACATCGTCGAGTTCCGCGCCGACTTTTTGGAATGCGCGGGCAGCATCGGCGAAGTATTGCGCCACACGCAGACCGTCCGCGACGCGCTGCCCGACAAACCGCTGCTGTTTACGTTCAGACGGCATGGCGAAGGCGGCTCGTTCCCGTGTTCGGACGATTATTATTTTGAACTGCTCGACGCGCTGATCGAAAGCCGCCTGCCCGACATTATCGATATCGAGCTGTTTTCCGGCGAAACCGCCGTCCGGCGCGCCGTGGCAAATGCTCAAAAAAACGGCATCGCCGCCCTGCTCTGCAATCATGAGTTTCACCACACGCCGCCGCAAGAAGAAATCGTATGCCGTCTGAAACAGATGGAGGACTACGGCGCGGACATCTGCAAAATTGCAGTGATGCCGCAAAGCGCGGAAGATGTGCTGACTTTGCTTTCTGCCACACTCAAAGCGAAAGAGCTTGCCTCCAAACCAATTGTTACGATGTCGATGGGGCAGACGGGTGCGGTCAGCCGGCTTGCCGGACAAACGTTCGGCTCAAGCATCACGTTCGGTTCGGGAACGCAAAACTCCGCGCCGGGGCAAATCGGCGTATCCGCCCTCCGTGCGGCACTCGACTGCCTCGAAAGCGGCGCAGACTGATTTCAGACGGCATCAAAACATGATGAAACTCAATCCCCAACAGCTCGAAGCCGTCCGTTACCTCGGCGGCCCCCTGCTCGTCCTTGCCGGCGCAGGCAGCGGAAAAACCGGTGTGATTACTCAAAAAATCAAGCATTTGATTGTATCATCACGTTACCAATCCCATGAAATTGCAGCTATTACTTTTACTAATAAAGCCGCAAAAGAAATGAGGGAACGTATCAGTTTAATGCTATCAAAAGGTCAAGCTAAACGAATAATAATCTGCACTTTCCATGCTTTAGGCATAAAGATTTTGCGCGAAGAGGCGAACCATATCGGTTACAAAAAAAACTTCTCCATTCTCGATGCAGGAGACTGCGCGGAAATCATCGATGAACTTTTGGGCGGAACGGGCAAAGAAGCTTTATTCAAAGCACAGCAGCAGATTTCCCTGTGGAAAAACGATTTAAAAACGCCTGAAGATGTCGTTCAGACGGCCTCTAATGTGTGGGAACAACAGATCGCGCGCGTGTATTCGAGCTATCAGGAAACCCTGCAAAGCTATCAGGCTGTGGACTTCGACGACTTAATCCGCCTGCCCTCCGTACTGTTGCAGCAAAACAGCGAAGTGCGCAACAAATGGCAGCGGCGGTTGCGTTATCTGCTGGTTGATGAATGCCAAGATACGAATACCTGCCAATTTACGTTGATGAAACTTCTGACCGGTGCGGAAGGCATGTTTACCGCCGTCGGCGACGACGACCAGTCCATCTACGCATGGCGCGGTGCAAACATGGAAAACCTGCGCAAAATGCAGGAAAACTATCCGCAGATGAAAGTCATCAAGCTGGAGCAAAATTACCGCTCCACCGCGCGCATTCTCAAAATCGCCAACAAAGTCATCGAAAACAACCCCAAGCTGTTTACCAAAAAACTTTGGTCGCAATTGGGCGAAGGTGAGCCCGTCAAAGTCGTTGCCTGCCAAAACGAGCAACACGAAGCCGACTGGGTCGTCAGCCAAATCGTCAAACAAAAACTCATCGGCGGCGACAAAACCCAATATGCCGATTTCGCCGTGTTATACCGCGGCAAGCATCAGGCACGGATTTTTGAGGAAGCCTTACGCAGCGCGCGCATCCCCTACCGGCTCTCCGGCGGACAAAGCTTTTTCGACAAAGCCGAAATCAAAGACGTGTTGTCTTATGTGCGGCTGCTTGCCAACCCCAATGACGATCCCGCCTTTCTACGTGCCATTACCACGCCCAAACGCGGCATCGGCGACGTAACGCTGGGCAAACTCAACGCCTACGCGTACGAACACGAATGCAGCCTGTATGAAGCCGCACAAAACGAAGAGGCCCTTGCCACACTGAACAATACCAACCGCCAACACCTGCAAGCCTTTATGGATATGTTCGGCAACTACCGCGCCAAAGCCGAAACCGCCGAGGCAGGCGAACTCATCAACAGCCTGCTCGAAGAAATCGGCTACGAAAACCATTTGATGCAAAACGAGGAAGGCAAAGCCGGCGAAATCAAATGGCGCAACGTCGGCGAGTTGGTATCGTGGTTTGCACGAAAAGAAGAAGGGGACGGCAAAAACATCATCGAACTCGCCCAAACCGTCGCCTTGATGAGACTTTTGGAGAGAAAAGACGAGGAGGAAGCCGATGCCGTCTCTCTGTCCACGCTACACGCCGCCAAAGGTTTGGAGTATCCGTATGTTTTCCTTGTCGGTTGCGAAGAGGGCATCCTGCCGCACAACGACAGCATCGAAGAAGGCAACGTCGAAGAAGAACGCCGCCTGATGTACGTCGGCATTACCCGCGCCAAACGCCAACTTACACTGACCCACTGCGTCAAACGCAAAAAACAAGGGGTTTGGCAATTCCCCGAACCCAGCCGGTTTATAGGAGAAATGCCGCAGGAAGATTTGAAAATATTGGGACGCAAAGGCGGCGAACCGATTGTGAGCAAGGAAGAAGGCAGGCGCAACCTTGCCGACATAATCGGAAGGCTCGACAGCATGAAAAAAGGCGGTCCGGCGGATTAAACCGATGCCGCGATGCCGTCTGAAAGCCGTTCAGACGGCATATTTTTGAACGGCGCGCGGCAAGCGGTTTACGCCCACAAGCCCTGCTGCTGGTTTTTCGGCACAAGATGTCCCACGCCGATACCGATAAGGCGGAACGCGTCTTCCGTCTGCGGCGGGACGCGCGCCGTCAACATTTGCGCCGCCTGAAGCAGGGAGGCGCAGTCGGGCAATACGGAGGAATAAGTCAGCATGCGCGTGATGATGCGGAAATCGTAGGTCTTCAGCTTGAGCGTTACGCTTTGGGCTTCGACGTTTTTGCGCGTGATTTGCCGCCACAGGTCTTCGGCAAGATGGGACAGGTGTCCGGCAGCCTGCTCCAGCGGCAAGTCTTCGGGCAGGGTGATTTCTGTGGAGATTTGGAGGCGTTCGCGTTCGGCTTTGACGGGGCGTTCGTCCGTACCGCGCGCCAAATCATAGAGGCGGTAGCCGTAGCGTCCGAAATGGTTTAAGAGCTCGCCGCGCTCGAAACGGCGCAAGTCGCCCGCCGTCTGCATACCCAGCGACTGCATTTTTTTCAGCGTTACCTTGCCCACTCCGGGGATTTTGCCCAAAGGCAGAGTTTCCAAAAATGCCATGACTTTGTGCGGCGGCAACACAAACTGCCCGTTCGGCTTGCGCCAGTCCGACGCGATTTTCGCCAGAAATTTGTTCGGCGCGATGCCTGCGGATGCGGTCAAACCCGTTTCCGCAAAAATGGCGGCACGGATTTCTTTGGCAACTTCGCTGGCGTAAGGGATGTTTTTGAAATTATGGGTAACGTCAAGATAGGCTTCGTCCAGCGACAGGGGTTCGATTAAATCGGTATAACGCCTGAATACGGCGTGAATCTGCGCGGAAACCTGACGGTACAAATCGAAATGCGGCGGCACATACACCGCTTGCGGACACAGCCTTTTCGCCGTTGCCACCGACATCGCGGAATGCAGCCCAAACTGCCGTGCCTCATACGATGCGGCGCAAATCACCGAACGCGCACCCTCCCACGCCACGACCACCGGCCGCCCTTTCAAATGCGGCTGCTCGCGCAGTTCTACCGATGCGTAGAACGCGTCCATGTCGATGTGGATGATTTTGCGTGAAGACATCGGCTCTGCTGAGGATAAAAGGGATATTCTACTGCCGGCATCGGGCAAATTCCAAATATACTAACAGGTTAAATACAAAAGAGTTGGCTGGATTAATTTTGGAAACTTATAAAAATAATGGTTTTTATCAAGCAGAAAGAAACAGTAATGGAAATTATGATATCGTAAGAAAAAGATTATCTGGAAAAATATTACCAAAATACAAGCAATACATTGATTCAATTAGATAATACTGGTGCTGGATTTAAAATTCAGCAGAGGAGAAAACAAATCAGAGCACAAATTTCAGCCAGACAATGGAGAAGATAAAAGATGAATAAAAATATACTTTATATATTTTCTTTATTAATCACTATTGTTATTTTTTTTATATTTGAAAAGAATGTAATAAGCAAAATAAGTTTTAATTATAATAAAAAAGAATTCTTAATTAGTGATATAACTAATTTTAATTGGGATTATGTAAAACTGTATATAATCAATTCAGATTTCCAAAAAATTGTTTTTTATTATAAAGGTAAGATAGTTTTTGAGGAATTAATAGAACTAGACAGAGAAGGGAATGTTTTACCTCAATATCTATTTGATTCGGATTTGAAAAATGTTGAATATTACGAATGTGATTACAAGAATGGCAAGATGCAACTTTTAAAAAAAGAAAAATTACATTCTTTTGATAGATATTTTTATTATTATAAACCTATAAACTGTAGACCGAAACTTTTGTAAAACTATCCGTCGTCATTACTGCCTAGTCGGTAATGCATTTTTTAGTAGTATTTGAAAAAGTATGATGATAAAAACGGTCAAGCCTAATTTTTTCATAAAATCCAGCAGAGTAAGGAAGAAAAAAACACCCAAATTGGCTATAATCCCGACAAACACACTCAAGGACAACAACATGGCAGCCTCACCCGAAGCAAAATTCACTGAAGAAAAGATTTTGTGGGTCAAACACCACACGCCGAAACTCATCACTTTCGCCATCAGCCGTCCCGAATCCTACCGTTTTAAAGCCGGACAGTTCTCCCGACTCGGTTTCTACGAAGGTGAAGGCTTTATTTGGCGTGCCTACTCCATCGTTTCCGCAGAATATGCAGACACGCTCGAATATTTTGCCGTACTCATCCAAGACGGCCCCATGTCGGCCCGTTTCGCCAAAATGCAACAGGGCGACACCATCCTGCTCGATAAAAATGCCACCGGCTTCCTCCTGCCCGAACGCTTCCCCGACGGCAAGGATTTGGTGATGCTCTGCACCGGCTCCGGCATCGCCCCCTTCCTTTCCATTCTCGAACAACCCGAAATCCGGCAGCGTTTCGATACCGTCAACCTGATACATTCCGTATCTTTTCCCGAAGAATTGATTTTCAACGACCGGCTCGCCGCATTGACCGAACATCCCCTGGTAGGCGAATACGGACACTCGTTCCGTTTCGTCCCTGTTACCACCCGTGCCGCCAACCCCTCGGGCTTAGGTGGAAAACGCATTCCGGAACTCTTAAAAAACAACAGCATCGAACAGGCGCTGCATACCAAGTTCACCCCGGAATCCACACGGTTTATGATTTGCGGCAACCCGGAAATGGTCAAAGACACTTTCCAAACGCTGCTTGACATGGGTTACGCCATGCACCGCAACCGCATTCCCGGTCAAATCATGATGGAAAACGGCTTCTAAAAACGAATACCCCCAACCCCGACCCACACACCCACACAAAACAAAATAAAAAACAGCGATATACAAAAACCCCTTTGCAAAGACAGCCCCCACGCCTATACTGCCACTCACAGCAAGCAACACAAAAAAGCGGGTACAAATCAGGGTACAAAACACAAGCCCGAACACAGAAGCACCCCAACCAAACCCAAAGGCAAAGGAAAAGGAAAAGGCAAACAAAATGGCGGCACACAACAAACTGACCCAAAAACAAATAGAAGCAGCCAAGGCAGACGGCAAACAAAGCAAGCTGGCCGACGGCGGCGGCTTATATCTGCTGCTGCACCCCAACGGCAGCAAATACTGGCGGATGCGCTACCGGCACGGCGGGCGCGAGAAAACCCTAGCCTTGGGCGTATATCCCGCCGTCAGCCTCAAGCAGGCCCGCGAACTTGCCCGCGCCGCCCGGGCGCAGACCGCCGCCGGCATCGACCCCGTGGCCGAACGCCGCCGCACCCGTCCCGGCAGCGGGCGCAGCCTGCCCGAATTGGCGCGCGAATGGCAAAAAAGCCGGATAGGGCAACGCGCCCGCAACACACTGGAAGGCGACCGCTTTTCACTCGCCTACCTGACCGAATACTACAAAAACAACACCGACATCAACGACATCACCACCGCCGGCGTATCAAAATTTATCGAACACCTCAACCGCCGCAACATCCCCGCCCGCGCCAAGCGCACCGTCCAAATCCTCGCCCAAATATGGGACTATGCCGTCCGGCGCGGCATCATTACCGACGAGCGGCGCAACCCCGCCACCACCGCCCGCCCACTGCTGAACACAAGCAAACCCAAACCCCAGCCCCACATCCGCCCCGACGAACTGACAGACTTTTACCGCGCCCTCCAAACCGCCCACGACCTGCACCCGTACGCCCGCCCCCTGCTGCTGCTTGCCGCCCTGACCGCCCCCCGACCAAATACCCTGCTGTCCGCCCGCTGGCAAGACATAGACCTGTCCGCCCGGTTATGGCACATCCCCGCCGCCGCCATGAAAACAAAAAACAACTTTACCCAGCCCCTGTCAGACTGGGCGGTCGAAATCCTCCAAGAGCTGTACACACAAACAGGACACACCCCACACCTTTTCCCCTGCATCCGGCCGCGCCGCAAAAACGACCCGCGCCCGCCGCACGTCGGCATCAAATTCGCCCTCAACGCCATCAAACGCCTGGGCTACGACGGCAAAACCCCCGGCAAATCCAACCACACCATGCACGGCTTCCGCCACCTGCTTGCCAACATCTGTCTGACCGCCGGAAAAGACACACTCACAACAGACCTCGCCCTCGGCCACATCAGCCGCGCCGCCCTCCAACGCGCCGGATTTTCCAGCCTGCACCACTACCTGACCGCCGACAGCTACCGCCTCCAAGAGCGGCGCGAACTCGCCGAATGGTACAGCCGCCACCACCGCGCCGCCTGGGAAGCCGCCGCCCAAACCCCGCAAAACAAAAAAACCGCCTGAAAAAAATTCAGACGGCATCCTGCCCAAAACACTTGCAATAAGACCTAAAAGGTATTAATATACACACATGGCAGACATCCTGCCATCCGACAAGCGGCGGCAACCGCCAAAAACGAAAGGAAATCCAATGAACATAATCGAACAAGAAACGAAACGCGCCGAGTTAAGAAAAATAGATGCCGAAATCGCCAAAATCATTGCCGACGCGCACAAAATCAACGCCGAATCCGTAAAAATAGCCCAAGAGTCCCGCTGGTATCCCATGATGGCGGCCACCGGTCTGGTTACCGCCATCGCCGCCGTGTTGGCACTGATATTCAAATTTGCCTGACCACAAGCCCCGCAAGGGGCTTTATCCCACGAACAAAATGAACAGAGCCGCACTATTCAACCGCTACCCCGAATGGATTATCGGGCAAGACGGCGCAAGCCGTTTCATTACCCATTGCCGCTATCCCCGCCTGATTGCCAAAATCCACAGGAAGACAGACGGCGAATGCCCGGGCGGGCATTACCGCCATTCCGAAAACGGCATTACCCTTTACGATTTTATTTTTTTCGACGGCAAACCGGCAGACGAAGCCCGATTTGCCGCCGTCCTTACCGAAACCTGCCGCCGGGCAGTCAAAAAAATATGCGAAACAAAATAAACCGCAACGACCTGGAACTCGGCTACACGCCTTACAACCTCCGCACCCTACGCAACCGCTGCAAACTGACGCAGGCCGAGTTGGCGCAAATCGTCGGAGTGAAGCACTACATACAGGTAGGCCGCTGGGAAGCCGAACCCGATACCGAAACCCGTCGGGCCGATATGCCGCTGGAAAAATGGCGACAGTTCCTCGATTGGATAGAAAAAACAAACGCCGTCTGAAACCTTCAGACGGCATTTTTACCCCCCAAAAAACCTAAAAACCACAACCAAGCCCCACACCGCTTGCCCCCGACCCGCCGCCGCCCCAAAATAACCTCGCTCTGTTGGAAGCCCGCCGGAAACGGCAAAAGCCGCCCCGTTCCGCCATTACGGGGCGGCTTCCCACATCAAGACGAGGCAGAAATGACCGACCGCCAAATAGACAACCTCATCAAACCCGCCACCATCGCCGACACCGACCCCGCGTCCAACCGCGTCCGCGCACAACACGGCGGCATGACCACCGACTGGCTGCCCTATATCGTCCCCTTTGCCGGCGGCGTGTCAGTATGGCGCATCCCCAGTGTCGGCGAAGCCTGCACCATCTTATCCCCCGCTGGCGAACCCGAGAACGGCGTAGTTTTATGCGGCCAAGCCTCCGACCGATACCCCGCCCCGTCCGCCGACCCCGCCGAAACCGTCGTCCGATTCCCCGACGGCGCGCACATCCGCTACAACCACCAAACCGGCGAGATGGAACTCAAAGCCGCAACAAGCCTGACCATCGACACCCCCCAAACCACCATAACCGGCCACCTGACCGTCAACCAAACCACCACCGCCCAAGGGCTGCTGACCTACCAAAACGGCATGAACGGCCAAGGCGGCAGCGGCGGCGGCACGAACATTGACGGCGACATCAACCACAACGGCACACTGACCAACACAGGGGCGGTTGTCAGCAACGGCATCAGCCTGTCCGAACACACCCACCCCGGCGACTCCGGCGGCACGACAGGAAAACCCCAATGACCGACGCAGAAAACGGACGCGGGCAAGACACCGCCGCCCACATCGCCCAATCCATCCGCAACATCCTGTTCACAAGGATAGGAACGCGGCTCATGCGCGAAGAATACGGCAGCTTTATTCCCGACTTGATCGATATGCCCGCAGGCCCCGCCGCCATCGCCCTCATCCACCAAGCCGCCGTTACCGCCCTCGCAAGATGGGAACCGCGCATAACCGTCCGCCGCATACAGGCAGACACCGCCGCCATCGCCGCCGGCAAAATCAAATTAACCCTAGACGTAACCCTCGCCGACGGCAATGAACGAACCTACCGCATCGAATAATAAAAACAACAGGATAAGCAATGGAAAACAACCGATTAAGCCAACTCCCCGCGCCCGCCGCCATCGAAGAAACCGACTTTGAAAGCATCTTCGCGCGCAAAAAAGCCGCCCTCGTCGCCCTATGCCCCGAAAGCATCCGCGAAACCGTCGCCCAAACCCTCGAATTAGAATCAGAACCCCTAACCATCGACCTGCAACAGCAAGCCTATCAAGAGCTGCTCGTCCGCAACCGCATCAACGAAGCCGTCAAAGCCAACCTCTTGGCATACGCACAAGGCAGCGACCTCGACCACATCGCCGCCCAATACGGACTGATCCGCAAAACCATCCGCACCGCCGACCCCGACGCGAACCCGCCGGTTGCCGCCGAATACGAAACCGACGACGCACTCCGCGCCCGCGTCCAAGCCCATCCCGAAAAATACGCCGCCGCCGGGCCACGCGCCGCCTACGAAGCCCACGCCATCGACGCACACCCCCAAATCACACACGCCCGCGCCATCCGCCGCGAAGCGGGCAGCGTGGAAGTATTCATCAAGACACAGGGCGGCACGCCCGACGAAACCATTTTGACCGCCGCGCGCGAATACCTGTCCGCCGAAACACGCCGCCCCCTTTGCGACAACGTGCAAGTAACCGCCGCCCTGCCGAAAGACGCGGCAGTAGCGTATTCCGCCGAATACCACCCCGCCGCCGATATTCAAGCCGAACGGCAAGCCGCCCGCGAAGCCTTGGACAACCTATGGCGGCAAAACGCCCGCATCGGCGCATCCGTGGCCCTGTCTAAAATCATCGGTGCGTTAGACACCCCCGGCGTGAAAAAAATCACACTGCACAGCCCCGCCGCCGACATCGTTTGCGGCGAAGGCGAATATATCCGCATCACCGAAATCACCGAGCACGAATAATGAACAGCACCATCCCGTCCAACAACAGCCCCCTGCAGCACGCGCTCGCCCGTCTGACCGACGGCGAAACCGCCGCGCTCGATACCGCCGCCATCAACCGGCAGCTCGACCCCGCCCGATGCGACCCCGCCTTCCTGCCCTTCCTCGCTTGGCAGCGCAGCATCGAAACGTCCGAAGGCTGGGATGTGGCGCAGACCGACGAAGCGCGCCGCCGCCTCATTGCCGCGTTTGACGAAATCCACGCCCACAAAGGCACGCCTCACGCCATCCGCCAACTGTTCCGCCTGCTCCAGTTGGGCGAAGTCCAAATCATCGAACGCGCCAACGAGTTCACATGGAACGGCGAGGTCCTGTTCGACGGCAGCCGCACATTCGGCGGCAGGGAGGACGACTGGGCGAAATACAGCATCGTCCTGAGCCGACCCGTCAGTAACAGGCAGGCCGCGCAAATCCGCGCCCTGCTTGAAGACATCGCCCCGCTGCGCTGCGAGCTGCTGAGCCTCGACTACCGCGCCAACCCGCTCCTATGGAACGGCAAAATCAGCTTTGATGGCGAATACAGTTTCGGCGCCGCCTGACGCGCCGCCCCCTTAAGACCCAAGCAAAGGAACCACCAAAATGGCAAATGCCGTAGAGCAAAACCAATTCGACCAAGAAGTGCGCTTACTTGAGCCAGGCGACAAAGTTGTCGGCGGCGTGGCCGCGCCCATCAACCAGCCGCTCCAAGCCCTCGCCAACCGCACCATCTGGCTCAAAAAACGAACCGAAGCCCTTCAGACGGCAACAGAAGGCAAAGCAGCAGCAGACACCGCCGTCAACGCAGGCGACGGACTGACAGGCGGCGGCAGCCTTGCCCAAAGCAGCACCATCGCACTGGGCACGCCCGGGCAAATCACCGCGACAAGCCAAAACGCCGTCCAAGAAAACAGCCACACCCACGCCATCGACACCGCCCGCACCGACCGCCCCGGCATCGTTCAGCTCGACAATACCATAAGCGACGCGGAAGACACCGCCGCCACCCCCAAAGCCGTCAAAGTGGCCTACGACAAAGCCGTAGCAGGCACCGCGACCGCCAACCTCAAAGTCTCCCTCTCCGGCGACCAAACCGTCAACGGACAAAAAACCTTTACCGCCGCAACCCAATTCCAAAACGGCATCCATTTGTCCGCCAACCAGACGCACTGGAACGGCGGCTACAAAGCCTACATCGGCGCGGATGCCGACAACGCCCACATCGTCTTCGGCGACAACACCCTGCGCATGCACGGCGCAAACAACCGCATTTCCTACAACAACCACGACATCTTCCACGCCGCCAACAAACCGCGTTTTGCCGAAGACATCGAAGGCAAACCGAACACGCTGTCCGGATACGGCATCGGCAATTTCAAAGTAGAAACCTTCCGGGGCGATTTGAACACCCTCAAAACAGACGGCGTCTATTCCCTGCCGACGGCGGTCGGCAGCTCCAACCTGCCCGTTGAAAACACCTCCTGCCATATCCAAGTCATCGCCGGAACGCAACCCGGCTGGTGCAGGCAGTTGGGCTATCCCGCCTACACGTCCGACGTGTACGAACGCCACCAGGTAAGCAGCGCGAACGACGACTGGAGCGCGTGGAAAAAACTCAATTCGGATGGCATCCCCGTCGGCGCGATCGTATCCTTTCCCAAAGCCGTCCAAAACCCCGCAGGCTATCTCAAAGCCAACGGCACGACCTTTGCGCAAAACACCTTCCCCGACCTTTACCGCGCCCTGGGCAACAGCAACCGCCTGCCCGATTTAAGCCGTACCGACATCGGCATGACCGCGTGGTTTCCGTCCGAACAAATCCCGACCGGCTGGCTGGCGTTCGACGAAATCGCCGACCGTGTAACCGAATCGGCGTATCCCGAACTTTACCGCCTGCTGGCCGAAAAATACGGCAGCATTGCCAACGTCCCCAAAGCCGCCGACCGCTTTATCCGCAACGCGGGCAACGGCCTGGCAGTCGGACAGGTGCAGGAAGACGCAATCCGCAACATTACCGGCAAAATCGACAGTGGCAAAAACGGCGCACTGCAATTGTTCGACCACATCGAGCCGACGGGCGCGTTTGGCGTGGAAAAATCATGGAAACAGTGGACAGCCGATGGTAGCGGCGGAGGCGATAATCTACCGTCCGCCCTCACATTCGACGCATCCAACGTCGTCCCTACCGCCGACGAAAACCGCCCCAAAGCCTTGGTTTTAAAACTGTGCATCAAAGCCGCCGACACCTTGGGCGAAGCCGTGTTCTGGATAAAGTCCCACGGCGAAACCATCAACGCAGGCGCGCTGGACGCAGGCACGCTGGCGCAAAACCTCCAAGACAAAGCCGACCGCGCCCACACCCACACCCCCGCCCAAATCCCGGGCTTCGACACCGCCGTCGCCCAAGCCGTGAACGGCATATTAACCGGCAACGCCGACGAAAACGGCTGGCTCAAACTGCCCGGCGGCATCCTCATCCAATGGGGCAAGGCGGCGATCGAAGGCGTGCACCGCCAAAAAGACATCCACTTCCCCATCGCCTTTCGGGAAATTTATTCAATCGCAAGTTCCGCCTATTTCCCCAATGCCAACTACTGGGGCAACATGGCGGGCAGCGTTGTGATTCGCTCCTACGCCAAGAATAAATTCGCCGCCCAAGTCAGCTCGTGCTACGAAGGAAACGGCGGGCGCGACACCTGCATCTTATGGTTTGCCGTAGGCAAAGCCGCCTGACCGCCGACCAACCGACAGAAAGAACAAACATGACGATTTATTTTAAAGACCAAGCCTTTTACGACTGCGACACCCCCGACCAAGCCCCCGAGGGCGCGCGCCCCATTACGCCCGAACAACACGCCGAGCTGCTCGCCGCCCTCAATTCCGGCTGCATCGTGTCCGACGATCTGACCGTTTCCCCGCCGCGCCCGTCCGATTACCACGAATGGGACGGAAAAAAATGGAAAATCAGCAAAGACGCCGCCGCCGCCCGTTTCGGCAAACAAAAAAACGCCTTGGCATTCCGTCTCGCGGCAAAGGCGGACGAACTCAAAAACAGTCTCTTGGCGGGCTATCCCCAAGTGGAAATCGACAGCTTTTACAGGCAGGAAAAAGAAGCCCTCGCCCGGCAGGCGGACAACAACGCCCCGACCCCGATGCTGGCGCAAATCGCCGCCGCAAGGGGCGTGGAATTGGACGTTTTGATTGAAAAGGTTGTCGAAAAATCTGCCCGCCTGGCCGTTGCCGTCGGCGCGGTTATCGGAAAGCGGCAGCAGCTCGAAGACAAATTGAACACCATCAAAACCGCGCCCGGATTGGACGCGCTGGAAAAGGAAATCGAAGAATGGACACTAAACATCGGCTGAAAAAATACGGTTACCACCTGTTGGTAGCCATCGACCAACTGTTCAACGCCCTAACCGGCGGCGCGGCGGACGAAACCCTGTCAAGCCGCACCTATCGCGGCGCGCGGCTCGCCCAAAAGCCCAAAACCCGCTGGAAGGTTTTATATACCCTGATCAACGGCGTATTTTTCGACCGCCACCACTGCCGACAGGCGTATATCAGCGAACTGAAAGGCAGGCAGCACGACGCGCGGTTCAACCAAAGCCGCGCCGCCAATGAAAGGGATACGCAATGAACCCTTATCAGTTCTACCAAAACCAAATCGAAGAATGGGAACGCGTCCGTCGCCGTGCGTCAGAAACCGCCGACCTCGTCCAGTTTGAACTGGCAGGGCGGGAAATCGCCAACTACCGCGAAATGCAAAAGCGGTACGCGCCTGAAAACCCCAATCAGAAATAAAAGCCCTTGCCCGTCCACCCCCGCCTTTTGACAATAACCCCAAACAGCAAAGGAAAACCCCAATGACCGCACAACGTATGCACGGCGTAACCGCCAAAGAATTCACACGCGGCGCGCGCCCCATTTCCGACATCGCCGCCAACATCATCGGCATCGTCGCCACCGCCGAGGACGCGGACGCGGCAACGTTCCCGACCGGAAAGCCGGTTTACAGCAATTCCGCCGCTTCCCTCTTGGAAAAAGCCGGCACGAAAGGCACGCTCGCCAAAACCTTAACCGCCATTACAGACCAAGGGGACGCGCAAATCGTCGTCGTCCGCGCCGAAAGCAACACCAAGGAAGCGGAACAGAAAACCGCCGTGATCGAAGCCTGCAAAACCCTTGCCAAAGCGCAGGCGCACACGGGCTTCAAGCCCAAAATCCTGGGCGCGCCCGAATTGGACGACGCGGACGTTACCGCCGCCCTTGCCGTTGCCGCCAACGCCTTGGACGGCTTCGTGTACGCCTCGGCAGGCGGCGCGGAAGACATTACGACCCTGAAGCAGTACCGCGCCGGTTTCGGGCAGAAAAATTTGATGCTGGTTGACAACGAATTTACCGCCTACCAAAAAGGCACGGCGCAAACCGCCTCCACCATCGGCCGCATCCTGGGCGCGCGCGCGATGCTGGATGCCGCCGCCGGACCGCACAAATCCATTTCAAACGCCGAAATCCAAGGCGTGTCCGCGCTGAAATACCCGCGCAGCTTCGGTTTGCTCGACATCAACAGCGAAGCGAACACCATCAACAACGCCGACATTACCACCCTCATCCGCGAGAACGGTTTCCGCGTATGGGGCAACCGCACCTGTTCCGCCGACCCCGTCTGGGCGTTCGAGCCGACCGTCCGCGTCGCCTCCATCATCAAAGAAACCATCGCGCAAAGTTTCTTATGGGCGATGGACAAGCCCATGCACCCGTCCTTGATGATCGACATCATCAACGGTATCAATGCCAAGCTGGCGGAAAAAGTCTATCAAGGCTGGCTGCTCGGGGCGCAGGTATTCATCGACCCGCGCAAAGTGGAAAAATCGCGCGTCGGCAACGGCATCTTTGCCTTTGACTATGAATTTACCGTCGCGCCGCCGTTGGAAAACATCGAACTGAACCAGTACGTTTCCGACCGCTTCATTGTGAACCTGACCGACCGCGTGATCGAGTTCGCAAGCAACCTCAAACCGACCACCGTTTAAAGAAACGCCGGGCAACACGCCCGGCATCGAAAGGATGAACAAATGCAATTACCCCGCATTTTAAAAGGCTTCAACGTCTTCGCCGACGGCCTGAATAAAGACGGCGTGTTGATGAGTGTCAAACGCCCCGACATCAAATTCAAAACGGAAGACTACACGCCCGGCGGCAGTATGGGCGAATTTACCGTTATTCACGGCTTGGAAAAATTAGAGCTTGAATTGACAAGCAAGGGATTCGACGCGGAACTCTTCGCCGGAATCAGCCATAAAATCAACGGCAACCTCCTCCGCTACCAAGGCGCGCTGCACAAAGAAGACGAAGAAGCCTACCAAACCCTCACGGGCGAGGCGCGCGGCCGCATCATCGAAACCACCCGCAACGAAGACAAAGCAGGCGAAGGCGGCGAGCAAACCTTCAAATTCGCCCTGACCTATTGGAAAGAAACCTTAGACGGCAAAACCATCATCGAAGCCGACTTCATGGCCAACCGCCTCATCATCGGCGGCAAAGACATCCGCGCCGGACTCCGCGCCGCATTGGGTTTGTAAACAAAGGCGGCATCGCGCCGCCGAATTTTTAGGACAGAAAGAAACAAATGAAGCAAGAACCGCAAATCAAAATCAACGCCGACGACACCCTGACCGTAACCCTTTCAGACGGCACGGCATACGTTTTACGCGAGCCGCTGGCCAAAGATATGGCGGGGCTGGGGCAGGATTTGATTAAAATCAAACACACCGAGACCGTGCAAAAAATCTTGGCCAAAATCAGCACCCCAAAAATCGGGATGGCGCAATACGGAGTGTTGAATATGGCCGACACGCAGGCACTGAATGCCGCCATTGATTTTTTTTCCGCGCCGCCTTCGGCGAGAACCGAGATTCAGGAAGCCTTCGAGGCTTTGGGCTATACCGAAAATGCCGATACGCCGCCGACACCTTCGCCCGCCTCTTAAACGAAGCCCCCGACATCTGGACGGCGGCAGACGGCGACCCCCTGCCTGCCTACCCCATAGACGACGCGCTCGCCTTATGCGCCCTCACATTTAAAGGCGGCATCGGCTGGTTTGCCGGATTAAACCTGTACGACCTCAACCGCTGGACGGAAAAGGCGGCCGAAATCAGCCGCGCCCGGCAGGAAGCCGCCGCCACCTGAAACAATGCCGTCTGAAACCTTCAGGCGGCATTTTTGCCGCCAAGCCGCACCGCACGGAAAAAACCGATGACATCCAAAACCATCAGCATCATATTAAAAGCCGCCGACAAAGCCAGCGCAGAATTTCAGCGTATCGGCAAAGCCGCCTCCGTGTTGGGCGGCGACATCGCCAAAGCGGAAAAAGAACAAACCCGCCTCAACAAAGCCATCAACGACACCAAGCGGCTGCAAGGCTACCGGAACAACCTTGCCGCCACCGCCCAAAAGCTGGCGGAAAACCGCGCCCGCCAAAAAGAACTGTTGGCGGAAATGAAAAAGGGCGGCGGCGCGACCAAGCAGCAGACGCAGGAAATGAACAAGCTCGCCCGCGAAGCGAAAAACCTAGAGAAAACGCAGGCGCGGCAAACCAAGACTGCCGCCCGGCTGGCGAAAGAAATGAAAGCCGCAGGAACGTCCACCGTTAAGCTGGGCGACAGCCAAAAAGATTTAAAAACCAAGCTGGAAAAAGTCAACGGCATTTTAGAGAAACAAAAGAAAATCCTAGCCGCCCGCAACAGGGCGGCCGCCGAAAAAGCCAAAATGGGCGACGCGGCGACACGCTCGGCAACGATGATGTACACCGCCCGGGGCATCGCCGACACTACGCGCAACGTGTTGTCCGCCCCCGTTGCCGCCTATGCCCAAAGCGAAACCGCCTCCACCGACCTCCGCGCCGCGATGATGGACAGCTCGGGCAAAGTCGGGGCGGATTACCAAAGAATCGACGAACTTGCCACAAGGCTGGGCGACAAGCTCCCCGGCACGACCGCCGATTTTAAAAACCTCATGACCATGCTCATGCGGCAGGGCATATCCGCCAAGGCGGTTTTGGGCGGTACGGGCGAAGCCGCCGCGCTGTTGGCGGTACAGCTCAAGAAAACGCCGGAAGAAGCCGCCGAAATGGCCGCCAAGCTGCAAGATGCGACGCGCGGGACGGAAAAAGAGATGGTTGCCATCATGGACCAAGTGCAGCGGCTTTACTATCTTGGCGTGGACGACGGCAACATTTTAGGCGCGTTTTCCACCGTCGCCCCCGCGCTGGATTTGATGAAAGTCAGCGGCGAAGAAGCCATGAAGACCATGGGGCCGCTGATTGCCATGCTCGACCAGTCGGGCATGACGGGCGAAAAGGCGGGTAACGCCCTGCGTAAAGTCTTCGACCGCTCGTTGAGCGTGGACAAATTCGAGAAACTCAAAAAGCGGACGGGCATATCGCTGGACTTTACAGACGGCAAAGGCAATTTTGCCGGGCTGGACAAAGCCTTTGACGAACTGGCGAAGCTGAAAAACCTGACCGATGTGCAGCTCAAACAGGTATTGGGCAAGGTATGGGGCGACGATTCCGAAACCATAGGCGCATTGACCACCATGATTCGCAAAGGAAAAAAGGGTTACGAAGAATACGCCAAAAAAATGCAGGCCCAAGCCAGCCTCAACCAACGCGTCAACGACCAACTGGGCACGCTCGCCAACCTTTGGGACGCGGCAAGCGGCACGTTTACCAACTTTTTGGCTAAAATGGGCGAATCCGTCGCCCCCCAACTGAAAGAACTGACCAAATGGATAGGCGGCATCAACGAAAAACTAAGCGATTGGGCCGCCAAAAACCCCCAAACCGCCGCCGCCATCATGAAAACCGTCGCCGTTGCGGGCGTGTTTCTGACCGCCGTCGTCGGCATCGGCGCGGCCTTGTCCGCCGTCCTCGTCCCCATCGCCTTGTCGAAATTCGCCTTTTTCAGCCTGTTCGGAGGAATGGGCAAAGCCGCAGGCGGCGTGTTGGGCTTGGCGGGAACGCTGCTGAAGCTGGGCGGCTCGTTGGCGGCGTTCGGCGCGAAAGCCTTGGTTTTTTTGGCTACCAACCCATTCGGCTGGGCCATCCTCGCCGTCGGCGCGCTCGTGATGCTTTGGCGCAATTGGGACACGGTAAAATCCGCCTTAATTTCCGGCTGGGAATGGATACAAAAAACCTTTGAGGAAAACCCGATTTTAAACATCGTCATCCCCTTTATCGGCTTGGCGCGCCTGATTGCGAACAACTGGGGAACAATCGCCGGATTCTTCTCCGGGCTTTGGGACGATATAAAGGCGGTATGGAACGCGGGCGCGGACTATGTCGGCGGCGTTATCACGCGCATCGGCGCGCGCTTTTCGGCAGGGTTGGCCGTCATCGGCGGCTACATCCGCGCCCTGCCGCTGGTGCAATGGTTTTCGGGCAAATTCGGCGCGGTTTTGAATTTTCTTCAAGGGTTGGGCGCACGCTTCTTGGAAGCGGGCAAAAACCTGATTCAAAGCCTCATCGACGGCTTTACCTCGAAATTGGCCTATTTGCGCGAAAAAATAGGCGCACTCGGCAGCTACATCGGGCGGGGCATCAACATTGTCGGCGATATTGCAAGCGGCAAAGGCTTCTCCTCCGGCGGCTACACCGGCGCGGGCGGCGTACACGAAGCGGCGGGCATCGTCCACAAGGGCGAAGTCGTCTTCAGCCAGCGCGACGTGGCGCGTTTCGGCGGCTGGCAGGCAGTGGAAAAAATCCGCAAATCCGGCATCGCCCCCGCCGCCGCGCCCGCAACGCCGCGAACCGCGCCAGCAAGGCTTCAGACGGCATCCGCGCCCGCCGCCGGAATGACCGTCAACATTACCGTCAACGGCGGCAGCGGCAGCCCCGCCGAAATCGCCCGCGAAATCGCGCGCCAACTCAAACAAACCGCCGACCAAGCCGCCCGCCGCGCCCGCAGCGCGTTTAAAGACAGATAACCGCCGCCGCTTCAGGCGGAACGAGTGCAAGGAAAACAAATGCTCGCCATATTGGGATTTTTCCCGTTTATCACAAAAACCGTCCCCTTCCAAAGCGTCAGCCGCCAAAGCGGCTGGCGGCATCCGACCCACAACGCCGTCGGCGGCATCCCGCCCGCGCAATACACCGGCCCGGAAGCCGACACCCTGACCATTTCCGCCGAACTCCGCCCCGAAATCACAGGCGGCGACGCGTCTTTGGCCGACTTGTACGCAATGGCGGAAACGGGCAAGCCTCACAACCTCATATGGGGGACGGGCGAAGTAATGGGCGCGTATGTCATTACATCCATCAAAACCGAAAAATCCCAGTTGATGCACGACGGCAAAGCCCGCGCCATCAATTTCACGATGGACTTGCAAAAAGCCGCCGACCAACCGATGGGCTTGAAAGGCAAAGCCCTGTTTGCCGCCGCCGGACTCGTCCGCCGCCTCTCCGGCATCTGACAAGGGGGCGGAAGTGGACATTTTAAAAACAGCCGAAACCATCAAAGACGGCGCGGCAGGGATTTACAACCGCCTCTCCGCCATCGCCGCCGGCGGCAGCCTGACCCCCGCCGCCCGCCTGACCATAGACGGAAAGCCGTTCGGCACGGACGCGCAAAGCCGTATCATCTCCATCAACCTGACCGACAAAAGCGGCTTTGAAGCCGACGAGCTGACCGTTACCCTGTCCGACCACGACGGCCGCCTCGCCTTTCCGCCCATATCCGCCGAAATCCGCCTATTCCTCGGCTACAAAGAGACCGGGCTCGTTGACAAAGGCAGCTACAAAATAACCGAGCTGTCGTGGGCGGGCGCGCCCGACACCCTGACCCTTACCGCGCTCGCGGCCGACGTGTCCGACAAATTCAGCGAAGCGCGCGAACGAAGCTGGCACAAAACCGATTTAAAAAAAATCATCGAAACCATCGCCGCCGAACACGGCTACATCCCCATCGTCGGCAAAGCCTGGCAAAACGAAAAAATCGACCACGCCGACCAAAGCAACGAATCCAACGCCGCCTTTTTAAGCCGCTTGGCAGAACGTTACGACGCAATCGCCACCGTGAAAAACGGCCGCCTTTTGTTCGTCTCCGCAGGCGAAGCCGCCACCGCCGACGGCAAGCCGCTTCCCGTCGTCCGCATCGTCCGCCAAAGCGGCGACAGCTACAGCTTCAAGCAGACCGACACCGAAAGCTACAACGGCGTTCGCGCCTACTACATCGACCGCAAAACCAACAAAAAACACGAAATCGTCATAACCGAAGACAATTACGACCCAATCAGAAAAACCGTAACCAAAACATACAGATACAAAACCAAGCGCAAAGACGGCAAAACCCACAAAACCACGGTAAAAGAAATCAAAGAAACCAAAAAAGCCGACATAAGCGGCAAAAAAATCAAAACCTTGCGCCACACCTACCAAAGCCCCAAAACCGCCGCCACAGGCGCGCGCGCCGCCTTTAAAAAACTCAAGCGCGGCGCGCTCGAGTTTGAAATCACACTCGCCGCCGGCCGCCCCGACATCGCCCCCGAAAGCCCCGTTATTTTGAAAGGCTTCAAAGCCGAAATCGACGCGGAAAAATGGGTAGGCGCGGAAGCCGCCCACACCCTGGACAGCGGCGGCTACACCACCGCCGTCAAGCTGAAAAGCAAAATCGAAATCGAAGCCGCGCAGTACGAGGGCGAAGTCCGAGCCCAAACCGCCGGACGGTAAAAATGCCGTACCCTGCGGGCAGGCATCGGCGCGCCGGTTTTCAGTTGTTGCATTTTTTGCAACAGCAGCCGCAAAAAAAGCCGCCAAGTTTGCGGCTTGGCGGCGGTCGGGCTATTTTTGCATCTCTTCGCGGATTTTCTCCTTAACCCATTGGGAAAAGTTAACTTTATCTACAAAATCCAATAACTCTTGTTCGGTATCGCGGTTAAATGAAACGCCGCGATGCGCCCGCTTTTCCTTTTCGTATCTCTTTTTTGATTCGGCTATTTTGTCTTCTTCCATGGGTATGCTCCTTGATTTTTTATCGGATTGCGTTAAAATAGCAGCAGGTTTGAATCGGAAGGGGCGCGGTGTTCTGCCACCCCTTTGTTTAAAAGCTATTTTCTAATTACATTCTTGAGCAGTTGCAATTAGAAGAATAATCAGCAATATAAACAATTTCCAATTCATTTTGCTGCTCCTTTCCATTCAGACTTAACTTGCCCCGATTGGTTGCCGCCTTTCGGGGCTAAGTGCTTTCTGAATGGTTGTATTATATTTCGTTGTTACGAAAAAGTCAAGCCTTTCCTCCAATAAAATCAAAGAAAAATGCCGTCTGAACCTTTCAGACGGCATTGTTTATAGCTTCCTCACATATTCCAGCAAAATCAGCCAGCGCGTATGAGGCATATCGGAATGAGTTTTCAAACTCATCGCCGCCTCCCATTTTTGGGCTGTCGACAAGGTTGCGCCCGTAATACTGGCAACCTGCTTTTGCGTCAGCCCGTACTTTTGCCGCACCGCCTTCAAATTGGCGGGCGTGTATCCCAATTCGGGCCTGTCAATCATCAAAATCCCCCAAATCCGCCGCATCTTCGTTCAGCATCAAATCATCTGCCGCGATTCGATCGCAGGCGGCTTTCAACTGCTCAAGCCATTCCTCCATGTTTTCAGGTTTGTTCTTGTCCAACATGATAAAGTCAGACAGCCACAACCCTATGCGCGAATCATAGGCAAGGCGGCGCGGTTCACCGATTTGTCCCAATTCCCCGTTAACAGGTTTTGCAGGCATTTCGCCTGTGAAATTGTCGTCAAACGACTTACGCGCCAAGAATCGGGGGTAGCGTGTATGCACCACAAATTCGTCATTCTCGCCCCGCGCTTCGCCGTGAATAATTGGTGGGTACTTTTTGAAGATATTGTTTTTGCTCATTTTAAACCTTTCAAAAAAGCCGCCATATTTCAGGCGGCTTGTGTCTTAAATTTTAAAAATCTCTTTGCCGTTTGCTGCTGCCAAGAAGTCTTTTTGTTTCAGGGGCAGGCTGTTGTATTCGCTTTCTTCAATTTCCCATGCGTCGATGCTGATTCCGGCGCAGCTTTCGGCAAAGGCTTTCAGTTTTTCCAGAAATTCAGCCATCGCGGGCGATTCGTCGTTGAACAAGAAAGCGCGGTATTGGCCGTCAAGCGATGCGTTGGTGGCTTTGGCTTTCAAGTGTTCGTTGATGATAGAAACTTCAGAATTAATAATTTTGGCTAATCGGCATTTTTCAGTTTGAGAAACTGTTTCCAAGCCGTTGAAAGAAGTGAAGATGATGGCGCGTTTGAACATTTTGAAATCCTTTCGTTTATCCCTGAATCCGTCAAGGTATCGGTGGCAGGCTTGTTGTCTGCCGATGTGTGTATATTACATCAACAAATGATGTAATGCAAACACTTTTTCAAACAAAAAAAACGGCAAATTTAATAACCATTTGAAACCAAAGGTAATTAATTTACCGTTTATTTAATAGGATTAAATCTATTCTTTCACGTCAACGGTAAACATAAAAGGCATTCCCGGCGTGAGGGCAACACCATACTCGAAGCCGTCTTTCACAAAAGAATCTTTGGCTTGTTCTTCAGGGTTCTTCGAAAATTCTTCTACCAATTTTGTGGCCATTTTTAAAATCTTCGCGCCGGTTTCCTTACTTTCCCTGCTGCCGTCGGCAATAGGTGCCGTCTGAATGGCGATAGATTTGGCAAACAATGCCAGCAAATCGATGGCTTCGCTGCCTTCGGCAGGCGTGGCAAGCACAATTATTCCGCGCGGGTTGTTGTTTTCAGGATTCGCCGAAATCAGAATGCTGATATTTTTAGAAGCGTCAAATTGGTAAGTGAAATTAACGGAGTCCTTATCTCCCCAAGGCTTGGCGGTTTTAGGGATAGGCTTGGTTTCAGGTTTGTCCAATAGTGCCATCTGCCGGTTGATCCGCTGACGCAGTTCTTCAAAGCTGATGGGCATGTCTTTACGGGTTTCGTCTTGAGCCGTTTTCGCCTTCGCCGCCGCCTGAACGTTTTCAGGTTGGGAAGCCGCCGACTCGGGCTTGGCTGAAACAGTTTCAGCCTGTCCGCTTCCGGGATTGTCGGCGGCGATTATTCCGACGCCCAACATAAATAAAAACATCCCGACAACCATTGCTGCCGCGAAGTGGCGGCGCGTTTTGATTTTTCCGGTTTTCCTATCGCGCATCAATTTTGGCGAGATAACGCCGAAAAATCCGCCGAATGATGCCAAACAGCCTAACAAAACCAAAACACCGGCAAAAAGCATAACCATATTAAATCCTGTTAATTAATCTGAATCACGCCGCCGGGCGGCGGCCATAAGTTCCAATCTCACACCCTCTCGCCCGCCAAACGGTACACGACCCTGCCGCACACCTTGACCGCCGCCCAATCGTCGGGCGGCAGGTATTCCGCGTTGTAATTGCGGTTGTCGCTGATCACGTTCATGCCGCCGCGCACCGACGATTGCAGCCGCTTCACGCGCAGCTCCCCGGCGGCGGCGAAGACGTACACACCCTCGCCGTTGTAGAAGTCGGCGGCGGTATCGACAAATAAAAAATCGCCGTGGTTGAACGTGGGCGACATCGAATCGCCCTTTACCGAAATCAGCTTGACCGCCTTGCCCGTGCCGCCCAAATGCTCGCGCACCCAGTGTTCGGAAAACACAAGGCGGGAAAGCGGCTCGGGGAAGTCGTCGTTAAAGTAACCCACGCCCGCCGCCGCTTGGACGTTTAAAAGCTCGAACGCGATACCGTCGGCAATGCCGTCTGAAAGCCTATCAAGTACGGTTTGATTTTTGTATTTTTCACCGTACCCGTCAGCCAACCAACGAGGGGAAAAATTCGTTTTTTTTTCAAATGCAACAAGGGGTTTCCGTCCTAGTCCGGTTTGACCGTTAAACCACTGCCCGACCAACCCTTTAGAGACACCGGCGAAGTCTGCCAGTTCTTGTTGGGTGCTCAAGTTGTATTCAGACATCAACGCCTGAAGCCTCTCTTTTAACGCCATTTTTATATTCCAAATAAAAATATTTAATAAAAACAGTGTCTGTTTAAGATTCTAAACTAAAAATAGTATAGTTTACTTGACAGATACTAAACTAAATCGGTATAGTATTCTAAACTTTGGAAAAGAGAGACAGATGAAAAAGGAAGAGCAAATAAAATTTATCCAATTGCTAGGCGGAGTTTCTGCCGTGGCAGATGTATGTGGAATAACGCGTGGGGCGGTTTCCCAATGGCAAAAAAACGGGATACCTAAAGCGCAAATGAACTTTTTAAAAGTCAAGTTTCCTAATCAATATAAACAAATTTCAGACGGCATCCGCCGTTAAACCAAACGGAGCAGGACAATGACAGCAATGAAAAAAGACGGCGAAGTCGTCGCCGTCAGTGTGAAAGAGTTTGTTTATGTCGCGAAATATGTTGCCGCCGCAACCAAACGGGGCGCGCGATTTAACACTCTTCTTCAGGAGATTCGGGAATGGGGGCAATCCCTGCCGCGCCTGCCTGAAACATCAGGTCGTAGCCGTCGCGGGGTTGTCCGTCGCCGATAAGTTCTTCGAAACCGGCTTCCACCATGTCGGAAATCAGGCTCATGTATTCGCGCAAACCTTCGCAGCGGATAACGCGGTAGGGCTCGCCGTTGTGCAGCACCGCCGCCGTCATGATGTTGCCGCCGCCACCGAACGGGCTTTGGATAAGGGCAATGATTTTTAAAACGGTTTCGTCCCATTCGGGAAGACGGTCGGTTTGAATGTTTTTTAATAACGAAGTTTCCATATTGGCTTTCCGTTAAATAGTTGTGTAGGAACTTTTATTTTAACGGAACTCCGACAAAGCGGATAGACGCTTGACCCGCCGGACAGTCGGCATAAGACAAATTTCAGACGGCATCCGCCGTTAAACCCGAACAAGGAGCAAAAGATGACAGCAGTCAATAAAAAACCGCCCGCACAAGGCGGACGGTTGAAAAAATGGAAAACGGCTATTGCAAATTGGGCGGCATATCGGCTGCTTCTGATCTTACACCGAACTTACTTTGCAGATGCTCAACAGCCCGAAGCATTTGTTGTGTCGCCTGCTGAGAAAGTTGAATCTCCATCGCCAAGCCCCCACCGCCCGCAACAAATTGATAGCAGGTTAAAGATATTGTTTTTGACTCCTCGTCATAACGGACATTCAGCGGCGAATCAACGGGTAGCCGAATAGTTTGTTTAACCTCTTCCATATTTTTCCTTTCGTTAAGTGATTAATGCAAATCAAATTATAACGGGGAAAATTTAAACCAACTAATCCTAAATAAGGAGCAGAAAAATGAAAGAAATGAAAAAAACCGCACGAAGCGGGCAGATGGAAAAGGCGTTAAAGGCGTTTGCCGAAACCGCCGAACCGCTGACTATTGAAGAGCTTGCGGCGGCGGGGGCGAAGCCCGACACGGACGTGGAAAAAGCCGCCCGGGACTTGGAAAAAGCCGCGCGCCGCGCCTATGTCCGCACCAAGAAAGACCGCAAATACGGCTGCCTGTTCAATGACGACCTCCAAGAGCTGAAAGACCTTGCCGCCGAATTGGCAAAAATGCCCGACCGCCCCGTTGAAGAAATCGCCGTCCGCGTTCAGGCATTGGAAAGGCAGTTGCGCTATATCAACCGCCTCAAATACGGCAAAAACCTTCGCACCATCGCCGGCGAAGTGGCAACCAGGGCGGGTTATGCCGTCGTATCGAAAACAATTAATCGCTAGAAATTTCAAATTTACCTTTTTGTTGCCGCGCTTCAAGTCCGCGCTTTACGGCATCGGCAATGGCAAAGCGGAAAGACGCTTGACCCGCCGGACAGACGGCAAACACAAAAGCAAGGAGCAATAAAAATGGTTGTGAATGAATTGATTATCGAAAAAACGGGCGAGCGCGTCCGCCTGACCGACGGCGAAGCCGAGGCATTCCGCAGCGGCCGCCCCTTGAGGCGGTATGCCGACATCAAGGTAACGGCGACCTACCGCCGCCAAGACGGCGGGATGAGTATTTACGCCAGCCGCACGGCACTAAAGGGGAATCGATGAACCGCAGGAGTATCACCAAGGCGGAGCGCGGCAATATGCGCGTGCAAATCAACTGCCCCTGTTGCGGCAGCAGATGCAAGGTTACGGCAAGCCGCAGAATGACCGACCGCAGCCGACACAGTTCCGTCCAGTGTCTCAATTCGGCGTGTGGCTGGACGGGCATAGCGGCAACGGAAGTCATCCGCACCGTGTCGCCGCCATCGCCGATGTATCAAGACCCCGCGCTGATTCCGCCGGCCATGTCGGCGGAGGAAATCACCGCCCACGAAGGCGGGTCGGAGCAAAAAGAACTGATTTAAAAAGATTTTTTCTGAAGGAATGGCGATGAATATACCAAGCTGGAAGGTTTGTCCGCAGACCGTCAGGTTTTACAAGACCAAGGCGCAGGCGAAGGCGATGTGGGGCATAGGCAAAAGCCTTGCCCGCGCGATGGATGCGAAACGGCGCAAAAAGCCGCTTGCCGCCGCGCCCGATTCTGAAGAAGCCGCAGCCGCGCCGCGCCTGTTGGACGCGCACCAAGCCGACGCGCTTTTAAAACGGCAGGCTTTGCTGGCTGAAATCCGCAAAATCAAAACGGAATTAAACCGGCAAAACGTGGTGTTCGATCTTGGGTTGCCGCCCGTTTTGCTTTACGAGGCAGACGCGCAGGTGGCGCGCATCGACGACCTCATCCGCGCCGCGCAATCCGCCGCCCGCCGAAACGGCACAACGCCGGTTATTGAAAAAATCAACCCGTCAATCTAAGCAAACCAACCGACAAAAAACCAACCGACAGAGGTTTAAAAAATGTATATCCGACTTCGTTATTTCATTCTCGTCGCACTCGTACTCGCCGCGCATTGGTTGATGACCGACGCGACGGAGGCGCAGGCGCAGGCGCAAAACCGCGAGCCGCAGACGCTGACCGAAATCGTCAACGAAGTGGACGCCAAATGGGGCGAGCCGGGCTTCGACTACACGCGCGGCGACGCGGAAATCCCCGATGTTTCCGTTTGCGAATCTTTGAGATAACGGACAAGGCGGCGTGAAATGGCGGCAACGGCATCAAACCTGACAGACACGGCAACGGCGCGCGAATACGCGGCGGGCGCGTGGCTGCTCGTTCCGCTCGACTTGCAAGCCAAAGCCGCCGGATTGGGCGGCAGCGCAATGGCGCACGCCCGCGCGATGTTCGAGGGCGACGTGGTGCGTTATTGCGCCCGCCGCGCCGCCGCCAAAGCCCGCGAAGCCGCCGAGGCGAACCTGTCGGTTTTGCTCGGCGTATTGCAAAGCCTGCCCGCCGCCGTCCGCGACACGGGCATCAATGCGACGGAAGAGGACATCCGCGCCCTTGCGGCCGCCGCCGCCGAAGAGATGCGCTTTAAAAACCGCATCGGCTGGAACGTGGAATCTTTAGCGGGGTATGCGGCGGAAGAATACGGCATCAATGCCGAAAAAATATTTAAAGGCATCGAAGAAGAAGGCATCGGATACCGCCTGAAAGATGAAAAATTTTGGCGCGGACAGCTTCGCCGCATATTCGCCCGCGCCGCCGAACGCTACCGCCGCGAGGCGGGCTTCGTGTCCCGCCAATCGGGGCTTTACGCATCCGACGACGCGGTAAAACGCCGCCGCCGTCAAAAACGGCGCAACGCGGCAATGCTGCAAACCATGACGGCAATAAACGAATTGGGGCAAGAGTTCACACTGGAAGAATTGGGCGCGAAGAGCGTGTCAAACCCCGCGCTGAAACGCGCCGAATTGATGGTGCGGATACGCGGTTTTGAAGAAATCGCGCGGCTGAAAGGACACGGCGGCGAGTTTTTCACGATGACCTGCCCGTCGCGTATGCACAAAATGCACCATTACGGCAAGCCGAACGAAAAATTTAGCGGCGAAACGCCGTCTGAAGCGCAGGCGTATATGAATAAGGTATGGGCGCGCATCCGCGCCGAATTGAAAAAGGCGGGCATCCGAGTTTACGGATTCCGCGTCGCCGAGCCGCACCACGACGGCACGCCGCACTGGCACGGGCTGCTGTTTATGGAAGAGCGGCACCGGCTGGCATTCCGCCGCACCGTTGCCAAACACGCCTGCCGCGAAGACCGCGAAGAATTGGGGCTTAAATATTTTGCTACAAAAAAAGAGGCAATGGGCGAAGCCAGGCGCGTACAGGCGCGAATCCGCGCGGAAAAGGGCAAAGCCCAGACGCTGGCGGCCATCGCCGCAACCCTGAAAACCGAGGCGCGGTTTTGGGAAAACAAGCATTTTAAATTTTGGCGGCAATCGCCCGCCCGCGCCCGTGTGGACTTTGAAGCCATCAACTGGGCGCGCGGCACGGCGGCGGGCTACATCGCGAAATATATCGCAAAAAACATCGACGGCCGCGACCAATTCGGGCAAAGCCTGGGCGCGGACTATGAATCGGACGCATTGATGGGCATGACCGAAACCTCGGAGCGCGTGGACGCGTGGGCATCGCACCACGGCATCCGCCAGTTCCAACAAATCGGCGGCGTACCCGTAACCTTGTGGCGGGAATTGCGCCGCATCGCGCCGGATGCGTCCGACGACCTTTTAATGCTGGCGCAACACGCCGCCGACATGGGCGACTGGGCGCGCTTTACCATCCTTTTGGGCGGGGAAGCCGCTTCGCGCGAAGACTGCCGCCTAGGCTTGTACAAAGAAGAAGGCGCACTGCCCAACCGGTACGGTGAGACGAAGCAGCCGCACATTATGGGCGTTTACGAAAAAGAAACCGGCCGCGTCGGTATTTCACGCGTGCATTCGTGGACGCTCAAACTGAAAAACGGCGGCAACGCCGCCGCTCGGACTTGTGTCAATAACTGTAGAAAATCGGAATTTCCCGCCAAGCCTGCTCAATTTTTAGGCAGTCAACCCCCTGCTAAAACAGTACAAGACATTGAAAAAGCTGAAGTTTCTGAATGGTTGATGTGGAAACGCGGCATCGGCGTGCGCGTGCAATCGGCGGTCTATGCGGTTTTAGACGGCATCAGCGCGGAAATGCGGCAGGAGTACGAGAAGGATATGGCCGACATCCGAACCATCGAAGAGTTGGCCTATATGTCGGACGAAACGCGGCGGAAATTTGAAGCGGCGGCGGCAAAAACCGCGCGGATCGAAGAAGAAAAACGGCAGAAAGACCGCAAAACCCGCGAATATTTATCAAAACTGGACGCGATGCGCATCGGTTTGCGTTCCGCCCTGACCCCGCCCGCGCCGAAATTTGACGCGAAGGCAATCAGGGCGCGCGACGAAGCCGTCCGCCGCTCGCTGACCGTACGCTACACCCCGCCGCAATACGACACCGCCGAGAGCCTGCTGAAAAGCGCGCGCCGGGCGCGTCGGGAAGCCGCAAAACAGATGGCGCGGCTGTATGCTGCCCAATCGTAAGCAAGTTATACACAAGTTATTAACAGTTTACCCAAAAGAAGCAAATTCCAAGGAGCGAAAATGGCAACAAACAAAAAACCCCGGAAAAAATACCGCCCGCGTCGGCTTTTACTGTCCGGCTACGGGGACAGGGCGGTCGAGTTCGCGGCCAAGGCGGCGAGCAACGAACCGCTGGGCGCGGCCGATATTGCGGCAATCACGCGGCCGATAGTGCGCTTTATCGTCAAACTCAAAGCTGGGGAGGCGGAGCATACGGATTTTTATTCCTCATGCGCGGCGCATTACCTTTACGCCGGATTGCTGGCCGTGCTGAAGAAAACACCGATTAAGGCAGATGCGGAAACCGAACTCAAGGCTAGGTTGGAGTTTGATATTTTGTACGAAATAGCCGCCGGCAAAACGCCCGACATTTTGGGCGGCATGAAGATGCGCGCCGAATCGCGCGGCCGCTGGGTAGCGACGGGCGACGAGCTGAAACACTTGGACGACACTTTGGAGAATTTCCGCGCCGTGTTGGGCATTGCGAGCTGGCAGCACTACATCCAAGCCTTTAAAGAGACCGAGCCGGTTTTAAATGCCGAAATACATAAGCAAAACCGTATTTTTTACGCAAAACAAAAGGAGGCGGCATGAGTTACACGGAACGCGCGTTAAGGGTTAAAGAGGTAGCCGAAAAATTGGGCGTGAGCGAGAACTTCGTGTGGGCAAAAACCGACCGGGGCAACGTCCGCCACGACCCGACATTCCCCCGGCCGTTTAAATTAAGCGGCAACGCCACGGCGTGGCTGGAGTCGGAAATCGACACGTGGATATTAGAAAAAAGCCGCGTCAGGCTTTAAACCGAAAGGAAATAAAAAAATGACCGAAAACATCAACCCGAAACATTACAAAAACCGCGCCTTCGAGTGCATCGAATTTACGCAGTACCTCAATTTCAACCTCGGCAACGCCTTCAAATACATCTGGCGGCACAAGGAAAAAGGCGGCCGCGAAGACTTGGAAAAGGCGGTTTGGTACTTGGAGCGGCAGCGCGATGATGCGCCGAAGTTCAAGAAAATCAGATACCGCCGCTATCTCAAAATAATTGATGATTTGTATGATTGCGAGTTTGACAACGAGATACGGGTCGCGCTGGTAGGCGTTTTATTTATCGGATTGTACGGCAATAACCGCGACAGTGAAGACTATTTCGCGGGGGTAATCACCCGCGTCAAAACCTTGCTGAACAAAATGCCGTCTGAAAACCCGATGCCGTCTGAAAACACCCCAAACCCCGAAAGGAAATAAAACAATGGATACCCTGTTAAGCATCATCATCGCGCTGTCGTTCGGAGGTGCGGCGACTTTGGCGATATGGCTGTTGGTAGAAGCTGCCGATGCGGTTTTGCGCCGCAAGCGCGACGGCAAAGACGACGACGGCGACTTGGGATTCGGCATTTGAAAAAACGAAAGGCAGACTAAAATGGCGGAAAAAATCGAAACGCGTATCTGCAAAACCTGCGGCGAAACCAAGCCGTTGGAGGGGTTTAACGCCGTCCGGAACAAGGGCGTGAAAACCTATTATTACAGCTTGTGCAAAACCTGCCGCAACAGGGAAGTCAAACAAAAGCGTATGGAAAAACGCGCGGCGGCGGAAATCATCGAACGTGCGTCCCGATCGGCGAACATCCGCTCCGCACACGCCGCCTGCCCGATATTGGGCACGGGCTTGTGGACGCAATCGGCATAACCGCCGCCGCGTTAAAAATGCCGTCTGAAGGCTTCAGAGTGTGAAGCCTTCAGGCGGCATTTTTTCAGGCGTTTACACCGCCGCCAAGGCATAGGGTTTGAACCTGAACACTTCCGCGCCCGCCGCGTCGTTGGCTTCCAAAAACGCCGCCTGTATCGGGCCTATTTCGTTTGCGGCGAATACTTCCGCCGCCGTCCGCGCATCGCCCAAACCGCCCGCCGCCGTGGGTACAACCCCCATTAGGGAGGGCGGTACGCGGTGCACCGTCAGCATATCTTGGGCGGTAACGTTTTTAATGTTCAAAAACTCGTCTTTGGCGGCGACTTCTGAAATCGGGATTAACTTGATGCCGTCCTTGTCGCCGTTGGGGGAGCGCAAGAAAACATTTTTAAAATTGCCCTCTCGCTGCGCCTTTTTAAACTGGCTTTTGAGGTTGTCCCAATCGGGCTGGTTGATGTTGTTGTCCGTTGCGTAAATGATAAATCCCGCGTGGGAGCCGTTGTCGTAATAACGCCGCCGGAACGTCGTTGCCGACCGGTTGAGTTGCGCGCTGCCCAAACCCGCCAAATAGTCGGGAATGCCGTACACTTCCTGCACCAAATCGGGCTGCATCAAATGGACGACATCGGCGGCGGGGATAAAGTCGGCGGTTTCAAAAACGCGCGAACGAAGGTAAAAATAACCGTCTTTGCCCGCCCCCGGCGACGCGCGGCGCATATAGGCGGCAAGGCGGTTTTTAAACGCGGTAATCCCGCCCAGGCGGTTGCGCTCGGCGGCAAGGTAGCCGTTGCCCGTTACCAGGTAATTAAACGCCAGTTTTTTAAATTCCGCCCGCGAAAGCAGCGCGGTAGGCTCGAACGTGGAACTCAAGACATTGAGTTTGCAATGCAATGCCGAGGCGTGGTGGATACCCACGCGCAACAGCCCGATTAAATCTTCCTGATTCACGGGCGGCTCGTAATAGCGGCCGTTGTCGGCGCATTCCCACGCCGTCCCCAACCAAGTCAGCGGCTCGTCGCCGCCCCATCCGAAAACTTCCACATCCGTCGCGCCGGAATTGGCTGCATTTTTCCGCTTCATTGTAAAAATCCTTTAAAAACAAAAATATATTTAGGAATCAATTTCAAACTGCCCGCCGACGATGTTGTCCAAAGGTTCTTGGTAAAACAACATCATTGCCGCCCACGCCAAATCGCCGTGGCTGGCCGTTTTCGACCGCACGGATTCATAAGTGATATTGCGGCCGCTGGCCGTTACCGAACGGCGCACCGACAAAAACGCCATTTGCAAATCAATATTGCCCGCGTCCCATTTGATGCGCTTGTTTTTCAGCAGGTTTTGCGTTTTCAAAACCATCATCCCCTTAATGTCGGGCGTGTACGTCATCCCGATAACGGGCGGGTAGAATTTCCGCACCAAATCAAAAACCGCCGCGCCGATGCCGTTTGCGTCAATCACGATTTTAGAAACATTGTAGCGTTCCGTGATTTTCCGGATATTGGCGGCTTGCGATTCAAAATCCGTCCCCGGAATCAGCGCGGTTTCCAAAATATAAAACGGCTCGCCGTTGTTTTGCGGCGGCACGGCGACCACCAGGCCCGACGCGTCCGCCGTGTAGCTCGGGTCGTATCCGACCCAAACGGGCAGATTGCCCGCCGGCCGCGCCCGTTCCGGCTTGTACCAAGCCCAATCCCACGACTCTTCGCCGCACGCCTGCAATTCCGCAAAGCCGAACACGCCTTCGCCGTCCGGCATAAACTGGCACTCAAATAGCTGGGCGAATTTGTCGGGCGAATTGCGCTGCCGCAAATAGTCAATGTCGAACAAATCGCAACCCGCCGCCTGCGCGTCGTGTATCGTTACGATTTGCCGCCATTGCGCGTCTGCGTCCAAACGCCCCCTTTTCAGCGCGGCGTGGCTCAAATCAAGCGTAATGTGTTCTTTCGGCGGCCGCCCTTCGTTGAACATCGCGCCCGACCAAAAGCCGTAAGCGGGATGCCCTTCACTCGAGGGCGTGGAAAAATAGGTGGTTTTCAAATGCTTCTGGCTCGCCATCGGTTCGGCCAAAGCCTGCAAGCGTTCAAAATCGGGAATCCAAAAATACTCATCCACATACAAATTGCCGTTGCGGCCTTGCGCCGTACGCGAATTTGTCCCCAAAAAATGCAATTCCGCGCCGTTGTGCAAACTGATCACATCGCCGCCTTTTAACTCTACATCGACCATACGGCAAAGGTTGAGGATGTATTGGCGGAACTGGTACGCCTGGGCGCGGGAGGCGGATAAGAATATCGAATTGATGCCGGTTTTCAGGCTGTTTAAAAACGCTTCCCGCGCAAAATAAAAAGTCGCCCCGATTTGCCGGCTTTTTAAAATATTGCGGAAACGCTGCTGTCGGTAAGCCTCGCCCCAATACTTTTGATAATCAAAGCTCTGCTCGTTGAAAATCTCAATCATCCGCTGCTGCTGCTCGGGCGCGATGTAGTTCTTGGGCGGCTTTTCGACGGCGCGGGCGCGTCCGGTGCGCTCCGTCCGTCCTTTGCGTTCGCGCGACGGGCTGTCTATCGTCGGCACACTGTCAAACGGCGGCTTGTCCGCGCCTGCAAAACGGTTGTCGGGTTTCGGTGCGCGCGCGGCTTCAGACGGCATTTTGTCCGTTGCCGCAATCAGCGCGGAGAGCTGCCGCATTTCTTTGTAAACGCCGTCCGACTTGGCGGGCAGGTTGACCAACTGGATAAGCCGTGCCTCAACCGACGCGGCGACGCGCTGCATCGGCGAGCCGCCGTCCCAATTCCCCCGCTGCTTCCACGAATGGACAGTGGCGGGCTTGATGCCCAAATGGCGGGCGATTGCGGTAATTTTCCAACCTTGCCAGTAAAGCGCGCGCGCCGAAAGGCGCGGATCGATATTCTGGGCAATTTCTACATCTTGGCGGGCGTTCATATCTCAAAAATCAAAAGGCGATTACCCGATTTTCGGGCAAATCCGCCGCGCCGTCCCCTTTTACCGACTTAAAAACAACAGCCAAAGCCGCCCGCGCTTGCCGTATCGGGGCAAAGTGCAAAAATAAGCCGACAAAACACCAAATGGCTAAAAAAATGGACAAAAACGCATCCCAAAACTTCAGCGGCCGATGGTTTTGCATCGGCACATCGGGTCCGACCGCCGACGGCCGCAACATCAATGCGGAAGACCTGATTGCCGCCGCCGAAAGCTACGACCCCAAAATCTACGGCGCGCGCATCAACCTCGAGCACTATCGCCCCTATTCCCCGAAAAACGATTATTCGGGGCTGGGCGACGTGTTGGAGCTGAAGGCGGAAACAAAAGGCGGCATCACGCGCCTGTTTGCCCGCATCGACCCGACCGAAAAAATGGCGCAATACATCAAAGACCGCGAAAAGGTTTACACATCGATGGAACTGATGAAGCCGTTTGCCGGCACGGGCAAAGCCTACCTTGTCGGCTTGGCGATGACCGACTCGCCCGCGTCTTTGGGAACGACGATGCTCAAATTCCGACAGCTGCACCCCGACGACCCGAACTACACCTCGAAATACCAAGCCATGGAGACGGAAAACGCTATGCAAACCGACAAAACCGCACAAACCGCGCCGGAAAACGAGAAAAAAGGCTTTTTTGCGGCACTGTTTGAAAAAATGACCGCCAAAAAAGAAGAAGAAGGCGCGCCCGCAACCGCGCCCGAAACCGAAGGCTACGCCGCCCGGCTGGACGCGGCGGAAGGCGAAATTGAAAACGCGGCCAAGGTTGCCGCCAAGCTGGCCGACGACTACGCGGCATTGCGCCAAGAGTTCGACGCGTTCAAGCGCGCCGTGGAATCCGCGCCCGTCAATGCCGCCGCACCGCACACCGGCGCGAATACCGCCGCCGTTTCCGATTTTTGATTAACGAGAAGGCAAGCATATGCACCCGCACATTCAGCAATACATCAACGCCGTTGCCCAAGCCAACGGCACGACAGCCCAAGGCTTGGCGGCCCATTTCAACGTAACGCCCGCCGTTTCGCAAAAAATGCGCGAAGCCGTCCGCCTTGAATCTACATTCCTTCAAAAAATCAACATCGTCAGCAAGCAGGAAATCGCCGGCGCGATTATCGGGCTGGCTACCGGCCTGAACGCTTCGCGCACCGACACCAAAAAGGGCGACGGCACGGTACGCCGCAACCCGAAACCCTACCACAGCCTCACCGGCCGCCAGTACCTTTGCCAAAAAGTCAATTTCGACACCATGGTGGGCTATGACGACATGGATAGCTGGTCGGCTCATCCTGACTATATCAAATTGATTAATAATCAGTTGGTTAAGTCTAAAGCCTTAAGCCTGATTGCCATCGGCTTCAACGGTACGTCCGCCGCCGCCAATTCCGACATTTCCGCCAATCCGCTTTTGCAGGACGTGCAAAAGGGCTGGCTGCAACACCTGCGCGAAAACGCCGCCGCCAACGTCATGGGCAGCGCATCCGCCGCCGTGGAAGTTGGCGAGGGCAAGACCTACACCTCTTTGGACCACTTGGTAACAGACGTTGCCGAAAGCCTCATTGACGAAGAGTTCCACGACCTGCCGGGTATGGCGGTTATCTGCCACCAATCGCTGTTGTCCGAGAAATATTTTGCCGTCATCAAAGAAGCGGGCAGCAAGGCGAGCGAGCTGCGCCCAGCCGACATCATCATGTCGGAGAAACGCTTGGGCGGCCTGCCCGTGGTAACCGCGCCGTATTTCCCGAAAAACACCATTTTGGTAACGCCGCTTAAAAACCTGTCCATCTATTTCCACAAAGGCGGACACCGCCGCAAGCTGGCGGACGAGCCGGAATTCGACCGTATCGCCGACTACCAAAGCGAAAACATCTGCTACGTCGTGGAAGAGTACGGCGCGGCGGCTTTGGTTGAAAACATCAAAATCGCCAAGTAAGGCAAATGCCGTCTGAAACAGCGCGGGACAGCCCGCCGTTTCAGACGGCATCATAAAAGGACAGCATATGACCCCCGCACAAGCACACAAACAACGGATATTGGCGCAACACGCTGCGGAAAGCGGCGAAGACGTGCAGGCCGCCGAGCCTTACCGTCGCCTTGCCGCCGCCCTTGCCGACGACCGCCGCGTCTTGGAACAAATCAAGTCGTTCGCCGACAAGGTGCAAGCCAAGAAAGGGATGGTGCAAAAGTACCTGCCTTGGCTCGAAGACGTGGCGAAGTCGGGCAGGCCGCAAGCCTATGACCCGGTTTTTTCGACCGCCGTCCTGTGGCTGATCGACATCGGCGAACTGGATACCGCCGTCCCCTACGCGCTGTTTGCCATCCGCCACGAAATGACCTTCCGGGACGACTACCGCCGCGACCTGCCCGATTTGCTGATTGAAGAAATCGCGGTGCAGTTCGGCAACGGCGCGGTTTTGAGTGCGGCCAACCATACCGCGCTTTTAGACCTTATCGGCAATGCCGACCCCGAAACGGGTATGCACACCCTGAACCTTTCCGACATCGTCCGCGCCAAGTTTTACAAGGCATCGGGCGAAGCCGCCGAAGCGGACGACGACCTGCCCGCCGCCGCCGCCTTTTACGAATCCGCCTTGAAGTATTCCGAAAAAATCGGCGTGAAATCGCGCCTTTCCGCAATCAGGAAGCAACTTCAGGGCTGACCTTCCCCCTCGGGCCGGGCGCAAGCCTGCGGCAAGTCCCCGCGAAAATGCGGCGGCCTTTCGCCCGCAACGCCTCTGCGCCCCTTATTCCGAAGCCTGCCCGCCGGGCGGGCTTTAATGTTTTGAGGATATTTTTGATGATGCTTTTTGCGGACAACCCCGACCAAGGGCGGCAGGGCGCGGACAAATCGCGCATTGTCAGCATTCCGTTTTTCCCCGAAATCGATTTGACCGACTTTCGGGAAGTCATGCGCGTGGATGCGAATATTTCCGAAAGCCGCACCTATCACGCCGCGCTGGAAGCCGTCGCCCACGTCAACGGACAGCTCAAGGCGCACCGCCTTCAAGCCGTTGCCGACGGCATCGCGACACTGGCGCAAACCGCCGACGCGGACGACATCGTGGGCGGCGAATCCGTGCAAGTCCACCACTACCGCCGCGCCGTCTATTGCTACGCCAAAGCCCTGCTGCTGGAAAAGTACGCCGACACCGAGCCGACTGGAAAAGCCGAGGCGCGGAGCGAAATCAAGCAGGCACAGGCGGAAGACTACCGCCGCGAGGCGCATTTTGCCGTTGCCGCCATCGTCGGGCGACACCGTTGCGATTCGGAGCTGATATGACCGCCTATGTCAGCAAAGACGGCGACACCGTCAGCGGCATCGCGTATCGGCATTACGGCGCATCATCGGGCAACGCGGAGCGGCTGCTGGCCGCCAATCCCGGGCTTTGCGCCCATCCCGCCCTATTGCCCGCCGGCGTGGAAATCCGCCTGCCGCCCCTGCCGCAAGAAGAAACGCGCGAACATCAAACCGTCAATTTATGGGACTAACCGTGCTGCAAGACAAGACCACCACCGCCGTCAACGCCGCCGTCATCATCATCGGCAGCTACCACGTCCACGCGTCCGTCGCATTCGGCGCGCTCATCGGCGCGAGCCTGTTTATTTTGTCCGAAACCGCCGCCGCGCCGCTGAACAAGGCGTGGCTCTTCGCCGTGTCCTTCGTGGGCGGCATCTTCGGCTATTCGGACGCGGAAGAGATTATCAACTGGGCGATTCCGGGCAACCACCTGCACATCAACAGCTTTACCGCCGCCGCCGTGGTTTCCGCGCTGCTGGTTATCGTCATCCGCCGGATGATGAGGCTGGTAGCTAATCGGGAAATACTGGGGCGGCGCGCGCAAACGAAAGGGGACGCGGAACAATGAATGCCGACGCTTTGCAAACTGCCGCCGTTATTTCTCTGTCTCTCACAGGCGCGACGCGCGTGTTGCTGTTCGACACGCGGCAGAAGACGCACAAGCCGCTTCCCGCGCTGATTGCCTATCTGACCGTGGTTTGGCTGGGCAGTTTGGCGTTTTCCGCCGCCTTCGCCCTGCACAACCTGACCGCGTGGCTGCTGGTTTTCGGACTCGCCCTGCACACGGGCGCGATCTTGTGGAGCGGCGGCAATATCAGCCGCCTGCATCCGTCGGCGCATCGGTACGAAGCGGAAAAGAAAGAAAATAGTAATGATAATTCAATGGCTTAGATTTATAAAGCCGTCAATTTGGCTGGCAGCCTGCGCCTTAATCGCCGTGTGTTGGGCTTATGACCGCGCGGCGCAATATCACAAGGGCGCGGCAGACAAGGCGGCGGAAATGGCGGTCGTGATTGCCGCCAAGGAAGCGCAAATGCGACGGCTGTCGGATGCGGCGGCGGCGCGTTTTCAAAAAGATGAGGCGGTACGTTTGGAAAAGGAGAAGGTGCGCCGTGAAGTTGTGGAAAAAATCATTAATCGTCCCGTTTATGTCAACCGCTGCCTTGATGCTGGCGGCGTGCGCGAACTCAACGCCGCCATTGACGGAGATTGAAGTAGCGGCGGATTTGCTCGCGCCTTGCGAAAGGCTGGCGCATCTGTCGGGCGAATCGGGCGCGGACGTGCTTCCTTGGGCGGTTGCGGCTGCGGGGCAGTACAACCGTTGCCGCGCCAAGCATAAGGCGTTGGCGGAATCGGGATGCTTCAAGCCGCGTTAAAAACAAAAATCAGGAAAGGAACAAAATGACACAATCGAACGAATTGCCGTGGATTGCCGAAGCCAGAAAACACATCGGCTTGAAAGAAATTCCCGGCGCGAAACACAACCCAATCATCCAATCATGGCTGAAGGACTTGGGCGCGCGGTGGCAGGACGACGAAACGCCGTGGTGCGGCGTGTTTGTTGCCCACTGCCTGAAGGCGGGCGGCCGCGATATTCCTAAAAACTGGTTTCGCGCCCGCGAGTATGAAACCTATGGTTTACCACTGGAACAGCCTGCCTACGGCTGCGTGGCTACATTCACGCGCAAAGGCGGCGGTCATGTCGGTTTTGTAGTAGGCGAAACCGAAAAAGGGGACTTACTCATACATAGCGGCAATCAGTCAAACGGCGTGAACATCGCGGCGTTCCCGAAATCACGGGCGACAAGCTACCGCTGGCCGTCAAAAGGCGGTCAACTGCTGTTGCCCGACCCGTCCCGATACGTGCTGCCGACTTTCACGGCGGCGGCAAGCAAAAGCGAGGCGTAAATGGGAAAAACGGAAATGAAAAATCCGACCGTCGGCAGCCTCTTCACGGGCATCGGCGGCTTTGATTTGGGATTTGAACAGGCAGGCTTTCAGACGGCATGGCAAGTGGAAATCGACGAGATTAACCGCGCCGTGCTGGCCGACCGCTTCCCCCACGCGCGGCAGTTTGCCGACGTACGTACCACGCTGCCAGATTTGTGGCCGGTTGACGTGATTGTCGGTGGTTTCCCGTGCCAAGACGTATCCATAGCGGGCAAGCGCAAAGGGCTTGCCGGAGAAAGGACAGGTTTATTTTATGACGCGATGCACATCGTCGACCCTCAAACCCCGCTGGCTTGTGCTTGAAAACGTTACAGGTCTGCTCAATTCAAACGATGGCAAAGACTTTCAAGAAGTCGTCAAGTCCCTTGCCCAATGCGGGTATGTGGGATTCTGGCGGGTGCTTAATGCAGCATATTTCGGAGTCCCCACGGCGCGCCGCCGCGTTTTCTTGGTCGCAGGTTTGGGAGAGTTCCCCCCAATCGGGTTTATGGCTGACACCGGGGCAGTTGGAGAGCTTCCTCAATCGGATGATGCGGATGGGGAAAAACCCCACAATACGCTGCTTAGAGGGGTTTCCACTGCCGCAGTCGACCGGAATTGTTCGGATATCGTCCTTGTCAGAAACGGACGGGGTAAGATGGTTGAGCGGCAGAGAGCGTCTGAAGATTATGGGCTTCGACTCGGAATGGATGAGGCCAACCATGCGGAGGCTAGGGCTGCCGGAAACGCCGTCTGCCCGCCGGTCGCGCGCTGGATTGCCGAAAAGCTGATACCGACATTCGGGGGCGCGCAATGACCGACATCATCGACCAAGCCGCCGCGCTGGAAGAACGGATGCGCGATTATTGGATTGCGCGGCATAAGGAGCAGGCGGCCGATGCGCCGTCTGCCCAAGAATGCGAAGAGTGTGGGGACATCATCCCGGAGGCGCGACGGCTTGCCGTCCCCGGCTGCCGCCTGTGTATCGAATGCCGCCGCGAAGAAGAGCAGCGGCTGAAATTCAAGAGGTAGAAATGGACAAGTTCAAACCGGTAAATAAGACCGTCGAAGCGTTTGAAGACTACGAGGGTTTTGTGGAAAAGTTCAAGCCCAAGAAGACGACCGACGACTGCTACACGCCGCCCGCTGTTTACGCGGCGGTGCTGGAATGGGTAAAGGAGGAAATCGGCATAGCCGAGGGGCTGGAAGTCATCCGCCCGTTTTATCCGGGCGGCAACTACCAAGCCGAAAATTACGCGGGCAAGGTCGTCATCGACAATCCGCCGTTTTCGATAATCACTCAAATCGTGGCGTTTTATCAGGCGCGCGGCATTCCCTTTTTCCTGTTCGCCCCGCGTATGACCTGCCTGTCGGGACAAAAGGCGGGGATGGAAAACCTGACCGCCGTGTTCGGATGTAAAGACATCACCTACGAAAATGGCGCGAATGTGCCGACCGCGTTTCTTACCAATATGATGGGCGACGTGAAAATCCGCGTTTCCGAAACGCTGGAAGACAAGCTCAAGGCGGCAATGCCGTCTGAAAAAAAAGCCTTGCCGCGATACGCCTACCCGGAAAACCTCATCAAAGCGGCAGACTTGGAGCGATACGGCGAGCTGGAAATCCGCCGCGCCGACACGCTGCCCGTCAGCGCGCTGGACGCGCAAAAGCCGCACGGTAAAACCGTATTCGGCAAGGGGCTTTTACTTTCGGATAAAGCGGCAAAGGCGGCAAAGGCGGCAAAGGCAGCAAAAGCGGCAAAGGCAGCAAAAGCGGCAAATATTATTGTTTGGCCGCTTTCCGAGCGCGAGCAAAAATTAATCGAAGGGTTGAACCGTTAACATGAAAAAGCCTGAAAGTTTGCGCGCGGCTTTGGCGGCTTCGCTGCCCGAGTTCGCCGATGCGCCCGACCGTTTGCGCCTGACCGTGTTCGCCGGGCAGGTTGTCCCGAAACGCAACACCTTGAGTTTTGAAACGAAATACACGCTAAACGTTTTTGTCAGGGAGTTCCACCGCGACCCTGCGCTGTTGTTTTTGGTTGTCAACCAATGGCTTCAGGAAAATCAACGGGATATTTTATGTCCGGGCGCGGACGCGTCGGCACGGGCGTTCGTGTTTGAAGCCGAGCCGATCGAGGCGGATGTGTGGGATATTATGATTGAATTGAAATTGTCGGAAACGGTTATCGCGGGATTGGACGACCAAGGCAAGGTGGTTTACAAGACGAAAAGCGAACCGCCGAGACAGGATTTTTAAATCATGCCGATTCGTTCGGCATTTTTTTATTTGAAAGAGAATAATGGCAAAAAACAAAAACAAAAACACGCTGGCGTTTGAACGGCTTGCAAACGATATTGTGAACCTTTCGCAATCCGTCGCCCCCGGCAAGCGCGCGAAATTGTTAAAAACCATCGCCGCCGAACTCATACGCCGCCACCGAAACCGTATCAAGTTGAACATCGAACCGGACGGAAGCCCGATGGATGGGCGGAGCGGCGAGCGTTTCAAATTCCGCCGCCTTCGCGAAGGCGAGGGATTGAACGGGCGAAATTTTCACTTTTTTGGGAGGATCAACGACGGTGCTTGGAGTAGCCCGGCATACAGCCGGACGGAAAACGGCAATGAATTGGTGCGCTTCGAGGGAGAGCGGGAACTTTACGGATTCAAGCGGGAATATTTACTTATCAGAAAAACGACGACGCGCGCCCGGTTGCAGATGTTCAGAAATTTGGGCAGGGCTAAGTGGCTGAAAAGTAAAGCTGACTCAAACGAGGCAGTCATCGGATGGTTTGGCGGGAATGTCGCGCATATCGCTATCGACCACGACGAGGGCAATACTCGGAAAAACCTGCCGTCCCGCCTGCTTTTGGGGCTGTCAAAAGACGATTTGCTATACATCCAAGAACAAATTTTAAACGCGGTAAACGGCGGTTTTACCGATTAGCCCCAAGCAAACCGCGCCGCGAAAAGCCGCAAAAAAATGCCGCCCGAACATCGGCTCGGGCGGCATTAAAATTATTGTTCGAAACCCACGCACAAACAAGCATAAAAATGCAGATACTTGCATAAAACCGCATAAAAAACCGTATATTCAAAAACCCCGAAACCCTTATAAAACATAAGGCTCAAGCCCCCGACCGCCGACGCATAAAAAAACCCACCCCCACGAGGCCCCAAGGCTTGGAGGGCGAGCGCGGTTCTACCCCCGCCGCAGCAAAAAAGGAAAGCAAAAAAATCCAAAGAAAACAAAGTAACAAACTTGGGTACTTTTGCGGGTATAAAATTTTTTATTCTATAAAAATATAATATAAACAACGGATTATTAATTACTTTTAGTTTTGATGGAAAACGGCTTCTAAAAACCACCCTGCTTGTCCGATGCCTTCGGATGGACGGACAAACCGACACGGCACGAAAACCGCGTCGGCAAAAATGCCGTCTGAAAAAATTCAGACGGCATCTTCGGACACATTACCTGCAAACGGCAACACATTCCAACCCAAACCGATTAGGCAATCCATACGAACGGCTGTTTACATACTTGTCGGCTTTCACCAAGCAATATCGATTTAACCGATTTCCTTAATATTTTTCCTGTCCGTTTTAAACTTCGCCTTAAACGCATCCGGTAAATCTTTATCGAAATACCAAAGCCCGTCATCCATTTCCAATGCGCCACCCATTCCATGCAGAACAACTTTTTCCCCCGTTAAAGGATCAGTTTCGGTAATTTCTACCTCATGCATTTTTCCCCAATCCAAAATAGGCAACTTGTGTGCAAACGCCAAAACCTGTTCGTCAGAACGGCCGCACGCCTTATCGCATCGGCCTGAAACATATACGGGACAAGGCTCATCCTCTGCATAACCGTCCGGAAGGATACCGGCTGCGGCAGGACACAATCCGTATGTTTCCGCCCACGACGACAAAGCCCGTCTCGCCGCCTTTTTATTGGCAAATAATCCGGTAGGCGGATTATCCGTCACACCGTTTTTCAAAGCCGCTGTTTTCGCATTCAACATGCCGTCTGAACCTTTTTCAAACCTGACGGTCGTAAATGTTTTAAGCAGATTTTTGGCAGATACATAACAACCCGAATGATAACGTCCGACCAATTCCGCTTTAATCTTATATGCATGCAGGCTGCCCAATGCAGGAAAAAAACGGACTTCCTCCGTATTGCACCAATCAAACGGGGCTTTTCCAGAATCCAACAAAGCCGCAACCTCGCTATATGCCCGTTCAAACGTACCGATGTAATTTACTTTCCCTCCGCTGTCGAAACAGGCAAGCACCCCCATACCGTCAGGCAAACCGTACAACTGTTCCCTCAACCGTTCGGGCAGCGCGGCAGGCAGCGGTTTCGGATTCATCAAACGGAAACACTGCCTGATCCATGCCTTAACCCCATGTTCCGACAGGCTGTATTCCAAATAATCACACAATGCCGATACATCCGCCATCGCACGATGCCTGTCTTCCACAACAATCCCCAACCTTTCGATGATACTGTCCAGGCTGTGCTTGTAAAATTGCGGATACAGACACCGGGACAGTTGCACACTACACAAAGCAGGCGATGAAAATCCGATACCCGCACGATGAAACTCATGCTTTAAAAACGTATAGTCGAAACGGCTGTTATGTGCAATCAACACACAACCCTTCAATACCGAAAACAACTCGCCGGCAATCTCTGCAAAAACAGGTGCGTCGGCAACCATGCCGTCTGAAATCCCCGTCAGCCCCGCCACAAACTGCGGAATAGGTTTTTGAGGATTAACCAGCCACTCATGCCTCACCACCCTTCCCTGCTCAAACTTGACCAAAGCCACTTCGGTTACCCTGTCTTCATACAGATTGCCGCCCGTCGATTCCAAATCAACCACGGCAACAGGCATTCCAAACCGTAAAAATACCTTTTCCAGCAAGGGCCAGCGGGAAGCAACAATCATTTTATTCTCTTTAAATTCAAACAACAAACCGATATTTTACACTTTTAAGGCATTTCATCCAACAAAACAATTGACAGAATCCGATGATTACCCTAAAATTCAAACCTTTCTTGCAGCGCACCCGTAGCTCAGTTGGATAGAGTATCTGGCTACGAACCAGAGGGTCGGGCGTTCGAATCGCTCCGGGTGCGCCAGTAAGAAAATACAATATGCGCCCATCGTCTAGCGGTTAGGACATCGCCCTTTCACGGCGGTAACCGGGGTTCGATTCCCCGTGGGCGTGCCAAATTCCAAATCCCCGAGATTATCCCTCGGGGATTTTTTATTACCTCGGCAACTCGTTACCATATCTTTATCTACCCCTTCATCGAAATCTCAGACGTAATCGAATCATATTCAAACCTTTGCCGTGCAAACCGATATCCCATAACCGGATACGGTGTCCGTTCAACATTTTGTCCGATTGGTACAGATATAACAGCATATTCCAAAGCTCCTTCTGCTTTTCTGTTTACCACTGCAATATTTAGAGTATAATACCAAATTTGAGCAATGGTTCTAAAACAGTTAGAACCATTTTTCATGAGCCTGACTGATTCGTATACTCGGAGAAACTGATGCAGAATATTTTTGACCCTTTGATTATTCGTGGAAAATCCCTTATCCCCATCGTGCAAGGCGGCATGGGGGTCGGTGTTTCCGCATCGGGTTTATCCAGCGCGGTGGCACGTGAAAACGGTATCGGAACGATTGCCAGTGTGGATTTACGCCACCTTCACGAAGACTTGCTCGCCGAATCCCAAATCAATCCGAGTGAAGAGAAATATACGTCTTTAAACTGTACCGCATTAGACAGGGAAATCCAAAAAGCCAAAAGTGCTTCAGAGGGAAAAGGACTGATTGCGGTCAACGTAATGAAGGCGGTCAAAGACCACGCCGCGTATGTGCGTCAGGCTTGCGAATCAGGGGCGGACGCGGTCGTGATGGGCGCAGGTCTGCCTTTGGATTTGCCGGAAATGACCGAGGGCTATCATAAGGACGTCGCGCTGCTGCCGATTCTGTCCGAATCGCGCGGCATCAATATCGTTTTGAAACGTTGGATGAAAAAAGGCATATTGCCCGATGCGATTGTAGTCGAACATCCTGCCCACGCGGCTGGACATTTGGGTGCATCAACCGTTGAAGGCGTAAACGATGCTAAATTCGACTTCAAACGCGTGATTGAGGAAACGTTTGAAGTTTTCAAAAGTTTAGGGCTAGAAAGCGAAAAAATCCCGCTTATTCTTGCGGGAGGCATGGCAAATTTTGAAAAAGTCAAAACCGCCCTAAAGAACTGGGGAGCCTCCGCCGTTCAAATCGGTACGGCTTTTGCCGTTACCGAAGAAGGAGATGCGCACCTTAACTTCAAAAAAACGCTCGCCGGTGCGGAAACTGAAAAAGTAGTCGAATTTATGTCTGTTGCCGGTTTGCCGGCGCGCGGTGTCCGCACCAAATTCCTAGACAGCTACATCAAGCGTGAAAGCAAACTTCAGGCAAACGCCAAAGCCGACCCGCGCCGCTGTACCCAAGGATTAAACTGCCTGACCAGCTGCGGCCTGCGCGACGGGCTTTCCAAAGCAGGGCAATTCTGTATCGACATCCAGCTTGCCGCCGCATTCCGTGGAGAAGTAGATAAAGGCCTGTTCTTCAGAGGTAAAGACCCTCTTCCCTTCGGTAATGCCATCCGCACCGTCCGCGAGACGATACAATATCTACTAACGGGAAGCGAACCTGTTGCAACAGTAGGACGCTGACATCAGGTAGGATTTGATTTGCAAACAAAATGCCGTCTGAAGGGCTTTCGGACGGCGTTTTTCAGGTTGTGTTCCGGAATAGTGTCGAAAAAACGGAGAAAAATAAAAAACGTTTTTATGTGAACAAAACGCCTTCTGCATTGTGTCAGGCATACAACATAAATGCCGTCTGAAGCTCTTCAGACGGCATTTTTCAGGCTGCGTTTCGGAATGGGTGTTAAAAAATAAACGGGATGAGATACATTTATTTTCGTCCGACAAATCAGATCATCACGCCGAATAATCAAACAATGCCTGCCCGACATTGCATATAACAAACCAATGCAATGAAAACACGGCTTTTTTATTTATTTCCGGCATTATTGAAAAGTTTATCCATCGGGGTCAGATCGACCGCATTGCCCTGGCTGGTAATCCATTTGTTCTCGACGCGCCACACGCCTGCCGCGTCCTCCACGCGCACATACCAGTGGTTGGTTGGCGGAAGAGTTTTGAACACCGCCTCATATTCCGCCCTGCCGTTCTGCGCGCTGCCGACGGGCTTGAGGGCGACGGTTTGATCATCTGCCTTGCGGGTCGGGTGCATCAGCAGCAGGTTCAAAGGCTGTTTGCCGTCAAATTCGCCGCTGACGAACACCTTTGCCGCATTCATATCGGGGGAAATGAGGACCTGTACCCCGATATGCCGTCTGACGGCTTCTTCATCCCGATGAAGCTGGATGTCGATATGCTTGCCGTCCTTATAATAATCGTCCGTAACCAAATCTGTCGCGTGCTGCTGTGCGACAAAAAACATGGCGACGCTGGCGATGACGACAAAAATCGGACCCGCCATCAAGACCCACGGCCAGACGTGTTTGTACCAAGGCTTGATTGGAGTGTTTTGAGACACGGTTATTCTCCGATAAAGGTTGCGTCTTCTTCCAAAACAACCGGCTTGCCGTCTGATGCACCGCTTTCCCGGTATTGGAAGATAAACTCGATAGGATGACTGCCTTTGTCCGCGTATTCCGGAATGGTAGACACTTGTACAGGAAGGGTTACTGTTTCGCGCGGGGCAACCTTGATACCGCCTTCAGGCAGCCCGGTCAGGGCTATTTCGTCAAATCCTTTGACACTTGCGGTAATCAGCTGTTCTTTTTCGCTGTTGTTGATGATACGCAGGCTATATGCGTTTTCCAGCCAGCCTTTGGCGTTTTCGCGCACCATTACGCCACGGTCTTTCAAAATATCGACTTCGACCATTTTGCGCGTGGACAAACCGACTAGGAAGGCGGCGATAACCACTGCCAACACCGCGCCGTAACCTGCCACGCGCGGTCTGAGCAGCCGTTTTTTAATGTCTTTTTCAGAATATTCGTGTTCCAGCGCACTTTCGGTCGTATAACGGATTAATCCGCGCGGATAGCCCATTTTGTCCATAATCTCATCACACGCGTCGATACAGGCGGCGCAGCCGATACATTGGTATTGCAGGCCGTTGCGGATGTCGATGCCGACGGGGCAGACTTGGACGCACATCGCACAGTTGATGCAGTCGCCCAAACCCGCCTCTTCCTTGTTGACCGTTTTCTTGCGGGCTCCGCGCGGTTCGCCGCGTTCCGCGTCATAAGAAACAATCAGCGTGTCCTTGTCGAACATCGCGCTTTGGAAACGTGCGTACGGGCACATATGCAGGCATACTTTTTCGCGCATGATGTGGGCGAAGAAGAAGGTCATAAAGCCGTAAAACGCTGCGGCAAACATCGCGCCGCCGCCTGCTACTCCGGTGAATAAATCGGGAACGAACTGGCGGATGGGGACAAACCAGCCTGCAAACGTGATGCCCGTCCACGCGCAGACAAGGAAAATCAACAGGTATTTGGTGGCTTTGATGCGGATTTTAGTGAAATTCCACGGCGATTTTTCCAGTTTCAGCCGTTTGTTTCTATCGCCTTCGACCAGGTTGTCGATCCACAGCATGATTTCCGTGTAAACCGTTTGCGGGCAAGAATAGCCGCACCACAGTCGCCCTGCAATCGTCGTCCACCAAAACAGCCCGAAGGCGCAAATCATCAGCAGCAGAGCAAGGTAAATCAAATCGCCCATCCCCAACGACAATCCGAAAATGAAGAAATGCCGTTCGGGGATATTGAAAACGACAGCCTGCCTGCCGCTCCAGTTGAACCACGGAATCACATAAAACACAAACTGCGTCGCCAATACGGCGGCAATACGCAGTTTGGCAAACCGCCCTTCCGCTTTTTTCGGATGGATGCGTTCGCCTTCGGGATGGATTTGAATCACGCTGGCACGCGGATCAAACGTTTTTTTCACTTTCGATGCGGCTTTTGTTTTTTCGGACGGGCTGTGCTCGGGTTCCGGATTACCGGCTTGATTTTCCGTGGTCATGCTACGTTCCTTGATTTTTGATTAATGGTTTGTCCGTCGTGGCTACTGTTTTCTTTTCAGACGGCATTTTGCTTTTTTTGATGTCTTTACGTTTTGATATTTTCAGAAAATATATTTTTCTCAAAATACACTCTTGCTATTGTACAACTTTATGCACTTATTGATACGCAAAAAGATAAATATCCGAACAATACCGCCCCAAATGCACCTCCCCTTCACGGACAAAACTATATGTGCTGAAAACTTCCTTATTTGAATATAATTAAAAAACAACGGGTAAGAAATAAATAGGCAAATGACTGCAAAAAACGTCGATACCCCATCATAAACAAACACTATTTATTTAATAAATAATTTGTAACACTTTGTTTTCAAAAGTATAGAAACACCTTTCACATCCAAGCTGAAACCGATATCCCGATACCCGGAGCATATATCCTTCCGGCACAGCCGTACCGCCCGCTCCTCCTTTTCTTGAAAGCATATGCGAATCGGGCGATAATCAACGCCTTCTGACCATCCACTTATCCAAAACACCAGCAAGGAAAATACAAAATGTCTCAACTGGCAAACGCAATCCGTTTCCTCTCCGCAGATGCCGTTCAAAAAGCCAATTCCGGCCACCCCGGCGCGCCTATGGGCATGGCGGAAATGGCAGAAGTATTGTGGACGAAATTCCTGCATCACAATCCCGCCAACCCCAAATTCTACAACCGCGACCGCTTCATCCTCTCCAACGGCCACGCGTCCATGCTGTTGTACAGCCTGCTGCACCTGACCGGCTACAACCTGAGCATTGAAGACCTGAAAAACTTCCGCCAGCTGCACAGCAAAACCCCCGGCCATCCCGAATACGGCTACACCGACGGCGTGGAAACCACGACCGGCCCGTTGGGGCAAGGCATTGCCAACGCGGTAGGTATGGCGTTGGCGGAAAAAATCCTTGCCGCCGAGTTTAATAAAGACGGTTTGAACATTGTCGATCACTACACCTACGTCTTCATGGGCGACGGCTGCCTGATGGAAGGCGTATCGCACGAAGCCTGTTCGCTCGCAGGCACTTTGGGCTTGGGAAAACTGATTGTTTTATATGATGACAACAATATTTCCATTGATGGTAAAGTGGACGGCTGGTTTACCGAAAACATCCCGCAACGCTTTGAAAGCTACGGCTGGCACGTCGTTCCCAATGTAAACGGCCACGACACCGCCGCCATTCAAGCCGCTGTCGAAGCCGCCCGCGCCGAAACCGGCAAACCGTCCATCATCTGCTGCAAAACCTTAATCGGCAAAGGCAGCGCCAACAAAGAAGGCAGCCACAAAACCCACGGCGCGCCTTTGGGCGCGGACGAAATCGAAGCCACGCGCAAACATCTGGGTTGGGCATATCCTGCGTTTGAAATTCCGCAAGAAATTTACGATGCGTGGAATGCCAAAGAAAAAGGTGCGAAACTGGAAGCGGAATGGAACGAACTGTTCGCGCAATATCAAGCCAAATATCCCGCCGAAGCCGCAGAATTCGTGCGCCGTATGGATAAAAAACTGCCGGACAATTTCGATGAATACGTTCAAGCCGCATTGAAAGAAGTGTGCGCCAAAGCCGAAACCGTCGCCACTCGTAAAGCCAGCCAAAACAGCATCGAAATCTTGGCAAAAGAGCTGCCCGAACTGGTGGGCGGTTCGGCCGACCTGACCCCGTCTAACCTGACCGACTGGTCAAACAGCGTCTCCGTTACCCGCGACAAAGGCGGCAACTACATCCACTACGGCGTGCGTGAGTTCGGTATGGGCGCGATTATGAACGGTTTGGCATTGCACGGCGGCATCAAACCCTTTGGTGCAACTTTCCTGATGTTCAGCGAATACGAACGCAACGCCCTGCGTATGGCGGCACTGATGAAAATCAACCCCGTCTTCGTGTTCACCCACGATTCCATCGGTTTGGGCGAAGACGGCCCGACCCATCAACCGATTGAGCAGACCGCCACCCTGCGCCTGATTCCGAATATGGACGTATGGCGGCCGTGCGACACCGCCGAATCCTTGGTGGCTTGGGCAGAAGCCGTCAAAGCCGCCGATCATCCGTCCTGCCTGATTTTCAGCCGTCAAAACCTGAAATTCCAAACGCGTGATGAGCAACAATTAAACGACATCAAACGCGGCGGCTACGTCATCAGCGAAGCCCTAGGCAACGCGCAAGCCGTCATCATTGCCACCGGTTCCGAAGTCGAGCTGGCTTTGGAAGCGCAAAAAGTATTGGCAGAACAAGGCATCGCCGTGCGCGTCGTTTCCATGCCGTCCACCAACGTATTCGACCGCCAAGACGCTGCCTATCAAGCCGCCGTCCTGCCCGAAGGCCTGCCGCGCATCTCCGTAGAAGCCGGACACGCCGACGGCTGGTACAAATACGTCGGACTGAACGGCGCAGTCGTCGGCATCAACCGCTTCGGCGAATCCGCCCCTGCCGACTTACTCTTCAAAGAATTCGGCTTTACCGTGGACAATGTGGTTGATACTGTGAAATCAGTGCTGTAACCCCACACCTAAACAAATGCCGTCTGAACGCTTTTCAGACGGCATTTTTTTACCCTCCCGCCTTGATGCTTCCTCATTCCGCCAATCTCCATTATAATATTTGCGAATCACTCTTATTCACACTTCAAAAGGAGAAACGTATGAACACCCGCACCGAACACGACACGATGGGCAATGTCGAAGTCCCGTCCGAAGCCTATTGGGGCGCGCAGACACAGCGCAGCCGCAACAATTTCAAAATCGGCGGCGAAACCCTGCCGCAGCCGCTGATTTATGCTTTGGCGTTGGTGAAAAAAGCCGCCGCCGCCACCAATGTTTCCCTCGGCAGGATTAAGCCCGAGCAGGCAGATTTGATTACGCAGGCGGCGGACGACGTGTTGAACGGCAAGCTCGACGGACAGTTCCCCTTAGTGGTCTGGCAGACCGGCTCCGGCACGCAGTCCAATATGAACATGAACGAAGTGCTGGCGAACCGCGCCAACGAAATCGCCGGTACGGGTTTGGCGGCGTACCGGCCCGTCCATCCCAACGACCATGTGAACCACGCGCAATCGACCAACGACGCGTTCCCGACCGCCATCCACGTCGCCGCCGCGATTGAAATCAACCGCCACCTTATTCCGGCGGTAAAAGCCCTGCGCGACACCTTGGACAAAAAAGCCCAAGCCTTCGCCCCCATCGTCAAAATCGGCCGCACCCACTTGCAAGACGCGACGCCGCTGACTTTGGGACAAGAATTTTCCGGCTACGTTTCCCAGCTTGATCACGGCTTAGGCCGTCTGAACGACGCGCTCAAAGGTCTGTACGAACTCGCTTTGGGCGGCACGGCGGTCGGCACGGGTTTGAACAGCCATCCCGAATACGCCGAAAAAGCCGCCGCCAAACTCGCCGAATTGTCCGGCCTGCCGTTTGTCAGCGCACCGAACAAATTTGAAGCCTTGGGCGGGCGCGATGCCGCCGTTGCCGCTTCGGGCGCATTGAAAACGCTGGCGGCAAGCCTGAACAAAATCGCCAACGACATCCGCTGGCTGGCAAGCGGCCCGCGTTGCGGTTTGGGCGAAATCAAAATCCCTGAAAACGAGCCGGGTTCGTCCATTATGCCGGGCAAAGTCAATCCGACCCAATGCGAAGCAATGACGATGGTGTGCTGCCAAGTGTTCGGCAACGACGTTACCATCGGTATGGCGGGCGCGTCGGGCAATTTCGAGCTAAACGTCTATATGCCCGTTATCGCCTACAACCTCCTGCAATCCGTCCGCCTGTTGGGCGACGCGTGCAACAGCTTCAACGAACACTGCGCCGCCGGTATCGAACCCGTACCGGAAAAAATCGACTATTTCCTGCACCATTCCCTGATGCTGGTTACCGCGCTGAACCGCAAAATCGGTTACGAAAACGCCGCCAAAGTCGCCAAAACCGCCTACAAAAACGACAAATCGTTGCGCGAAACCGCCGTTGAGTTGGGCTTGCTGACAGGCGAAGAATTTGACGGACTGGTCGTTCCTGCCGATATGGTTCATCCGCGCTAATCCTTCCCTCCAATAAAAATGCCGTCTGAAACCTCGTTCAGACGGCATTTTCCGTTGCCTGCAAACTAGCGGCGTTTGAACAGCCTGTCCCCCACCGCCGCCGTAACCGCGCCCCCGACCACGACCAGTGCGCCGGCATAGCCCAAACCGTTCATATCCGGCGCGGCAAAAGTATCAGGCATCACATAATGCCCGAGCAAAGAAAATATTACGGTAAACACCGGGAGCAAGGTTGTTACCACGCTGACTTTGGAAGCCTCCCAATGTTTCAACGCCTCGCCGAACGAGCCGTAACCGATTAACGTATTCAAGCAGCAATACACAAAACAAACCCACGCCAACGTACCGTCCAAACTTCCGATGTGTGCCGGTTCGGCAAACGGCAGGAACACGGCGGCGCTTGCCGCATAAATCAACAGCAGAATCTGTTGAGGGCCGAATTGCGCCGACAGCAGCTTTTGCGCCACGGCATAACACACCCAGGCCATACTGCCTGCCGCGCACAGCAACACGCCCTTCGCATACGCGCCCAAACCCGACAATTCGCCGAATTTGTCGTTAAAAAACATAAGCAAACCGACAAGCAGCAAAACCAAACCGATTTTCTGCGCGGCAGTCATCCGGTCTTTAAACAGCAATACGCCGACAACAATCATCGTAAACGGCGAAATCTGCCACAAAACCTGCGTCGTAGTCGGCGAAATATAATGCAGCCCTTGGGCAATCAGCACAAAGTTTGCCGAAATGCCCGCCACACCGAGCAGCAGCAGCCTGAATGACCGCCAAGAAAAATCCCGCCGCTTCGGCAGCCGCCCGCCCAATGCCAGCAAAACAAACAATACCGCCGCCGCCACGGTAAAACGCACCCACACCAACGTCGGCGCATCGACAAACTTCAATACCTGCCGCACGGCAATCGGCAGCGTCCCCCACGTCATCGCCGCCAAAAGTGCCAACGCGAAGCCTAGGTGCGGCCTTTGGTTTTCCATCCTGATTTCCCCATTTTTAAACAACCGTATTGCCGGACGATGCCGGTTTGCCGCATCGGGCAATGATGGTTCAAGCGTTTGGCGTTTGATTCCAACCTTTTGATTTCAAACAAACCGGCTGAAGCCCGACTATTGCTTCGCGCTATTTGGAAACACCGCCTGAATTTTAAAATATAGTGGATTAACAAAAACCGGTACAGCGTTGCCTCGCCTTAGCTCAAAGAGAACGATTCTCTAAGGTGCTGAAGCACCAAGTGAATCGGTTCCGTACTATCTGTACTGTCTGCGGCTTCGTTGCCTTGTCCTGATTTTTGTTAATCCACTATACCGTCTGAAAACAGCGGGGGCGTGCGGCAGGCATCACTGCCTCAAAACGCCAGAACGGCGCAATCGCAACGTTCCGCCCAACGCAAGGGGCGACAACAAGCCGACACAAATGCAAAAAAGAGAAACCCTGCCCCGTAAGGTTTAAGGTTTCTCCATCCTTTATGATTTCCCTCCGCGAGGATGTGCTGCCGTAAAATTCAGAACGGGATGTCGTCGTCAATGTCCTCGACCGGGGCGGCGGCCGGCACGGGTTGGCGGCGCGGCGCGGCAGGTGTTTCTTCGTGTGTTTCTTGGGGATAAGACGGGGCAGCAGGAGAAGCTTGCTGCCTTTGCGGCGCAGAACGTTGGTAGCCCTCCTGACTCTGACCGTAACCTTCCTCGTAAGGCGCGCCGCCGCTGTTTTCATTGCGCCCGCCCAACATTTTCATTTCGTTGGCGACAATATCGTAAGCAGTGCGTTCGATGCCGTCTTTGCCTTGGTATTTGCGGCTTTGGATTCTGCCTTCCAAATAAACCAGCCCACCTTTTTTGAGGTATTGCCCAGCAATTTCGGCCAGTTTGCGGTACATGGTGATGTTATGCCACTCAGTACGCTCTACACGCTGGCCGTTGCGGTCGTTCCAAGTTTCGCTGGTAGCAACTGAAAAATTGCAGACGGCTTCGCCGTTGGGCATATAGCGCACTTCGGGATCGCGTCCGAGGCGGCCGATAAGGATGACTTTGTTCAATGACATTTTTTAAACTCCTGTGATGATTTTTTCAGCGGCAGCCTGATCGAAACCCTTCTGCAACACTTTGAGATAGACGGTCTGCCCGTCGAAACTGAAACCGATGTCTTCCACGCCTTCGAGTTGCGACAAGGCGCATTGCAAGCCGTCCTGATTGCCCTGCCACACGCCGCCGACAGGGTAACTGAGGTTTTTGACGGGCTTGGGCGCGGGCGATAAAACGGCAATTACCAGCCACAGCAGCATCAATATGCTGCAAAAGGCAAACACGCCGGAAAAGCCGTATTTTTGAAACAGCAAGCCGCCTGCCGCGCCACCGGCAAACAGTCCGAGCGACTGCATCGTGTTGTACACGCCCATCGCCGTACCCTTCAGGTCAGACGGCGCGATTTTGGAAACCATAGACGGCAAACTGGCCTCCAACACATTGAAACCAATAAAGTAAACAACCAAATAAGCGGTAATCAGACCCACCGAGCGCATACCGGACAGCAAACCGAGCTGCGCCGCCGCAATACAGACGATACCCAAAACAAAAACCTGCTTGAGCTTGTTGCGCGTCTCGCCGATGATAATCAGCGGAACCATTACCACCAAACCGGCAACGGTAGAAGGAAGATAGACTTTCCAATGCTGGATTTTTTCCAAACCGAGCTGGGTCATCGCGAAAGGCAGCGCGGTAAACAATGCCATTTGTGCGGCGTGCAGGGCGAAAATACCGAAATCGAGCGTCAGCAGCCGGCGGTTTTTCAAAACTTCGCCTATGCGCGAAGGCTGCGCCTGCGTGTCCTCATGCAGCTTGGAAACCTCCGGGTCGGGAGTCATAAACGCCACCACGCCGATGCTGATGACGGTCAAAATACCGGTCAGCAGGAACAAGCCGCGCACGCCCACCGCGTCGGCAATCACAGGGGCAACGACGAGGCTGACCGAAAACGTCAGACCGATACTCAAACCGATCATCGCCATTGCGCGGGTACGTACGCCGTCGCGCGTCAAATCCGCCAGCAGCGCGGTAACCGCCGCACTGACCGCTCCCGCACCCTGTATGGCGCGTGCGGCGACCAGCATGGGCAGCGTATCGGCGGCGGCGGCAAGGAAGCTGCCCGCTGCAAACACAATCAGCCCCGCATAAATGGTTTTCTTGCGCCCGAACTTGTCGGAAGCGATACCCAAAGGCAGTTGCAGCAATGCCTGCGTCAGCCCGTAAATGCCCATTGCCAGCCCGACCAGCGTTTTGTTGCCTTCCGCGCCGGGCAGCGAGGCGGCATACACCGCCAATACGGGCAACACGAGGAACATACCGAGCATACGCAGCGCGTACACGCCGGAAAGCGTCGTACTGGCGCGCCATTCGTGCGGAAACATTTGGATACGGTTGTCTCTTGCCATAAATAATTTTTCAGACGGCATCAACAGTTGCAATGCCGTCTGAACTTCCAGTGAACAGATTTTCGGATTATACAGGATTCGCCGTATTTCGGTTGCGGCACAATGCGCCTACCACTGCCAGCGGTTGCGCCACGCGCCCAAAACGGCGTTCGGATATTTATTGCTGCCCAAGCTGCCGTTGAAGCGGGCAAGCGCGCGGACGATGTCGCCCTTTTCAAGGTTGCGGTAATGGCGCAGGATGGTGCAGCCGTAACGCAGGTTGGTGCGGATGTCGAACAGGTTGTGCGCCGGTTTGCCGATGTAGTTTTTCCAAAACGGCATAACCTGCATCAGGCCGCGCGCGCCGACGCCGCTGATTGCATACTGGCGGAACGCGCTTTCCACCTCAATCAGCCCCAACACAATCTGCGTATCCAAACCGGCACGGCTGCTTTCATACTGGATATTGACCAGCAGCCTGCGCCGCTCCTCCTCGTCGGGGACAAACCTTGCCAACCGCGCAGACATCGCGGACAGCCAACGTTCGCCCTCTTTCGGATTGTCAAACACCAGCCTCGGAGGATTTATGCTGCCGACAGAACTCCTCATCACGGAAGCCACATCGTCGGCAAGCGTTTCTTCACGTTGCGCGCCGGCTTGTGCCAGCGGGCTGAGCAACAGCGCGCCGACAGCACACAACAGGCGGCGGCGTTGCAGATTGACGGGTAGGGTATCGGTCGGTTTTTTCATAGGGAACGGGGGCGCGTCCGAATGTTTCGGACGGCATTAAATATTCAAACAGACAATGATTGCTTCCAACGCGAAAACCGCGCACAAAATCCAAGCGCGGCATATCGCCCTGCCCTTTTCGGGCAAATCTCGATTTTACCGCCCCCAAGAACGCTTGTCCAAACAGGAACAGACAATACCGCCCGGGCATTTCCCGTTTTCACCGGCTATCCGTCGTCCGGATGGTGCAGCAGCACCATCAGCGCCTCACGCTTTTTTGGCGGCAGCAGGCGGAAATATTTCAACAGCAGGGCTTCTTGCGGCGAAGCCGCACCTTCCGTTCCGGAGAGCCTGCCGTGGCGCAGCCATTCCGCGCTGGTATCCAGCCATTTTGCCAGTGTCTCGATTTTATCCGGAGTCGGAATCGACCTGCCGACCAGCCAATGGTGGAACGCCTGCGTACTGACAGGCTGATTGGGATGGCGCAGGTTGAAGCGGTTGGCGAGGCTGGCATTGGACAGCTCGTCCAAACCCGCGAGGCGTATTGCTGTTTTCAAGCGTTCGCTGAAATCGGTTTTGTCTTGTTCGGTATGCATAATGGCGGATTATGAATAGCCGACTGTCGCCTTCTTTAAACAGAATAATTGATAGTATTAACAATTTGATTGTCAGGAAAAAAGTGGATATGGGTACGATGGGAAGCGGTTTGCAAAACCATAAACTTATTTACTTAATTTCTGAAATTTTGGGGATTTTACGATGGCTTTAAATAAAATTTTTACATTTAGCATAATTGCCTTAGGTTTGACGGCTTGCAGCAGCAACGGTACTGCCAACAACGGCAACAACTCTTTAGTTTCCGGTCCGGGCGTGGCAACACAAGGCGCGGTTGTTACTTCTTTTTACAGCGTAAAAGAGGATGTAAGGAAAGATGTCAACAGTTGGGCAACCCAAAAGGGGTTCAAACCTGGAGAGGTTGAGTTGGCATCAGTTACCCTGCAGGTTGGCAGCGTCTCCTCCAAGGGCAGCAATATCAATTTGTTTGATGTCGTACCGGCACAAAACAAGGTTCAAAAAGTGGATACTGTAACCACGGCACGTGTTAAAGCCGGCGGGGACAATTACGAGCTGATTTCAAAAGGTCAGGCACATATCTACCGTCAAAATTATTCTTTAATTGCCGGTCTTTCCGAACTGGAAAGAATCGAAAAAGACCCGTCCGGTATCAAGAGAAACTTGAATGTCGATGATGACAGCGTTGATTTGGTTGTGAAAGGTTCTACTACCAAAATCCTGCCAGCTGCGGGCAAATTTAGCTACGCAGGTATTGCAACCGATGGCAAAAAACAAGGTGCTTTGTCTTATACAGTTGATTTCAAGGAAAAAAACGGCAAAGGCGAAATTACCGGAATCGGCGAAAACAGCATCACTCTGAGTGAAGCGCCTATCAAAGAATTCAGCCATACCAACGAATTCGATAACACAGTAATTAAGGGACAGGGCATCGAAGGTTCTAATTACAAACTCGGCTTCTTCGGTCCTAACGCAGAAGAAATCGTCGGTGCGGTTACTGAGGGTACAAATAGCATCGGCTTTGCCGGCTCCCGTTAATCCCGCCTGATACAAATGCCGTCTGAAACCGGAAACGGTCTTTCAGACGGCATTTCGACCATTTGACTGCGCGGTTTGCCCGTCCGGTCCCTTGCCCTGAAACTGTTTGACTTATGAAAAAATTTGCTTTGCTTCTTTTGTCCGTGCCGACGGCGGCCGTTTCCGAAACGCCCGTCTTACCTATACCCGTGTCGAAGCAGGTGTTCGTGGACGGCAAGTTCGACGATAGGATAGTGCCTGCCGAAAGGCTTGAAAGGGCTGACGAAACGGAAATTCCGGTTCTGCCGCTTGCTTCCTATGCCCCATCTTTTGACGAACAGATCGACAATGCCTTCCGCCTGTTGCAGCGTGCCGCGCCGAAGCGGGCTGCCGCGCCTGTTGTTGCGTCTGTCGGCAAGGCAGAAGAGACCGAAATCAAGCCTGTGGCGACACATAAGAAGTTTTCCAACGAGGCGGCTTTCGGTACGGGTGCGTCCGTGCCGTCTGAAACCCTTGCAGTCGGGGAAGCCGCCGAAGCCGTTTCAGACGGCAATGCCTCTCTTGCGGGTTTGGAAGAACAGATCAACCGCGCCGTCGTCGCCCGCGATTGGGACACGCTGCAAACGCTGCTGGAAAGCTATCGCGCCCTGCCGGATTTCAATCCGGTTCTGCACGATTACGCGCTGGGCGGTTTGCGCCGCAGCCAGTTGCGCCATAACGAGGCGGTGGCTTTGTATCGCGGCATTTTGGCGCAACAGCCCGATTTGGCGTATCCGCGTTTCGATTTGGGCGTAATGCTGTTTGAAAACAAACAGTACCGCGAGGCGAAGGCGGAATTGGAGCGGGCGAAACCCGATTTGCAGCCGCCGATGCGGCAGCTTGCCGACCGCTATCTTGCCGCCATAGACAAGGCTCAAGGCTGGAAGCCCAATGTGTCGCTGCAATACGAGCAAACGGACAATGTAAACAACGCTTCGTCCGAAAAAACGATTGAATTTGCTGGCAGAAGCTGGACGAAAACCGCCGACAGCCTACCGCAAAAGGCACACGGTTTGCGCTACGGCTTGGGCGTGTCGCGCGAAATCAATGCGGGCGGGCATCATTTCCTCTACGGCGACATCAGCGGCGGCGGCGTGCACTATTGGGATAACAAAGATTTCAGCGAACAGAGCCTGCGCCTGTCGTTCGGCTATAAAAACCGTTCAGTAACGCGCTCGTTCGGCATCGTGCCGTTTGTCGAGCAAAACCTCTTAGGCGGCAGCCGATACAATTTCGTCGGCGGCTTCAATGCCGATTTCTCCCAACGCTTGGGCGAACACTGGCGGCTGACGCTGAACGCGGGCAATATGTGGAAGCGTTATCAGGAAGACCGCACCGCCGCCCGATACGACAGCCATATGCCGCTGGCGGGCGCGACGCTGATGTATTCCGCGCCGAAAGACTGGCTGCTTTACGGCGGGGCGGACTGGTCGCACGACATGACGAAAGAGGCGGAGCAGGCTTCCATCCGCAAGGGTTTGCGTGTCGGCGCGGTCAAAACGTTCGACGGCGGCTTGGGTCTGCGGGCAAACCTGCGCTATACCCGCAGGACTTTTGATGCACCCGGGACCATTGTGTACCGCTTCCCGCGCAAAGACCACGAATATCAGGCAAACCTGTCGTTGTGGCACGACAAAATCTCTTGGAAGGGATTTACGCCGCAACTCAATTTCCGCTATCTGAAAATCGACAGCAATATGAAAAGTTTTTACACACGCAAAAACATGCAGATTTTCATGAGCGTGGAAAAGGATTTCAAATAAGCGCAAAAAATGCCGTCTGAACGTTTTTCAGACGGCATTTTTTTGCTGTCGGAAACATACCGTCGGCAACATCTGTGAGCGTAATCAAAAACAGCCGCATCATTAATTTTTGCTCCAAAATTTAAAGTTTTACTATAGTAGAAATAAATATCAAAACTGAAAATATTACTGAAAATATTTTATATTGTTTAACTTTTCTTTTATACGAATTCGCCTTTGTTGAAATTAATTGATAATCAAACCAGCAAGAAATAATTCCATAATAAAACATTCCAATCCAATAATAAAATTCAGGCCTCTTAGAATTAGTAAAAATTTTAAATCCATAATCTCTTTCAAAAGTAGCTATTATACAAGTAAACAATATCACCAACCCTAAACAGTCCAACATAAAAATATAGTTTAATTTTTTGTTCATACAATATTTCCAATATTATTCTTTACTTGCAGTTATAAAATCTTGTATAAATTCAATAGAAACTGAATTATCATCAGATCTGACTTTGTTATTTTCCATATTGAGCCTCTCTTTAATTTCTCAAGTTCATTGAGAAGCTTAAGTGCATTTTCAATTGAATCGCTCATATATTGTCAACGCCTGCGCCGTCAGGGTAACATTGCGTTTTTCCCCCACCGGTATCCGCCATGACCACCAATCCCGCAAACGTCCTTGCCTCCGTCGATTTGGGTTCTAACAGTTTCCGCCTCCAGATTTGCGAAAACAACAACGGACAATTAAAAGTTATCGATTCCTTCAAACAGATGGTGCGCTTCGCCGCCGGACTGGACGAACAGAAAAACCTGAGTGCCGCCTCCCAAGAACAGGCTTTGGACTGTCTGGCAAAATTCGGCGAACGCCTGCGCGGCTTCCGCCCCGAACAGGTGCGCGCCGTGGCAACCAACACCTTCCGCGTCGCCAAAAACATCGCAGATTTCCTTCCCAAGGCCGAAGCGGCATTGGGTTTCCCCATCGAAATCATCGCCGGGCGCGAAGAGGCGCGACTGATTTATACCGGCGTGATCCACACCCTCCCCCCCGGCGGCGGCAAAATGCTGGTTATCGACATCGGCGGCGGTTCGACAGAATTTGTCATCGGTTCGACGCTGAATCCCGACATTACCGAAAGCCTGCCCTTGGGCTGCGTAACCTACAGCCTGCGCTTCTTCCAAAACAAAATTACCGCCAAAGACTTCCAAGCCGCCATTTCCGCCGCCCGCAACGAAATCCAGCGCATCAGCAAAAATATGAGGCGCGAAGGTTGGGATTTCGCCATCGGAACTTCGGGTTCGGCAAAATCCATCCGCGACGTGCTTGCCGCCGAAATGCCCCAAGAGGCGGACATTACCTACAAAGGAATGCGCGCCCTCGCCGAACGCATCATCGAAGCCGGTTCGGTCAAAAAAGCCAAATTTGAAAACCTGAAACCGGAACGCATCGAAGTTTTTGCCGGCGGACTTGCCGTGATGATGGCGGCGTTTGAGGAAATGAAACTCGACAGGATGACCGTAACCGAAGCCGCCCTGCGCGACGGCGTGTTTTACGATTTGATCGGGCGCGGTTTAAACGAAGATATGCGCGGACAAACGGTTGCCGAGTTCCAACACCGCTACCACGTCAGCCTCAATCAGGCGAAACGCACCGCTAAGACCGCGCAAACCTTTATGGACAGCCTCTGCCACGCCAAAAATGTTACGGTTCAAGAACTTGCCTTGTGGCAACAGTATCTCGGACGCGCCGCCGCGCTGCACGAAATCGGTTTGGACATCGCCCACACCGGCTATCACAAGCATTCCGCCTACATCCTCGAAAACGCCGATATGCCGGGTTTCTCACGTAAAGAACAGACCATACTTGCCCAACTGGTCATCGGTCATCGCGGCGATATGAAAAAAATGGGCGGCATTATCGGCACCAACGAAATGTTGTGGTATGCCGTTTTGTCCCTGCGCCTTGCCGCACTGTTCTGCCGTTCGCGCCAAGATCTGGATTTCCCGAAAAATATGCAGTTGCGCACGGATACGGAAAGCCACGGCTTCATCCTGCGTATTGACAGGGAGTGGCTGGAACGCCACCCCCTGATTGCCGACGCATTGGAATATGAAAGCGTCCAATGGCAAAAAATCAATATGCCGTTCAAAGTCGAGGCCGTCTGAACCTTGCGGAACAAATGCCGTCTGAATGATGTTCAGACGGCATTTCCCTATCCACAACACCCAAAAAAACCGACTGCCTTGTATCTGCGACGGCAGACGGGTCGATTTGCCACTCCAAGCAAAAACCTGCTTATATGCGCGGCAAATTCAGCCGACCCGAATAAGACCGAGCAAGTCTTTTCATAACCCGCGTGCATGGTGCAAACCATCCCGTCAAGGCGGAGCCGGACTTAAAGCATAGATAAAGCGGCAACCGGATGGCTGCCGCTTTTTTGTAAAGATGAGCGGTACCGATTCACTCATTCTTACATCAGAATCACAATACATATGGAGCACCTAAATCCCCTATTTCTGCAAACAATTCCCCGACCGTCTCCATCAGGACAGAAAACTTGCCGCAGCCACCTTCCTGAAAGGGCTTGGAAAACTCAAATGCATTATGGGATTTTTGAATACCTCAATAATGGCGGCGGCGGAAATAAAACATCCCCTCACTGTCGATTTCCAGCACATAGCGTCCGTTCTGTACGGCGGCATATCCGCTTTTGACTGCCTGATAGGGTTGCAGGGCGGCATGCGAGACCAGGTAATCCGTCAGTTTGCCGCCGTCTTCGGCGATATTGCCCACCAGTTTGGCAAACAAGGTATGGCACACGCCGTTTGCCGCCCAGCCCGAAGGTGCGCCTTTGCCGTCGGTTTCCATACATTTGCCGCTGACGGCTTCCAAGTCGTTGGGATGCTTTCCGGTCAGCCGGACGACGTTTTGTTCCGGCAAGCCTTTAATCGGATAACTGATTTGTTTTTTGCCGTCGTTGGTTTTGCCTTCGCTGCTTTGCCCCAGAGCCAAACCGGCAATCGCCGTATTGTCGATATATTTGACTTTGAAAACCGGTTTCGGCGCACCCTGCACTGCATTTTGCGGCTGTTCCGCCGTATTTTCAGATTTACCGCAGGCTGCAAGCAGCAGGCAGCTGCTTAACACGACAAAAGATGTTTTAAGCATTCCACACTCCTGATGGTTTCAAAATGCCGTCTGAAACACGGACAATGGATGTTCAGACGGCATAGGTTTATTTCAAAGGACGGATACCGACCGCATCACGTACCTTATTCAAAAGTTCGCGCGCTTCTTTGCGCGCTTTGGCCGCGCCTGCCTGTAGGATGTCTTCGATTTGCGAAGGATTGGCGGTCAGCTCGTTGTAGCGTTCGCGCGGTTCTGCCAGCTCGGCGTTGATTTTGGCAGCCAAAAGTTTTTTTGCCTCGCCCCAAGCCAGGCCTTCGGCCAGCATTTGTGTGAACGCTGCGGTTTCAGACGGTATGGAGAAGGCCTTGTAGATTTCAAACAAGGGGCTTTCATCAGGCCGTTTCGGCTCGCCGGGCTCTTTCATGTTGGTGATGATTTTGTTGACCGATTTTTGGGTTTTCTTGTCGTTTTCCCAAAGCGGAATGGTGTTGCCGTAGGATTTGGACATTTTGCGTCCGTCCAAACCAACCAAGAGTTCGACGTTTTCATCGATTTTCACTTCGGGCAGGGTGAAGAGTTCTTGGAAGCGGTGGTTGAAGCGTCCGGCAATGTCGCGCGCCATTTCGACGTGTTGGATTTGGTCGCGGCCGACGGGAACTTCGTTGGCGTTGAACATGAGGATATCGGCAGTCATCAGAATCGGATAACTGAACAAACCCATTTCCACACCGAAATCAGGATCTTCCTGATTGTTTTCTGCATTTGCCTGCACGGCGGCTTTGTAGGCGTGGGCGCGGTTCATCAAACCTTTGGCAGTAATGCAGGTCAGAATCCAGTTCAATTCCATCACTTCGGGAATATCGCTTTGGCGGTAGAAGGTGGTGCGCTCGGGGTCGAGTCCGCAGGCAAGCCAAGTGGCGGCAACGGCTTGGGTGGATTGGTGAATCATCTCCGGCTCGTGGCATTTGATGATGCCGTGGTAATCGGCGAGGAAGAGGAAGGATTCGGTATCGGGGTTTTGCGCCGCGCGGACAGCGGGGCGGATAGCGCCGACGTAGTTGCCCAGATGCGGGATGCCGGTGGTGGTTACGCCGGTCAGAACTCGTTTTTTGCTCATAAAATGTCCTTACGGCATCAATGCCGTCTGAAAGGGAAAAAGATGTGCCGATTATACCCGATTCACAATATTTGTTCAGACAGCATCGGACGCTCCCCTATTGGAAGGATTAAGTTATACACACGAATTAAAAAATTTATTTCAATCATATTCAATAAGATACGTAATTAAACCTGAAAAGTTAAAATCTGACGCTTGAGTTATCCACAATTATGCACATATAGGCTTCGACAGCGGACATTTTGAAAAGGAAACGAAAATGCGATACGACAAATTAACCGCCAAATTCCAACAAGCCCTTGCAGAAGCTCAGAGTTTGGCGTTGGCTGCGGACAGCAGCTATCTGGAAGCGGGCTTTGTACTGAAAGCCCTGCTTGACGACCAAAACAGCGGAGCCGCCGCGCTCTTGGCTCATGCGGGCGTGAACGTGCCTCAGGTGAAGCAGCGTTTGCAGCAGCATTTAAACAGCCTGCCGAAAGTGTCCGGCCAGGGCGGCGACATTATGCCCAGCCGTGAATTGCAGGCGGTGTTGAACCTGATGGACAAAGCCGCAACCAAACGCGGCGATGCCTATATCGCCAGCGAACTTTTCCTGCTTGCCTTAGTGCAGCAGAACGATGCGACCGGCAAAATCCTGAAAGAAGCCGGCGCGACCGAACAAAACATTAATGCCGCGATTGACGCGGTACGAGGAGGACAAAACGTGAACGATGCGAATGCCGAAGACCAACGCGATGCTCTGAAAAAATATACGCTCGATCTGACCCAGCGCGCCCGCGACGGCAAACTCGACCCTGTTATCGGCCGCGACGACGAAATCCGCCGCGCAATTCAGGTGCTGCAACGCCGAACCAAAAACAACCCAGTGTTGATTGGTGAACCGGGTGTGGGTAAAACCGCCATCGTTGAAGGCTTGGCGCAACGCATCGTCAACGGCGAAGTGCCCGAATCCCTGCGCAACAAACGCCTGCTGGTTTTGGACTTGGCGGCATTGATTGCCGGCGCGAAATACCGCGGCGAATTTGAAGAACGCTTGAAAGGTGTGTTGAACGATTTGGCGAAAGACGACGGCAACACCCTGATTTTCATTGACGAAATCCATACTTTGGTCGGCGCGGGCAAAACCGACGGCGCAATGGACGCGGGCAATATGTTGAAACCGGCTTTAGCACGCGGCGAATTACACTGCATCGGCGCGACCACCTTGGACGAATACCGCCAATACATCGAAAAAGACGCTGCACTCGAACGCCGCTTCCAAAAAGTATTGGTCGGCGAACCCAGCGTGGAAGACACCATCGCCATCCTGCGCGGTTTGCAGGAGCGTTATGAAATCCACCACGGCATCGACATCACCGACCCCGCCATCGTTGCCGCCGCTGAATTGAGCGACCGCTACATCACCGACCGCTTCCTGCCCGATAAAGCGATTGATTTGATTGACGAAGCTGCCAGCCGTGTCAAGATGGAAAAAGAAACCAAGCCGGAAGCGATGGACAAAATCGACCGCCGTTTGATTCAATTACGGATGGAAAAGGCACACGTTGAAAAAGAAAAAGACGATGCCAGCAAAAAACGTTTGGAGCTGATAGACGAAGAAATCGACGGTCTGGAAAAAGAATACGCCGATTTGGAAGAAATCAGGAAAGCCGAAAAAGCGATTTCAGACGGTGTCGCCAATATTAAGAAACAAATTGACGAAGTCAAAATTAAAATCGAACAGGCAAAACGGCAAGGCGATTTAGCACTGGCTTCAAAATTGATGTATGAAGATTTGGAACATTTGGAAAAACAGCGTGCAGCCGCCGAACGGGAAGATACGGACAGCATAAAACCGGCAAACAGACTCTTGCGTAATAATGTCGGTGCTGAGGAAATCGCAGAGGTGGTTTCCCGTATGACCGGCATTCCCGTATCCAAAATGATGGAAGGCGAACGCGACAAACTACTGAAAATGGAAGAAGTATTGCACCGCCGCGTGGTCGGTCAAGACGAAGCCGTGCGTGCCGTGTCCGATGCCATCCGCCGCAGCCGCTCCGGCCTTGCCGACCCGAACAAACCTTACGGCAGCTTCCTGTTCTTGGGTCCGACCGGCGTGGGTAAGACCGAATTGTGCAAAGCTTTGGCAGGCTTCCTGTTTGACAGCGAAGACCACCTCATCCGCATCGATATGTCCGAATATATGGAAAAACACGCCGTTGCCCGCCTCATCGGTGCGCCTCCGGGCTATGTCGGCTACGAAGAGGGCGGTTACCTGACCGAACAAGTCCGCCGCAAACCGTACAGCGTGATTCTGCTGGACGAAGTGGAAAAAGCCCATCCCGACGTGTTCAACATCCTGCTGCAAGTATTGGATGATGGCCGTTTGACCGACGGGCAAGGCAGGACGGTAGATTTTAAAAATACCGTGATTGTGATGACTTCCAACATCGGCAGCCAGCACATCCAACAAATGGGCATTCAGGACTACGAAGCGGTGAAAGAAGTTGTGATGGAGGATGTGAAAGAACATTTCCGTCCTGAAATGATCAACCGCATCGACGAAGTGGTCGTGTTCCACGGACTGGATCAGGCAAACATCCGCAGCATTGCGAAAATCCAGCTCAAAGGTTTGGAAAAACGTTTGGAAAAACAAAACCTGCGCCTGACTGTTTCCGATGCCGCTTTGGACATCATCGCCAAAGCCGGTTTCGACCCGATTTACGGCGCACGTCCGCTCAAACGCGCCATCCAGTCGGAAATCGAAAACCCGCTGGCCAAAGCCCTGCTTGCCGGAAACTATGCGCCCGAAAGCGAAATCAGGGTGGAAGCCGACGGCGACAGACTGAAATTTGCCTGATTCGTTCCTGCTGTTGAAAATGCCGTCTGAAACGGGAATCTCCGTTTCAGACGGCATTTTTTTATCAGAATCCTACTGATGGTAGGTTTGCAGGAATCTTGCCAGCCTGCCCGCCGCCTCTTCAATCTGATGGACGTAAGGCAGCGTAACAATGCGGAAATGGTCGGGCTTGATCCAATTAAACCCCGTTCCCTGCACCAGCAGGACTTTTTCGCGCACCAGCAAATCGTAAACGAATTTCATGTCATCGTGGATACGGTACATTTCGGTATCGATTTTCGGGAACATATACATCGCGCCCATCGGTTTGACGCAGGACACGCCGGGGATTTGGTTGACCAATTCCCACGCCCTATTGCGCTGTTCCAAAAGCCGTCCGCCGGGCAAAATGAATTCGTTAATGCTCTGATAGCCGCCCAATGCCGTCTGAATCGCGTGCTGCATCGGCGTATTGGCACACAGGCGCATGGACGAGAGCATATCCAAACCCTCGATGTAACCTTTTGCATGATGTTTCGGCCCGTTGAGCACCATCCAGCCTTGGCGGAATCCGGCAACGCGGTAGGCTTTGGACAAACCGTTGAACGTTACCGTCAAAAGGTCGGGGGCAAGCGCGGCAATATGGTGGTGAACCGCGCCGTCATAAAGGATTTTGTCGTAAATTTCGTCGGCGAAAATAATCAGACCGTGTTTGCGCGCCAGTTCGGCGATTTCCAGCAGGATTTCCCTGCTGTACACCGCGCCTGTCGGGTTATTGGGGTTGATGACGACGAGGGCTTTGGTTTTGGGCGTAATTTTGGCTTCCATATCGGCAAGGTTGGGAAACCAGCCGTTTTCTTCGTCGCACAGATAATGGCGTACCGTACCGCCCGCAAGCGTTGCCGCCGCCGTCCACAAGGGGTAGTCGGGCGCGGGAATCAGGATTTCGTCGCCGTCGTTGAGCAATGCCTGCATAGACATCGTAATCAGCTCGGACACGCCGTTGCCGATATAGACATCGTTTACCGTAATATCGCGCAAACCTTTGGTTTGATAGTAGTGAACGATGGCTTTGCGTGCTGAATATAATCCCTTCGAATCGCAATAGCCTTGAGAAGTCGGCAGGTTGCGGATGACATCGACCAAGATTTCATCAGGCGCTTCGAAGCCGAACGGCGCAGGGTTGCCGATATTGAGCTTGAGGATTTTGTTGCCCTCCTCTTCAAGCTGAAGGGCTTTTTTGTGAACCGGCCCGCGTATGTCGTAACAGACGTGGTCGAGCTTTGCAGACTTGGGAAACTTATCCATAATGTGTTCCGTAAATTTTGGGCAATGGGTGGAAATGTACTCTTTTTCACGCGGAATTTAAAGCATCAGGGCGGGGTTTAGGTTTTTCACCTGCCCTCTTTGCGCCGTTCGCTGACGCTTTTGCCGCCTATGCCCCAGTTATCGGTATCCACTTCGTCAATCACGACAACCGTTGTTTCGGGATTTTTACCCAGCACGCGTGCCAGCAATTCGGTTACGCCGCCGATCAGTTCCGCTTTTTGCGCGGCAGTCGGTGCTTCGCTGCCGCCGGTTACTTTAATATTGACATAAGGCATGATATTTCTCCGTTTTGAAATATTGCTATCTTATCAAACAAGTTGCCTCCGCCCAAACGTCCGCTTCATTTTCTGAAAAATTCAAATCGATATAGTGGATTAACAAAAATCAGGACAAGGCGACGAAGCCGCAGACAGTACAAATAGTACGGAACCGATTCACTTGGTGCTTCAGCACCTTAGAGAATCGTTCTCTTTGAGCTAAGGCGAGGCAACGCCGTACTGGTTTTTGTTAATCCACTATACAAAAAGACAGTTTTCAGACGGCAAATCCGTCTTCACACGATACCTATTTTGTTATAACATAACAAAATCTTTAACCCACACGAGACAAAGGCTGCACCATGAAGAAAACATTGACACTGCTCGCCGTTTCCGCCCTATTTGCCGCATCCGCCCACGCCCACCGCGTCTGGGTCGAAACCGCCCACACGCACGGCGGCGAATACCTTAAAGCCGACTTGGGCTACGGCGAATTTCCCGAACTCGAACCCATCGCCAAAGACCGCCTGCACATCTTCAGCAAACCGATGCAGCTGGTTACCGAAAAAGGCAAGGAAAACATGATTCAACGCGGCACATACAACTACCAGTACCGAAGCAGCCGTCCCGTTAAGGACGGCAGTTACCTCGTCATCGCCGAATATCAGCCTACTTTCTGGTCAAAAAACAAAGCAGGCTGGAAACAGGCGGGCATCAAAGAAATGCCTGACGCAAGCTATTGCGAACAAACCCGTATGTTCGGCAAAAACATCGTCAACGTCGGACACGAAAGCGCGGACACCGCCATCATCACCAAACTGGTCGGACAAAACTTGGAAATCGTCCCGCTGGACAATCCCGCCAACATTCACGTAGGCGAACGCTTCAAAGTCCGCGTTCTGTTCCGTGGCGAACCGCTGCCCAATGCCACCGTTACCGCCACCTTTGACGGCTTCGACACCAGCGACCGCAGCAAAACGCACAAAACCGAAGCACAGGCTTTCTCCGACACCACCGACGACAAAGGCGAAGTGGACATCATCCCCTTGCGCCAAGGCTTTTGGAAAGCCAGTGTCGAACACAAAGCCGACTTCCCCGATCAAAGCGTGTGCCAAAAACAGGCGAACTACTCGACTTTAACCTTCCAAATCGGCCATTCTCACCATTAATCCCGCCCGCACAAAAATGCCGTCTGAAGGCTTCAGACGGCATCTCTTGTTCAAACATCAATACCAGCCGCGCAGCTTCATCGCTTTTTCAACACGGCGGATACTCATCATATAAGATGCGGTTCGCAAATCGACATCATACTCTTGCGCCAAGTTCCAAATATCGCGGAACGCGCGGCGCAGGACGACGGTTTCTTTTTCCTGAACTTCGTCAAACTCCCAATAATAGCCTTGCAGGTTTTGCACCCACTCGAAATAGGAAACGACCACACCGCCGCAGTTCGCCAGAATATCGGGCACGACCAATACGCCGTTTTGACGCAGGATAACGTCGGCTTCGGGCGTAGTCGGGCCGTTTGCACCTTCGACCACGATTGTCGCGCGGACTTTACCGGCATTTTCAGAAGTCAGTTGGTTTTCCAGTGCGCAAGGGGCAAGTACGTCCACTTCCAGAGCCAAAAGTTCGGCATTGCTGATTTCTTTACCGTAGCCGGCTTCATTGGTGATGAAACCTTTGGTTTGGAATTCTTTGATGATTGCTTCCATATCCAAGCCGTTTTCGTTGTAGATGGCAACGTCAACAGTAGAAACGGCAACGATTTTCGCACCGGCTTTGTGTGCATAGTAACCGGTGTGGTAGCCCACGTTACCGAAACCTTGAATAGCGTAAGTGGCACCCTTCACGTCTTTACCCAGTTTTTCCAAAGCTTGGACAGCAGCGAAGTTTACGCCGTAACCGGTGGCTTCGGTACGCGCCAAGGAGCCGCCAAACTCAACCGGTTTGCCGGTAAACACGCCCGGTGCAGAATGTTTCACCACATTTTCATAGGCATCAACCATCCACGACATAATTTTGCCGTTGGTGTTCACATCAGGAGCAGGAATATCGATTTTCTCACCAATCAGCGGAGAAATAGCTTCGGAATAAGCGCGGGCGATGCGTTCCAATTCCGCTTCGGAATAGTTACGCGGATCCAAAGTAATGCCGCCTTTGCCGCCACCGTAAGGAATGCCCGCAACGCAGCATTTGATGGTCATCCAGATAGACAGGGCTTTGACTTCGTCCAGATTCACATTGGGATGGAAGCGCACGCCGCCTTTGTAGGGGCCGACGGCGTTGTTGTGTTGCGAACGGTAGCCCGTGAAGGTTTTGACCGTGCCGTCGTCGAGTTTGACGGGAAAATTGACTTCCAACACGCGGGTCGGACTCTTCAGGATTTCATAAACGGCCGGATCGGTTTTCAGCCGGTCGCAGGCGGTTTTGACCTGTTTGCGCGCGATTTCAAACGGATTGAGGGTTTCTTTTGCAACGGCATCAGACATTTTGCTTCCTTTTCACAAAAAGATTTTCAGGGGCAGGCATTTCGCTCATTACTATAACCAATTTCCCGACAAAATGTAATAGCGTGTAGTCGGAATCAGCCCGATTTGATTAATCTATATATGATTTTATTTTTCAAGCCGCACGGAATCAGCCCGGACTCCGCCTGAAAAAGCAGCCTCCGCGTCCGAAAAATAAATGTCCAATTAAATAAAGATATAGTCATCCTCTTATTTTTTAAAAATTTAATTGGAACATCGCCGGGATTTCAAACCCTTGCCCGATTCCTCCCCGAAATCCGAAAACACCGCCTGCAAAACCTGTTGCGATTGTTAACAATCCATACATTAGAAGCCCTGTGCAAACGATGTTAAAATAAACCCTTTCAACCCGACAGGAAACCGGATTATGAATGCAGCCATCGAACACGTCCAAGCCGTTGCCTTCGATTTGGACGGCACACTGTGCGATTCCGTCCCCGACCTTGCCGCTGCCGCAGAAGCGATGTTGGAACAACTCGGTATGAAACCGCTGCCCGCCAAAGTGGTCGAAAGCTATGTGGGCGACGGCATCGGCAAACTGGTTCACCGCGTCCTCACCAACGACCGCGACCGCGAAGCCGATTCCGAACTGTGGGAAAAAGGTTTCGTATCCTATATGAAATACTACCGCGACCATTTGAGCGTCTTCACCCGCCCCTATCCCGAAACCGAAGCCGGGCTGGCATTGCTCAAATCTTTGGGCATCCCGCTCGCCGTCGTTACCAACAAAAACGAAATCCTTGCCGTCGAACTGTTGAAACAGCTCGGACTTGCCGATTACTTCAGCCTCATCCTCGGCGGCGACAGCCTGCCCGAGAAAAAACCCAGCCCGCTGCCGCTGCGGCACGCCGCCGAAGTTTTGGGTATCGATGCCGCCAATATGCTTATGGTCGGCGACTCGCGCAACGACATCATCGCCGCCAAAGCCGCCGGCTGCCTGAGTGTCGGCGTTACCTTCGGTTACGGCGATATGACGCTGCTCTCGCAAGACAAAGCCACCAAACCCGATTGGCTGATCGGCTCACTGCCCGAAATTTACGAAAACCTGCGACCGCAGAAAAACAAAGACGAAGAATAAAACAATCTGTTCAGACGGCATCGGAATCCGTTCCCCATGCTGTCTGAATCTTTCCGTGCCGAAACCGCCGCCATGAAACCGCAAAAATCCCTACGCGCCCGCGCGATGGACATCCTCTCGCGCCAAGAAGTCAGCCGCATCGGTCTGAAACGCAAACTTGCACCGCACGCCGAAAGCGAAGAGGAGTTGGAAAACGTGTTAAACGAATTTGCCGAACGCAACTGGCAGTCGGATTTGCGCTATGCCGAAACCTATATCCGCAGCAAAAGCCGCAAACACGGTTCATTGAGGCTGAAACAGGCTTTGGCGCAACAGGGCATAGACGAAGAGACAAGCCACAAGCTGCTTCCGGACGGTACAAGCGAAAAACAGACCGCCATAGCCGTGTTGCGTAAAAAATTCAAACAGCCCGCCGCCGACCTTAAAGAAAAACAAAAACAGGCGCGTTTCCTCGCTTATCGCGGATTCGATGCCGATACCGTTCAGACGGCATTGAAACACGCTTGGGACGAAAATTGGGAAGACGGCTGCTGACCTTCCTTCTTGAATCTTTTTGCACGGCAACGTAACCTTACGCCCATTTCCAACTTTTCCGATTGAGAACAAAATGTCCGAACAACCCGAAAAAACTCACAACCCGCTCCTTGAAGACGAACGCAAAAACCCGGTTTACCGTATGGGACAGGCGGTTGCCGGATTGATGCTCGTCGTCTGGGCGGGCGTATTGGCACTCGTGTTTTTCCTGGTCTTCCGTTTTTGGCTTTCTTGAACAAAATGCCGTCTGAAACCTTCAGACGGCATCGGCGGTTCATTTCGGCAGACTATCCCATCATAGCTTTTTTTAGCTTGAATTCCACTTCCCCATTCCCTAAAATTTTCGCGCACCCATTTCAAAACACCCTTTCTTAAAACAGGTACACTATGACACAACAACGCCAACTGCCTTCGCACGAACTCATTATGTCCGAACTGATGATGCCGGACACCGCCAATTTCAGCGGCAACGTACACGGCGGCGAACTCCTGCTCCTGCTCGACCAAGTCGCCTATTCCTGCGCCAGCCGTTACAGCGGCAATTATTGCGTTACCCTGTCGGTTGACAAAGTCCTGTTTAAAGAACCCATCCACATCGGCGATTTGGTTACCTTTTACGCCGCTGTCAACTACACGGGACGCACCTCGATGGAAATCGGCATCCGTGTCGAAGCACAAAACATCCGCACCGGCGAAATCCGCCATACCAACAGCTGCTACTTCACGATGGTTGCGGTCAAAGACGGCAAACCCGTTCCCGTACCGCCACTGGAAATCCTGACCGACCGCCAACGCTGCCGCTACGAAAAAGCGAAAAAACGCAGAGAAATCAGCCTCCAAGCCTCCGGAGACGTGTCCTGCGGCTGCTGACGGCGGCATCCGAAACAGGCATATATGCCGGTTATCGCCGTCAACCCAAACTATCCTTAAATAAAATGCCGTCTGAAAAGCTTTCAGACGGCATTTTTAACCTGATTGCAAACGGAAAGTCAGAACGCGATATAGCTGTTCGGGTTAACCGGTTTGCCGTTTTGACGCACCTCGAAATGAAGCTGCGTTCTGGAAGCATCGGTATTGCCCATCAAAGCAACCTGCTGACCACGTTTGACCTGCTGACCTTCGCCGACCAGCAATTTTTGGTTGTGCCCGTACGCGGTCAGGAAAGAGGAATTGTGCTGGATGATGACCAAGTTTCCGTATCCCCTCAAACCTGAACCGGCATAAACCACTTTGCCGTCAGCCGCCGCCAAAACGGGTTGTCCGGCATTACCGGCAATATCGACACCCTTGTTGTTGCTGCCGAAATCGGCAACCACTTTACCTTGGGTCGGACGCTGCCAAACAATGCCGCCGACCGAACGCGTGCCGGAAGGCGAAGCGGCAGGAGATTGCGGGACGGGCGCGGGGGCGGGAACTGCTTTATTTTCCGCAGCGGGCGCGGCAGGTTGCGGCGCGGACTGCACGGGCGGTTGCGCGGCGGGTTTCACAGGGGTTTGTACGGAAACCGGTACAGCAGACCTGCTTTCTACGGCTGCGGTTTTCGGTGCGGCATATCCTGCCGGTTTGACTTTAACAATCTGACCGATGCTCAACGTATTGTCGGTCATGCCGTTCCACGCACGGAAATCGTCTTGAGAGATATGGTAGCGTTTGGAGATGTTGTACACCGTGTCGCCGCGCACAATAGTATGCGTCGCCGCGTTGATGTCGACAGGCGCATAAGAAGGAACATATGTACCCGAAACGGCAGGTGCAGACGGCGGAACATAAGCAGGAGGCGTATAAACCGGCGCAGTTTGCACGGGCGGCACATACGGCGCATCGTTGGCGGCAGGAGCGGCATTGTACGGCGTTGCGCCATAAGGATTGTAAACCGATGCAGACGGTACGGTCTGCATACCTGAATTGCCTGCAATGACAGGAGCAGGCTGTTGGGTGGCGCAACCGCCCAACAGAGCGGCAACGGCGGCACAAGCTGCCAAAAGTGTCGTTTGTTTCAACATAAGATAACCTTCATGTTCCGATATATAGCCTGAATGCGGCATATCATAATAAAAATGCGCGTTCTTCTCAAGCGCAAAGCCCGACGGTATTTGATAAAACGGTCAGTCCGTATGCCAAAAGGCCGCCGTTTCCGCCATGTCCGGATAGGCGGTCAGATCGATTTGCAGCGGCGTTACGGTAATGAAACCTGCGCCGCATTCACCGAAATCCGTCCCCTCTTCCCGATCGGAAACTTCACCGACCGGCCCTATCCAATAAATCTGTTCGCCGCGCGGATTGCGGGACGGGACGATGTTCTGCTCGTGATGCCGTCTGCCCAGACGGGTAATCTTGACTCCCCTAATTTCATCCGGCGCGACAGCAGGGATGTTGACATTCCACAAAACGGGCGCGGACGGCGGTTTTTTAAAAAAATGCGCCAACACCTTCCATACCGCCCGCTCTGCGGTCTGCCAATAGCGTCCGGAACTGTCGTTCAAAGAAAACGCCACAGCAGGCATACCCATCAGATAGGCTTCGGTCGCCGCCGCAACCGTCCCCGAATAAAGCGTATCGTCCCCCATATTCGCCCCTCTGTTGATGCCTGAAAACACGACATCGGGCTTAAAATCGGACAGGGCAAACTGACCGACATGGATGCAGTCGGTCGGCGTGCCGTTGACATAGTAGAAGCCGTTTTGCGCCTGTTTCAGCTGTAAAGGACGGTCGAGCGTCAGCGAATTGCTGACTCCGCTCCTGTCCCGCTCGGGTGCAACCACCCTGACGTTGGCAAATTCCGACGCAACCCGCGCCAAAACGGCAATGCCTTCGGAGAGGTAGCCGTCGTCGTTGGAAATCAAAACGTTCATTCCGTATCCCGCCTTATTCTTCGGGCAGCCTAGTAATCCTGACCCGCTCGATACGCTGCCCTTCTTTTTCGACCACTTCAAACCGCCAGCCGTGAAAATCGGCAAAATTGCCGACATCGGGAATGGTTTGCAATTCTTCCATAATCAGCCCGGCAACCGTATGGAAATCGGTATCTTCCTCCTGCTGCGGCAGATTGAGTTGTGATGCCAGCTCCACATATTCCAACGCGCCTTCCACCGTCAGGCTTTCATCGGGATTCCCCTGAACGGCGGGTTCTTCTTCGCGCTCGAATTCTTCGGGAAAGTCGCCGGCAATGGCTTCCAACAGGTCTTTCATCGTCACCATACCCAACACCGCGCCGAACTCGTCCACAACGAGGGCGTAATCCGCGCTGCTTTGGCGGAAGAGTTCGAGCGCGCCCAAGGCGGTCGTGCCGTCGGGTAGGACGAGCGGCTGGCGCAATGCCGTCTGAATGTCGAGACCGCCTGTTTCCAGCAGTTGGGACAGCAGGTCTTTTTTGTTGATGTAGCCCAAAGGTTCGTCCACGCCCGCCTTTCCGACAACGAGCAGGCGGCTGTAAGGCGTGTTTTGCAGTTGGGCATACTGTTCTTCGCGGCTTTGGGAAATGTCCAGCCGTTCGATGTCGCGGCGTGGGATCATCACCCCCATAATCGGGCGTTCGGCAAGCGTCAGCACGCTGCGTATCATCGATTTTTCGTTTTCTTCAAAATGAGCGTCGTCCCCGGATTCGCCGCCCGCGTCGGCAAGCACGCTTTCGCGTATGCCCATCATGCCCAAGACGTTTTCGGCGGTGCGCTTGCGCCACGAGCTGCCGATATAGTCGTTTTTGCGGCTGTTGCGCTGCGAAATCTGGTTAAACAGCTCGATTAAAATCGAGAAGCCGATGGCGGCGTAGAGATAGCCTTTGGGAATGTGGAAATGGAAGGCTTCGGCAATCAGGCTGAAACCGATCATCAACAAAAAACCAAGGCAGAGCATCACGACGGTAGGATGCCTGTCCACAAATTCGGTCAAGAGTTTGCTGGCGGAAATCATCACCGCCATCGCGACGACGACCGCGCCCATCGCCACGACGATGTGATCGACCATCGCTACGGCGGTGATGACCGAATCGATGGAAAACACGGCATCCAGTATCAGGATTTGCGCGACCACGCCCCAAAACGGCGCGTGTTTTTTTTGGTTGTCGGAAACGGTAAACCGGTTGTGCCCTTCGAGGCGTTCGTGCAGTTCGGTAGTGGCTTTGTAAAGCAGGAAAATACCGCCCGCGAGCATAATCATGTCCTTGCCGGAAACGGCGAGGCCGCCGATTTGGAACAGCGGTTCGGTCAGCGTGATGATGTGCGCCATAAAAGCAAGCATAATGATGCGGATGACGACTGCCAGCCCCAGCCCGGTAATCCGTGCGCGGTCGCGCCGTGCGGGCTGGACCTTGTTTGCCAAAATCGCCACAAAGACAAGATTGTCTATCCCCAATACGACTTCCAACACCAAAAGCGTGGCAAAACCTATCCAGGTATGCGGCTCTGCCAACCAACTGAAATCCATGATTTTCGTGTTCCTCGACGGTACGGCGGCAAGGCCGCCGTTGTGTTTGCAATGTCCGGCATATTTAGGGATGCCGTCTGAACGCCGGTTTCAGACGGCATCGGGCTCAGTCGGCGATAAAGCCGTCTATCGGCGCGTAGCCCCGTGCATTTCCCTGCGCGTCCAGCACCACGATCCAATCTTTCTGCCTGCTGCCGGTAAAGGGCAGGAAATACCAGTCTTTATCTTCGGAAATATCTGCCTGCTTCAAAATATCGGCAACGGCGATTTTTCTCGCGTCTGCCAATTTTTTCAGCGGCTTCATCGCCTTACGGATTTTCTCCGCCTCTTGACGGGAATACGGCAGCCACCGGTCCGGGCGCATACTCGGCTCTATGCCCTGCATAGACAAATCCAAGGTTTTGTTTTGTTCGTCCGCCGTATCCGGCTCTTTCAGCCCGACGCGGCGGATGCCGAACCACGACAGGCTTTGCAGTCCTTCCGGCGCTTTGTGCAAATCTTCAACCGCCACTTCGGCGGCGGTTACAATATTAATCCTGTCTTTTTCAAACGCCTCTATCACGGGGCGCGCCAAAGAAACGCTGTGCAGACCGTATGCCAATGCGGCAAGCTGAATCGCGCCGGTCAGGGAAAAATCCACAATCCGCGCCCTGCTTGTCTTTTTCGGACTGGACAATATCAGCGTCAGCAGCGGGCCGCATACAATATCGACAGCCACCACCAGCTTATAAAGCGACAGACCGCCCGTCAGCTCGGCATAAGGATAAGGATACCAAACCTTAAAAACCAGCAATGCCGCCAGTCCTGCGACCGACAGGCTGATTAAGAGGTGCCAGCCCGCATTTTTCAACGCAAACCGCCATCTCGGGACTGTTTTTCCGTTTTCCATCATATCTTATTCAAATCAAAAATAACCGTAAAACAGGGCGCATTGTACAACAGATAGAGACTGCTTAAAATGCTGCACCGTCTGAAACCCTGCTGTTCAGACGGCATATCTTACCCGACATCAATACACAAATACTTCAATTCCAGATATTCGTCCGCACCGTATTTGCCACCTTCGCGCCCCAAACTGCTGCGTTTCACGCCGCCAAACGGTGCCACTTCATTACTGATTAAGCCCGTATTGATGCCGACCATGCCGTATTCCAAGGCTTCGCCGACGCGCCATTGGCGGGAGGTATCAGCCGTATAAAGATAAGCAGCCAAACCGTATTCCGTATCGTTGGCGGCCGCGATGACTTCGGCTTCGGTTTCAAAACGGAACACCGGACACAACGGCCCGAAGGTTTCCTCGCGAGCTACCGCCATTTGCGCCGTAACGTTGCTTAAAACAGTCGGCTCAAAAAACGTTCCGCCCAACGCGCTGCGTTTGCCGCCGGTCAGGCAGCTTGCACCTTTAGCAAGCGCGTCGGCGATGTGCTGCTCGACTTTTTCTACCGCTTTTTCCCCAATCAGCGGCCCTTGGTTTACGCCATCCTCCAAGCCGTTGCCCAATTTGAGCGTCGCCACTTTTTCACTTAATTTGCGGCAAAATTCGTCGTAAATGCCGGATTGAGCGTACACGCGGTTGGTACAGACGCAGGTCTGACCGCTGTTGCGGAACTTGCTGGCGAGTGCGCCTTCGACGGCTTTGTCCAAATCGGCATCGTCAAACACGATAAACGGCGCGTTGCCGCCCAGTTCCAAACTGAGTTTTTTAATGTCCGCCGCGCTGTCGGCAAAAATTTTCGCGCCGACTTCGGTCGAACCGGTGAAGCTGATTTTGCGCACGGTCGGGTTCGTGGCAAATTCATGACTGATTTCCGAAGCACTACCACTGACAACAGGCAACAAATCCTGCGGTACGCCCGCTTCGTAAGCTAGTACAGCCAATGCATACGCGCTTAAAGGCGTGAGCGATGCAGGTTTGACTATCATCGCGCAGCCCACCGCCAAAGCAGGCGCGGCCTTGCGCGCAATCATCGCAGACGGGAAGTTCCACGGCGTAATTGCAGCAGTAACGCCGACGGGCTGTTTCAACACGACCAGTTTTTGCGACGCTTTCACGCTCGTCAGCACATCGCCGTCAATCCGCCGCGTCTCTTCGGCAAACCAGCGCACAAACGAAGCCGCATAATCAATTTCGCCGCGCGCCTCGGTCAGGCTTTTGCCCTGCTCCATCGTCATCAGGCGCGCCAGTGCTTCTTTGTTTTCCTTTATCAGAAAATACCAACGCCACAACACATCGGCGCGTTCCAACGCAGTTTTTGCCGCCCATAATTTTTGCGCTGCAGCTGCCTTTTGAATCAGGTTTTTCAGCTTGTCCGAATCCGTCTTGCGGACAAACGCCAAAGTCTCGCCCGTTGCCGGATTATCGACTTTGATGCCGTCTGAAATCGGGGAAAGGGAAATATCGGGATGCTTGATTAATTGGGAATATTCGTTCATTTCGTGTCCTCCGGTATGCGGAATAACCGCTTTCAAATGCCGTCAATCTCGCGGACATTATCATCTTCATATTCCAAAACCGCAAACCCTTCCGATGCCGTCTGAAGCATCCGATCGGGCAGCGCAACATCCGGGCGGTGTCTGAATATGGCGCGGGCGCAATCCCTGTCGTTTAAGAAAAATACTTTTTATACAATGGTAATCTTTAGAAAGAAAAGTAATGCAGCCCTTTGATGGGGTACAATATATAAGGAGCAAAGATTACAGTTGCAACGTGTGGTAGAGTATGGCAAAAGTCAAAACATTACAGTCAAAATTACGGAGATCGAATAATGATTTTTAAACAGGATCAAAATTATTGGGCAGTTTTTTATGCGAATGAAGAAGCTCTGATTGTTCAAACATATTCAGGTTTGGGGTTAACGGCAATAGACCACCTATATCCCCCCCATATCCTGCCATTGGATACCGACAATGAAACTTTAGGCACGACGGTCTTGCAAGCGTTAGCAAACAGCAGGACGTTAGACAACGAAGCTGAACGTATTGATTTTTTAAAACAGGAAAGTTTGAAACCACGCTATGAGGATTGGGTTGCCAAGCTATGCGGGAACTTGGGCTATAAAACCAAACGCGCCCTATTTAAAAACATGATGAACGTGGATATTCGGCTGCACAACGGCTGCCTGAAAATCAGCCCGAGCCGCCATGTCAAGCTGGAAGCGTGGGATGCCATTGATGCAGACGATGTAATTTTATCATTGGATAACAGCCCTGAAGAAATCGGAACAGGTTTAAGGTTAGCATTGAGCCGCTGCCGATAATATTTGATAAAAGGCCGTCTGAAAGCCGGAAACTTGTTTCAGACGATCTTTTTTATCACACTCAAAGCCCGCGTGCGTACCGCACACACCTTACCTGCACAGGTTTAATGCGGGCTACGGCTTGCTGAAGATAAAGTTATTAAGGAATTTGGCAAATATGGAAAAGATTGAGAAATTTAAATCTGAATTATTGGATAACATCTTTCAGTATATTCAATACATATCTATTTTTGTCCATAAGAAAAAGATATATTATTTGATTGATTATAAGGAAAATTTCATATTAAACATGAAATTAGACTTAGATTTGGATTTTAAAAACGGTAATATTACGTTAGAACAATATCAGGATGAAATAAATAGTTGTTATTACCGAAACGGCATCTGGCAGTTAACTAAGGACAATTTCGAAAACTATCTTCAATCAGATTCAGTCATTGAATTAAAAAAGGATGAATTGAAGGAACTGATGTTTCAGGGATTTACTTCTGATGAAACAGTAAGGTTATATTCCGTTGTTGAGAACAAGCTGTCGTACAATGATCCTATCTCAGACTCCGGCCAGCAAAGTGATTTCTTAAAAATCAATCAGATTTCCTCGAGGCTGCCTTTATTCTATGTCAATTTTGACACTGAAGTGTACTTACATATGGATTGGGACAGATGTCATGAAGATTATGTCTATGATGGCTGGTTTTCAAAAGCGATGGATTTTGGGTATTTAATACCGGACGAATTCTGTTACTGGAAAATTGAAGGACGAGATTATTGGAAATTTATACAATTATAAATATAAGCAAGCCATAGCTTGTATGAATTCAAAAGGCCGTCTGAAAAACAGCTTCGACAAAGACGCGGTTGCCAAAGAGATCGACCTACAAAGGGAAGTAATGCAGGAGTTTGGTAAAAACGCCACCCAAGCCACAGCGGCCGTTGCCGACAAACTCGGCAATACCCGAAGTTACGGACGGTATCAGGCAGCCAAAACCCTGCCGGAGGCCGAACTGCAAAACAAATCCGGCATAAAAAACCGCCCGAAAAATCCGGACGGCGGTTCAAACAGGCTGCCCCGTTTAACGGGCGCGGCAGGAAGTTTCGACCGAATTGCCGTAGGCATCGGTAAAGCCGAAAAAGGCTTCGCCGCCTTTCTGGTGCCACTCGGTTCCGTTTCCGAACAAACCGTGTTCGGCGGTATAGCGTTCGCCGGATGCGGCAACGTCGGAAGAGAGGACGGCACGCCTGCCGTCCAGCCGCAACGCGATTTTGCCGCCGTCCAAATGGCGGACGCGCACAGACAAACCGTTCTCACAGGAAAACGTCCGAAAATCGTCCGGGCCGGCTTGGTTTTGAACGGACGGCATATGCCCGCGTCCGCCGTCATCATATGCCTCCGGCACGGCACAGGCCGCCAGGGACAAAACCGGTACGGTCAGCGCGAAAAACCTGATATTCATAAAAGCTCCCCAATAAAAAGAAAATATGTTTCAACACACAGTAAAGCACCGCCCTATGTGCCGTCCTGATTCGGAAGGGGTTGCGCCCCTCCCAAATAAAGTCTGATTCTACCGCCCTAAAGGGCGGAGGTTCAACCGAAAAGGAAACACGATGAATTGATAATCCGGATTGCGCGCCCCTTCTTTACCCTTCTTCCGGCGCCGCCTTTTGCCTGACGATGCCGTCTGAACCTCCCTGCCCGCCCGAAGGAATGTAAATTTTTTCCAAATTCCAAGTAAAAACCGCTATCAGTGTGCTAATTTGCGTTAAAATCCTGTTCGGCGTTTAACGTTTTGTGCGCGTACATTCCTGCACTGTTTGATGCGGGCATAAGGCACAAATCCCGACAAGCGCACTGTTTCATACTTCGTCAATCATTCAGACTCCGGTTTGTGCCCGTGCCGGCAGGCGGTTCGGCCGTTTCCCGCCGTTCAGGCATATTCCGACAGTGTGAGATAAGGATTTATTCGATGAAATCACTCAAAACCTTCCTCATTTGGGGCATAGTGGTACTGGTCGGCTTAGCATCCTTTACCACTCTGGCTCTCAGCCGAGGCGAACAGGTCAGCGCGGTATGGATGGTTACCGCCGCCATATCCGTTTACTGCATCGCCTACCGTTTTTACAGCCTCTACATCGCCAACCGCGTGATGCGGCTCGATCCTAACCGCCTGACTCCGGCAGAACGCCACAATGACGGCTTGGACTACGTTCCGACGCACAAAGGCGTACTGTTCGGACACCACTTTGCCGCGATTGCGGGCGCGGGCCCTTTGGTCGGTCCGGTTTTAGCAGCGCAAATGGGTTACCTGCCCGGTACTTTGTGGATTATCTTCGGCGTGGTATTTGCCGGTGCGGTACAGGATATGATGGTCTTGTTCGTCTCTATGCGCCGCGACGGTAAGTCTTTGGGCGATATTGTGAAACAGGAACTCGGCACTGTCCCCGGCGTGATTGCCTCCATCGGTATTTTGATGATTATGGTCATCATTATGGCGGTGTTGGCGTTGATTGTCGTAAAAGCACTTGTTCACAGCCCTTGGGGTACGTTCACCATTGCAGCAACTATGCCGATTGCGCTGTTTATGGGTATTTACACGCGTTATATCCGTCCGGGCAAAATCGGCGAGATTTCCATCGTCGGCTTTATTTTGCTGATGCTGGCGGTAATTTACGGCGAAGATGTGGCGAAAAGTTCCATCGGGCATTGGTTCGACCTTGACGGCATCCAGCTCACTTGGGCGATTATGATTTACGGCTTTGTCGCCTCCGTATTGCCCGTATGGTTACTGCTCACTCCGCGCGACTATCTCTCCACCTTCCTGAAAATCGGTACGATTGCGGCTTTGGCTTTGGGCATCGTCATCGTCAATCCCGCTTTGCAAATGCCTGCGGTTACCCACTTTATCGACGGTTCCGGCCCGGTATTCTCAGGCGCATTGTTCCCGTTCTTGTTCATTACCATCGCCTGCGGTGCGGTTTCGGGCTTCCACGCGCTGATTTCCTCCGGCACCACGCCGAAAATGCTGGAAAACGAAACCCACGTCCGTATGATCGGTTACGGCGGTATGTTGATGGAAAGTTTCGTGGCGATTATGGCGCTTGCCGCCGCCGCATCGCTTGATCCCGGCGTGTACTTTGCAATGAACAGCCCTGCCGCGCTGATCGGTACGGATGCCAATACCGCCGCCGAAGTGATTACCGCCAAGCTGCAATTCCCTGTCGATGCAGCAACCCTGTTGCACACCGCTAAAGAAGTCGGCGAAAACACCATCCTTTCCCGTGCAGGCGGTGCACCTACCCTCGCAGTCGGTATGGCGCACATTATGAGCCGTCTGATTCCTGGCGAGGCGATGATGGCGTTCTGGTATCACTTCGCCCTGTTGTTTGAAGCCTTGTTCATCCTGACCGCCGTCGATGCCGGTACGCGCGTCGCACGTTTTATGATTCAAGACTTAGGCAGTATCTTCTACAAACCTTTCGGCAACACCGACTCCATCCCCGCCAACCTGATTGCGACCTTCTTCGCCGTGGCATTGTGGGGCTACTTCCTCTACACCGGCGTAACCGACCCGCTGGGCGGCATTAACTCGCTCTGGCCTTTGTTCGGCATCGCCAACCAAATGCTGGCAGGCGTGGCCTTGATTATGTGCGCCGTTGTACTGATTAAGATGAAACGCGACCGTTATGTCTGGGTAGCACTCGTTCCCGCCGTCGGCGTACTGTTCGTAACCTGCTACGCCGGCCTGCAAAAACTGTTCCACAGCGACCCGCGCGTCAGCTTCCTTGCCCACGCCGGCAAATACAGCGACGCATTGGCTAAAAACGAAGTCCTTGCGCCCGCTAAAGACATCGGCGAAATGGCGCAAATCATCTTCAACGACAAAATCAATGCCGGTCTGACCATCCTCTTCTTGTCGGTTGTCGTGATTGTCGCCGCGTACGGTTTGCGTACCGCCCTCAAAGCACGCAAAGTCGGCTGGCCGACCGCCAAAGAAATCCCGGCGGTGTACCGCGACGGCAAACAGCCGGAGGTACAAAGTGAAGCATAAGCTCGCGTCTTGGTGGAAAACCATCAAGCTGACGGCAAACTTGATGGCAGGCGTGCCCGATTATGAAAACTACGTTGCACAGCAACGCAAACATAATCCCAACGCCCCCGTGATGACCAAGCTGCAATTTCAAGACTATTGTCGCAAACGCCGCTGCGGCGCAAACGGCGGACGCTGCTGTTAAGCCTGCTTGAAACAAATGCCGTCTGAAACCGATTTCAGACGGCATTTTATCTTGAAGTTCCACACAAAAAGGCAAACGGCTACAATATCCGGCATCAAACCCCTATAGACCAACCATGAAAAACCTCATCGCCTTCAACAAACCCTACGGCGTAATCTGCCAATTTTCGCCGCACGAAAAACACAAAAGCCTCAAAGACTTTATCGGCCTGCCCGGCTTCTACCCCGCCGGCAGGCTCGACACCGACAGCGAGGGGCTGCTTCTGCTGACCGACGACGGCAGACTTCAGGCACAAATTACCGACCCCAAATTCAAACACCCCAAAACCTACTGGGCGCAACTGGAGGGCGTACCCGACGAAACCCGGTTGGAAAGTTTAAGAAAAGGGATAGACTTAGGCGATTTCGTTACCCGTCCGGCAAGCGTCCGCATCTTGAAACACGGAGAAGCAGATTCGTTATGGGAGCGCATCCCGCCGATACGCGTCCGCAAAACCGTTCCCGATTTTTGGATAAAAATCACCATTTCCGAGGGTAAAAACCGCCAAGTCAGACGAATGACCGCCAAGGCGGGCTATCCCTGCCTGCGTCTGGTCAGAGTGGCAAGCGGCAGACTGAAACTGTTTGATTTGGATTTAAAACCCGGGGAATGGGCATACGCCCCGTTCAGACCATAAAGCCGCACTGCCCTGCCATTATCCTTTTGCCCCTGCCGCTTACCGCTTAACGCTTAAAACAATTAGTAACGCAAGGGCTTATTCTAATTATCTAAGACGGCCTCAAGTTTTTTACCGATTGAAACATCTTTAATCACGATGAGCTGCAAATTTTAAAAGCAGAAATGGTTTTCTCCGTCGGGAGGATTAAAAATATGCCGTCTGAACGTTCAGACGGCAGACAAAACGGCACAGCCCGATAAAGGCTGTGCCGTTGCTAATTAGACACCGACTCAGGCAATCAGCCCAAATCAAAGGCTTTATGCAATACCCTGGTTGCCAGTTCCATATATTTTTCATCAATCAATACGGAAACTTTGATTTCAGAAGTTGAAATCATTTGGATGTTGATGCCTTCTTCTGCAAGGGTACGGAAGATTTTGGCGGCTACGCCGACGTGCGAACGCATACCCAAACCGACTGCGGAGACTTTGCACACGGTGTCGTCGCCGTCGATAGAAGCTGCGCCGATACTGTCTTGACGTTCCGACAGGATTTCCAAAGTCTGTTTGTAATCGCCGCGCGGTACGGTGAAAGAAAAATCGGTTGTGCCTTCGCTGCCGACATTTTGGATAATCATATCGACTTCAATGTTGGCATCGGCGACCGCGCCCAAAATCTGATAAGCGACGCCGGGCTTATCGGGCACACCGCGCACGTTGATGCGGGCTTGGTTTTTGTCGAATGCGATACCGGTTACGGCAGCTCTTTCCATGTTGTCGTCCTCTTCAAAGGTAATTAAGGTGCCGTTGCCGCCGTCTTGCAGGCTGCTCAGTACGCGCAGGCGCACTTTGTATTTTCCGGCGAATTCTACTGAACGGATTTGCAAAACTTTCGAACCGAGGCTAGCCAGTTCAATCATTTCTTCAAATGTAACCGTATCCATGCGGTGCGCTTCGGGTACGACGCGGGGGTCGGTGGTGTAAACGCCGTCTACATCGGTATAGATTTGGCATTCGTCCGCTTTGAGGGCTGCGGCGAGCGCAACGGCGGAAGTGTCGGAACCGCCGCGTCCGAGCGTGGAAATATCGCCTTCGCTGCTGATGCCTTGGAAGCCGGCGACGATGACGACTTTGCCTTCGGCGAGGTCGACGCGCATTTTTTCGTCATCGATGCTTTCGATGCGGGCTTTGGTGTGGGCAGTATCGGTTTTGAGGGCGACCTGCCAGCCGGTGTAGCTCTTGGCATCCACGCCGATGTCTTTCAATGCCATCGCCAAAAGGCCGATGGTAACCTGTTCGCCGGTAGACAAAACCACGTCCAATTCTCGCGGATCGGGGTGCTCCTGCATTTCGTGCGCCAGCGCAACCAGGCGGTTGGTTTCGCCGCTCATGGCGGATACGACGACGACGATGTCGTGTCCTTCGGCGCGGACTTTGGCGACACGTTTGGCTACGTTTTTGATGCGTTCGGGCGAGCCTACCGATGTGCCGCCGTATTTGTGTACGATTAACGCCATGTTTCGTGCTTTCTTGTGTGGGATTGGTCGGGCAGCATAGTTTGCTGGAAAAGCGGCTATTATTACTATTTTTTACATGAAGTTCAAGAACGGACTGCGCTTTCCCGCCTGCCGTTTGACAGCGGTCAGCAAAAAACCTGTTCTTTCAGATTTTTGACAAAATGCCGTCTGAACGGTTTTCAGACGGCATCCGGACGACAATCAGGCAGTGGACAACGCATTTTGCTGATAACGCAGCAGTTCGCCTATGCCTTTTTGCGCCAGTGCAACCAGTTTGCCCAACTCGTCCAAACTGAACGGCGCGCCTTCCGCCGTCCCCTGTATTTCGATGATTTTGCCCGAAGCGGTCATGACGATGTTCACATCACTGTCGCAGCCGGAGTCTTCGGGATAATCCAAATCCAAAAGCGGCACGCCGTTCACTACGCCTGCGGATACGGCGGCAACGGCTTCGCGGATGGGATTTTCGGTCAATATGCCGTCTGAAAGCAATTTTCCGACGGCGATTTGCAACGCGACGAACGCACCGGTAATCGAAGCCGTGCGCGTGCCTCCGTCCGCCTGAATCACATCGCAATCAATCAAAATTTGTCGTTCGCCGAGTTTTTCCATATCCACGACCGCGCGCAGCGAACGCCCGATCAAACGTTGGATTTCCTGCGTGCGCCCGGACTGTTTGCCCGCCGAAGCTTCGCGGCGCATCCGGGAAGCGGTGGATGCAGGCAGCATCCCGTATTCCGCCGTTACCCAGCCTTGGTTTTTACCGCGCAAAAACGGTGGGACGTTTTCATCTATGGAAGCGGTACAAATCACTTTGGTATTACCGCATTCAATAAGACACGAACCGTCCGTATGCGGCAGGAAATGAGGGGTGATTTTGATATCGCGCAGGCTGTCCGCGGCGCGCGAGATGCGGATGTAATCAGGCATACTGCCCTCCCGTTAAAAACAGATAAATTAAAAAGCCTTAAATATGAAAAATCACATTTAAGGCCTTCAAACTGAAAATTTCTACGCCTCTTCGGCTTTGCTGCGGATAATCAAAAGCGGCAGGTGGCTTTGGCGCATTACCGTTTCGGCGAAACTGCCCATTAAAAGGTGCATCAGCCCGGTACGTCCGTGCGTACCCAACACCAGCAGGTCGGCACCGTTTTCATCGGCATAATCGACCAAATCCTGCGCCATTTCGCGCGCGCCCTTATTGGCAACCAGCAGGTGTTTGACGGTATTTTCCACACCCAGTTCCCGGGCGGTGCGCTCGGCGGCATCCAAAACCTCGTTGCCTTGTGCAATGGCGGCTGCCTCGTAACTCTCGTGTTGCAAAAATTCAGGGGCAAGTGCCATATATTCGGCAGGGTTGGCAACGTGCACCAAAGTCAGGCGCGCGCTGTTGACTCCTGCAAGTTCGGCGGCATGTTTCAGGGCATTGATGGAAGTTTCACTGCCGTCAACGGCAACGACCAGATGTTTGTACATATCGTATTCTCCTTTTGCACCGCCTCGCGGTGCCGTCTTGTCGGATGGGCGCAGGGACAGTTTGCGCCGTTTCATTATAGACCCGCCGTCGGGCTTTATACAACAGCCGAACAGCCTGACTGCTTTCCAGTATAATATGCCGCTTCCGTGCAGTCAGGCATTTTTTGCCGGCTTTCGTTCACTTTTTGATTTGACGCAATCTTGCAGGATTCGACCATGTCCGACAACGCTTTGACCTCTTCGCGACGCTTCGGCGGCATCGCCAGACTCTACGGAGACTCTGCCTTGGCGCACTTTTCACAGGCACACGTCTGCGTAGTCGGCGTGGGCGGTGTCGGCTCGTGGGCGGTCGAGGCTTTGGCGCGGACGGGCATCGGACGTTTGACTTTGATTGATTTGGACAACGTTGCCGAATCGAATGTCAACCGCCAGCTGCACGCCCTGACCGACAACTTCGGCAAGGCGAAAGTTACCGCCTTGCGCGAACGAGTCGCCCAAATCAACCCAGAATGCCAAGTGTTTGAAATTGAAGATTTTGTCAGTGAAGACAATATCGAAACCCTGTTTGGCAAGGGCTTTGATTTCGTCATTGACGCCATCGACCAAGTCCGCGTCAAAGCGGCAATGGCTGCTTATTTTGTGAAAAACCGTCAGCCTTTTATCATCAGCGGCGGCGCAGGCGGACAGAAAAATCCCGCCCTGATTCAAACCGCCGACTTAAGCCGCACCACCCACGACCCCCTGCTTGCCAACCTGCGCTACACCTTGCGGAAACGCTACGGCTTCAGCCGCGATACGAAAGCCAAAATGCGCGTGCCGTGCGTGTTCTCAACTGAAAACATCACGCCGCCGCAATCGGGCGTGACGTGTTCTGCCGATGCCGCACCGCAGGGCTTGTCGTGCGCGGGCTACGGTGCAAGCATGCTCGTTACCGCTTCGTTCGGACTGTATTGCGCACAGGCGGCGGTGGAACACATCGCGGGCAAAAAATAAGCAATGCCGTCTGAAACAGGATTCAGACGGCATTTGAACAAACTATGGTTATGATTTAGGACAAAAAAGGATACGGATAAAAAATAACATAAAATATATGATTCCTAATAATATACCAAGTATCGGAGAGCTATTTAATGGAATTCGTTAATAATTTAGTTATTTTTTTTCATTTTTATTACTAATGCTTATTCCGATATTTTTTGTAGTATATGGTATATACCATAAGATACGTTATCGCAAAATATGTATCCTAAGAACAAGTTTTACATTATTAGTGGTGATACTTTGCAGTATGTATTACATATATTGCCGTTATCTTGACCAACAAAAAGTAGCTTATTATTGCATAGATGAACAATGTATTTCTATCGTTCATCTATACAAAGATTATGGTATAAACTCTCCCACATATGCGAGAATTTACGCAGGAAAAATATTGTTTAGATTTCAAGTAAGAGCTAAAAATTACGCTGAATTACTTATGGAAGATGATATATCAATTAGTAAAAAAATTTTGGGGAATAAATTTATCATTTATGGGTCGCTACCTGTAATATACGGTAATGTAGATAATATTGAAGTAAAAGAAGCTACTGGTTATATAGATAGAGCCAGTACTGATTATATTGTCTCAAGAAACTTAAAATTCAGACATTTATATTAATTAAGAGGTTTTAGCAAGACCGTATTCACAACCTGCTCCTTTTCAAAACATTTGCATTTAAAAGCCGTTATAATGCCGTCTGAACATCTGCCCGACCACATTATGCGTGAATGCCGGCAGATTGTTTTCTTTTGTAAACTTATATTAAAATCCACTTACCGATTCACGCCATGCCGCCCATCCCTGCCCCATCTGCACCATCCGAGCACACTGTCGCATGGGTATTCGGTCAACCCGTTACCGATTTGCCCCAGGATTTGTTTATTCCGCCCGACGCGCTGAAAGTCGTATTGGGCAGCTTCCAAGGCCCTTTGGATCTACTGCTGTATCTGATCCGCAAACAGAATATCGACGTACTGGATATTCCGATGGTGAAGATTACCGAGCAGTATCTGCACTACATTGCCCAAATGGAAGCCTATCAGTTTGATTTGGCGGCGGAATACCTGCTTATGGCGGCCATGCTGATTGAAATCAAATCGCGCCTGCTGCTGCCGCGTACCGAAGCCGTAGAAGACGAAGAAGCCGACCCGCGTGCCGAGTTGGTGCGCCGCCTGTTGGCTTATGAACAGATGAAGCTGGCGGCACAGGGTTTGGACGCGCTGCCCCGAGCCGGACGGGATTTCGCATGGGCTTACCTGCCTCTGGAAATTGCCGTCGAAGCCAAGCTGCCCGAGGTTTACATCGCCGATTTGACGCAGGCATGGTTGGGCATTCTTTCTCGGGCAAAACATACGCGCAGCCACGAAGTGATCAAAGAAACCATCTCCGTGCGAGCGCAAATGACGGCAATCCTGCGCCGTTTGAACAGACACGGAATATGCAGGTTTCACGACCTGTTCAATCCCGAACAGGGTGCGGCTTACGTGGTCGTCAACTTCATCGCACTGTTGGAGCTTGCCAAAGAAGGATTGGTCAGAATCGTGCAGGAAGTCGGTTTCGGAGAAATTCGAATCAGCCTCAATCATCAAGAAACGCCTTCAGACGGCATGACCGGGACAGAAACACCGGATTGACCTATTTAAAAAGGAACATGATGACAAGCAAACAAAACCAAGCCTCATTATGGGCGGTCGGACTGATGCTGTTTGCCCTGTTTTTTGGTGCGGGCAACCTGATTTATCCCGCCTATCTCGGTCAACAGGCAGGCGAAAACTGGCTGATTTCCATGCCCGGCTTCTTATTGACCGGCGCAGGCCTGCCGCTATTGGGCGTAATCGCCATCGGCTACTCGGGTTCCCGTGATGTCGAAGCACTCGCCTCGCGTGTCGCCCCCTGGTACGGCATAGCGTTTGCCGCCTCCCTCTACCTTGCCATCGGCCCGCTGTTCGCCCTGCCCCGGACGGCGACAGTTTCCTTTGAAATCGGCGTTTTACCGCTGATCGGCAACCTTCCCCCGAATATGGCTCAGGCAGTATTCAGCCTGCTTTTTTTCGGCCTGGCCTACTGGCTTTCGATGTCTCCGGGCAAATTGGTTGGCCGCATCGGAAAAATCCTGACGCCCGCACTCCTGCTGACCATCGCCGTATTGGTCGGTTATGCCGCACTCAACCCCATCGGCGCACCGCTCGCTGCACAAGGCGATTTTGCCCTCCGCCCGATGATTAAAGGCATTTTGGAAGGCTACGGCACGATGGACGCCCTCGCCTCACTCGTCTTTGCCATTATCGTTATCGACGCCGTCCGTGCCATGGGGGTCGACAACCGTTCGGACCTGCTGAAAACCACCGCCATATCAGGCCTGATGGCTGCAGGCTGCCTTGCTGCGGTTTACCTGCTGATAGGCTATATGGGGGCAACCAGTGTGGCGGGAATCGGTTTGCAGGAAAACGGTGCGCTGGTATTGTCGAAATCGGCACAATACTATTTCGGACTGGGCGGCAACCTGCTGCTGGGCATTATCGTACTGCTTGCCTGCCTGACCACCGCTGTCGGCCTGATTACCTCATGCGCCGAATATTTCAACCGCCTCTGTCCGGGCATTTCCTACAAAACCTTCGTCATCATCAATACGCTGGTTTCCATTGTCTTGGCAAACAAGGGTCTGTCAGCCATCCTGCAGATTTCCGTCCCCATGCTCATGCTGCTTTATCCGCTGACCATCGTACTCATCCTGCTGACCCTGACCGACAGGCTGTTCGGCGGTAGCCGCATCGTCTATTTCTGCACCATGATGCCCGCACTGGCGGTCGGCCTGCTCGATGCCTACAAAACCGCCTTCGGTTTCAGCGAAACAGCAGCAAAAGCCATCGACAAAGCCCTTCCCCTATACAGCATAGGACTGGGTTGGATTATTCCCTCTTTAACCTGCTTTGCCTTAGGCTGCCTGCTCAATGCGGCCGTAAGGAAAAAATCCTGAAACCATGCCGTCTGAAAGACCTTCAGACGGCATTTTCGGTACACAGGGCAAATGTGATATGTTCTAATACGTCCTAAGCCGCCACCAGAAATCGGGAGACACGCCATATGACCGGCATCATACATTCACTTCTTGACACCGACCTCTACAAATTCACTATGCTGCAAGTGGTTCTGCACCAGTTTCCGCAGACACACAGCCTTTACGAATTCCGATGCCGCAATGCCTCAACTCCCTATCCGCTTGCCGATATCAAGGAAGACTTGGAAAAGGAACTTGACTCACTCTGCCAACTGCGCTTCACCCATGACGAACTCGGCTACCTCCGCAGCCTGCGCTTCATTAAAAGCGATTTCGTCGACTATCTCGAACTCTTCCAGCTCCAACGCCGCTTTGTCGAAGTCGGCACCGATGCCGAAGGCCGTCTGAACATCCGTATCGAAGGCCCCATGATTCAAGCGATGTTTTTTGAAATCTTCATCCTTGCCATTGTCAACGAACTTTACTTCCGCCGCTTGGAAACACCTGCGGTCATAGAAGAAGGCGAACGCCGGCTTCAAGCCAAAGCCGCACGTCTGAAAGAAATAGCCGCCACACAGAATCCGGACGATCCGCCCTTCCTGATTTCCGACTTCGGCACACGCCGCCGCTACAACCTCCCATGGCAGGAACACGTCATCCGCACCCTGCTTGAAGCCGCCCCCGGCATCGTACGCGGGACCAGCAACGTTTATCTCGCCAAAAAACTCGGCATTACCCCCATCGGCACCATGGCGCACGAGTTCCTGCAGGCATTCCAGGCCCTCGACGTACAATTGCGGAATTTCCAAAAAGCCGCGCTCGAAAGCTGGGTACACGAATACCGCGGCGACCTCGGTATCGCATTGACCGACGTGGTCGGCATGGATGCCTTCCTGCGCGATTTCGACCTTTATTTCGCCAAGCTCTTCGACGGTTTGCGGCATGATAGCGGAGACCCCTACGAATGGGGGGACAAAGCCTACACACACTATAAAAAACTCAAAATCGACAGCCGGACCAAAATGCTGACCTTCTCCGACGGACTGGATATCGACCGATCTTGGGCTTTGCACCAATATTTCAAAGACCGCTTCAAAACCAGTTTCGGCATAGGCACCAACCTGACCAACGATATGGGGCATACGCCTTTGAATATCGTGTTGAAACTGGTCGAATGCAACGGTCAGTCCGTCGCCAAGCTCTCCGATTCGCCCGGAAAAACCATGACCAACAACAACACCTTCCTTGCCTACCTGAGGCAGGTATTCGGCGTTCCCGCCGTACAAACATCCTAGTCCCCGGCAACAATCCCACAATTCCTATTGCTGCCGTACAAATTCTTTTAAAATACCGCCTGATTTGAATTTAACCGAAAGACCGAACTTCATGAACCTACACCAAACCGTCGAACACGAAGCCGCCGCCGCCTTTGCCACCGCAGGCATCGCCGACAGCCCTATTGTTTTGCAGCCGACCAAAAACGCCGAACACGGCGATTTCCAAATCAACGGCGTGATGGGTGCGGCGAAAAAAGCCAAACAAAATCCGCGCGAATTGGCGCAAAAGGTCGCCGAAGCATTGGCGGACAACGCCGTAATCGAAAGCGCGGAAGTAGCCGGTCCGGGCTTTATCAACCTGCGTCTGCGCCCCGAATTTCTCGCGCAAAACATTCAGACGGCCTTGAACGACGCGCGTTTCGGCGTGGAGAAAACCGCCCAACCGAAAACCGTCGTTATCGACTATTCTTCGCCCAATCTGGCAAAGGAAATGCACGTCGGTCATCTGCGTTCCAGCATCATCGGCGACAGCATTTCGCGCGTGTTGGCATTTATGGGCAACACCGTCATCCGTCAAAACCACGTCGGCGACTGGGGGACGCAGTTCGGCATGTTGGTCGCTTATCTGGTCGAGCAGCAAAAAGACAATGCCGCGTTTGAACTTGCGGACTTGGAGCAGTTTTACCGCGCCGCCAAAGTGCGCTTTGACGAAGACCCTGCCTTTGCCGATACCGCACGCGAATACGTTGTGAAGCTGCAAGGCGGCGATGAAACCGTGTTGGCGTTGTGGAAACAGTTTGTCGATATTTCGCTCTCGCACGCCCAAGCCGTTTACGACACGCTGGGCTTGAAACTGCGCCCTGAAGATGTGGCGGGCGAATCGAAATACAACGACGATTTGCAGCCCGTGGTCGATGATTTGGTTCAAAAAGGTCTGGCGGTCGAAGACGACGGCGCGAAAGTCGTGTTCTTGGACGAGTTTAAAAACAAAGAGGGCGAACCTGCCGCATTTATCGTGCAAAAACAAGGCGGCGGCTTCCTTTATGCTTCCACCGACTTGGCGTGTTTACGCTACCGTGTCGGCACGCTTCATGCCGACCGCCTGCTGTACGTCGTCGACCACCGCCAAGCCCTGCACTTTGAGCAACTCTTTACCACTTCACGCAAAGCCGGCTATCTGCCGGAAGATGCAAAAGCCGAGTTTATCGGCTTCGGCACGATGATGGGCAAAGACGGCAAACCGTTCAAAACGCGCAGCGGCGACACCGTGAAACTGGTCGATCTGCTGACCGAAGCCGTTGAGCGCGCCACTGCTTTGGTGAAAGAGAAAAATCCCGAATTGGGCGCGGATGAAGCCGCTAAAATCGGCAAAACCGTCGGCATCGGCGCAGTCAAATACGCCGACTTGAGCAAAAACCGCACCAGTGATTATGTGTTCGACTGGGACGCCATGCTCTCGTTTGAAGGCAACACCGCCCCCTACCTGCAATACGCCTACACCCGCGTGCAAAGCGTGTTCCGCAAAGCAAGCGAATGGGACGCAACTGCGCCAACCGTTTTGACCGAACCTTTGGAAAAACAACTGGCCGCCGAGCTGCTGAAATTCGAAGACGTGCTGCAAAGCGTGGCGGACACGGCGTATCCGCACTACCTCGCCGCCTACCTCTATCAAATCGCTACCTTGTTCAGCCGCTTCTACGAAGCCTGCACAATACTCAAAGCCGAAGGCGCAAGCCGCAACAGCCGCCTGCAACTGGCGAAGCTCACCGGCGACACGCTGAAACAAGGCTTGGATTTGCTGGGCATCGATGTGTTAGACGTAATGTAAAACCGCACCGCCCGATTGCGGACAACAGCCCCGCCATCCTCATCCGAATCTGAAAAAAGCGGCGCGATACACCGTATCCGCCGCCCTTCCCAAAATGCGAAACAGACAAACGCCAAGCAAGCAAGCAAGCAAGCAAGCAAAAAATTATAACCCCCTTCCTGCCGACGCATGCACTTTCCGCGCGGCGCATTCCCCTTTTCCCGCCCCTCAAATCCGCCTTTTCTTCAGGCAGGGTTTCAGCCCGCCTCTTTTCCCTGTTTTCCTTTCCCCGACACGCGTGCGCGCCCCCTGCCGCACTGTGCTGCACTTTCGCGCCCGGACGGCATCGGTCTGTCATCCGGTTCTCTGTTTTAAATACCCCTGTTTCAGAAAGAAATGCAGATGTTTCAACACACAGGACGACATATAAAGCACCGCCCTATGTGTTGCCCCGATTTGGAAGGGGTTACGCCTCCCAAATAAAGTCTGATCCTGCCGCCCCGAAGGACAGATGTCCGAGTGGCGAAGTTTCAACCGAAAAGGAAATACGATGAATATTCACGCCCTGCTCTCCAAACAATGGACGCTGCCGCCATTCCTGCCGAAACGGCTGCTGCTGTCCCTGCTGATACTGCTGGCTCCCAATGCGGTGTTTTGGGTTTTGGCACTGCTGACCGCCACCGCCCGCCCGATTGTCAATTTGGACTACCTTCCCGCCGCGCTGCTGATCGCCCTGCCCTGGCGTTTCGTCAAAATTGCCGGCGTATTGGCGTTTTGGCTGGCGGTTTTGTTTGACGGGCTGATGATGGTCATCCAGCTCTTCCCTTTTATGGACCTCATCGGCGCCATCAACCTCGTCCCCTTCATCCTGACCGCCCCCGCCCCTTATCAGATAATGACCGGGCTGTTACTGCTGTATATGCTGGCGATGCCGTTTGTGTTGCAGAAAGCCGCCGCCAAAACCGACTTCCGACACCTTGCCGTCTGCGCCGCCGTTGTGGCAGCAGCCGGCTATTTCACCGGCCATTTGAATTACTACGACCGGGGGCGGATGGCCAATATCTTCGGCGCAAACAACTTCTATTACGCCAAAAGTCAGGCGATGCTCTACACCGTCAGCCAGAATGCCGACTTTATTACCGCCGGCCTGGTCGATCCCGTCTTCCTCCCCTTGGGCAATCAACAGCGTGCCGCCACGCATCTGAACGAGCCGAAATCTCAAAAAATCCTCTTTATCGTCGCCGAATCTTGGGGGCTGCCGGCCAATCCCGAACTTCAAAACGCCACTTTTGCCAAACTGCTGGCGCAAAAAGACCGTTTTTCAGTTTGGGAAAGCGGCAGTTTTCCCTTCATCGGCGCGACGGTCGAAGGCGAAATGCGCGAATTGTGCGCCTACGGCGGTTTGCGCGGGTTTGCACTGCGCCGCGCGCCCGACGAAAAATTTGCCCGCTGCCTCCCCAACCGTTTGAAACAAGAAGGTTACGCCACCTTTGCGATGCACGGCGCGGGCAGTTCGCTTTACGACCGCTTCAGCTGGTATCCGAGGGCGGGCTTTCAAGAAATCAAAACCGCCGAAAACCTGATCGGTAAAAAAACCTGCGCCATTTTCAGCGGCGTGTGCGACAGCGAGCTGTTCGGCGAAGTGTCGGCATTTTTCAAAAAACACGACAAGGGACTGTTTTACTGGATGACGCTGACCAGCCACGCCGACTATCCCGAATCCGACATTTTCAACCACAGGCTCAAATGCACCGAATACGGCCTACCCGCCGAAACCGACCTCTGCCGCAACTTCAGCCTGCACACCCAATTCTTCGACCAACTGGCGGATTTAATCCAACGCCCCGAAATGAAAGGCGTGGAAGTCATCATCGTCGGCGACCATCCGCCGCCCGTCGGCAACCTCAATGAAACCTTCCGCTACCTCAAACAGGGGCACGTCGCCTGGCTGCACTTCAAAATCAAATAACAACAATGCCGTCTGAAAGCATCAACAGCCTTCAGACGGCATTTTGCAGACAGGCCGACCCCCTCAAGCCCACTTTTTTCATCATTTCCGATAAATTGCTTTGTATAGTGGATTAACAAAAACCAGTACGGCGTTACCTCGCCTTAGCTCAAAGAGAACGATTCTCTAAGGTGCTGAAGCACCAAGTGAATCGGTTCCGTACTATCTGTACTGTCTGCGGCTTCGTCGCCTTGTCCTGATTTTTGTTAATCCACTATAAGAATCCAAAAATCCAAAATCACAGGAAGTTATCAAAAAAACAGAAACCATCCGCCATCATTCCCGCGAAAACAGGAATCCAGAAACCCAAAGCCACAGAAATTTATCGGAAAAACCGAAACTTCTCCGCCGTCGTTCCCGCGCAGGCGGGAATCTAGGTCTGTCGGTGCGGAAACTTATCGGATAAAACGGTTTCTTCAGATTTTACGTTCTGGATTCCCACTTTCGTGGGAATGACGGGATGTAGGTTCGTAGGAATGACGTGGTGCAGGTTTCCGTATGGATGGATTCGTCATTCCCGCGAAAGCGGGAATCCAAAGCCACGGGAATTTATCGGAAATAACTGAAACGCCGCCGCCGTCATTCCCGCAAAAGCGGGAATCCGGACCCGGAAACCGCAGAAATTTATCGGAAATAACTGAAACTTCTCCGCCGTCGTTCCCGCGAAAGCGGGAATCCAAAGCCACGGGAATTTATCGGAAAAACCGAAACTTCTCCGCCGTCGTTCCCGCGAAAACGGGAATCCGGAAACCCAAAGCCACAGAAATTTATCGGAAATAACTGAAACTCCTCCGCCGTCATTCCCGCACAGGCGGGAATCTAGGTCTGTCGGTGCGGAAACTTATCGGATAAAACGGTTTCTTCAGATTTTACGTTCTGGATTCCCACTTTCGTGGGAATGACGGGATGTAGGTTCGTAGGAATGACGTGGTGCAGGTTTCCGTATGGATGGATTCGTCATTCCCGCGAAAGCGGGAATCCAGATCCGGAAACTGCAGAAATTTATCGGAAAAACCGAAACTCAAAAACAACGGAAACCGAACGGATAGGATTCCCGCCTGCGCGGGAATGACGGCTCATACATCACCCCAAAAAATTGAAACCAAACAGATGGGATTCCCTCTTGCGTGAGGCTGACAGATGCCGTCTGAAAGACTTTCAGACGGCATAGGGCGTTTTCTCTTTGAATGTAAATTTGCTACAAAAAAGCCGCCTCAAATGAATACCGAGGCGACTTTTTGTTGATATGACTCCAATCAGCGGTGTTGCGGATTGTAACGTTTTTCCAAACGCAGGAATATCCAGCCTAAGAAAGTCGTCATCAGAAGATAAATCAGGGCGACGGTATAAAGCGGTTCTTCATAAACCGAGTACCGACCCGTAATCGTATTCTGAACATAGGCCAACTCCGCCACGGCAATCACCGACAGCAGCGAGCTGTCTTTTAGCAATGTGATAAATTCGCTTGCCAAAGGCGGCAGCATACGGCGCAATGCCTGCGGCAGAATCACATAGCGCATCGCCTGCGGATAAGTCATACCCAAAGAACGCGCCGCCTCCATCTGCCCTTTGTCTATAGACTGGATGCCCGCGCGGAAAATCTCACAGATATACGCCCCCGAGTTGGCAACCAAAGCAAGCGAACCGGCAATCAGCGGCCCGTATCCGCGACGCAGCTCGACTGCCGCTTCCCCGCTGACCAAAATGCCGTCTGAAGGGTGGACAAAAAACGGAAACCACACATACGCCCAAATCACAATTTGAACAAACAGCGGCGTACCTCGGAACAGCGTAACGTACAGCAGCGAAACCTTACGCAACGCCCACGCCAGCACGCGCATCGGCACACCGGCTTTTTCCAAGTGAATCAGGCGCGCCAATGCCAAAAGCAACCCCAATACCGAACCGCCCGAGGTCGCCACGACCGTCAGCCCCAGTGTCGTCAGTGCGCCATAAAGGAACATCCAGCGGTATTCGTAAATAATGTCAAAACGAAAATCCATATAGTGTCCGTATCAAAAACCGGCGAAACTGCCGCCGTTTCAAAATAATCCGCCATTTTACCGTAAAAACCGCCGCCTGAACTTTTTTATCGCGGCAGACGGCGGTTGCGCGTTTCCGCAAAAATGCCGGACGCGCGGTTTTCAGACGGCATTTGCCGTTCAAAGCCGTGCGGTGTCTTTACCAAATGCCCAACCATTCGCCCATGGCATCCGTCCAATCCTTATTGCCCCCGCCGCTCCTGCCTGCACGGCGGTACGCCCACGGCGCTTGCGGATTTTTAGCTTTCCACAATCCTTTGCGTTCCCTTTCCGCCTGAATTTGAGCGTCGGCATAGTCGGCAAAATCCGCCTTATCCTGCTGTTCTTTAGCATAACTTTTATAATGCCACGCCGCCCCATCCTGCACCTGCATCAGGTTCAAATCGGTTTTGCCGACAGAAACCTGCGCCACTTCGCGCTGATAGCGGTCGGTATCGAACACGCGCACGCTGACTTTCCTGCCTTCCGCCGCCGCGCGCAGGTTGTCGCGCGAACGCGTGCCGTAAGCCTGCTTCATCTCCGGCGCGTCGATATACGCCATACGGATTTTGTGTTTCGCGCCGTCGCCGTCGATGACGTGCAGGGTGTCGCCGTCATAGACTTTGGACACCGTGCCTGTGTAGCTGCGCCCGGATTTCGCCGATACCCGTCGGCGAACGGGTGTTTCATACCTACCCGCACCCTCCTCTACACCCAATTCATTCAGTACGGCAATACCGGTACGGACAAGCTCGCTGTCGTATCCCGTATAACCCAACGCGCCCAAAAGCGACAGGGCGACGGGAAGCCATTTCATGATTTTTTTAATCTGCATATTTTTCAAATGCCGATGCCGTCTGAACATATCGGAACCGGATTTCAGACGGCATCTTAACGTCAGGATTACCCTTGGCAGGGATAGATGACTTTCGCGCCCTCTTCCGTACCTAAAACCAACACGTCGGCGGCATCGCGGGCGAATATGCCGTTTTCGAGCACGCCGGTGATTTTGTTGATTTCGTCTTCCATCGTCAGCGGTTTGTCGATATTCAAGCCGTGGACATCGACGATCTGGTTGCCGTAAAACGTGGTGTAGCCGATACGCAGTTCGGGCTGCCCGCCCATGGCGAGCAGTTTGCGCGAAACAAGGGAACGCGCGCTTTCGACGACTTCCACTGGCAGAGGGAATTTGCCCAAACGTGAAACATATTTGCTTTCATCCGCAATGCAGACAAATTTTTCGGATGCACTGGCGACGATTTTCTCGTTGAGGTGCGCGCCGCCGCCGCCCTTAATCATTTGCAGGGCGTGGTTGACTTCGTCCGCACCGTCGATATAGACCGCCAACCCCGATACTTCGTTCAGGGAAACGACGGGAATGTCGTACTGGGCAAGCAGTTCGCTGGATTTTTTGGAAGTAGATACTGCGCCTTTGATTTTTTTGCCGCTTTTGCCCAAGGCTTCGATGAAAAAGTTGATGGTCGAGCCGGTACCGATACCGATGTATTCGTTTTCGGGTACGAATTCGACTGCTTTTTCGGCGGCGATGCGCTTGAGTTCGTCTTGTGTCGTCATATTTTTGTCCTTTGGGAAACCGTATCAACAAACAGCCGCCATCTTAACATTTTTTTGCACGTCCTGCCCGCCGCGTTCAAATCTGTACCAGCAATACCGCCGCCTGCGCCTCTATGCCTTCCATCCGCCCGAGATAGCCGAGTTTTTCGTTGGTTTTGCCTTTGATGTTGACGCACGAAATATCGATGCCCAAATCGGCGGCGATGTTGGCACGCATTTGCGGAATGTGCGGCGCGAGTTTGGGTTTCTGTGCAATCACGGTCGTATCGACATTGGCCGCCTGCCAACCCTGCGCCTGAACGCTTTGATACGCCGCACGCAAAAGGGCGCGGCTGTCCGCATCTTTGAACTCTGCGGCGGTGTCGGGGAAATGGCTGCCGATGTCGCCCAAACCTGCCGCGCCGAGCAGCGCGTCGGTAACGGCGTGCAGCAGCGCATCGGCATCGGAATGTCCGAGCAGCCCTTTTTCAAATGGGATTTCAACTCCGCCGAGTATCAGCTTTCTGCCTTCGGTCAGTTGGTGGACATCGTAGCCCTGTCCGATACGGATGTTCGTCATCGTTTGTGTTCCTGATGTTTTGAATTGAAGTTCAGACGGCATTGAGCAGCAGCCTGACGATGTATGCGTCCTGCGGCTGCGTCAATTTCAAATTGCGCACGTCGCCCTGCACCAGCAAAGGGCGGATGCCCAATTTTTCCACGGCGGACGCTTCATCGGTAATGCCGTCCAAGTTTTCCGCAGCCAATGCGCGGTACAGCAGACCCGCTTGAAAAAGCTGCGGCGTTTGTGCCTGCCAAAGGCTCATCCGCTCGACGGTTGCACTAATGTTCCCACCGTCTGCGCGTTTGAGCGTATCGGCAACGGGAATTGCCAAAATCCCGCCTTCGGCGGCGTTGCCCGCCTGTTCTATCAACCGCGTCAGGGCTTCAGACGGCAGGCAGCAGCGCGCGGCATCGTGTACCAGAATATTGTCGGTTTCCGCCGCCAAACCGGTTTCCAACAGTTTTGCCACACCGTTGCGGACAGTTTCGGCGCGGGTCTGTCCGCCGTTTTTCCACACCCGAACCTGTGGAAATGCCGTCTGAACCTTATCGGCAAACGTGTCTTCGGGCGAGACGACAACGACGGTCAAATCGACGGCCTCATGCCGTTCAAAAATCCCAAGTGTATGTTCTAAAACGGTTTTGCTTCCGATTTCGACATATTGCTTGGGTTTGTCCGCACCGAAACGCGCCCCGATGCCGGCGGCGGGAATCAGCGCGATATTTTTGCGCTTCATGCATTTTCCCCGCCGTTTTCAGACGGCACGGCTTCCTTGCGCCAAATACAGGCTTCGCCCAAGCCGTCCAAATATTGCCCGTGTTCCGCCAACTCGTTTTCGTCCGCCCTGATGACTTTCAGTTTGCCGCTGCGTTTGGTTTCGGTATACGCCACGGGTTTGGTTTCCATTTTTTCCTCTGCGGCCGCACCCATTAGGTCGAACTGCCGCCGCGTCATAGCAAGATAGACCTCGCCCAAAAGCTCGCAGTCAATCAGTGCGCCGTGCAAGACGCGCTTGCTGCGGTCGACGGAAAAACGGTTGCACAGGGCATCCAGGCTGGCTTTCTGCCCGGGGAACATTTCGCGCGCCATCGCCAGGGTATCGGTAACGGTGCAGCCGAGTTCCTCGACGGTCGGCAGCCCCATCCGGCGGAACTCCATATTGAGGAAGCCCACGTCGAATTTGGCATTGTGGATAATCAGTTCCGCACCGCGCAGAAAATCGGCAATCTGCCTTCCAACCTCTGCAAACGGCGGCGCGTTTTTCCCTTCCAAAACCTGTATCGTCAAGCCGTGGACGCGTGCCGCCTCTTCGGGCATATCGCGCTCGGGATGGACATAGAGGTGCAGGTTTTTGTCGGTCATTTGGCGGTTGACCATTTCCAGACCGGCAAACTCGACCAAGCGGTCGCCGCCGTCTGCATAAAGACCGGTGGTTTCGGTATCGAGGATGATTTGGCGTTGAATCATGTCTGCTTCTTTCTTCAAATTTTCCATCTACTGACTATTTTTTAGGCAGCGTATTTTTCTGTTTTCATTTCAATGCACAAACCCACTTATTCACAGCGTGTTCACAACATTGGACAGGCGGATTGTGTATTTTGGGGACAATTTTTTCAGACGGCATTCAACGTTTTTCCCCAATCGGCACAACTCCCAAAAACCGCTTCTCACGTTTCACCAAATACGCCAACAGCGGAATATTTCCCAAGGCGACAATCAGATACAGCAGTGAAATGCTGTCAAACAAAAACAGCAGCACCGCGCTCAAAACGGCGGCGGAAACCATAAAGATACCGTTAATGATATTGTTGGCGGCAACAGCGTGGGCACGGAAAGTTTCACTGCTGGCGGTTTGCAGCCAAGTATAGAGCGGGACGGAGAAGAAGCCGCCGAAAAAGCCGATCAGCATCATCACCAGCATGACGGGGTATGCCCATCCTTGCGACAGGAACCAGAAAATGCCGTTCAGCCCTTCAAAACGATGACCGTGCGTCAGCCACACCAAAACCAGACCGCAAACCGTCAAACCAAACGCACCAACCGTTACCCAAGCCAACATCAGCCGTTCTCTGCTGAACTTGGCACACAGTACCGAACCGGCGGCAATACCGATGGAAAACAAAGCAAGCATCAGGTTAAAAACATTGTCGTTGCCGCCCAAATGGATTTGGGTAAAGGTCGGCAGTTGCGTGGTATAAACCGCGCCGACAAACCAAAACCACGAAATACCGATAATGGCGGTAAAAACGGGCTTGTGCCGCACCGTTTCACGCAGCAGGGATTTTGTGCCACGGGCAATATTCCACTCGATTTGGGTATCGGCAGCCTTGGCGGGTACAGACGGCATAAACAGGCTGCCGGTCGTGCCTCCGACGGCGACCAGCAAAACCAGTATCCCGACAATATAAGGCGGCACACCTGCCACCGCAGTCCCCAGTATCTGACCGAACAGGATGGCGATAAACGTACCGGATTCAATCAGGCTGTTGCCCATCATCAGCTCGTTGCCGTCGAGATAATCGGGCAGGATGGCGTATTTCAGCGGGCCGAACAGCGTCGATTGCGCGCCCATGCAAAACAGACAGACCAAGAGCAGCGGGGCAGACCGGATATAAAACCCGTATGCCGCCACCGCCATAATGATGATTTCCAGCACCTTGACCCAACGTGCCAAAACAGCCTTGTCGAATTTATTGCTCAACTGTCCCGACAGTGCAGAAAACAGGAAATACGGCAGGATAAACAGCAATGCACCCAAATTCAACATCTGTCCTGCAGGCAGAACGCCGTTTTTTCCCAAACCGTAAAAGCTGATCATCACAAACAGCGCGGTTTTAAACACATTGTCGTTGAACGCACCGAGAAACTGCGTGCCGAAAAGCGGGGCGAAACGGCGGCTGCGGAACAAAGACAGCCCCCCTCCCTTAGCACTCATCTTTTTCCTCTTTTCTTTCAACCAGTTTACTTGTTGAATCATCATCCATCAGAATGCGGTGCGCAGGCCCTTCCAAGTCGTCAAACTGTCCGTTTTTACCCGACCACCAAAAAAACCAGCCGATAACAAATGCCAAAATAATGCTGATAGGCACCAGAATAAACATACTTTCCATCACACCGCTCCGGTCAGGTCGGTCAGAATAAAAGTCTGCCCCGACACGTTCAAATACTCATTGCGTAAAGTCCCTACAGCCGCTTCGTCAAAAAACAGCTCGATACGGTCTTTGACCACGCGCCAATACTGGGGAACTTCCGTCTGGGCAAACGGCGAAAGGACATGGTTGCCCGCCCCATCTTCCAATTTAACGGCAAAACGTCCGCTCTGCGACCGCACCTCCGATTCATCGTCGGCAAGCAAGACAAAGAAGCCTATATGCTGTCCCGATTGGTCATGAATACTGAAATAATGCATAAATTCCCCACCCGCCTTTTTCAGACGGCATCAACTAAAAACAGGGCGAATGTACCAGCTTGAACGGGAAAAACGCAAAGAATCCTCTCCGCAACCTTGAAAAATACCGACATACCGCATATTTTCCCTTCCCCATCAAAATACCCAACTTCCGCCATTTTCACGCAAACGCCCGATTAAGCCAAGCAGCCGCAACTGTTTTTTGATAAAATAGCGCGTTTTTATTCATCAACCGTTTCAGCCGGCCCCACTACTTTCCCGTCAAGGAAAACAAAACGGATTCGGCACGGGACTTGGTTAGTATCTGGGTCCAACCCCCATGCCGTCTGAAACTTTCCGGAGTTAGAAAATGTCCCAAAAATTAATCTTGGTTTTGAACTGCGGCAGCTCGTCCCTCAAAGGTGCAGTCTTAGATAACAATAGTGGCGAAGTCCTGCTCAGCTGCCTTGCCGAAAAACTCAACCTGCCCGACGCGTACATCACATTCAAAGTAAACGGCGAAAAACACAAAGTCGACCTGTCTGCCAAGCCCGACCACACCGGCGCAGTCGAAGCCCTGATGGAAGAACTCAAAGTCCACGGCCTCGACAGCCGCATCGGCGCCATCGGCCACCGCGTCGTCAGCGGCGGCGAACTGTACAGCGAATCCATCCTCGTTGACGACGAAGTCATTGCCGGCATCGAAAAATGCATCCCGCTCGCCCCTCTGCACAACCCCGCCCACCTCTTGGGTCTGCGTGCCGCACAAAGCATTTTCAAAGGCCTGCCCAACGTCGTCGTTTTCGACACTGCCTTCCACCAAACCATACCGGAACACGCCTACAAATACGCCATTCCGCAAGAATACTATGAAAAATACGGCCTGCGCCGCTACGGCGCGCACGGTACCAGCTACCGCTTTGTTGCCGACGAAACTGCACGCTTCCTCGGCAAAGACAAAAAAGACCTGCGCATGATCATCGCCCACCTGGGTAACGGCGCATCCATTACCGCCGTCGCCAACGGCGAATCACGCGACACCAGTATGGGCCTGACCCCGCTGGAAGGCCTCGTAATGGGTACGCGCAGCGGCGACATCGATCCTGCCGTATTCGGCTTCCTCGCCGAAAACGCCAATATGACCATCGCCCAAATCACCGAAATGCTGAACAAAAAATCCGGCCTGCTCGGCATTTCCGGTCTGTCCAACGACTGCCGCACCATTGAAGAAGAAGCCGCCAAGGGGCATAAAGGCGCGAAATTGGCCTTGGATATGTTTATCTACCGCCTTGCCAAATACATCGGCAGTATGGCGGTTGCCGCAGGCGGCTTGGACGCACTGGTCTTTACCGGCGGTATTGGCGAAAACTCCGACATCATCCGCGAACGCGTAATCGGCTACTTGGGCTTCCTCGGTCTGAACATCGACCAAGAAGCCAACCTGAAAGCCCGCTTCGGCAACGCCGGCGTGATTACCACTGCCGACAGCAAAGCCGTTGCCGTGGTCATTCCGACCAACGAAGAGCTGATGATTGCCCACGACACTGCCCGTTTGAGCGGTCTGTAAGGTTTTATCCGCACACGAACTGCCTCCGGAAACGGAGGCAGTTTTTTTATCCGACTTTCCATGCTTAAACAGCACTGCCTCTTTTCAGACATTGACGGTTGCAGCCGCCTACCTGAACCTTGATAATTGACTATTTTTTAATCATGTTATTATTTTCCATAAAACACATGGCATTAAGATGTTTTTCCACAAAAGATACACACAGCGGCAAACAACGGCTGTGTTTATCTTTTCTTATGCCTATTTTTTAGTCATCGTATTTTTATCTTTTAATTTCAATACGCAAACTAACTTATACACACGGTTTTCACATCTTTGGACTGCTTCCGTGTGTATAGCGGATATTGCCGTTTTCCTTTCTGACAAAAATGCCGTCTGAGAACTTCAGACGGCATTTGAAACATCGGAATCAGCGGTTCTGTTCATACCACTCGATAAACTTTTCTGCTTTGACAAAACCCAGCAGCGGCTCGCTGCGGCTGCCGTCGGCGCGGACGACAAACACGCCCGGCGGCCCGAACAGACCGTATTCTTTCAACAACGCCTGATGTTCGGGCGTGTTGGCGGTTACGTCGATTTGGAAAAAGCGTTCCATATCGACTGCCTGATGCACTTCCGGCTGATTGAGCGTGTATGCCGCCATTTCTTTGCAGGATATGCACCAGTCGGCATAAAAATCCAAAACGACGGGTTTGTCGGGATGTTCTTTCAACGCCGTATCCATCGCTGCCTTCAGCGCGGCAGTATCGGCAAACATTTTGCCGTGTTCCGAATATTTGCCTGCTTCGGCCGGGGGATTGAGGGTCAGGAAATGGTGCAGCGCGGTCGTTTTGCCTTTTGCGCCCTGCCAGCCGAACCACGCGCCGCCTATCAGCAATATACCGCCCAATGCGAATGCCACAGCTTTCGGACGGCGTTTCTGCCTGCGTCCGTTGACCAGCAGCATAAAGGCGGGAACCAGCATCAGCAACGTGTACAGCGCGACGACGAGATAATAGGGCAAATGCGGAGTGGCGAGGTAAACGGCGACGGCTAGCAGGATGAAGCCGAATGCGTATTTGACGGCATTCATCCAATCGCCAGCCTTAGGCAGGATATGTCCGCCGAACGTGCCGATGGCAATCAGCGGCACGCCGGTGCCCAACGCCAAAGTGTAAAGTGCCAAACCGCCCAAAACCGCATCGCCCGTCTGACCGATATAGCCCAAGGCAAATGCCAGCGGCGGGGCGACGCACGGCCCGACAATCAGCGCGGACAATATGCCCATAATAAAGACGGAAACGATTTTACCGCCTGAAAGTTTGCTGCTCTGGTTTTGGAAATACGACTGCACAGCGTTGGGAAGCTGGATGTTGAACAGCCCGAACATAGACAGTGCCAAGACGACCATCAAAACCGATGCCGCCAACACCACCCAAGCCTGCTGCAACCATACGGTCAGCAGCGCGCCCGTCAGCCCGGCAACAATGCCGACCAGCGTATAAGTCAGAGCCAAACCCTGAACATAAACGACGGACAGCACAAACGCCCGCGCCTTGCCTGCCTTTTTGTCACCGACCACAATGCTGGACACAATCGGCAACAAGGGATACATACAGGCGGTAAAACTCAGACCCAAACCGGCGAGAAAAAACGCCAACAGGTTGGCGTTGAGCGTATCCCAAGACAGCTTGAAACGGCTGTCGCCGCCCTCATCCCCCTTTGGGGGCGGCAACGCCCCGCTGCCGTTTGTGGAGGAAGGCTGCAAAAAACGGTCTTTGGCGGATACCGGCTCATCGGTTTGCGGATGGTAAGTGCCGTTGCCGGAAATATCAAACTCGGTATCCACGGGCGGATAGCACACGCCGGCTTCGGCACAGCCCTGATAGGTCAAAACCAATTTATACGGTTCGCCGACAGCCTTTGCATAAGGAAAGGCAACCTGCGCTTCGTGATGGTAAACCGTCTGCCTGCCAAAAAACTCGTCTTCCTTCTCTTCACCCTTGCTGAAAGAAGGCTGTCCCAACAAATCCGCCGGATCGGTTTTGCCGACGATTTTCGCCTGATACATATAGTATCCGTCGGCAATCCTGAAACGGACATTCACACCGTCGTCGGCAACGGTAAGCTCCGGAACGAATGCCTTTTCCGGCGGCAGCAGATCGTTCGCATCCAGCGCGAAAGCCCGTCCGCACAACATCAAAAATACGGCGAACAGGCAAATCAGTTTTTTCATAATCGAATCCGTTTCAGACAAATAATTTGTCCACATTATAAAAGGTAAAGTTGACGGCGGGATTTAATTTATGTAAAACCCGCCATTGTCCGAACCTATTTACATAAACATCTTATCGAACCCGCCATGTACGATGTCAATACCCACGATGTCCGCCGCTTTTTCGCCCGCGTGTGGCAGCAGCGGCTCAATCCGCTGCAATTGGGCGCGTTGGAACAGAAAGCCCTCCGCATTGTCGAAGCCCATCCCGAATACCACCGCTATCTCGAACATATCGAAGACCATCTGGACACCGACTGGCTGCCGGAAAACGGCGAAAGCAACCCCTTCCTGCATATGTCGCTGCATCTGTCCGTCCAAGAACAGGCGGGCATAGACCAGCCGCACGGCATACGCGCAATCCATCAGGCACTGTGCGCCAAACGCGGCTGGCTGGAAGCCGAACACGAAATGATGGAGGCACTGGCGGAAACACTGTGGACGGCGCAACGCTACGGCACCGGTTTGGATGTCAATTTCTACATGACCCGACTGCGCAAACTCATCGGCTTGGGTGTAGAGGATCAAGCCAGGTTGAACCCGCATGAAATCGCATGACCATACCAACCGCCTGCAAAATGCCGTCTGAAGCGGAACAAGCCCTTTCAGACGGCATTCATTTTCCCCAAATTATTTCCACAACGCGCGTTTCAGCATAATCAGCCAATCCTTCTTATCCAAAACCGGACGTTGTGCAAACACATCGTAGCCGCACGCGTCCAGTTTCTGCAAAATCAACTGCGCCCCCAACACAATCATACGGAGTTCCAAACCGATACGCCCTTTCAATTCGCGCGCCAAAGGCGAACCCGCCTTCAGCATACGGAACGCGCGCCGGCACTCATACGCCATCAGCCGCTGAAACGCCGCATCCGCCCGTCCTGCCGCAATCTGTTCCTCGGAAACACCGAATTTCAACAAATCGTCCTGCGGAATATAAACCCTGCCCTTTTGCCAATCCACAGCCACATCCTGCCAAAAATTCACCAGTTGCAAAGCCGTACAAATGCCGTCGCTTTGCGCCACGCACACCGCATCCGTTTTCCCGTACAAAGCCAGCATAATGCGTCCGACAGGGTTGGCGGAACGCCGGCAATAATCGGCCAGCTCGCCGAAATGCGCGTACCGCGTTTTGACCACGTCCTGCGAAAACGCCGAAAGCAGATCATAAAACGGCTGCAAATCCAAACCGAACGGCACAACCGCCTCGGCATCCAATCGTGCAATCAAAGGATGCGCCGACCGGCCGCCCGATGCCAACACGTCCAACTCGCGCCGCAAACCCTCCAACTTCGCCAACCTGGCTTCAGACGGCATACTGCCCTCGTCCGCCATATCGTCCGCCGTACGTGCAAACGCGTACACCGCATGAACCGGCTTCCTCAACCTGCGCGGCAAAATCAGCGAACCGACGGGAAAATTCTCATAATGCCCAACCGACATACCTTCTCCATCCATCAAACAAAATGCCGTCTGAAACGGAACAAACCCTTTTCAGACGGCATCAGATACCTCCAAGCTGCCGGCAATCAGTGGTGGTGATGACCGTGCGGACCGTGGACATGACCGTGTGCGATTTCCTCATCGGATGCATCGCGCACGCTTTCAACCGTAGCCTTAAAGCGGATTTTCATGCCTGCCAAAGGATGGTTGCCGTCCACCACCGCCTTGCCGTCGGCAACATCGGTTACACGATAGACGACAACATCGCCGGTTTCAGGATCGTCGGCTTCAAACATCATGCCGACTTCGACTTCAACAGGGAACACACCCGCATCTTCAATACGGACCAACTCCGGATCCTGCTCGCCGAACGCATCGTCGGGCGACAGCGCCACATCGACCGTATCGCCGGCATCCTTACCGTGCAACGCCTCTTCCACCAAAGGGAAAATGCCGTCGTAACCGCCGTGCAGATACGCAATCGGTTCTTCGGTTTTGTCCAAAAGCTGATTGTTGGCATCATACATCTCATAATGCAGCGAAACCACGGAATTCTTCACGATAGCCATATTTGTCCTTTCAGGAACAGCAGATTGATTACAGGCGCATTCTAACACAACCGCCGCGCCGGCCGATTACCGTTAACCTGTTCATAAACTGTACAGCACATATTTCAATGTAAATTTTTGTTATTTTATTGTGGTGTAACTTTTTTACAACATTCTTAAAAACCATTCCAACCTGTCTGCCGACTTCCCCAATCTGCCTTAATAAATCATACAAGATACTGAATTATATTAATCTCTATAATATTCATCCCTATCGAATTTTTAACAGCAAAACCGTTTTACAGGATTTATCAATCCGCCCGGCGGAAAAACTTTTCATTCAAACCTGCTTTCCCATTTGCACACCGTTGCAATCCCCTATTTCGTGGTGCATAATTACGCAAAATTCAGCAATGAATTTCCAACCCAGTTTGTAGTATGGTCGACAAAGACCTATTTGTTTCAACAATTTAAATTGATTTTAAAGGTTACTAAAATGAAAACATCCCTGTTTGCCGCTGCTTTGTTGTCTTTGGCCCTGGCCGCCTGCGGCGGAGAAAAAGCCGCTGAAGCACCTGCTGCCGAAGCACCTGCCGCCGAAGCTCCCGCTACTGAAGCTCCTGCTGCTGAAGCTTCCGCTACCGAAACTCCTGCTGCTGAAGCTTCCGCTACCGAAACTCCTGCCGCTGAAGCTCCTGCTGCCGAAGCTCCTGCTGCCGAAGCTCCTGCCGCTGAAGCTCCTGCTTCCGAAGCTGCAAAATAAGCATTTTCCGCTTGCAAAAAAGCAGGATACGTTCAGTATCCTGCTTTTTTGACTTTTCAGACGGCATCAGATTCCCTTCCTCAATATCCTCCCCACCCTTCCGACAAACATGCTTGACCTGCATACCGAATTTTCCCGACTCCTGCCGGCAGATGAAATTGCCGAACCTTCTCCGACGCTTTTAGAAGACCGGCGCAACCGCTTTACGTCTGCACCAGACATCATTTTGCAGCCGCGCAGCGTTGAAAGCGTTCAAACCATTATGCGTTTCTGCCACAAACACCGTATTCCGGTTACGCCACAAGGCGGCAATACCGGTTTGTGCGGCGCGGCAGTATCGAAAAACGGCGTATTGCTGAATCTTGCCAAACTCAACCGCATCCGCAGCATCAATTTGTCAGACAACTGCATAACCGTCGAAGCAGGTTCCGTACTCCAAACCGTCCAACAGGCAGCCGAAGCCTCAAACAGGCTGTTTCCACTCAGTCTCGCCAGCGAAGGCTCGTGCCAAATCGGCGGCAACATCGCCTGCAATGCCGGAGGTTTGAACGTATTGCGTTACGGCACGATGCGCGACCTGGTTATCGGTTTGGAAGTCGTCCTCCCCAACGGCGAACTGGTTTCCCATCTCCATCCCCTGCATAAAAACACCACCGGCTACGACCTGCGCCATTTGTTTATCGGTAGCGAAGGTACATTGGGCATTATCACCGCAGCCACGCTCAAGCTGTTTGCCAACCCCTTAGACAAGGCGACCGCCTGGGTCGGCATTCCCGACATCGAATCCGCCGTCCGCCTGCTGACCGAAACCCAAGCGCACTTTGCCGAACGCCTATGCAGTTTTGAACTGATCGGCCGTTTTGCCGCCGAATTGTCTTCCGAATTCAGCAAACTCCCCCTGCCGACACATTCAGAATGGCACATCCTGCTTGAATTGACCGACTCTCTGCCAAACGGCAACCTTGACGGACAACTTGCCGAACTCCTATATGAAAAGGGTTTTACCGACAGCGTATTGGCACAAAGCGAACAAGAACGTGGCCATATGTGGGCATTGCGCGAAAACATCTCCGCTTCACAACGCAAACTGGGCACCAGCATCAAACACGATATTGCCGTCCCCATCGGGCGCGTTGCCGACTTTGTCCGCCGGTGCGCCAAAGATTTGGAACAGAATTTCAAAGGCATACAAATCGTCTGCTTCGGACATCTGGGCGACGGCAGCCTGCACTACAATACTTTCCTGCCCGAAATCCTCAGCAATGAAGTCTATCGTTACGAAAACGACATTAACAGCACAGTCTATTGCAACGTTCTTGCCTGCAATGGTACAGTTGCCGCAGAACACGGCATAGGTATCATCAAAAAACAGTGGCTGGACAAAGTACGCACCCCTGCCGAAATCGCCCTGATGAAAAGCATCAAACAACACCTTGATCCATATAACATCATGAACCCGGGCAAACTTCTTCCATAAATAACTGATTCAAAATGAAATTATAGGAAATATCATGGGAATGACAGCAACCTATCAACTGGTCGATAATGAAAAACTGGCTTTGCTTAAAAACACCGATACCGAATGGCAAGAATTGTTTGAAGAACTGGAAGATTTGGAGGATGAGGCTGCCGTCTGCCTCGACATCGATAAAATGTGGGATGTTTTGCATTTTGTACTGACCGGAATAAGTGCAGAAAATCCCTTAAAGGGCAATCTGTTATCCGAATCAATCGTCGGAACGGCACCCATTTCGGACGGCGACGGATACGCCGCTTATATCGAATCCGCCCAAATCCATGAAATCGTCTCAGCTTTGGAAGGCTTCGACATAAAAAGCGCAATGGAGCATTTCAGTATGCAGGTGTGCAAAGAGCATCATATCTACCCCGACATTTGGGATTATGAAGATGAAATTGATGATATAAAAGAAGAAATTACCGACTACTTTTACAAAATCGGCAATTTTTACAAAACCGCCCGGCATTCAAATAGCAATGTACTGGTCAGCATTTACTAAATATATTTCAAACACCACGGAAACTTTAATGAAGACAAAGTACGGAATCGCACTCAAGGAAACCTAGGTATTTCAACCTGGGAGACCATCATGAGTAAAAGTTACAGAAAACACCCCTTTTCCCCTATAACCACGGCAGTCAGCGAAAAACAGGACAAACGCCTTGCCAACCAGAAATTACGGAGAATAGCGCGCGAATGTCTGAAACAAGGAAAAGAACCACCCCACCATATCAGGGCAATCAGCAACGTTTACGATTTCGCCAAAGACGGGCATTTCCGTTTTTCCGCTTCCCGTCATCCGCATCTTTTACGCAAATAGAAAACAGGGCAACCGCCCTGTTTTTCCGTTTCGTATTTCAACACCATTGTTCAAATGCCGTCTGAAACCGCATCCCCATCAGCGTGTATGCTTAATCAACCGCTGTTTCTCGCGTTTCCAATCCGCCTCTTTCATACTCTGGCGTTTGTCGTGCTGTTTCTTACCTTTTGCCAAACCGATTTCCATCTTGATTTTTCCGCGCAAAAAATGCAAATCCAGCGGCACGATGGTGTAGCCGGCGCGTTCGGTTTTTCCGATTAACTTATTGATTTCCGACTGTTTCAACAAGAGCTTGCGCGGGCGTACGGCATCCGGTTTGATGTGTGTCGAGGCTGTGGGCAACGCGGTAATATGGCAACCGACCAGATAAAACGCATCTTTTTTCCAATAAATATAACTCTCTTTAAGCTGTACGCGCGCGGCGCGGATTGCTTTAACTTCCCAGCCTTCCAATACCAAACCGGCTTCAATCCGGTCTTCAATGAAAAAATCGTGAAATGCTTTTTTATTGTTCGCAATAGCCATAAACATCCTATCAATATCCGCCGTCAGACGGCATAAACCCGAAAACAGAACCCATCATACCGCCTCTTCAACCGCCTGCACAATCTTCTCGGGATACAGCCTGTTGAGGCAGTCGGTATGCCCCAACGGACATTCCCGTTTGAAACAGGGCGAACATTCCAAGTGCAGGCTGACGATTTTTGCCCTGTCGCTCAAAGGCGGCGTATGCGTCGGGCTGGAAGAACCGTAAACCGCCACCACCTTCCTGCCCAATGCCGCCGCCAAGTGCATCAGCCCGCTGTCGTTGCACACGACCGTGTCCGCCAACGACAGCAAATCCATTGCCTGAGACAAATCGGTCTTTCCGCATAAATTCACACATATGCCGTCTGAAAGGCGGTTGATTTCCTCGGCGATTTCATCATCTTTTTGCGAACCGAACAACCAAACCTGCCAACCCGCCGCCGAATAATGTTTGCCCAACTCGGCAAAATGCTTTGCCGGCCAACGCTTTGCCGGCCCGAATTCCGCCCCCGGACAAAAAGCCAGAACAGGCTTTCCAAGATTCAAACCGAAAGTTTCGACAGAAATTTCCCGCCGCCGTTCATCAATGGAAAACTCGGGGAATCCCGAATGCCCGTCAAAATCTTCCTGACTCTGATGCGCAAGAGCCGTATATCTGTCCACCATCAAAGGCAGACGTTCCTTATCCAGCCTGCGTATATCGTTCAACAGAAAATAACGGCTTTCACCGACATAACCCGTTCTTTTTCCGATACCCGTTGCCAGCGCGATGATTGCCGATTTCAAAGAACCGGGCAGCACGATAACCTGATCGTAGCCGCGCCGTCCCAAATTCCTACCGACCCGCCAACGGCGTTTCAACTCCAACGCACCGTGTCCGAACGGATTTTCAAGAATCTCATTCACTTCCGGCATACGCTCGAACACCGCCATCGACCACTTCGGCGCGAACACATCAATCGTGCAACCGGGGTGAAGTTCCTTCAAACGGCGGAACAAGGGCTGGGTCATCACGCAGTCGCCTATCCAACTGGGAGAAATAATCAGGATTTTGATGGACATAACAAGAAACCGAAATCAGACAGGCGGAATTTTACCGCGAAACCGTTGGAAAACCTATCTCGCCGCATTCCGAACGCCGGACGTGCAAATATGAAAAAGCCCGAACATTCAAGTTCGGGCTTCAAAATTCTGGCTCCCCGACCTGGGCTCGAACCAGGGACCTGCGGATTAACAGTCCGTCGCTCTACCGACTGAGCTATCGGGGAATGGGGCGTATTATAGCGTCCGCAAAAAATGTGTCAATCCTTAATTTTGTCCAAACGGGTAACAAAACTACAAATATATGAATGGAAAAGATATTTAGCCAAATATGCCGTCTGAACGGGAAAACCGGCTTCAGACGGCATATTGGTTCAAGTCAAACAATATGGAAGAAACCGCCGTTACACGCAATTACAGCCGTCATCATTCCGTATTTATATTAAGATTACGCCTTGAGATTACGGACAACAGACAGGAAAACAGGATGAGTATCGAACTGGAACAACGCGCTTCTGCTTTGGGCATCAGCTTGGGGTTTCACGACATCGGCGGCGTATATCGCGCCACGCCGCCAGAGGTATGGGAAACGATAGCCGACACCTTGCAGAAAGACGGTGTTTCAGACGGCATTTATCTCGACACGCTGGCAGCCCGCGAACACGGATGCGAAAATCTGACCCTGCCGTCCGCATGGTCGGACGAAACGGAAACCGTTTTGGAAGATGAAAACGGCACACATCGGGTTTTACCCCTCGACCGCGACGACCACGGCACGCTCCGACTCGCACTGCCCGATCTTTCCTGCGGCTACTACACCCTTTCGTGCGCTGCCGGAAAAATCCGTCTGATTGTCGCGCCGCAATCGGTTTACCGGCCGCCCGAACCAAACTGCAGCGCAAGAATGAACGGGCTGACGGTGCATCTGTACAGCCTGCGTTCGCACCGCAACTGGGGCATAGGCGACTTTACCGATTTGCAGAACCTGATGGCTTATGCGGCAGAGAAAAAGCTGGATTTCGTCGGCATCAATCCGCTGCACGCGCTTTTCAGTGCCAAGCCCGCCTTTGCCAGCCCGTACAGCCCGTCTTCGCGCGAATGGCTCAATCCGATTTATCTCGATGTGGAAAAAGTCGGGGCGTTTTCCTACAGCGAAACCCTGAAAAACCGTTTTGCCCAAGAAAAAATGCAGCGGCGCATTGCCGCGCTGCGGATTACCGATACCGTAACCTACACGGCGGTTTGGGCGTTCAAACGCGAAGCTCTTCAGGCAGCATTCCAAGCATTTGAAACCGAACCGTGCGAAGCCGCCCAAAAGGAACGTGCGGCTTTTGCCGCATTTGCGGAAGAAAAAGGAGCGGCACTGTCGGGATTCGGGCTGTTTGAAGCCCTCGACCAATATTACGGCGGCTGCGGCGGCATAGGCTGGCAATCTTGGTCTGCCGAGTTTCGCGACACCGACGGAGAAGCCGTCAAAAACTTTGCCGCCAACCACGGACACGACATCCGTTTTTATATGTGGCTGCAATGGCTTTGCACGGAACAATGGTACAAAGTGCAGGAAACGGCGGTCAGACTCGGCATCAAGTTGGGGATTTACGGCGATTTGGCGGTCGGCGTGGCGCGCGGCGGCGCGGACACTTGGTTAAACCGCCAAGATTATTGTATGGATATGTCTGTCGGCGCACCGCCCGATCCTTTGTGCCCGACGGGGCAAAACTGGGATTTGCCGCCGCTCAATCCGATAATGCTGAAGCACACGGGTTATGAGAAGTTCGCCCGGCTGTTGCGTGAAAATATGCGGCTTTACGGCATCTTGCGTATCGATCATGTGATGGCTTTGTACCGCCTGTGGTGGGTTGCGGGCGGGACGGCGGACTTGGGCGCGTATGTGCATTACGACGCGGACGTGATGTTTGCCATTTTGGCTTTGGAAAGCCGGCGCAACCGCTGCATCGTCATCGGCGAGGATTTGGGGACGGTGCCCGACCGGGTGCGTGATTTGCTGAACCGTTATCAGGTGTTTTCTTATAAGGTCGTGTATTTCAGCAAAGGCAGGCACGGTTTTGAATTGCCCGATGAATATCCCGAACAGGCGATTACGGTCGTCAGCACGCACGATGTTGCACCTTTGGCGGGCTATTGGAACGGCAAAGATTTGGAAACCATGTACTGCCTGGGCACGATTCCCGATGCGGAAACTTTTCAGACGGCATTGGAAGCGCGCGAACACGACAAGGCAGACCTGTTCGACAAGCTTAAACAATGCGGCTGTTCGGACAAAGACAGCACAATGCCGTCTGAAATGACAGAAGGGCTGATGTCCGCCATCCACAAATACGCCGCCATGAGCCGCAGCAGGCTGTATGCGGTGCAACTGGAAAACCTGCTGGGCGTGGGCGACAACCTGAATGTGCCGGGCGTTGCCGAGGGTTATCCCAACTGGGCGCGCAAAATGCCCGTCGCGCTGGAAGACTTTGCAGATTGCCGAACCATGACCGCCCAACTTGCCATGATTGACGGAGTCCGTATGAAAAAGAACTGCCCAACCCTTTCCTACCGCCAACCCGACCAAGCCGAACGCGACACGGTCGACAGCCTGTTTTTTGCGACCCACGGCGACGTATTCGCCTATTTGGGACGGCACCGCCTTCCCGAAGGCGGCGAAGTCGTGCGCGTTTTGATTCCCGACGCTTCGGCAGTAGATATTGTCGACCGTGAAAGCGGCGGACTGATTGCGCCGTCTGAAAAAATCGATGGGCGCGGATTCTTTGTTGCCGTATTGCCCGAAAACGCTCCCGATTACGCGCTGAACGTCTATTACGGCGGAAACGGCAACCCCGTGCGCGAAGAAGACCCCTACCGCTTCCCGTCGGCATTGAAAGAAATGGATTCTTGGCTGTTGGCGGAAGGCAGACACCTGCGCCCTTATGAAACTTTGGGCGCGCATTTTGCCGAGTTGGACGGTGTGAAGGGCGTACGCTTTGCCGTATGGGCGCCGAATGCGCAGCGCGTTTCCGTCATCGGCGAATTCAATAACTGGGACGGCCGCCGCCACGTCATGCGTTTCCACCGCGACAACGGTATTTGGGAAATTTTTATTCCGGCAGTCAAACCCAATGCCCTCTACAAATTTGAAATCCGCGATGCCGGCGGCAATGTACGGCAAAAAGCCGACCCGTATGCCTTCGGTGCGGAGTTGCGTCCGAATACCGCGTCTGTCGTGCGCGGTTTGCCGGAAAAAGTCGAAGCCCCCGACTTCCGCGCCCGTGCCAACGCCATTGACGCACCCATCAGCATTTACGAAGTGCATTTGGGTTCGTGGAAACGCAATCCCGAAAACAACTTCTGGCTGACTTACGGACAGCTCGCCAAAGAACTGGTCGCCTACGTCAAAGACATGGGCTTTACCCATATCGAATTTCTGCCCGTCTCCGAATACCCGTTTGACGGCTCGTGGGGCTATCAGGCGACCGGATTGTATGCGCCGACCAGCCGTTTCGGTTCGCCGGAAGAATTGCGCGCCCTGATTAAAGCCGCCCACGACGAAGGCATCGGCGTCATCCTCGACTGGGTGGTCGGCCATTTCCCAACCGACGACCACGGGCTTGCCAAATTCGACGGCACGGCATTGTACGAACATGCCGACCCCCGCGAAGGTTTCCACCAAGACTGGAACACCCTGATTTACAACTTCGGCAGGAACGAAGTCAGAAACTTCCTGCAAGGCAACGCCCTGTATTGGATAGAACGCTTCGGCTTCGACGGCATCCGCGTTGACGCGGTGGCTTCAATGATTTACCGCAACTACTCACGCAAAGACGGCGAGTGGATTCCGAACCAATACGGCGGACATGAAAACCTCGAAGCCATCGCTTTCCTGCGCGATACCAACACCATGTTGAAAGAGGAAGTTCCGGCTGCGACCGAAATTGCCGAAGAGTCTACTTCATTTGCCAATGTAACCCGTCAAGAAGGTTTGAACTTCAGCTTCAAATGGAATATGGGCTGGATGAACGATACCTTGCGCTACATGATGGAAGACCCCGTCAACCGCAAATACCACCACAATAAAATGACCTTCGGCATGATGTACCAGTACAGCGAAAACTTCGTCCTGCCGCTTTCACACGATGAAGTCGTGCATGGCAAACTCTCGCTGCTCGGACGGATGCCCGGCGACTGCTGGCAGCAATTCGCCAACCTGCGCGCCTACTACGGCTTTATGTACGGCTTCCCCGGCAAAAAACTCTTGTTTATGGGCAACGAGTTCGCGCAAGGCAGAGAGTGGAACTACAACGAAGGACTGGATTGGTTTTTACTCGAACAAGAAGGCGGCCGGCACAAAGGCGTGCAAGACTTCGTGCGCGATTTGAACCGCGTCTATAAAGACACCGCGCCGCTTTACCAATTGGATCAATGGCCGGAAGGCTTCGAGTGGCTGGTTGCCGACGACGGCGACAACTCCGTCTTCGTCTTCGAGCGACGTGACCGCGAAGGCAACCGCGTTATCGTCATCAGCAACTTCACGCCTGTGGTACGCGAAGGCTACCGCTTCGGCGTGAATTCTGCCGGCGGATACCGCGAAATCCTCAATTCAGACGGCCTGCATTACAAAGGCAGCGGCGTTTCTGCCGGCGCAACGTTGGAAACGGAAGAAGTTTGGTCGCACGGCAAACCAAATTCCCTGTCCGTAACCGTACCGCCGTTGGCAACCGTTTACCTGTATCAGGAGGCACAAAGCCAAACCGGAGCGGAAAAAACCTCCGATGCCGTCTGAAAGGCGGACGGGGCTTGAACCCCTCAAGCCCCGTTGTCCTCCGCGCCCGTCAAAACAATGCCGTCTGAACTTCGCCGCGTTCCAAAGCCAGTAAAAACCGTTTGCGGTTCAAGCCGCCTGCGTAGCCGGTCAGTTTGCCGTCGCTGCCGATAACGCGGTGGCAGGGAATCAAGATAGACACCTTGTTCTGCCCGTTTGCAGCGGCAACGGCTCGGACAGCTTTGGGATTGCCCAAACGCTGCGCCTGCTCCTTGTAGCTGCGCGTTTCACCGTAGGGAATCGCCAGCAGCTCATCCCATGCCTGCTTTTGAAATTCAGTGCCAATCTGCTCCAAAGGCGTGGCAAAGGTTTTCAGACGGCATTGGAAATACAAATCCAATTCCTGCCGCAAAAGTTGCGTTCGCTCATCCTCCCGAAACACAAATCGTCCGCGCAAAGCTTTTTGGACGGCGGTAATTTCCTGTTCCATATGTTTCTGCCCGACAAACTCCAGCAAACACAAGCCTTTGCCACCGAACACCGCCAGCATCTCACCCAAAGGCGTGACAATGGCGGCGGCGGTCAGTTCGTTCGAGCTATCAGGATAACGCGCTTCCAAGAGACGGATGGCACGGCGGATACGGACATATTCTTCAGGCGCGCAGCCGATACGGTCGATAAAATCCTGCTCGAACTGTTTGGCTTCGTGTTCCGTCAGATTGGGATACGGCATGACTTCACACTCAAAAACTTGGGTTTCGAGCCAATGGCGGATTTCATCCCATTTTGACGGCAGATTGTTTAAGGAAGGCAGGGTAATCATTCGTTTGCTCCGTATCTCTATCATGGATTTGACGGCAAAATCCCTAATTTTCGCCATTCCCGCACGCCGATGCAGGAACGGGCTATGACGTAAATCTTGAGGGTGTTGGGTTGCGGCAATTCCTAAATATTCGATATTTCCAAAGCCTCAGGGAAAGGAATTAAAGATTTCAGACGACCTGCAAAGGGTCGTCTGAAACCACGGATTTTTGCATTTGCGCATTTCGGCACATCATCCAACCGTTTCGGCACATTCCTGCCGCCGTTGACAGCCTATAATGAATCCACTTATTCATCAAGCAAAGGAATCATCTATGCAAACCCGCATCCTCTCCGCTGTACTGCTGGCTTTTTCAACCGCTGCCTTTGCCGAGGGCGCATTCACGCTGCAATTCGACAACCCGTCCAAAGACGGCAGCTTCACGCAAAACCAGCTTTTGAGCGCGCCTTACGGCTTCGGCTGTTCGGGCGGCAATGCTTCGCCCGCGCTGTCGTGGAAAAATCCGCCCGCAGGGACAAAAAGTTTCGTCCTGACCGTTTACGATAAAGACGCGCCGACCGGTCTGGGCTGGATGCACTGGGTGGTCGCCGACATTCCCGCCGATGTCCGCCGCCTGCCCGCAGGCATTACCGCGCAAGGCGGCAGGCTGCCCAAAGGCGCGCTGCAAACCCGCACAGACTTCGGCACTCCGGGCTACGGCGGCGCGTGTCCGCCCGAAGGTAGGAAACACCGCTACGAATTCACGCTCACCGCGCTGAAAGTCACCAAGCTGCCGAACATCACCGCCGAATCCACACCCGCGCTGGTCGGTTTCTTCACTAAGGCAAACAGCTTGGGCGAAGCGAAATTCACGGTCGAACACCGACGCTGACCTGCCCCGTGCGCCGATATGCCGCCGGCTCCGCTACCGAGCGGACCGCCGACGGTACGCAACCGAACCGCTCTTTGAAGCGCGCGCTGAAACGGGACGGGCAGTCATAGCCGACCGCGCCGGCAATCTGCGCCACCGGCCATTGCGTAACCTGCAACAACGTCAGCGCGCGCATCATGCGTACATCCGTCAGCAGCGTACGGAAATTCGTGTCCTGCCGCGCCAACCGCCGCCGCAACGCGGCCTCGCTGCAATTAAGCCGCTGCGCCAACATCGCCGACGACCAGTCCGCAGCCATATCGGCGGTAATCAGTTTGCGGATTTGCCGCATCAGGTTGACGCCTTCGTACACGGCAAAACCGATGCCGTCATGCTGCAACCACGCCAACACGCCGCAAAGCGCGGCTTCCGCCGCATTGTGCGGCACTTCTTCATCCGCCAGTACCGCAGCCGCATAATCAAACGCCGCGCCCATACGCCCGGGGTGCGGCAGCTTCACCGCATCGCACACTGCCTGCGCCGTCCCGTATTGTGTGGCGAACCTTTCTACGGTTTCCTGTTCGAAAGCAATCCATTGCGCCTGATAGAGGCCGTCTGAATCGGGAATATTAATAACGTCAAATGTCTGCCCGCCTGCCAAGGCGACCGCTTCACCCGCCGCAATCCTCAATTCGCGCCCCGTCCACCGCAGCTTCTTGCTTCCGCGCCGCACGATAAGCACAGCCGGTTCATATACCGCCACGCTGCGGTACAAGGCGGTATGATGTTGCACGATGCCGCCTAAAGCACCCAATCGTTCGCGCGTATGAAAGTAATTTGACGGCACGGTTATCTTCCTCAATGTTTCAACACACAGGGCTGCACATAAAGGCGCAGCCCTGTTTACCCTGATTTGGAAGGAGTTATTTCCCCAAAAATAAACCAAAATTCTACTGCCCTGAAAGGTCGGGTTTCAACCATATTCCGTCGGCGTGCCTGCAACTTGACCCCCTCCCCTGTAGGGGAGGGTCGGGGAGAGGGTAAAACGGGGCAGATACAGGCAATATGTCCGTTGCCGCCCCGATGCCCTCTCCCTAACCCTCTCCCACGGGAGAGGGAATAGATTGCCGTTGAAATAAATCGCTCTACATAAAAAAATCAATGTGTTATCTCAAACCCACGTTAGGTCTAATAAAATGGTCGGACATCCTTATCCGGCAAGCAAGCTGCTTTCAGACGGCATTTCCAGCCAACAACCGCGCCAATATCCCCTCATACACTGCCGACAGCTTCGGAATATCGTCCAGCCGCACGTTTTCGTTGATTTGGTGGATGGTGGCGTTGGACGGGCCCAGTTCGATAAGTTCTTTGGCAATGGCTTTGATGAAGCGTCCGTCCGAAGTGCCGCCGGTGGTGGACAGTTCGGTCTCTACGCCGCAAGTTTCGGCGATGGCGGCGCGTGCCACGTCGGTCAGTTTGCCCGCTTGGGTCAGGAAGGGCTGCCCCGAACACGACCACTGCAAATCGTATTGCACGCCGTGTTTGTCCAAAATGGCGTGGACGCGTTGTTTCAGCCCTTCTTCGGTGGACTCGGTAGAAAAGCGGAAATTGAATTTGACGTTCAGCTCGCCCGGAATCACATTGGTCGCGCCTGTGCCGCCGTTGATATTGGAAATTTGGAAACTGGTCGGCGGAAAGTATTCGTTGCCCTCGTCCCAAACTTCCTGTGTCAGCTCCAGCAATGCCGGGGCAAAAGTATGGACGGGATTGATTGCCAAATGCGGATAGGCAATATGGCCTTGCTTGCCTTTGACGGTCAGATTGCCCGACAGCGAGCCGCGCCGGCCGTTTTTAATCATATCGCCCAATTTGTCCACGGCGGTCGGTTCGCCGACGATGCAGTAGTCGATAAGTTCGTCGCGCGCTTTCAATACATCGACGACTTTGGTCGTACCGTCCAGCGCGTCACCCTCTTCGTCGGAAGTAATCAAGAGTGCAATGCTGCCTTGATGGTCGGGATGTTCGGCAACGAAACGCTCGCAGGCGGTAACGAAGCAGGCAATGCCGGTTTTCATGTCCGCCGCGCCGCGCCCGTATAATCTTCCGTCGCGCTCAGTCGGTTCGAACGGGGGCGAATCCCATTTTTCAACAGGGCCCGTCGGCACAACGTCGGTATGCCCTGCAAAACAGACGACGGGAGCTTTCGTGCCGCGTCGCAACCAGATATTTTTGGTGTCGCCGAAATGGAGTTCTTCAGCCGCAAAACCGATTTTGTGCAGGCGTTCGGCAAGGAGTTTTTGGCAATTTTGGTCATCCGGCGTAACGGACGGGCGGGAAATCAACGCTTTGGCGAGTTCTAGGGATTGGGTTTCGGTCATTTTTCGGCTTTTCTGTTTGAGATGCCGTCTGAACGGAGTTTCAGACGGCATTTGATGTTGAATGGAACGGGCTAACGATAGCGAAGCGGGTTCTTCAGGTCAAGCACCATGACACGCTTCGTAAAGCGGCAGCAAGTCTTCCACCGTTTCCGCTATCCATTTCGCGACATCCTGCCTGCCCAAATCGTCGCGTTCGATGTGTTTGCCGATGCAGAAAAAGTCTTCGTCGTTTTGCAACTTTCGGTCGGATTCATTTTGCTGCGCGACGGTGCGGTAGTCGTCGTATTCGCTTTCCGCGCCGTGCCACATATCGAATGCGGCGTATTTGTCGGTATCGAAATCATCCAGCCAGCGGTTGTAATCAGGCAGCGCAATCGGCGACACGTCGGCTTTATAGCAGTGCCAATCCAAGCTAACGCTCAAACGGCGGCGGTTGAGCAGTATCGACAGGATGGCGGCAGAGTTTTTGTATTGGGCGTATTTGAAATAGGCAAAGAAGTGGGCGCGCACCTGCCAGCCGTTACACCAGCGTTCGATATGCGGTGGTGCAAACGGCGCACCCAATTCGGCGGCAACCTGCTGGATCAGCTGCTGCCATATCTGCCAGTTTTCTTTATAGTCGGCCTTAATTTGCGGAATACTTTCAGGCTGGTATTTTTTAAGCTGGGAAAATTGGAAAAAAGGAATATTGAACAAATCGCAGCTTTTCGGGGTTAGCATAATATATCCTTGAGACGATTGTTTCAGACGGCATTATTTGCGCCGGCGCGCCGCCATGATTTCGCCGATTTCGGTCAGTTTTTCTTTGGGGATAAAGGTTTTGCCCATGTCGAACAAAGGCTCTTCAATCGCCAGATGCACATCATATCCCGCCACAAAACGTTTGAACGCTTCCGCATCGGGGACATAGGCGTTGTCTGCTTCGAGTTTGAAGAATTCGGCGGATACTGCCGCCCAGTTGTTGTGCAGGCTGATATGTTGGCGCAAAAGCTCGTCCACACCTTCACGTGCTTGCGGCGCGTATTGCAGCAGCAGCGGGAAAAAGTTTTCTTCTTCGTCTTCATGGTGCAGCGGCGCGGCAACGTTGAAATACCGGGAGATTTGGCGGATGGTTTGCAAAACAATCTGATTGCAGCCGTTTTCGGCGATGTAGTCCGACAGCATGGCGACTTGTCCGCAGAAACGGCGTACTTTGCCGTGGCAGGCATACAGCATTTCAATCGGTTCGGCAAAGGTAACGCTTTGGGTTTCAAACGGATTCATGTTTTCGTTCTCAACGGGGCACTTTTCAAGCAGTCATTTTATAATAAAACAGCCTGCACAAAGCAGGCTGTCCGTCTTTTGAAACTTTAAGCGGATTAATCGACCAAAGTTACTTTGCCGTTCATCAAAGCACCGTGACCCGGGAAGGTGCAGGCAAATTTGTAGTCGCCGTCAGCCAATTTGGCAGGATCCAAAGTCAGGGAAGACTCTTCGCCGCCGCCGATCAGTTTGGTGTGGGCAATAACGCGCGCATCGTCAGGTTTGACATAATCGGTATCGGCAGCACCTACGCCGTCTTTAAATACGCCATCCATGTCTTCAGCTTTGGCAATCACGAGGTTGTGACCCATGCTGGCTTTGGGTTGCGTACCGGTATGTTTCAGAGTGATGGTGAACTCTTTACATGCTTTGCTGACTTGGATGTCTTTGGTGTTGAACTGCATATTGTCGTTGGATTCGACAGTTGCCGCACAGTTGCCGGCAGCAGGGGCTTCGGCAGCATCTGCAGGAGCAGCTTCGGCGGCAGGTGCTTCGGAAGCGGGTGCTTCAGCAGCAGGAGTTGCCTCGGCGGCAGGCGCGGCAGGTTCTTGAGAGCAGGCAGTCAAACCGATAACGGCGGCAGAAATCAGGGCCAGATAAGCTTTCATGGTAAATCTCCAATCGATAAAATAATATTCGGTTTTACGGAAATCAAAGTGCAACCGCCATTAACAAAACCTTGAAAAAGATTCCGCCGCGTTGCACAAACAGATGTTTCGGGGCGGCATTTTGCTACAAATTTCATTTGAAATCAAAGCCTGTTTGCAAGTTTACAATCGTTTACCCAAGAAAGGGCAATTTTACCCCGAACCTATTTCTTTAGTATTAGGGCAGCCGTCCCCCGCCGCGCAAATATTAACGGATATTTACAACATCCCTGCCGGCCGCCTTATGCCCCGTGCTTCCTGACCAGCTCCGCCAGCACTGCCGCCAATTCGGGATGCCGTTTTTCCAACTTTGCCGCCGCCGAATCGAAACTCTCCAGCGCAGCCTTACTCAAATGCAGGGTATTGGTTTTCTGCGGTTTTTCCGGTTTCGGGACCAGCCTGACCGAAACAGACCGTATCGAAGCGTCAAGCCCTGCCAACTGCGGCAATACCGACGGTGCAATCATTTTCAAACGCGATGCCGCCATATTGTTTGCCGCCAAAAGGACAAGCCTGCCGTCTTCGATACATGCCGTCTGAAAATGCGGGTGCAGGTTGGCGGGCAGCAGTTTTTTCACGGCGGCATCCAACCGCCGCCACTGTCCCGCCTGTTTCAAAAGTCCGGAAAGCAGCGCGTCCCGCCTGCCCAACTGTTCCAAATTCATAAAACATACACCCAAAAAGATTGAAATACCGCAAACGCGCCTTTATTTCAGACGGCATTAGCACTTTGCACAAACGCTTGTGTTAAAATCGCGTTTTCGCCCCACTATTATATCAGGCGCAGGAATTATTCATGCTGACAAACATTGCCAAGAAAATCTTCGGCAGCCGCAACGACCGCTTGCTGAAACAATACCGTAAATCCGTTGCCAGAATCAACGCGCTCGAAGAACAGATGCAAGCCTTAAGCGATGCTGATCTGCAAGCCAAAACTGCCGAATTCAAACAACGCCTCGCCGACGGTCAGACTTTGGACGGCATTTTGCCCGAAGCCTTCGCCGTCTGCCGCGAAGCGTCCCGCCGCATCCTCGGTATGCGCCACTTCGACGTGCAGCTTATCGGCGGTATGGTGCTGCACGACGGCAAAATCGCCGAAATGCGTACCGGCGAAGGCAAAACCTTGGTCGCCACCCTTGCCGTCTATCTCAACGCGCTGGCCGGCAAAGGCGTGCACGTCGTTACCGTCAACGACTACCTCGCCTCGCGCGACGCAGGCATTATGGAGCCCCTCTACAATTTCCTCGGTCTGACCGTGGGCGTGATTATTTCAGACATGCAGCCGTTCGACCGCCAAAACGCCTATGCCGCCGATATTACCTACGGCACAAATAATGAATTCGGCTTCGACTACCTGCGCGACAATATGGTGACCGACCAATACGACAAAGTGCAGCGCGAATTGAATTTCGCCGTCGTTGACGAAGTGGACTCCATCTTAATTGACGAAGCGCGTACCCCGCTGATTATTTCCGGTCAGGCGGACGACAACATCCAGCTCTACCAAATCATGAACACCGTTCCGCCCCACCTCGTCCGTCAAGAGACAGAAGAAGGCGAAGGCGACTATTGGGTCGACGAAAAGGCACATCAGGTCATCCTGAGCGAAGCAGGTCACGAACACGCCGAACAAATCCTGACCCAAATGGGGCTGCTGGCAGAAAACGACTCACTGTACTCGGCGGCAAATATCTCCCTGATGCACCACCTTATGGCAGCATTACGCGCGCACTCGCTGTTCCACAAAGACCAACATTACGTTATCCAAGACGGCGAAATCGTCATCGTTGACGAATTTACAGGCCGTCTGATGTCCGGCCGCCGCTGGTCCGAAGGCCTGCATCAAGCCGTAGAAGCCAAAGAAGGCGTGGAAATCAAACGCGAAAACCAAACCCTTGCCTCCATCACCTTCCAAAACTATTTCCGCCTGTACACCAAGCTCTCCGGTATGACCGGTACGGCAGATACCGAGGCTTTCGAGTTCCAAAGCATCTACAACCTCGAAACCGTCATTATCCCGACCAACCGCCCCGTACAGCGCAAAGACTTCAACGACCAGATTTTCCGTTCCGCCGAAGAAAAATTCGAAGCCGTCGTCAAAGACATCGAGGAATGCCACAAACGCGGGCAGCCCGTCCTCGTCGGCACGACCAGCATCGAAAACTCCGAACTGGTCTCCCACCTTCTGCAAAAAGCCGGACTGCCGCACAACGTCCTCAACGCCAAAGAACACGAACGCGAAGCGCTGATTGTCGCCCAAGCCGGCAAAGTCGGCGCGATTACCGTTGCCACCAATATGGCGGGACGCGGTACGGACATCGTTTTAGGCGGCAACCTGAAGCACCAAACCGATGCCATCCGTGCCGACGAAACCTTGAGCGACGAAGAGAAACAGGCACAAATCGCCGCACTCGAAAACGGCTGGCAGGCAGAACACGACAAGGTTATGGAAGCAGGCGGTTTGCACATCATCGGCACAGAACGCCACGAAAGCCGCCGTATCGACAACCAGTTGCGCGGACGCTCCGGCCGTCAGGGCGACCCCGGATCCAGCCGTTTCTACCTCTCGTTTGAAGACCCGCTGCTGCGCCTATTCGCACTCGACCGCGCCGCTGCCATCCTCAACCGCCTTGCACCCGAACGCGGCGTCGCCATCGAGCACAACCTGCTGACGCGCCAAATCGAAGGGGCGCAACGCAAAGTCGAAGGCAGAAACTTCGATATGCGCAAACAGGTTCTGGAATACGACGACGTCGCCAACGAGCAACGTAAAGTCATTTACAGCCAACGCAACGAAATTTTAACCAGCAAAGACATCAGCGACCTGATGAAGGAAATCCGTTTTGATGTCGTCGGCGGGCTCGTAGACCTCTATATGCCGCCGGAAAGTATGGAAGAGCAGTGGGATATTCCGACCCTGGAAAACCGTCTGGCCGCCGAATTCAGGCTTCAGGAAGACATCCAGTCCTGGCTGAAGGCTGATAATGCGATTGACGGTCAAGACATCAAAGAGCGTCTGATCGAACGCATTGAAAACGAATATGCCGCCAAAACCGAACTGGTCGGCAGGCAGGCGATGGCGGATTTCGAGCGCAACGTGATGTTGCAGGTCATCGACAACCAATGGCGCGAACACCTCGCCGCTATGGACTACCTGCGCCAAGGCATACACCTGCGCAGCTATGCCCAGAAAAATCCGAAGCAGGAATACAAACGCGAAGCCTTTACCATGTTCCAAGACCTGTGGAACGGCATCAAATTCCATATCGCCTCCCTGCTTACCTCGGTTCAAATCGAACAAAACCCTGTCGCGGCGGTTGAAGAGCAACCCGTCGGCAACATCCAGTCCATCCATTCCGAATCGCCCGATATGGAAGAACTTTTGGGGCAATCGCAAACCGATCTGGTTACCGAAGCCTTTAATCCCGATGGGACGGATTTCAGCCCCGAAGCCTTGGAAGCGCGGGGGCAAATCGTCCACCGCAACGACCCCTGCCCCTGCGGCAGCGGTTTGAAATACAAACAATGCCACGGCAAACTGGCTTGAGCGTTTGAACGCAAATGCCGTCTGAACATCCGGTTTCAGACGGCATTTTGCCTGAACCGCCACATCCGACCGCCATTCTGAAAAATCCCGATTTCGTACCGTCCGTACCGAAAACAGACATCCCGTCCGCCCCACATCATGATTCCATCCGATTTCATTGACGAGCTTTTAGCCAAAACCGATATTGTCGATATTATCGACGAGCAGGTTCCGCTGAAGAAAAGCGGGGCGAACTATATGGCGTGTTGCCCGTTCCACAAGGAAAAAACGCCGTCGTTTTCGGTCAGTCCGACCAAACAGTTTTACCATTGTTTCAGTTGCGGGGCGCACGGTTCGGCGATTGGTTTTGTGATGGAGCATCAGGGGCTGTCGTTTCCGGAGGCGGTGCAGTTTCTTGCCGACCGCGTGGGTATGGTCGTGCCTAAAGTGCGCGGGCAAAACGATAATCCCGAAGTCCGTGCCGAACGCAAGAAAAAACAGCAGACGCTGGAAGAAACGACGGCAGCAGCAGCGGATTTTTACGCGCAACAGCTAAAATTCAATCCGGCGGCGAAGGCTTATTTGGACAAACGAGGCTTGAGTGCCGAAGTTATCGCGCATTATGGTTTGGGCTACGCGCCCGACGGCTGGCAGCCTTTGGCGCAAGTGTTCCAGCCGTACCCGAATACTGCGTTGGTGGATACGGGGATGGTGATTGACAATGAGGGACGGCATTACGACCGCTTCCGCCATCGGATTATGTTCCCCATCCGCAATCCGCGCGGACAGGTGATCGGTTTCGGCGGCAGGGTGCTGGACGACTCGAAGCCGAAATATTTAAATTCTCCCGATACACCTTTGTTCGATAAGGGGAAAAACCTTTACGGACTGTATGAAGGGCGTGCCGCAGTCAAAGAAGCAGGGCGGATTTTGGTGGTCGAAGGCTATATGGACGTGGTCGCGCTGGCGCAGTTCGGCGTGGGCTACGGCGTAGCGGCTTTGGGCACGGCAACGACGGCGGAACACGTCAAAATCCTGATGCGGCAGGCAGACAGTATTTATTTCTGTTTCGACGGCGACAGCGCAGGGCGCAAAGCGGCTTGGCGCGCGCTGGAAAATGCGTTGCCGCAGTTGAAAGACGACAAATCGCTGCATTTTTTGTTCCTGCCCGAGGAACACGACCCCGACAGCTACATCCGCGCCTACGGCAAGACGCAATTTGAAGACGCGCTGTTGAATCAAAGCAAGCCGCTGTCGGAATATTTCTGGGAACACCTTTCAGACGACCTCAATCTCAATACGCAGGAAGGCAAGGCGGAATTGGTGAAAACCAGTTCGCCGCTTTTGGCGCAAATCACCGCGCCGGCATTGGGTTATTTGTTGAAACAACGGCTTAGCGAGCTGGTCGGCATCGACCCCGACAATCTCGCGCAACTGCTGGGACAGGAAGCACCGAAACGGCACGTCAAACAAAAAAGCTACAAACTGCCTCCGATTTCCGTCAAACAGCCCGTTATGCCGACATTGGTGCAACGGCAAATCCGCAGCCTCTTGATAAATCCGGATTGGGCTGCATATATAGACCTGCCCGATTATTTGGCATTGGACGGCGATTTCGCCTGCCTTGCCAACCTCGCCGAAACCATTAAAAGCCATCCTTCCGTGCCGGCAACCGCGCAGATTTTGGAACATATGCGCGGTTCACCCTACGAAGAAACAATCAACCGCATCTTCCGGTCGGCCCTTCAATCGGAAGAAATGGAAGGCGGCGGCGAAGAAGATTGCGAAAACTTCCAAATCGGCATCAAAAAACTGCTCAATGAGTTAAAATACAGCCAAATCGAAGCATTGAAACAAAAAAGCCTGCAATCCGGCTTAAATGAAAGCGAGAAAAAACTTTTGCTGTCGCTGCTGACCGCAAAACAAAATTGACCGGCGGATTCCGCCACCCGTAAACCCGTTATGCCGTCTGAAAAGCATTCCCCCCCGGCTGCAACAACGACACCTGCAGAACACCCATCCCAAAAAGCCTTCAGACGGCATCAGAGTACCCTACTCTGCCACGCCTTCAGGTGCGTCCAAACGCAAACCGTCGGCATCTTGCCAACAGAAAGCAGACAATGTCCAAAAACCAAAATCACGAAGAATACCAAGACGATGCCCGCCCCCTGACGATTGAGGAACAACGCGCGCGCCTGCGCCAACTCATCATTATGGGCAAAGAACGCGGCTACATCACCTACTCCGAAATCAATGACGCACTGCCCGACGATATGTCCGATGCCGACCAAATCGACAACATCGTCAGTATGATTTCCGGTTTGGGCATCCAAGTTACCGAACACGCCCCCGATGCGGAAGACATATTGTTAAGCGACAATGCCGCCGTTACCGACGATGATGCCGTCGAAGAAGCCGAGGCCGCCCTTTCCAGCGCCGACTCCGAGTTCGGCAGGACGACCGACCCCGTCCGTATGTATATGCGCGAAATGGGACAGGTCGACCTGCTGACCCGCGAAGACGAAATCATCATCGCCAAAAAAATCGAAAACGCCCTGAAAAATATGGTTCAGGCCATCTCCGCCTGCCCGGGTTCCATTGCGGAAATCTTGGAACTCATCGAAAAAATCCGCAAAGACGAAATCCGCGTCGACGAAGTCGTAGAAGCCATTATCGACCCCAATGAAGTATTGCTCAACGAATTGGGCTTGGGGCACTTGGAAACCACAGCGCCCGAGAAACCTTCCAGCGACAACTCGGATGAAAACGAAGACGACGAAGAATCGGAAGAAGATGCGGATGAAATCTCGGCAGCCAATCTCGCCGAATTGAAACAAAAAGTTATCGGCCACTTTGCCCAAATCGAAAAAGACTACAAAAAAATGATCGGCCGTTTGGAAAAACACCACAGCCGGCACAAAGACTATCTCGCCTACCGCGACGCGATTGCCAACAAACTGCTGGAAGTCCGTTTCGCCACCCGGCAAATCGACAGCCTCAGAAGCAGCCTGCGCGGAAAAGTAGAAAACATCCGCAAACTCGAACGCGAAATCCGCGACATCTGCCTCGACCGCGTCCATATGGAACGCGACTACTTCATCCAAAACTTCCTGCCCGAAATCACCAATCTGCAATGGATTGAAGAAGAAATCGCCAAAGGCAGGGTTTGGAGCGACGCACTCGACCGTTTCCGCCACGCCATCCTCGAAAAACAAACCGAGTTGGCGGATATGGAAAAAGAAACCCGCATTTCCATCGAAGAGTTGAAAGAAATCAACAAAAATATGGTGTCGAGCGAAAAAGAAACCGCAGCCGCCAAGCAGGAAATGATTCAGGCAAACTTGCGCCTCGTGATTTCCATTGCCAAAAAATACACCAACCGGGGCTTGCAGTTCCTTGATTTGATTCAAGAAGGAAATATCGGTTTGATGAAGGCGGTCGATAAGTTCGAATACCGCCGGGGCTACAAATTCTCAACTTACGCAACCTGGTGGATCCGTCAGGCAATTACCCGCTCGATTGCCGATCAGGCGCGTACCATCCGCATTCCGGTACATATGATTGAAACCATCAACAAGATGAACCGCATCTCGCGCCAGCACCTGCAAGAAACCGGCGAAGAACCCGATTCTGCCAAACTTGCCGAACTGATGCAGATGCCCGAAGACAAAATCCGCAAAATCATGAAAATCGCCAAAGAGCCGATTTCCATGGAAACCCCCATCGGTGACGACGACGATTCGCACTTGGGCGACTTCATCGAGGATTCCAACAATGTTGCGCCGGCCGATGCGGCAATGTACACCAGCCTGCACGAAGTAACCAAAGAAATACTCGAAAGCCTGACCCCGCGTGAGGCAAAAGTCCTGCGTATGCGTTTCGGCATCGATATGAACACCGACCACACGCTGGAAGAAGTCGGCAGACAGTTTGACGTAACGCGCGAACGCATCCGCCAAATTGAAGCAAAGGCACTCCGCAAATTACGCCATCCGACAAGAAGCGACCGTTTGAGAAGTTTCTTGGATAGCGAAGACAGCAAACTGTAACCCTCAAAAAAACCGCAGGTTTCAAATACCTGCGGTTTTTCTTACACAATAAACAACGCTTCCACATATCCCACACTCCCATCCCGTTTCCCCAATAATACCGGCTGGCAAATCTCCACCAGCGAACAGGCTTTGCATCGTTTGCCGTAGTCGGGCGGCGGAGTTTGTCCGCTGTTTAAGAGTTCGCGCACGGCGGCGATGGTTGCGAGGGTTTGGGCGCGCAGGCCGTCTGAAAACACGACGGGGACGCGGTGTCGGGTTTGCATATACCACAGCACACCCTCAGAGACGGTTTGCCCCGTCATTTCTTCCAAGCACAAGCCTTGGGCGCAAAGCTGGATTTCATCCATCGGGTCGGGTTTGGGCTTTCCTCGTTTGTATTCCACGGGTTTCAGACGGCCTGTTTTCGTATCCACTTCCACCAAATCCAACACGCCGCTGATGCCCGGTTTTTCCGCCGAAACGTGTACCGTCCGCTCAAAGCGCACGCCCTTACGTGTTTCCAGCTCGCCCGAATCTTTGCCGCAATGATATTGTGCGCAATCGGCACGGGATTTTGCTCCGACACCCGATACTGCGCCCGACGCAGTAGCACATTGCCACTCTGCCGCCCCTGAAGCCGCCCCAAGAAACGTCCGTTTTCGGTAAAAAACGCCAAATTCACATTATTTTCACCGCAAAACCCCAGCAGAAACGGCGACACCAGCACATTCCCAAAACAGAAAATATGCCCAATGGAATGCACCGGCAACTGCGCCACCTTCTTACGCTCCTACTCCACCACCAACGTTTCCCGCTCCTTATGCAGATAGCTGCCTTGGGTGGTGATGTAGAGCGTGTTTTGCAGTTTGCGCATGGGGAAAACTCCTTATTTTATGTATCCAAAATCTCTAAATATGGTAGACCTTCAAGTATAAAATTAATATATTTCTTTGTATGATTTAAAGATGGAACATCTGAAAAAATAAAAACTTGTTTAGGTTTTTTCTGAATTACTAATTCATCTATTTTCTCTTTTGTGAATTTTTCATATGGCGAATCACAAATCAAAGATTTTGAAATAAAAAACGAAGGTCTAACACCACTCACTTCAACTGAAAGATCATGTAACTGAGAGTCAAATTTAATTTGATAATCACCACTTGATAGTTTATTTATCCACGCTTTTCCGTAATAAACTCTCCAACAATTTTGTTCCAGGCTTGACAAATCCTGACCATCAACTTTAATAAATGCGTCTTTCAAGAAGATTCTTTCTTGATATGGTCTTGGTAATGTTATTGGAAAGTTTTCATTATTTAAGAAAGATGAAACCAATACAGATAAAGTTTTAGTTTGATTAGTTGATACTTTATCTTTTTTTGAATCTGAAAGTTGGCAAGTTCGTGAAACATTGATTTCTTTAACCTCAGAAGCATTATCGCTATTTTGTTTTTTAGGTGTAGGTTCTGCCAGATTTACCAAAATCTCGCCTGAAGTGACATTTTCATAAAATCCATTTTTATCAATATCCTGAAACTTGGTACGTCTTTCCTCCTCTGCAAAAGGACAACCAAATTTATGATTTTCAACCGATTTAAAATAAGGTTCTACCTTTCTTTTGTATTTAGGTCGTTCTAAATTTGCACAAGTAACCGCAATACCACACTCCTGATGAGGACATTGAAAGTTTTTTTGACTGCCAATCAAACCTTTCTGATAAGCGATATCCGCTTCTTTCTCATTAATTTTTTTACCTAAATCTAAAGAATATGCTTGTAGTAAACTCATCATTTTTCTCCTTAAATAAAATATAATTAATGGTTAATACATTATTTTCACCGCACCCCTCCCCAACAAAAAAGGCGACACCAACACATTCCCAAAACAGAAAATATGCCCGATGGAATGCACCGGTAACTGGGCCACCTTCTTACGCTCCTGCTCCACCACCAGCGTCTCCCGCTCCTTATGCAGATAGCTGCCTTGGGTGGTGATATACAGAGTATTTTGCAGTTTGCGCATGGGGAAAACTCCTTGGGGTTCGATTCTGCTTTTATTGGAGGATTAGCTGAAAATTAGGTATCTGCATTTATTTGCTAATAATCAAAAAGGTCAATTTCATTATTAGGAATAATACTATCCAATTTATCAAATTCAGCTTGCAAGAAAATAGATGTGTTCTTCAATATATTTAATATATTCGGACTATTTACCCAGTCGTAATTCCACAAACTTATCTGACCATTCTTCAATTCACATATTTTTTCTGAAAATTTAAAATAACTTAAATTATCTTTCAACATCCTTTGCAGCCAAATTTGTGCAAATCCTGAGTTAGGCATTTTGCTTAATTTTGCATGAACTAATAAAGATATGTGCTTGCTATCGTCCAATTCTGAAAGTAACTTACTAATAATTGCGCAGCACACTGGTATTACCTTTGGATTATGGTATGCAATATCTGTTGCAATACTAATAAGTTGCTCTATATTACGCACTTTTCCTTTTTTATTTCTAATTCTCTCTATCTGTTTATCGAATTTATTCAATGCAGTATTTAAACTACCAGAATTAGCATGATTAATACTATGCTGTCTAATAAGCAAAAGTTGCTTTTGTAAACTGATTCGATTATTTTGAGGAATAGTTAACCAAGCCAGTTTGTCCTTTTTTATCGATTGAGTAATAACATCTTGGCTTCCTTTTGTTTTACTTGCATTTAGCTTAAATCCAAACGGCATCATAATGCCAGACAGTATTTTTAGAATTCTTTCACCATCATTATGATTACAAACAAAAATTCGATAATCATCACGATAACGTAAGATTTGATAATTCGTTATTTTTTGCTTCTTTAAGAAAGCACCTAGAATCCTGTCAATGTAACCCAATATAATTTCAGCGATAAAATCCATTAAAACAGAACCTTGTGGAATACCGTTTGTTTGCTGGTTTTGCGCATTTTGAATGCTTTTATCAATAAAGTTACCTAACAAACCATTTTTTCTATTTTCTTTAGCGATTTTCTTGCCTTCTACCGCCCATGCAATCGAATGCGTATATATTGAACCATAACAGTCTGCCACATCTGTATCAAAAACGTAGTCATACTCCAAGGAGAGCAAAATAGACTGCTGTTCTACTTGTTCCCACCAATTTGAAATTTGCTGAGCTTTGTCAGATTGTTTACTTTCTGATTGAACGGGTATGCTTAAGCATTTTATTTTTTCATTTTTACTAAATTTCTTAAATCTTGCTTGTAGCTTTTCCCAATTTTCCTGTTCGGTAATTTTATGTACCAATGCCACATATACTAAAGGATTTATAATCTGCAATGACCTCCATGATAATTTCCCATCTTTATTGGCATATAAAAGATAATTCACATCATCTAAATTCGTCATTTTCATTTTGTCTGAAAAATCTCCCAATGATTTCCCTGAATACTCATTAGATATTTTCTCTAATAATTCAGAGAATGAAAAATATTTAGGTAAATCAATGTTGCAATAGCTTTCATGTTTCAAAAAGAATTGCCTTGCTTCATTAGCGTTCAGTTCTAAAATGCTTTTTCGACTCATTTATTGTTTATCCCATCATAAAAGTACTTACACATCTATTGTTTATTTTTTAATTTTCCCCAAACAATCCCTCAACATACCCCACACTCCTATCCCGTTTCCCCAGCAACTCCGGTTGGCAAATCTCCACCAGCGAGCAGGCTTTGCAGCGTTTGCCGTAGTCGGGCGGCGGGGTTTGGCCGCTGTTTAGAAGTTCGCGCACGGCGGCGATGATGGAGAGCGTTTGGACGCGTAGGCCGTCTGAAAACACAACGGGAACGCGGTGGCAGGTTTGCATATACCACAGTGCGCCCTCGCTGACGGTTTGCCCCGTCATTTCTTCCAAGCACAAGCCTTGGGCGCAAAGCTGGATTTCGTCCATCGGGTCGGGTTTGGGCTTGCCGCGTTTGTATTCCACGGGTTTCAGACGACCTATTTTCGTGTCCACTTCCACCAAATCCAATACACCGCTGATACCCAGCTTCTCCGCCGACACATGCACCGTCCGCTCAAAGCGCACACCCTTGCGCGTTTCCGGCTCGCCCGAATCCACCCGCTCATGCAGCGCCTTGCCCTGCGCGGTCAAATAGTTCTCCGCCCACGCCTGCTCGTTATGGATCAACGCACATTGACGCGGGCAGAAGGCATAGTGTTGCAAGGCAGAAAGGGGAATCAGGCGCGTGTCCTGATTTTCCCCTTGGGTTTCGGTTAAAAGTGCGGTCATCTTTTTAAGTGTTTTTTAAAGTAACTCTTCCACACTCACGCCATTTAGGCCGTCTGAAACCACGCTGATTTTGTAATCTCCAAAACCGCTTGCCGGCGTACCTGATTCGCCGTTTACGCGTTCGACTTTCACGGCATCAAACAATTTATGTGCAGGCTGGCTGCCGAGTGCGCTGTCGTGTTTGAAAACAATCAGTTTGCGCGCCGCCATTTCGCCACGGGCGGCGGAGCGGTCGTGTTCAAACATCAGCGTCAGGGCTTGCCAGAGTTTGGCTAAATCGTCGTCTGAAAAACCGGTTTTGGTGGCAAGGTTGGAGGAGATAAAGCCATGCACGCGGTAGAGCGCGTAAGGGACGATGTATTTGCGCCCCATGGTGCGTTCTTTTTCCAAGTCTTTTTCGTTGGTTACCGCCATGCGGGTGATGGAAACTTCCAGCGGCACAATCGGGTCGATGGATTGGGCAAATGCCAGTTGTACCGGGCCGCGCACTTGTCCGCTATTGACTTCGGTGGTCATCACGGCGCCGAAGGTGCGGATGTCGAAGAAGTTTTTGCACATCCAAGCGGTAATGTCGCGGGCTTTGGCTTCGTCTTTGGGCAGTTTTTTGGCTTCCGATTCTATGCCAAGTGCTTCATAAGCGCGTTTGTTTTGCAGGTTTAACACGCTTTTTTCTTTGACGTAGATTTCGTAACCGGCTTCGTTTTCGCTGCTGATTTCGACAAAATTACGGATTTTGCGTTTCAGGCAGACATCGGTTACCAAACCTTTACTGGATTCGGGATCGAGGCGCGGCATATTGCCCGCATCGGGATCGCCATTGGGGTTGCCGTTAGTGACATCAAAAAAGTAAACAAATTCATAGCGGTTTTGAATGGCAGACATTTTCTGACTCCTTAGTTTTCAATAGTTTCAGCGGTTTCTTTTTTAGCAAAATAGCTTTGTTTTTGATGGTAATAGCCGATGGCGAAGCGGCCTTGCTCGTCAATGCTCAAATGGCGCGGAAAGGTTTCGGGCAGTTTGGCAATGATTTCGCCCAAATCTTTATCCAAATTCACCGCCATACCGGCTTTGTCTTTACGCAAACGCGACAAATGATGTTTTGCGCCCGACAAAAGGCGCGGAAAAACCGAAAACGGCACGGAGGAGGCAGAGCCGTAATAACGGTCGGCAATGCCGGCGTTTAATTCGCCCAACGCCTGATATTGAATGCGCTCCAACACGGCAAACAGCCGCCCTAAAAGATAGGCGCGATTCAGGCTTTCATTGTTCAAACTCATAGGAACTCCTTCTTCGATAAAACCTTTTCTAAAACATCGCTCTAATACGGCTTTCATCATTGCCACGCGCAGACCGTTCACGTCGCCGTCGGTGCGGATTCGGGTAATCAGTTGCGACAGTAAACTCATGGGATACGGCGTGCCGCAAATCACGGCGCGGGTCATTTCGCCTGCCAACACGGACGAGATGTTTTCGCTTTTGCCCAATACAGCAGTTTGCAACAAGAGTCGCCAAATCGACGGCAGCGTTTTCCATGCGCAAGGCTCAAGGGCTAAATCTTGCCAATGCTGCGCCAAATTTTCCGCCAGCTGCCCAAACGTAGTGTCCAGCCAAAACCGAACAGAAATCCGCGCAGCATTAGGGGCAAGCCCTAAGATATAAAAACGGGTATTGGGAGATAGTTCGGGCGCAATTTCTTGCAGCGGGCAACCTTTGCCGATTTGTTCTAATACATTAAAAATTTTGACGCTTTCTTGTTCGTCATTTGGCGGCATGAATACTTGCGCGAAGAAGCCTTCGGCAGCCTGCGCAGTTGCGTTATCATCAGCTTCCGCCCAAAAGACCGTGCTGGCATCGCCGATGGTCAGACAGTGATTATTTTCGCGGCGCAAGAGATAGTTCAGCGCAGTGGTGTAGGCAAAGGCGGATTGTTCGGAAACAGGCGCATTTGCGCCTTGCTCCTTGCCGAACGAGGCAAAGGCTTCTTTGTTAAACGAAATAATCGAACCGCCGGAGCTTTGCCCGCCAAACACGCCTTTAATCGCCGGATGCAGCCGTGCAATCGGGGCAGTGTCGCCGCTAATCAGGCACAAACTTTCAAGCGCTTCGTCGCTTTTTAGGCAGCCTGCCCACAAGGTTTGCGCGGCTTCGCGTTTATGGATAAGTGCGGTCGGTTTTTCAAGAGAAAATGCGATGTTGGCATCGAGCATTTCGGCAGGCAGATTTTCGGCGGCGAAATGTGCAGGCTGCCAGTTTTGCAGAAAACAGCACAAGGCTTGGAGGCCTTCATCGTCGCTGTTTTGCAGTAAATCGAGATGGTATTGCTTAAAGGCGTCAAAGGTTTTTTCAGACGGCGTAAACGGTTTTTCTTTTGCTTCGGCTTTGTTTTTATTGGCTTCCACGCCAAGCGCGTAGGCGGTTTTATCCCACAAAAAATTCGGTTTGATACCCGACGTGCGTTTTTCAGGGCGTGGCACGCTCATTAGCTTCGGCTGCGGCTTTTTATCGGCAGTCAGATTCGGCACAGCGGTTTTCAGACGACCTTCTTTATCCAACACCAAAATCCAGCCGATTTTCTCCTCGCTAAAGCCATAAGGCGGCACTTTCGGGCTGCCCATTTCATCGTTTTCCGCTGCCAAACGGCGGTAATAGCGGGCAAGGGACGCAAGAATCATGCTTTTACCTCCTCGGCGTAAAACGGCGGTACATCAATCATGCCGTCTTTCATTTGTGCGCGGAAAAAATGCGGCGTGTTGCCGTGGTCAAAATCAATGTCGTGCAGCATCCAGCCTAAATCTCGGGTTCCCTCGCTTTCCAATAATGCCGACGGCGGCAGCGGCTCGCCTTCGTCAATCAACGCAAAATCGGCAGGAAACTCACGCACGCCCAAACAAGGCTGCTGAAAGCATTGTCCTTTTTTCGCACGGCGTTTGAACATTTCAATATGCTTGGTAACGGTCTCATCCGCCCCCGCTTTTGCCGTCAGCACCGCATGGGCTTCAATCACATAAGCCACATCTTTAAGCACCGTCGCCGCGCACTGCTGGCGGTCATCTTCAATCAGCGTATATAAATCGGCAACACTCTTGCGTTTCATCGCGCCGCTGACCTTACCCGCCGAAATCTTACCGCCCAACTCATTGCGCCGCACCGACTCAAACCGAATCGGTTTCAACACATAAATGCGGTCTATCACCCACCGAATCGCCGGCTTCCAATGCACCGCCGCCAAAATCCCGCGCGCCGCCGACGGCGTGATAACATCATAAGACACCCGCTCCACCTTCATCTCCGGACGGGTAAAGCAGGCATAATCGCCCCAAACGTGTAGGCGGATTTGGTTCATTTGGTTCTCCTTTTGGTTGGGAAGTGCGGTTTCAGACGACGTTTTGAAACGTTAGCGAAAATGACCGCACTTTTGCTTATTGACCTAATCCTTTCTATTAAGCCCAAATCATTTTGGCAATTTTAAATAACAGCATATGGCGTTCTTCTAATGCATTTCGATCAAATTCATTAATTGCCTTTAATTCGTTTAATTCGTGTTCTTTCTTAAACCGTTCCAGATCAAGATTAGATTTGTAGAAATCCTCTCTCAATGTCTCATTCCAAAGCAAAGTGCCAGAATAAGTTTTTAATTTTTGTTGATAAACCTCATTGCTGCTAGAAATATTATCTTTTCCTTTTAATAACAAAATTCCACCTAATCTATTTCTTTCAACAAGAAAAGTATCTTCATCTTCAAAATGTTTTTGGCTTTCTTCATTTCGAGATAGGATGTGCTCGATATGAAAACCATTCTTAGCACCTGTTTTTGTAACCAAATCTTCATAAGTATGCCGCATTTTTACATTAAACTGCTCTGCAAGAAATCCTTCTACCCGAGCAAAGAAATAGCGTTTAAAGCGGGTATTTAAATTATCTCCTGTCGTTTTAAATAAGGAATAGATCATTGATTCTTCAGATGTTGTTTTATCTTTTAATGCGTCCTTCAGCTCTTTATCGAATGCAGAACGGATAATTTCGTTGTTATCAGCATTGCGAATGCTTGCTGCAATCCTATGTAATGCCTCTTGGAAGTCGTTACTTTCATAAACGCTCTGAAGTTGCAGTAAAGAAAACAGTCTGTCTGTTTCTAGTGCAATTTTTTTAATTTTCTCCTCTTCTTTCTCATCATTAATCTTACAGGCTGACAGCCCCAATAAAAATACACCATCAATGTCATTCAAGCGGTTAAACGCAAATCCACCTATTTCATCTTTTTTAAGATGAGTTGATAGTTTCACATATAAATCTGCATAATAAGTAAAATCGTTATCCAAGAAATCCATAACACCTTGTGGATTATGATCCAGTTTTAAATTTTGCTGAAACTCACTTGAAAACATTAATCGATGATAATCGCCGTCATAACGTTTAGCATCACTACGATTTTGACTAAAACGGGCTTTTAAATAAAAACGGAAAAAACGATCGGTCTCATCATCAGATAACTGATTAATTGCACGAGTTTTATCTTCCCAAAGTTGGTTATATTGCTTCTTATCCAAGATAATCTTATCAATTTGTCCAAGTAGCTTACCTTTGAGAATTTCGTAAGGCTTCAAACGTACTCCTCGGTCATTAATAACTTCAAATACCATAGGAACATCTGTCTGTTCTACAGATAAATTAATCAATACCAAGCGACGTAAAAAATAAAATATAAATGTTTCTAATTGATGTTTTCCATCTATATTTTGCTCTAGCCAAGATTTAACTACCTTATAGTTTTTAACCATATTTTCAGCAGTTAGTCCACTATTTGTTGGTGCTTCGTCAATCTGCTCTTCAAATAATGCCTCCAGCGTTAACAAATGAGCCTCATGTCTCATCCAAAAAGTTTTCTTATAGCCTGATTGACCGAATATTTTACTTTTTACCCAATCAGATAGCTCACTCTTATTAGCGATCGCCTTATGATACAAGTTTAATAAGATCAAAGTTAAAGTTGTTAATCGTTGCTGTCCATCTACAACATAAACCCTTCCATCTATGGTATTAGTTACATAAGTATTTAAGTAATACCACGGATATTTACTGTCAATAACTTGTTCATCAGGAGGCAAGCTACTATTCTGTTGGTAGACTTCATTAAATTTATAAAAAATATCATCTAACAACCTTTTTACTGGTTCTTGTGTCCATTTATATTCACGTTGATAAAAATCAATGTAATATTGAGTATTACTAAAAACTTTATCTATATTTTGTTTATCAGGGGAAATATCCATAATTTTTTCCTTTGGTTAAGTTAATAAATATCTAAAATAAGAGTAGTAATACATCTACCCATCTCAGCACTTAGTTTACTCAAAAAACTAAATTCTCAGTTTTGATAAAAGCATTATCCTCCCAACTCAATCCCGCCACTTCATCATACAAATCCAGCCCAATCAGCGTATAAAACTGTTTACCGAAGTTTTTCTCGTTAATTGGTTCAATACGTCCTGCTTTATATAAAGCGGCAAGGGCTTTTTCGGGGATTTGGACGGTATAGGGTTGCAGTTTGCGTAGCAGCCCGCCGATGTGGTCGGCGTGGTGCAGGCTGCTAATGAGGTTTTCGGCATCGACATCGAACGGAATAATCAGCGGCTGCATGTGGCTTTCGATCATGCGGAATTTGTCGGCGATGGTTTGGAATGGGAAATCGAGGCTTTGCCCTGTATCGTTGTGCATTTTCAGAATTTTTTTATTGTCCAGTTCGCTGCCTTTTAATTGATAAAGCTCGGCGAAATAGGCGGCGACGGCTCGGGTGGATAAGAGGTCGTCTGAAAAGCTGTCGGCGGTCAGGCGCATAACGGCGGCTTGGGTGGCAAGTTCAGGCGGGGCTTTCCATTTGTCTTCGGGTGCGAATATCCAGACAAAGCTGTTTTCAGATGGCCTTTTGCCTTCGCGGTTGCAGCGTCCGGCGGCTTGCGCAACGCTGTCTAAACCTGCTTCGGCGCGCATCACCAGCGGAAAATCCACATCAACGCCGGCTTCGATTAAGGAGGTGGCGATAACGCGGCAGGATTTGCCGTTTTCCAGACGGCCTCGGATCTCATCAAGCTTTTGACTGCGGTGTTTGGCGCACATTAAGGTGGTCAGGTGGAACGTGCCCTCAAGGTGTTTGGCTTGGTCGTACAGGCTGCGGGCGTGGCGGCGGTTGTTGACGATGACGAGCATTTGCGGGTGTTCGCCAAGTTTAGCGAGCAGGTCGGCGTCGGTTTGTGTGCCGATGTGCTGCACGGTGGTGCGGCGCAGTTTGTCGAAAAGTGCGGTCGGTTTTGGGGCTATTTCGCGCACGTTTTCAAAGCCGCGATAGAAGCCGTTTTCGGCTTGCACGGCAGGCTGGGTGGCGGTGCACATGACGACAGAGCAATGATAGTTTTGAGCCAATTCCTTGATGGCTTGCATGATGGGCAGCAAAAGATTGAGCGGCAGCATTTGCGCTTCGTCGAGAATGATGACGGAGCCTGCGATGTTGTGCAGCTTGCGGCAGCGCGAGGAGCGGTCGGCAAAGAGGGATTCGAAGAATTGCACGGCGGTGGTCACGACAATCGGCGCGTCCCAGTTTTCCGAGGCGAGGCGCAATTTGTCTTTGGTAGCCTCACCTTGCAGTTTGCCGTCGTCGAAAGTGCTGTGGTGTTCCAACACAGCTTGTTCGCCCAATTCGCCAAAGGCTTTGCGAAACTCGGCGGCATTTTGTTCGATGATGCTGGTAAACGGAATGACGTAAATCACGCGTCGTATACCATGCCGTTTGGCGTGTTCCAGCGCGAATGCCATGGAAGTGAAGGTTTTGCCGCCGCCGGTCGGCACAGTGAGCGTAAACAGCCCTTGCGTTTGTGCTGCTTGTTCTACGGCATGATCGAGAATTTCACTACGCAGGCGATTTAAGGCAGCATTGCGTTTTTCGGCTTCAGTTTGCTCTGAAGCTTGGGCGATACGTCGTCTGAAAGCGTTGATAAATTGATTGAAATTGTGTTGTAAGGCGTTTAAATCGGGATAACCGCCGCGCTCGACGGCTTCGTTTTCTAGGTTTGAATAAAAGGCTTCGGTGTCGAGATAATCGGCATCTACCAAGCAGGAATAGAGCATTCGGGTGAAGAAGGCGTAGGAGAAAAAAGGATGATGCGCGTCGGCTTTGAGTGGCGGTGCGGATAGGGTTTCCGGGAGCTTGATTTCTTGCAGCCATACGCTATCGAGTTCCGGAATATCTTTGCCGAATTGCAACACCAAACGCTGTTTCAAGGTATTGCGGTTATCACCCTCGCCCGCACCGTTCGCCAACCCGGCATGATGCCCCGCAATGCAAAACGCCATCAGCTTGCCGATAACATCTCCCCAACGCTCGACAGCAATCTTAGCTCCGGCGGTAGAATGGTCGACAGACCTGCTCCCGCCATTTAATCTAGCCTGAAATTCAAGCGAGTATTTTCCTAAATCGTGTAGTTGGCCGGTGTGATAAGCAATGTCTTGCGCGCCGAAAACTTGAGCAAAATTTGCAGCCGAATTACCGACATTTTGGGCGTGGGATTGAAGGGTTTGCCAGCGTTCGTAAGGCAAAAGGTTGCAGAATTGGTCTTGGGCGGAATGAGCATAATAAACCTTCATCTAAACTCCTTATTTTTACAATTAAATTTTGATATTCCAAATATATCGACTCCAAACCATCATCCCCATCAAACTAAGCAAAACTGATGTTTTAAAGCTATTTCCTGTCAAAACCAGACTTGCACGACTATAAAAACAATAATCTTGAGTTTCACGCCCTGCTTAACAATATTCAGTTGGTAAATATAGTGGATTAAATTTAAAATCAGGACAAGGCGACGAAGCCGCAGACAGTACAAATAGTACGGCAAGGCGAGGCAACGCCGTACTGGTTTAAATTTAATCCACTATATTAGATAAAACCATAAAAATTAAATTGATGGCTTTTATAATCCCCGACTTGCGAAAATGCCGTCTGAAAGTCTTTGTCAGGCTTTCAGACGGCATTTTGATCATCAAGTAACGCTTTATCAGGCTTTTTTATTGTTCAACGCGGCTTTGACAAACGCGGTAAATAAAGGATGCCCTTTGCGCGGGTTGGAAGTGAATTCGGGATGGAACTGGCAGGCGAAGAACCAAGGGTGGTTCGGCAGCTCGATGGTTTCGACCAAGCGTTCGCGTCCGGCAGATACGCCGCCGATGACCAAGCCTGCTTGTTCCAGCGTAGGAACGTAGTTGTTGTTGACTTCGTAGCGGTGGCGGTGGCGTTCGCGGATATGTTCGCTGCCGTAGATTTTGGCGGCGAGGCTGCCTGCTTTCAATTCGACTTCTTGCGCGCCCAAACGCATGGTGCCGCCCAAATCGGCGGATTCGTCGCGGGTTTCGACGCTGCCGTCGGCGGTTTGCCATTCGTCAATCAGGGCAACGACGGGGGCGGCGCATTTGAGGTCAAACTCGGTGGAGTTCGCGCCTTTCAAGCCTGCCACGTCGCGGGCGTATTCGATCAGCGCAATCTGCATACCGAGGCAGATGCCCAAATATGGCACGTTGTTTTCGCGGGCGTAGCGCACGGCGGCAATTTTGCCTTCCACTCCGCGCGAACCGAAACCGCCGGGAACGAGGATGGCATCCATATCTTTGAGCATGGAAACGTCGCCGTTGTTTTTCTCGATGCTTTCGCTGTCAACAAAAGTGATTTGTACGTCGGTTTCAGTGTGGACGCCTGCGTGTTTCAAGGCTTCAATCAATGATTTGTAGGACTCGGTCAAATCGACGTATTTGCCGACCATGGCGATTTTGACGGTGTGTTTCGGGTTTTGGATGGCGTGGACGATTTTTTTCCACGCGGTCAAATCCGCCTGCTGCACATTAAGCTGCAACTGCTCGGTAATGATGTTATCGATGCCTTGGTCGTGCAGCATTTCGGGGCATTCGTAGATGCTGTCCACATCGTAGCTGCCGACAATCGCGCGCTCTTCCACGTTGCAGAACAAGGCGATTTTGCGGCGTTCGTCCGCAGGCATTTTCCTGTCCATGCGGCAAATCAGGATGTCGGGCTGCAAACCGATGCTCAACATTTCTTTAACGGTGTGCTGGGTCGGCTTGGTTTTAATTTCACCTGCGGCTGCGATGTAGGGGACGTAGCTCAAATGGGCGAACAGGGTGTTGTTGCGTCCCAACTGGCTGCGCATCTGGCGGATGGCTTCCAAAAACGGCAGCGATTCGATGTCGCCGACCGTGCCGCCGATTTCGACAATAGCCACATCGTAACCCGCCGCGCCTTCATGGATGCGGCGTTTGATTTCGTCGGTAATGTGCGGAATGACTTGAACCGTGCCGCCCAAATAGTCGCCCCGTCGTTCTTTGGCGATGACGTTTTCGTACACCTGCCCCGTACTGAAGCTGTTGCGGCGGGTCATTGTAGAATCGATGAAACGTTCGTAGTGTCCCAAGTCGAGGTCGGTTTCCGCGCCGTCGTCGGTTACGAACACTTCGCCGTGTTGGAACGGGCTCATCGTGCCGGGATCGACGTTGATATAAGGATCGAGCTTGAGCATGGTAACGTTCAAGCCGCGCGATTCGAGGATGGCGGCAATAGAAGCGGCGGCGATACCTTTACCCAGTGAGGAGACAACTCCGCCGGTTACGAAAATGAATTTGGTCATGATGGAATACCCATGTTGGAATGTGCGATTTTAACTTGAAGCGCGCGGTTCTGGCAAACGGACGGATGCCGTCTGAACGGTGGACGGCTGTTTTCAGACGGCATCTTTTCTTTATTTCCCAGTACTTTGGCGCAACTCGCGGCGCAGGATTTTGCCGACGTTGGACTTGGGCAACTCGTCGCGGAATTCGATATTTTTCGGTACTTTATATGCGGTTAATTCGGTACGGCAAAAGGCGATAAGTTCTTCTTTGGTCAATGACGGGTCTTTTTTGACGACAAATACTTTTAGGGCTTCCCCGGTTTTTTCGTCGGGTACGCCGATACAGGCGACTTCCATCACTTTGCCGTGATGCGCGATGACTTCCTCGATTTCGTTCGGATAAACATTGAATCCGGAAACGACGACGAGGTCTTTTTTGCGATCGACCAGCTTCAACCAGCCTTTTTCGTCCATCACGGCAATATCGCCGGTTTCCAAAAAGCCGCGCGCGTCTATGGCTTTAGCGGTTTCTTCGGGGCGGTTCCAGTAGCCTTGCATCACTTGAGGGCCTTTTACCCACAATTCGCCCGGCTGCCCGACGGGAACTTCTTTGCCGTTTGCGTCGCGCAATTCTACTTCGGTGGACGAGACGGGCAAACCGATGCTGCCGCTGTATGATTCGATGTTTAAGGGGTTGCAGCACACGCCAGGGCTGGCTTCGGTCAAACCGTAGGCTTCGACGATGGGCGTACCGGTGATTTTTTTCCATTTTTCGGCAACGGCTTTTTGGGTCGCCATACCGCCGCCCAAAGTCAGCCGCAATCCTGAAAAATCGACTTCGGCAAAATCAGGCCGGTTGACCATCGCGTTAAACAGCGTGTTCACGCCGATAAATACGTTAACCTGCTGTTTTTTCAGTTCGCCGATAAAGCCTTTCATATCGCGCGGGTTGGTAATCAGGATGATTTTCGAGCCGGCATTGGCAAAAATCATCAGATTCACGGTTAAGGCGAAAATATGGTACAGCGGCAAGGCGGCGATAACGGTTTCTTTGCCCTCTCGCAATTGGTTTTTAATCCATTCTTTTGCCTGAAGCATATTGGCGCAGATGTTGCCGTGGCTCAACACCGCGCCTTTGGCAACGCCTGTCGTGCCGCCCGTGTATTGCAACAGCGCGGTATCTTCGCGGCTTAATGCGACCGCTTGGAAAACGTGCTTCGCCCCCTCTTTCAATGCCGTCTGAAAGGAAACGGTTTCCCGAATACGGTATTCGGGCACCATTTTCTTGATTTTCCGGATGACGAAATTCATCAGCGAACCTTTAAGCAGTCCGAACATTTCGCCGACGGAGGCAACGATGACGTGTTTGATCTGCGTGCGTGGCAGCACCAGCTCCAACGTGTTGGCGAAATTTTCCAAAACGATGATGGCGGTCGCGCCGCTGTCTTTCAACTGATGCTCCAACTCGCGCGGCGTATAGAGCGGATTGGTGTTTACCGCCACCAAACCTGCCTGCAAAATGCCGAAAAGGGCTATCGGGTATTGCAATACGTTCGGCATCATAATGGCAACACGTTCGCCGCGCGGCAGCTTGAGGACGTTTTGCAGATAAGAGGCGAAATCGGTCGCCAGTTTGCCGGTTTCGGCATAAGTAAGCGTTTTGCCCATATTTTGAAAAGCGGGCAGCCTGGCAAATTTTTCCACGCTTTGGCGGAATACATCGCTGATGGAATTGTATTGCGTAATGTCGATTTCGGCATTCACGCCCTGTTCATAACTGTCTAACCAGATTTTTTCCATAGGTATCGGTCTTTCAATAGTTTCATTTTCCAGCGACATAGGCCGTTGCCCCTATAAATACTGAGATGGCAAAGGAAATATGCCTTCACTTTCTGGATAATTTTCCATATTACTAGACAGCCAGAGTTCAAAGATTTTGTAATCGTCAAAGAAACCAAATATATACCCTCGCTTTAGT
>NZ_CAUJAJ010000003.1 GCF_962747995.1 Neisseria viridiae | reverse complement strand
TGCTCATGGGAAATCCCCTAAATGTCTTGGTGGGAATTTAGGGGATTTTGGGGGATTTTGCAAAGGTCTCAACCCGTTTTACCTGCTTCAACTTCTGATGACTTTGCGGATATATGGGATACTGTGCAGATTTTGAATAATCTGATTCAATTGATTCAGATTTTTAACTTTCAATAAGAATTTGAATTCGACAAAACCTTCCGTTCCCGACTGGGATTTGGACGGTGTTTCGACCGATTCGATGTCCGCACCGGAATCGGAAATAGCTTGCGCCATTAATGCCAACAGGCCGTGGCTGTCTTCCGATTGGACCTGAAGCCCGACACGGTAGTTCTGCCCGTTCATATTTTCCCAGTCTGCATCCAGCTGCTGTTCGGGATCGGACTTTAACAACGTTGGGCATGTATCCCTATGGATAATCATGCCTTTTCCCTTAACCAACAACAAACGGATGGAATCACCGGGAACCGGATGGCAGCACTCTGCAAAATGGATATGTCCGCTTTCCTGCCCATCGACTTTAATGGAACTGAGCCTGACCTCGCTACCGAAATGCTTTCCTGCCAGTTCGGCAATATGCATGGCGACATAAACAGGCAGGGTATGCCCCATACCGACGTTGTACAGCACTTCCTCAAATGAAGTCTGTTTATCGTTGAGATCGGCAAGGTATTTTTCTTTGATGCCGTCTGAAAGCAGGACATCTTTGGGCAGCAAACTGGACAGGGCTTTTTGTAAGAGGTTCTCTCCCAAAACGACCGCATCGTGCCGGTTAAGGTTTTTAATATATTGGCGTATGGCACTGCGCGCCCTGCCTGACACGGCGAAATTCAACCACGCGGGATTGGGTTTGGCGTGTTCGGATGTGATGATTTCAACAGAATCGCCGGTTTTGAGCTTCGTACGCAGCGGCATCATCACATTATTGACACGCGCGGCAACGGTTTTATGCCCGATGTCGGTATGTACCGCATAAGCAAAATCGACAGGCGTTGCCCCTTTGGGCAAAGTTAGGATTTTTCCTTTTGGCGTAAGGATGTAGATTTCGTTCGGGAACAAATCGACTTTGACGTGTTCGAGAAACTCAATGGCATTGGCACTGCTTGCCTGCAAATCTAAAATGTTTTTCAACCATTGATTGGTATGCAGCACCGCCTGATCGACCGTTTGGGAATCTGATTTATAGCTCCAATGGCCGGCGATACCGCCTTCCGCCACGGCATCCATTTCCCGCGTGCGTATCTGAACTTCAATCGGCAAGCCGTAAGGCCCGACCAAAGTCGTATGCAGGCTTTGATAACCGTTGCTTTTCGGAATGGCGATATAGTCTTTGAACCGCCCGGGCTTGGGCTGATAGAGGGTGTGCAATGCGCCGAGTGCGGCATAACAGGCGGGAATGCTGTTGACAATGACGCGGAAACCGTAAATATCCATAACCTCGGCAAAGCGCAGCTTTTTCGCCATCATTTTCTGATGGATACCGTACAGGTTTTTTTCCCTGCCTTTGATTTTGGCCTCTATATTCGCACCTACCAGCCGCTGACCGAATGCGCGCAAGACTTTGCCGACAACGTCCTGCCTGTTCTTCCGGCTCTTGTCCATCGCTTTTTTTAAAGTCTCGTAGCGGTTGGGATGCAGGTTTTGGAACGATAAATCCTGAAGCTCCCGATACGCATTATTCAGACCTATGCGGTTGGCAATCTGTGCGTAGATTTCAAGGGTTTCTTTTGCAATACGGCGACGCTTGTCGGGACGCATCGAACCGAGTGTCCGCATATTGTGCAGGCGGTCGGCAAGTTTGACGACAATCACGCGTACATCTTTGGTCATTGCCAAAATCAGTTTGCGGAAACTCTCCGCCTGATGCTCTGCATGATCTTCAAATTTGAGTTTCTCGAGTTTGGACAGACCGTCCACCATCTCGGCAACCGTATTGCCGAACACCGCCGCCATTTCCCCTTTTGTTACGCCCGTATCTTCCAATACGTCGTGCATCACGCCTGCACAAAGACCCTGTATGTCCATATGCCAAAGGGCAAGCTGCGTTGCAACGGCAATCGGGTGCGTGATGTAGGGCTCCCCGCTTTTTCGGGTTTGCCCGTCGTGGGCGCGAAACGCATAGGCGACGGCTTTTTCAAGCTCCGCCTGTTCCTCGGGCTTGAGGTAGGAGGCGGTATGGAAAAGCAGGGCACGCGCTTCGGCGGTCAGGGGATCATAAGGGGCGGAAGGTTGGGGGGCGGGCATTTCAGACGGCTTTCGGGATGTATGTGTTTTTCATTTCAAACCGTCGGACTGCACGGCGGCAAAGTGTTCCGGCGTGCGTTTCCGGCAGGATTTATTTATTGCGCGTCAGCAGTTCCGTACCGATATGCCCGGCGGCGATTTCCCTTAAGGCGGTAACGGTCGGTTTGTTATTGCGGACATCGTCCACAAGCGGCGTGTTGCCGTTCTCAAGCTGGCGGGCGCGGCGGGCCGCTACCAATGTCAGGTCAAAATGGTTGGAAATTTTTCCGGTACAGTCTTCGGTGGTAATACGTGCCATATTATTTGCTTTCTTTCAAAAATATTTAAAATGGGAAACCGGGTATTTTCGCGGTTTTTTAGGAATTTTCCAACAAATCTGCAATAAATCCCAGTTGCCGCGACCTTTTCAGACGGCAGGCATTCACAATATGGAGCAAATCTTCCTCCGCCCGCGCCAAGTCGTCGTTAACCACGACATAATCGAATAACACGGACTGTTCGATTTCATGCCTTGCCTTCGACAGCCTCCTTTGGATAACTTCCCGACTGTCCGTCCCGCGTCCGTTGAGGCGCGCGGCAAGTACGTCGAAAGAAGGCGGCAGGATAAAGATGCCGACGGCTTCGGGCAGCGCGTCGCGAACCTGAGCCGCGCCCTGAACGTCGATTTCCAAAATCACGTCATAGCCTGCCGCCGCCAACGCATTCACGCCCTCCGCGCTTGTGCCGTAATAGTTGCCAAATACGTCTGCGTATTCCAAAAAAGCCTCCTGCGCGATAAGCGACTCAAACTCTTCTTTGGAAACAAAGTGATAATGTACGCCGTTTGCTTCGCCTTCACGCGGCGGGCGCGTCGTGTGCGACACGGAAACGCGCAAACCGTTATGGTTTGCCAACAGCCGCGACACCAGCGTGGTTTTGCCCGTGCCGGAAGCGGCCGAAATGATAAAGATGTTGCCTTTTCGATAAGCGGACATATTTTTTACCTGTATATTTTCCAGCCGATTGTATCACAACGGACACTCGGTTTCCTATTTGCCGATGCCCATATTTTGCCGCTATTGTTTTGATTGATTTGGCAAGCGGCAGGCTGACGGCTACAATATGGCGTTAAAAACATCAAACATGGAACACGCAATGCTGGTTCATCCCGAAGCTATGAGTGTCGGCACGCTTGCCGACAAAATCCGCAAAATCGAAAACTGGCCGCAAAAAGGCATCTTATTCCACGACATCACGCCCGTCCTGCAAAGCGCGGAATACTTCCGCCTTTTGGTCGATTTGCTGGTTTACCGCTATATGGATCAGAAAATCGACATCGTTGCCGGCTTGGACGCGCGCGGCTTCATTATCGGCGCGGCACTCGCCTACCAGCTCAACGTCGGCTTCGTCCCCATCCGCAAAAAAGGCAAGCTGCCTTTTGAAACCGTATCGCAAAGCTACGCGCTCGAATACGGGGAAGCGGCGGTGGAAATCCACACCGATGCCGTCAAACCCGGTTCGCGCGTGCTGTTGGTCGATGATTTGGTTGCCACGGGCGGCACGATGCTTGCCGGGCTGGAACTGATCCGCAAACTCGGCGGAGAAATTGTCGAAGCCGCCGCCATTTTGGAATTTACCGACCTTCAAGGCGGCAAGAATATCCGTGCAAGCGGCGCGCCCTTATTTACCCTGCTTCAAAACGAAGGCTGCATGAAGGGCTGAAAACCGACCCTGCCGTCTGAAACCGGCAGGGTTGTTATTATGCGTTCAAATCACGCCCAAATCTTGCAAGCCCCTCAACACGCCGTCTTCATCAACGCTGGGGCAAACATATTTCGCCGCCTCTTTCGCCGCCTGTTCCCCGTTGCCCATTGCCACGCCGAACCCGACTTCAGACAGCATTTCCACATCGTTCAAACCATCGCCGAACGCCATCACATCCGCCATTTCCAAACCCAATGCCCCAACCACGCTTCTGATGCCGTCTGTTTTCGACATTCCCGCAGGCAGCAGATCGACCGCTTCCTCATGCCAGCGCACCGTTTTCAAGCCTTCCTGTTCCACAATATCCGACCAGAGCGGCATTTCGTTTTCCTCCGCAAACACCAGCATCTGATACACCGGTTTGCTTGAGAAATAATCCTTATCGGCAAAAAAATCGCTGGCGATATGCTTCAAGGCGCGGCACACGCATTCCGACAGCGCGGACACGGCGATCCCCTCTCCGCCGACAAACGCATAATCCATGCCCAAGCCATCCAAATGCGCGCAAACCCTGCCCATCAAACCGGCATCCATCGGTACTTCGCGCACAGTTTTTCCGTGCAGCAGCGCAAACTGTCCGTTTATCGTTACCACGGCATCCATACCCGTTTCCGCCATCATGTCCCTGACCTTTTCGGGAATCGTCGCCAAAGACCGCCCCGTTGCCAACGCCGTCAATATACCTTTGCCGCGCAAAGCCGCCACCGCCGTTTTCACGGAAGGGCGCAAGGTATCCGTATATTTTCGGTACAGCGTATCGTCAATGTCGAAAAACACGATTTTGGGATTCATCACATTCTCTCTCGCATTCAAACTGCCGCATTGTATCCCAAGCAGGCAAATACTTGATAAATCCTTATAAATTTCCCGGCAAAATTGACCACGAACACGAAAAGGCGGATAATCCGCCCATCTTCAAACACCCTTCAGACGGCATTTGCAGCAATGCCGTCTGAAACATTTTTACAAAGCACACAAATCATGTTTCAACACACAGGACGACACATAAAGCGTCGCCCTATGTGTTGCCCTGATTCGGAAAGGGTTACGCCCCTCCCAAATAAAGTCTGATTCTACCGCCCCAAAGGGCGGGGTTTCAACCGAAAAGGAAACACGATGAAAGCACCCGAACTCTTATTGCCAGCAGGCGGTCTCGAACGTATGCGCGCCGCCTACGACTACGGCGCAGATGCCGTTTACGCCGGCAGCCCGCGTTATTCCCTGCGCGCCCGCAACAACGAATTTGCCAAACTTGATGTTTTAGAACAAGGCATTAAAGAAGCGCACGAGCGCAACAAAAAATTCTTTTTGACCGTCAATACGCTGCCGCACAATTCCAAACTTAAAACCTTCGTTTCCGACATGGAGCCCTTGATTGCCATGAAACCCGACGCGCTGATTATGGCGGATCCGGGTTTGATTATGACCGTGCGCGAAAAATGGCCGGAAATGCCGATCCACCTGTCCGTACAAGCCAACACCACCAACTACTGGGGCGTGAAATTCTGGCAGAAAATCGGCGTCGAACGCATCATCCTGTCGCGCGAATTGAGCATGGAAGAAATCGCCGAAATCCGCCAAGAATGTCCCGACATCGAACTCGAAGTCTTCATTCACGGCGCATTGTGTATCGCCTACTCCGGCCGCTGCCTGTTGTCGGGTTATTTCAACCACCGCGACCCCAACCAAGGCACTTGCACCAACTCCTGCCGTTGGGACTACAAGGTTCACAACGCCACGGAAAGCGATGCAGGCGACGCCCAGCTTCTGCAAGGTTTCAACTTTGAAAAAGCCCAAGAAGAAGCCAACCAAAACTTTGAAGGCATCAACGGTCAAAAACGCCATCCCTACGCCGACAAAGTTTTCCTGATTGAAGAGTCCAACCGCCCGGGCGAAATGATGCCGATTATGGAAGACGAACACGGCACCTACATCATGAATTCCAAAGACCTGCGCGGCATCGAAGTCGTCGAAAAACTCGCCAAAATCGGCGTGGACAGCCTCAAAGTCGAAGGCCGCACCAAGTCGCTCTATTATGTTGCACGCGTCGCCCAGTCCTACCGCAAAGCGATTGATGATGCCGTCGCAGGCCGTCCGTTTGATTACAGCCTGTTGAGCGAACTCGAAGGCCTCGCCAACCGCGGCTACACCAGCGGCTTCCTCGAGCGCCACCAAACCCAAGACTATCAAAACTACCTCAGCGGCCATTCCACCGCCAAACAAAGCCAATACGTCGGACACGTTACCGAAATCGACGAAAATGGCTGGGCGACCATCGAAGTCAAAAACCGCTTCGCCGTCGGCGATTCGCTCGAAATCATCCACCCGAGCGGCAACCAAACCATCAAATTGGAACAAATGACCCGCAAAGACCAACCTGTCGATGTTGCCCCGGGCAACGGCATTCAGGTCAAAATCCCAAATATGCGGGGCAAAGAAAAAGCCCTTATCGCACGCGTATTGAACCCCTGAGCCACAATGCCGTCTGAAACCCGTTTTCAGACGGCATTTTGTTGAATCTTACGGTACAATGCTAATGATTTCCCACAGCAAACAAGGACATCCGACATGAAAAAAATCTTCATACTCTCTGCCGCCGCCCTGATGCTGGCAGCCTGCCAATCCAGCAGCGCACCTAAAAACGCACACACGGCATCCGCCGGCACACCGGCCGGAGAATCATGCAAAGTCATCCGCGGAGACACCGCAGGAAGCGGCAAAAACATCATTTACCGTTGCAGCAACGGTCAGGCGGCCATAAATGCAGCCATTGCAGGCGGTGTATTGGAATCCGGGATTCCCGTCAGCTTCGGGGGCGGTGGCGTACCTGTTGCAAACGGTCAGGGCTTGGTTACCCGTCAGGCGGCAAACGGCGTTGGCAAATCCGACTCCGAAGCCTGCGAACGCGCCCTAATCAATGCCGCCCGCAAATTCCAACAGACCGCAGGCAAACTCGGCGGGCGCAGTGTTACCGGCTTCCACAGCTACTTCGACAAGCAACCGCTGCAAGGCGGGCAATACGACTGTCAGACAGGCTCGTTCCACGTCCGCGTGGTCATGCGCGCCAATGTCGTCCGTTAACATATCGGCAATCAAAAAATGCCGTCTGAAACATTTTTCAGACGGCATTTTTAATCCTGCAACATTACCCCCTGCCCGAGTTTGGATACTGTATCAATATAAAACCCCATCACACAGATTTACGGTAAAAAGCCGTCCGAATTAGTTCCTGAACACAATTCGGACGGCTTTAATTTCCAACAAGACAATTAATCCAATAATACTAGATTAAAACTTCCATTCCAGCGATACGGCGTAGTTGCGGCCGGGGGCGTAGTAGCGTTCCAAACCCTGATTTGCTGATTTAGTATTCGATACGCTTAAAGAGTTAATAGTCGATCTCGGATTGATGCCGCGCAAGCTGTCCCAAGTATGGTATTTCCGGTTAAACAGATTATAAACGCCCGCCCGTAAAGTCATACGTTTTACCGGTTTGTAGTAGCCGAATACATCCACAACAGTTGCCGCTTTATTCAACCAACGGAAGTCGATTTTATCGTCACGATACTGCAAGGCAACAGCACAATCATTTGTTTCCTCACCTGTCCAAGGATCGAGCTTATAGCTTGTGCAATAGCTCTTTTGTTCAATTACTTGGGCATCTTTGGCTTTTTTCCTGCCCATATAGCTGACACGGGAGAAAATACCCCAACGCTCGTCTGGAGATTCATAATCCAATCCAAGCACCAACTTCAGCGGCTGGATGGACAGCATACTGCCGCGATCGCCGGACAATTTGCCTTTGCTGTAACCCAATGCGCCGGATAATTTGAAACCTTCCGGCACGGACATTACTTGATGCAGGTTTATCTCGCCTTTAAATTCAATTCCCCTCACCCTTGCTTTATCGACATTGACCATTTGCTGACCGATTTGGGTAAGCGTAGCACCGCAATAGGTCGGATCCGTATAACAAGCATAATCATCACCAGCAAATGGATTGGGAACTTGGAAGGTATGTTCTTCTTCAAACAGGAAATTACGGTAACGGGTTTGATACAGGCTGAAATCCAAAGACCCCTTGTCGTTTTTACCATGCAGCGACAATGTTTGATTCAGGCTGCGTTCGGCTTTCAGCGACGGATTCGCTATCCAGTGGCCATACACGCTGGTATAAGTAAAATACATTTCCGATGCTGTCGGTACGCGATGCCCCGTATTGATTTGGTAAGCAGCACGCCAAGTATCATTAAAGCGGTAGTCCAAACCTAAAACGCCGTTCCATGTATTAAAACTTCTTGCAGCCGGATTGCCGTCATTAACACAGGTACTCAGACAAGGCGTATCCGGCTTGAAAGCCTGCGGTTTTACCTTCTCATGGTCGTAGCGCACGCCTGCATTTACAGAGAACTTATCGCCAAAAGCGATTTTATCCTGCAATGAAAAACCGATTTGATCCGTCTTCATCGGACGTATAATGGTGTAATGTTTACGGTCGGTTATATTGCCTGTTGAATTAAAATCCAAATCATCATTTACATTTTCAAAGTCGCGGCGACTGGCAAAAGTCTTAAACGATAATCTGTGCTCCCCTTTCCACAGTGAAAAAGGCTGGCTGTCCAAACGGAAAGATAAACGCTTGTATTTGGTATCCATATTCCGTTCGTCTCTATCAGCCATAAAGCCGTTGTGATACTGATAACCTATGCGCCAGTCTCCGGTACGAACCATATCACCTTTATAGTTTATCGCCCCATTGCGGGTTTTCTGATAGTCCAAATCCGTACGCAACAAAGAAAGAACGGAAGATGCAGGTGTCCACTCGTGGTTCAGGTTGATATTGGTGCGTTTCTGTATATCATCCGCCTCCCGCCAATAACTTGTCAGGGAATAAGTTTTTTCATAAGTGTAATTGCTGTTATTTTGTCCATTAACAGAAAAGCCGAAACGGTGAGAGTCGGTCGGTTGCCAGCCTAATTTCACCAAATAACTGCGATTATTGTGTTTGGACGGATCTGGATGAATGCGTGCCGATCCGCGCTCTGCCTGATCCTGCTTATCCAATTCACCAAACCCTACAAGATCAACGACATCCCCCCCCCCCGCTTTTCATTTCATGCCCGTGTCGGCGGGAATACAAAACCACTGCATCAAAAACATTGCCCGCATAGCCGAAACCTGCGGTATTCGCCCACTCTCTGTTTTTACTTGCGTAACCGCTGCGTAGAAGTGCGCCGAAATTTTGTTCCGGCAAAACAATATCCCGTGCATCAAGCGTGCGGTAGTTCACATTGCCACCTAAAGAACCGCTGCCGCTTTCAAATGAATCCGCACCTTTCGTAATATCCACACCCTTAACCAACTCGGTATCGATGCTTAAACGGGAATTATTGAAGTTGCCGTAACGTGCATAAAGTGAATTTTCTTCCGAACTGGGCAATGCCACACCGTCGATACTGATACCGACACGGTTGTCTTCTACCCCGCGCATGGCAAAGCCTTTCATACGGCGGCCATCATCGGATACACCGACATCTGATGAATAACGCACCAAATCGCGTGTATCCCGAATCATTTGCTCTTGAATGGTTTTAGCCTTTACTCGTTCCACAGTGGTAGATGCATTGTGCTGACCTTTAACGCGCACTGCTTTTACCTCTGCCTTAACGGGTGTGGTTTCAGTTGCAGCTTCATCTGCCGCAAAGACCGGATTGCCGAAAATACTGCCGACCAGCGCGGCGATAGGGAGCATTTGTAATGGTTTCATATTATCAACTCAAGATGTATGGATTGTTCATCCGTCGGTTAGCGCATAATAGATTTTCTGATAATCATTAATATTTAATAAGACAGTAATCCATGCAAACAAAGCCGCGCCGTGTAATTAAAGGTCCCTGCAAACAGCTATGCCGAGACCTTGTTTATTTGATTCGATTATTTTTTAGTGCCTGTGCGGCATCATTCCTTCGGGGGCTTCGGCATCGGCTGCCAAGCCGAAGGTTTCGCGCAACACGACTTTGTAGAATGCAAAGGCTTCGCGTGCGCCTTGGATGGCTTCCGCTTCAGCTTCGGGAGTCAGGTTCAAAGCGTTCAGATGCTCGACGAAGGCGCGCCAGTGTTTGCCGCGCCCGTCGGGATGCGGTGCGAGGTGGCGTGCGCCGTGTTCGCCGTTGTAATCGAGTTTTTGGGCGTGTTTGAACAAAAACGCCGCGCCCAAATTGGATCCTTCGGCGCAATAAAGCCAGCCGATTGCTTTGTTGCCGGTTTCATGCGGCAGCGGTTTGCCGTATTCGTAAGGTTTGTCGCCCAAATCTGCAAGGTCTTGCGTTACGGCATCGTATCGCGCCATATATTCCAGTTCGGGAATGGCTTTGTTCAATTCGGCATCTTTATAGATATGATCGACAGCCTTGTGGAAAACGGATTGGAGTTTCAAAAATTTAATGTAGTTTTCTTTGCTGACAAACGGTTCGACGGACATAACGAGATTGTCCACGCTGTCGTGAACCGCCGTGGTATCCGCCTTCAGGCGTTTGGCAAACGTCAGGGCTTGGTTTTCGGTTTCGCTCATAAGTTTTCCTTTGTCGGTAAGGGATAAGGATGCGGGGCGGGCAAAATCCGCACTTGCCCGCATATATAGTGGATTAACAAAAACCAGTATGGCGTTGCCTCGCCTTAGCTCAAAGAGAACGATTCTCTAAGGTGCTGAAGCACCAAGTGAATCGATTCCGTACTATTTGTACTGTCTGCGGCTTCGCCGCCTTGTCCTGATTTTTGTTAATCCACTATAAAAATAATAAAGAATCATAAACGAAATTTATTATCACATATTTTTGGAAAAAATATCATTTGCGTTATATTTTTAAGCGGGTATTTTACGATTATTTACAAAATCGGGGTTTTATCAAATAGGCTTGCCGGCCGGAGGGGCAGCCGCTCAAAAAATATTTTTGCCGGACACCAAGGGTTTGTTCATACTGCCGAACCTGCCGGTTTTGCATCCTGATTGGGTGTATCGCCTTTTTTCCTTTATAATGCCGCCACTTATATTTGCCACTTTCCCGATGAAGCCGTTTGCCGAAAATATCCCCCACAGCCTTCGCGGCAGCTGCCGCGACGAAGCCCTGCCGCCGCATACGGTAGATTGCCCGGAATGCGGCTGCCGCGCAGATGTGCCCCGGTTGGACAGGGGAGAGGCGGCGTTCTGTCCCCGTTGCGGACACAAACTCTTCAGGGTGGGCAGCCATCCTTTTTCCGGCCCGCCCGCCTATGCGGCGGCTTCGCTGATTTTGATGGCGTTTGCTTACGGTATGACGTATATCGAGGTCGGGATACCGGGTGCGGCATCCGTCCTTTCGCTGCCCGAGATGATGCGCCTGATGGTGTTTCAGGATTATGGTTTTTTGGCCGAAGTGATGTTTGTGCTGACCTTCGGCGCGCCGGTTCTGTTCCTTTTGCTGTGCCTGTATGTCTATGCCGCGCTGATACGGAAACGGGTGTATCCTGCGCTGCGTTTGGCAACGCGTGTGATGGTGCGCTTGAGGCAGGCAATGATGGTGGATGTGTTTTTTGTTTCCACTCTGGTGGCGTATATCAAGCTCTCGTCTGTGGCAGAGGTTCGCTTCGGGTCGGCGTTTTATCTGATGTTCGCGCTGTCGGTTATGCTGATTCGGACTTCGGTATCGGTTCCCCAGCATTGGGTGTATTTTCAAATCGGGCAGCTGACGGGGGATAATGCGGTTCAGACGGCATCGGAAGGCAAAACCTGTTGCAGCCGCTGCCTGTATTTCCGCGACAGTGCCGAATCCCCCTGCGGGGTGTGCGGCGCGGAACTGTACCGCCGACGGCCGAAAAGTCTGAGTATTTCGTCGGCGTTTCTGACGGCGGCGGTTATTTTGTATTTCCCTGCCAATATCCTGCCGATTATGATTTCGTCCAATCCTGCCGCCACGGAGGCCAACACCATCCTTAGCGGCATCGCTTATATGTGGGACGAGGGCGACAGGCTGATTGCGGCGGTTATTTTCAGCGCGAGTATTTTGGTGCCGGTGCTGAAGATTGCGGCAATATCGGTTTTGATTGCGGCGGCCCGCTTCGCTTTGCCGGTGGGCGCAAAGAAATTGTCGCACCTCTACCGCATCACCGAAGCGGTCGGCCGCTGGTCGATGATTGATATTTTTGTGATTATTATTTTGATGTGTTCGTTCCACACTTATGCCGCGCGCGTCATTCCGGGCAGTGCGGCAGTCTATTTCTGCCTGGTCGTGATTCTGACGATGCTGTCCGCCTATTATTTCGACCCGCGCCTGCTTTGGGACAAACGCGCTTCAGACGGCATTGCTTTCAATGAAACGGAAAAATATGACTGACAACAGCCCTCCTCCAAACGGACACGCTCAAGCACGCGTCCGCAAAAACAACACCTTCCTCTCCGCCGTCTGGCTGGTCCCGCTGATTGCGCTGATTGCCGGTGGCTGGCTGTGGATTAAGGAAATCCGCAACAGGGGGCCTGTGGTTACGCTCTTGATGGACAGCGCGGAAGGCATTGAGGTCAACAATACGGTCATTAAGGTATTGAGCATCGATGTCGGACGCGTTACCCGAATCAAACTGCGCGACGACCAAAAAGGCGTGGAAGTAACCGCCCAACTCAATGCGGACGTATCCGGCCTCATCCGCAGCGATACCCAGTTTTGGGTGGTCAAGCCGCGTATCGACCAAAGCGGCGTAACCGGTTTGGGTACGCTGCTTTCGGGTTCGTACATCGCTTTTACACCCGGCAAAAGCGACGAGGCAAAAGACGTGTTCCAAGTGCAGGACATTCCGCCCGTTACCGCCATCGGGCAAAGCGGGCTGCGCTTGAATTTGATTGGTAAAAACGACCGCATCCTCAACGTCAACAGCCCTGTTTTGTATGAAAACTTTATGGTCGGGCAAATCGAAAGCGCGCATTTCGACCCGTCCGACCAAAGCGTGCATTACACCATCTTCATCCAAAGCCCCAACGACAAACTGATTCATTCCGCCAGCCGTTTTTGGCTGGAAAGCGGCATCAATATCGAAACCACAGGCAGCGGCATCAAACTCAATTCCGCCCCGCTGCCTGTCCTGCTGTCGGGTGCGATTTCATTTGATTCGCCGAAAACCAAAAACAGTAAAAACGTCAAAAGCGAAGACAGCTTCACGCTTTACGACAGCCGCAGCGAAGTTGCCAACCTGCCTGACGACCGCTCGCTATACTACACCGCGTTTTTCAAACAATCCGTGCGCGGACTGACCGTCGGTTCGCCCGTCGAGTACAAAGGGCTGAATGTCGGCGTGGTTTCCGATGTTCCTTATTTCGACCGCAACGACAGCCTGCACCTGTTTGAAAACGGCTGGATACCCGTACGCATCCGCATCGAGCCTTCCCGCTTGGAAATCAATGCCGACGAGCAAAGCAAAGAGCATTGGAAACAACAATTTCAGACGGCTTTAAACAAAGGCCTGACCGCCACCATCTCCAGCAACAACCTGCTGACCGGCAGCAAAATGATTGAGTTGAACGATCAGCCTTCCACCTCGCCCAAGCTGCGACCGCACACCGTTTATGCAGGCGATACCGTCATCGCCACACGGGGCGGCGGTTTGGACGACTTGCAGGCAAAAGTAGCCGACTTGTTAGACAAGTTCAACAATCTGCCATTGGATAAAACCGTTGCCGGCTTGAACGGTTCGCTTACCGAGCTCAAGTCCACACTCAAATCCGCCAATGCCGCCCTAAGCTCTATCGACAAACTGGCCGGCAATCCGCAGACACAAAACATTCCGAACGAGCTGAACCAAACCCTGAAAGAGTTGCGTCAAACCCTGCAAGGCGTATCGCCTCAATCGCCTATCTACGGCGACGTACAAAATACGCTGCAAAGTTTGGACAAAACCTTAAAAGACGTTCAACCCGTGATTAATACTTTGAAAGAAAAACCCAACGCGCTGATTTTCAACAGCAGCAGCAAAGACCCTATCCCGAAAGGAAGCCGATAATGCGCCTCTTCCCGATTGCCGCCGCCCTGACACTTGCCGCCTGCGGTACTGTGCAAAGCACACAATATTTCGTGTTGCCCGACAGCCGCTACATCCGTCCTGCAACGCAAGGCGGCGAAACCGCCGTCGAAGTCCGTCTTGCCGAACCGCTCAAACGCGGCGGACTGGTCTATCAAACCGACCCCTACCGCCTCAACACCGCACAAAACCACGTTTGGGCAGGCACCTTGGACGATATGCTCGAAGCGGCGTTGAGCAATGCATTCAACCGTTTGGACAGCACACGCATCTTTGTTCCTGCCTCACGCAGCGGCAGTACCGAAAAATGGACGGTCTATATCGACGCATTCCAAGGCAGCTACACGGGCAAAACCCTCATCAGCGGCTACGCCGTCCTACCCGACGGCACGAACAAACCCTTCCATATCGAAACCGAACAGCAGGGTGACGGCTACGCCGCCATGACCGCCGCACTCGAACAGGGACTGAAACAGGCGGCGCAACAGATGATCGAGTAAACCGTGAACTATTGCGAATTTGCCGACTCACTTCCCAAAAACACCGACAACCCGAACAAACATTACCACGACACGCAATACGGTTTTCCGATTGAGGACGACAATGAATTGTTTGAGCGGCTGGTGTTGGAAATCAATCAGGCAGGATTAAGCTGGACGCTGATGCTGAAGAAGCGGCAGGCGTTTCAGACGGCATTTGAAGGTTTCGACATCGATACGGTCGCCGCATTTGGCGAAGCCGATATTAAGCGGCTGCTTACCGATGCGGGTATTGTCCGCAACCGCCTGAAAATCGATGCCGCCATTTTCAATGCACGGCAAATCCAAGCGTTGCAACAAGAACACGGCTCGTTCAAGAACTGGCTCGACGCGCACCATCCGCGAAGCAAAGACGAATGGGTCAAACTCTTTAAAAAACATTTCAAATTTGTCGGCGGCGAAATCGTCGGTGAATTTCTGATGAGTACCGGCCACCTCAAAGGCGCGCACGCCGAAAGCTGTCCGGTTTACCGTGAAACCCTGAAATACCACCCGAAATGGCTCGATGCCGTCTGAAAAACCAATGAACAGAAGAACCTTCCTCCTCGGCGCAGGCGCGTTGCTTCTTACCGCCTGCGGCAGAAAATCCGCCCGAACCCACGCCAAAATTCCCGAAGGAAGCACCGTACTTGCCTTGGGCGATTCGCTCACCTTCGGCTACGGCGCAAACCCTGACGAATCCTACCCCGCGCAACTGCAAAAACTGACGGGTTGGAACGTCGTCAACGGCGGCGTATCGGGCGACACGTCCGCACAAGCCCTCGACCGCCTGCCCGCGCTGTTGGCACGCAAACCCAAGCTTGTGATTGTCGGCATAGGCGGCAACGACTTTCTGCGCAAAGTTCCCGAGGAGCAGACCCGCGCCAATATCGCGAAAATCATCGAAACCGTGCAAAAGGAAAACATCCCCGCCGTCCTCGTCGGCGTGCCGCACATCACACTGGGTGCGTTGTTCGGGCATTTGAGCGACCATCCGCTGTATGAGGATTTGTCCGAGGAATACGGCATTCCGCTGTTCGGCGGCGCGTGGGCGGAAATTTTGGGCGATAATAATCTGAAATCCGACCAAATCCACGCCAACGGCAAAGGCTATCGGAAATTTGCCGAAGATTTGAATCGATTTTTGAGAAAACAGGGGTTTAGATAAACAAAGGTTTATCCGCACCCAAGTTGTTTATATAATCATGAACCGACTGGAACACCAAACTGCTTCGGGACGCATATGCCGTCTGAAATGCAAAACCTACGCCATACAGCCGCATGAAGTTGCAGCGGTATGGCGTTTTTTGAAAAAGACGGCCTGCCGGTTCAGACGGCATGACCGACCGTCCGAACCTGCTGCGGATAAAGCCCGGACAGGCTGAAATCATGGAATATTGCGAACCTGAAGAAGCATCCGACCCGTACGCAACATACAGGCGTGCCAACCTGATGGCGGGGCTGCCGCTGTTTGTCGTGATTTTGGTTCTGCTCAATATTGTTTTTCCGCTTCCGGCGCATCCCTTGGCTTGGCTGGTGCTTGAGGGTTTCATGGTTTTGGTCGGCGGCTTTCCCTTATCGCTGCCGCTTGCGGTGCTGCTTGTCCTGACCTGCTGCATTCTGGCGCATTGTCCGCCATTATCCCGTCTTTTGTGCTACCCTTACCCGAATCATCCGATGTCTAAAAATTCTGCCTGATGGCAGCCCTACAAACCCGAAGGAGTAGAAATGAAACTGTCCGAACTGTTCAACCCCAACGAATTTGCCGCGCGCCATTTGAGTTTCGGCGACGAAGCGGCGTTGCTTGCCGCTGTCGGCGAGCAAAGCATGGACGACTTTATCGGCAACACCGTGCCGCAAAGCATCCGTATGCCGTCTGAACTCGACCTGCCCGAAGCCCTGACCGAGGCGGACGCATTGGCGAAATTGAAAAACATTGCGTCGAAAAACGTAATCAACAAGTCCTATATCGGCTTGGGCTATTACCCAACCCGCGTGCCGAACGTGATTTTGCGCAACGTATTGGAAAATCCGGGCTGGTACACCGCCTACACGCCGTATCAGGCGGAAATCGCGCAGGGACGTTTGGAAGCTTTGTTGAACTTCCAACAAGTGTGTATCGATTTGACCGGTTTCCCCGTGGCGGGCGCGTCTTTGTTGGACGAAGCGACCGCCGCCGCCGAAGCAATGGCGATGGCGCACCGCGTGGGCAAAGTGAAATCCGGGCGTTTCTTTGTGGATGCGCGCGTTTATCCGCAGACTTTGGACGTGATGAAAACCCGCGCCAAATATTTCGGCTTCGAGCTGGTGGTCGGCGATTTTGCCCAAGCGGATGAAGGCGAATACTTCGGCGCGCTGTTCCAATACGTCGGCAAAGACGGCGACGTGCAAGACTTGCAAAGCGTCATAGGCCGTCTGAAAGCCAAAGGCACGATTGTCGCCGTTGCCGCCGACATCATGAGCTTGGTTTTGCTGAAACCGCCTGCCGAATTGGGCGCAGATATTGCTTTGGGCAACACCCAACGCTTCGGCGTACCGATGGGCTTTGGTGGTCCGCACGCTGCTTATTTCGCCTTTAAAGACGAGTTCAAACGTTCCGCCCCAGGCCGCATCATCGGCGTATCCAAAGACGCATCGGGCAAACCTGCCTTGCGCATGGCTTTGTCCACCCGCGAGCAACACATCCGCCGCGAAAAAGCGACATCCAATATTTGTACCGCACAAGCATTGCTGGCAAACTTGGCGGGCATGTACGCCGTTTACCACGGCCCCGAAGGCGTGAAACGCATTGCCAACCGCATTCACGCGCTGGCTTCCGCTTTTGCCGACGCGCTGGTTTCAGACGGCCTGAATGTGGTTCACAAAGTCTTCTTCGATACCGTTACCGTCGATTTCGGCAACAAAGAGAAAGCAGACCAAGTGTTTGCCGCTGCTTTAGAGTCGGGTTACAACCTGCGCCGTGTCAACGATACTCAAGTTGCGGCTGCATTCCACGAAACATCGGCATGCGAAGATTTGGTTGATTTGTACCGCGCGTTTACCGGCAAGGATACGGCTACATTTGCCGATGACGTCAAAGGCCGTCTGAACGCCGAGTTGCTGCGTCAGGACGATATTCTGCAACATCCCGTGTTCAACCGTTACCATACCGAACACGAAATGTTGCGCTACCTGAAAAAACTCGAAGACCGCGACTTGGCGATGAACCGCAGCATGATTTCATTGGGCAGCTGCACCATGAAACTCAACGCGACTGCGGAAATGTTGCCGATTACTTGGGCGGAGTTCTCCGACATCCACCCTTACGCTCCCGAAGCGCAAACCGCCGGCTACCGCGAATTGCTCGCCGATATGGAAAACAGCCTGAAAGCCATCACCGGCTTTGACGCGATTTCCTTCCAGCCCAACTCCGGCGCGCAGGGCGAATACAGCGGTATGCTGTCCATCCGCCGCTATCAGGAAGCCAACGGCGAGGGACACCGCAACATCTGCCTGATTCCGAAATCCGCCCACGGTACTAACCCTGCGACTGCGGCTATGCTCGGTTTGAAAGTCGTCGTCGTCGATACCGATGAACACGGCAACGTCAACATCGACGATTTGAAAGCCAAAGCTGAACAACACCGCGACGCCTTGTCCGCCATCATGATTACCTACCCGTCCACCCACGGCGTGTACGAAGAAGGCATCCGCGACATCTGCCGCATCATCCATGAAAACGGCGGACAGGTTTACATGGACGGCGCCAACCTCAACGCCCAAATCGGCATCATGCAGCCCGCCGAAGTCGGCGCGGACGTGTTGCATATGAACCTGCACAAAACCTTCTGTATCCCCCACGGCGGCGGCGGCCCGGGCATGGGCCCGATCGGCCTAAAAGCCCACCTCGCCCCGTTTGCCCCAGGCCATACCCTGACCGACACGCACAGCGCCAGTGCCGGGCAAACCGCCGTTGCTGCTGCCGCCTTCGGTTCTGCGTCCATCCTGCCGATTACTTGGATGTACCTGACCATGATGGGCAAACAAGGCATGGAGCAGGCAACACGCTGGGCATTGCTCAACGCCAACTACGTCGCCAAACGCCTGAGCGAAGACTATCCCGTTCTCTACACAGGCAAAAACGGTCGCGTCGCGCATGAATGCATCGTCGATTTGCGTCCGCTCAAAGCTGAAAGCGGCATCACCGAAACCGACATCGCCAAACGCCTGATGGACTACGGCTTCCACGCCCCGACCGTCTCCTTCCCCGTTGCCGGCACGCTGATGATCGAGCCGACCGAAAGCGAGAGCAAAGCCGAACTCGACCGCTTCATCGCCGCCCTGAAACAAATCAAACAGGAAGTGTTGAAAGTCGAACGCGGCGAATGGCCGAAAGACGACAACCCACTGGTCAACGCCCCGCACACCGCCGCCGACGTAACCGGTGAATGGGCGCACCCGTATTCCCGCGAAGAAGCCGTCTTCCCGCTGCCTTTCGTGCGCGAAAACAAATTCTGGCTGAGCGTCAACCGCGTGGACGACGTGTACGGCGACCGCAACCTCGTGTGCAGCTGCCCACCGATGGAAAATTATGAAGACTGACTGTTGAAAGGCTGAAACACAAATGCCGTCTGAAACACTTTCAGACGGCATTTTCGTCAACGGCAGGCCGGTTGCACCGATACACATATCTCGACTATAACTTTATAGTGGATTAAATTTAAATCAGGACAAGGCGACGAAGCCGCAGACAGTACAGATAGTACGGAAAGGCGAGGCAACGCTATACTGGTTTAAATTTAATCCACTATAAAACAAATGAGTTAAACCAATATCCATACACCAGCTTTTTTATCATCCTACTTTTTATTCATCCGATTGGGCAGACAGATTTCGAAGATGAAAAGCCTATTTGCACCCTTTGATGTCATTTCCACACGGGCAAACAAATATAGTGGATTAGATTTAAACCAGTACAGCGTTGCCTCGCCTTTCCGTACTATCTGTACTGTCTGCGGCTTCGTCGCCTTGTCCTGATTTAAATTTAATTCACTATAAATTCCCATAAAAAAACGGAGCAGATGCCTGCCCCGTTTTTATTTAATCCGAAATTTTAATCCGAATTTAGAATTTCGCACCGGATTGGTTGGCCATATAGTCAACAGCTGCTTTGACTTCGTCATCGCTCAAACCTGCATTGCCGCCTTTGGCAGGCATCGCGTTAAAGCCTTCAAGGGCGTGTTTATGCAAGGTTTCCTTACCTTGTTTGATGCGGGGAGCCCAATCGTCTTTTTTACCTATGCCGGGGATACCTGGAATCGCTCCGCCATGGCATGCCTGACAGTTTGCTTCAAAAACTTTCTTGCCGTCTACACCGGCTGCAGGTGCGGCAGCACCTTTGTCTTCTGCCTTCGCTTCCGCCGGAGCTGCATTATCGGCAGGAGCAGAAGCTGTTCCTGAAGCGGCATTGTCGGCAGGCGCAGCCTCATCCGGATTCGGGAAAGAACCTCCGCTTTTATTCGCCATGTAGGCAATCGCCCGTTTGAGTTCCTGATCGGTCAGGTCTGCCGCGCCGCCTTTTGCCGGCATGGCATTAAACCCGTTAAGCGCATGTTGGAACAAAGTATCGAAGCCTTGCGCGATACGCGGCGCCCAGTCGCCATTGTGTTCCAGTTTCGGAGCGTTCGGCACATTGCTGTCCGCCGCGTGGCATTGGATACAGATTTTATTGAAAATCTGTTCGCCCTGGCGTTCGCCAACAGGAATACCGTCGCCCATCGTCAATTGTCCGACGGGCTGGATACGGGTCTGCGTTGCCGCCTCCGTAGTGGCATCGACATCACCGAACGAGCCGCTGCCCGCCAGCTTAATCAGGAAATAAAGAACTGCAATAACAATAACGATACCGCTCACAAGGGTAAACAGTGCAGAGCCTTGGGCTTTATTGTCGCGGAGTTGTTTCATTTGGTAGGCCTCGCCGTCAGGTTAGGTTGTGCTGTAAATTATAGTTTGGTATGTTAAACGCAATTAACAATATTTTGCTGGATTATACTGAATTCACAGGGTCTTTCCAATCACTATCATTGAAAATATGTAAAAAATCACAGGCAGCGTCTCTTTTAAGCAAATAATCCATTGAAAATACTTGCTTATCCCCAAACAAATATCCCTCATACCCCGCGCATCAGCCTGACGTCTCAAGATAAACTTTGCCAATTTGCAGAATTTACGTTAATCTTACGTTTTCCGCACCCATAGCTCAGTTGGAAGAGTGTCAGTTTCCGAAGCTGGAGGTCACAGGTTCGATCCCTGTTGGGTGCGCCAATTATAAAGAGGCCGTCTGAAAGATAAATATTTTTCAGACGGCCTTTTGATTTACTTCAAATTCTTATTTCAATACTTCGGCAAACGCATCGGCAACATAGGCGATATTCGAAGCATTCAGTCCGGCAACGCACATCCTGCCCGAATCCAGCAGGTAAACGGCAAATTCGTCGCGCAACCTGCGGACTTGTTCCACGCTCAACCCCGTGTAGCTGAACATGCCGCGCTGTTTGATGAAATAAGTGAAATCGCGATCGGGGATTTGCGCAGTTAAGACATCGTAAAGTTTCTGTCGCATGGCGCGGATGCGGTTGCGCATGACATAGACTTCGTTTTGCCACAAAGCGTAAAGTTCGGAGCTGTTCATCACATTGGCAGTGAGATACGCGCCGTGTGCGGGCGGGCTGGAGTAGATGCGGCGGACGATGAATTTGAGTTGTCCGAACACCAATTCCGCTTCTTCTTTATTCGGGCAAACCACGCTCAGGCCGCCGACGCGCTCGCCGTAGAGCGACAGGTTTTTCGAGAAGGAATTGCTGACGAACAAGGGCAATTCCATTTCCACCGCTTTGCGGATGGCGTAGGCATCGCTGTCCAAATCGCCGCCGAATCCTTGGTAGGCAATGTCCATAAACGGAATCAGTTTGCGCCTTTTGATGATGTGCAACACCTCGTCCCATTGCTGTTCCGACATATCCACGCCGGTCGGGTTGTGGCAGCAGGGGTGTAGGATCAAGACGCTGTTTTCGGGCAGGGTGTTGAAAAACGCGGTCATTTCGTCGAATTTCACGCCGACGGTGGCGGGGTCGTAATAAGGATAAGTGCCGACCTCGAAACCTGCGCCTTCAAAAATGCCGCGATGGTTGTCCCAAGTCGGGTCGCTGACGTAGGCGCGCGCTTCGGGAAACCAGCGGTGCAGGAAATCCGCCCCGACTTTGAGCGCGCCCGAGCCGCCCAAAGTTTGCACGGTAACGATGCGTCCTTGTGCGAGCGCGGGGTTGTCTTTGCCGAACAATAAATGCTGCACCGCGCTGCGGTAAGTGTCTAAGCCTTCCATCGGCAGATAGGGCGACGGCGCAGGCGTGACGGCGCGGGCGGTTTCGGCTCTGCTCACGGATTCCAATACGGGCATCTTGCCTTCGTCGTCGAAATAAATGCCTATGCTCAAATTGACTTTTTCAGGTCGCGGGTCGTTTTTGAAGGTTTCGACCAAACTCAAAATCGGGTCGCCGGGATAGTATTCGATGTGTCGGTACATAGTCCTTACCTTTTGCTTTTTCCAAGGATTTTCTTTTTCAACAGTACGCCGCTTTCGATATGGTGCGTAAACGGAAATTGGTCGAACAGGGCGGCACGTTCGACCGTATGGGTTTCCGCCAAGATGTCCAAATTAGCACGCAGCGTTTCAGGATTACAGGAAATGTAGATGATATTGTCAAACTGCAACACCAACTTCAAAGTTTTCTCATCGATACCGGCACGTGGCGGATCAACGAAAATAGTGGAAAATGCATAATCCGTCAAAGCAATACCGCCCTCCTTAAGGCGTGTAAACTCACGTTTGCCGGTATAGGCTTCGGTAAATTCTTCGGCAGACAGACGGGCGATTTTGATGTTGCCTATCCCGTTTGCCTCAATATTCCATTGCGCTGCGCCTACTGAAGTTTTGGAAATCTCGGTTGCCAAAACCTGTCGGAAATATCGGGACAGCGGCAGTGTGAAATTGCCGTTTCCGCAATATAGTTCGAGCAAATCCCCATCTAATCCTTCTGCTGCACCGCAGGCCCATTCAAGCATTTTCTGACACACGGCGGCATTCGGTTGGGTAAAACCGCCTTCAATTTGCCGATAACGGAAATCCCGGTTGCCGACCTTCAAAGTTTCCGTTACATAGTCCTGTTTTAAAACGATTTTCTGCCCCCTGCTCCGTCCGATAACGGCGATGCCCAACTGTTGCTGTAATGCTTGCGCCGCCTGTTGCCATGCGTCGCCGAGTTTTTTGTGGTAAATCATGGTAACCAGCATTTCGCCACTGAGCGTGGACAGAAATTCAACGGCATACCAACGGTTTCTCAGTTCGGCAGATTGGGCGGCAACGGCAATCAATTCGGGCATCAGGCAGTTGACTGCCTCTGAAGCAGCATCGAAGCGGTCGCAACGGATCAGGCTTGCCCCGCTAGCCTTTTGTCCTTTTTCAAACATGGCATAAAACATTTCCCCGCCTTCGTGCCAAATACGGAACTCGGCACGCATACGGTAATGTTTGTCCGGAGATTCATACACTTCCCACTCAGGAACATCCAAACCTGCAAAAAGGGTTTTAAGGTAGTCTTTTTTATCTTGAAGCTGCTGCGTGTAGTCGCTCATATCGCTATCCTGAAAAATCAGACCGGATTATAAGCCGATTCACTGCAAAATACGCAACCCCTTTACCGGCATATAAACCGTTTCCCGCCGGCTTTTATGCTAAAATCCGCCGTCTCCAACATACCGCCGACAGAGGGAAAATATGGCAGGCAACACTTTCGGACAACTCTTCACCGTTACCACTTTCGGCGAAAGCCACGGCGCAGGTTTGGGCTGCATCATCGACGGCTGCCCGCCCGGACTGGCATTGAACGAATCAGACATCCAAGCCGACCTCGACCGGCGCAAACCCGGCACCAGCCGCCACGTTACCCAACGCCGCGAAGCCGACCAAGTCGAAATCCTCTCCGGCGTCTTCGAAGGCAAAACCACCGGCACCCCCATCGCCCTCTTAATCCGCAACACCGACCAGCGCAGCAAAGACTACGGCAACATCGCCCAAAGTTTCCGCCCCGGCCACGCCGACTATACCTATTGGCACAAATACGGCACGCGCGACTACCGCGGCGGCGGCAGAAGCTCCGCCCGCGAAACCGCCGCCCGCGTTGCCGCAGGAGCCGTCGCCAAAAAATGGCTGAAAGAAAAATTCGGCACGGAAATCACCGCCTACGTTACCCAAGTCGGCGAAAAAGAAATTCAGTTTGAAGGCTACGAACACATTTCCCAAAATCCTTTTTTTGCCGCCAACCAAAGCCAAATTGCCGAGCTGGAAAACTATATGGACGGCGTGCGCAAATCCTTGGATTCCGTCGGCGCGAAGCTGCATATCGAAGCCGCCAACGTCCCCGTCGGCTTGGGCGAACCCGTTTTTGACCGCCTCGATGCCGAAATCGCCTATGCCATGATGGGCATCAACGCCGTCAAAGGCGTGGAAATCGGCGCAGGCTTCGGCAGCGTTGTCCAACGCGGCAGCGAACACGGCGACGAACTGACCCCGCAAGGCTTCCTGTCCAACCATTCGGGCGGCATCCTCGGCGGCATCAGCACCGGACAAAACATCCGCGTCAATATCGCCATCAAACCCACCAGCTCCATTGCCACACCGCGCCGCAGTATCGACATCAACGGCGACCCCGTCGAACTCGCCACCCACGGCAGACACGACCCCTGCGTCGGACTGCGCGCCGCGCCGATTGCAGAAGCCATGCTCGCATTAGTCCTCATCGACCACGCCCTGCGCCATCGCGCGCAAAATGCCGACGTTCAGGTTAATACGCCCGACATTACCCTTTCAAACAAATAAAAATTTAGCCAAAACACAGACTTTATAATAGAATACCAAGCATTGCCGTGCAGCCTTGACGCACGGGTTTGTTTAGAGGAATGCAACTGAAATGATACAAGAAACCGCTTTGGGCGCGGCACTGAAATCTGCGGTCCAAACCATGAGCAAAAAGAAACAGACAGAAATGATTGCCGACCATATCTACGGCAAATACGATGTATTCAAACGATTTAAACCGTTGGCACTCGGTATCGACCAAGACTTGATTACCGCGCTGCCCCAATACGATCCTACACTTATTGCACGCGTCCTCGCCAACCACTGCCGCCGTCCGCGCTATCTGAAAGCCTTGGCGCGCGGCGGCAAACGTTTCGATTTGAACAACCGTTTCAAAGGCGAAGTTACCCCCGAAGAACAGGCAATCGCGCAAAACCATCCTTTCGTGCAGCAGGCTTTGCAACAGCAGTCCGCCCAAGCTGCCGCCGAAACGCCGTCTGTTGAAGCCGAAGCAGCCGAATCTTCCGCAGCAGAATAAATCCCCAAACGAAATGCCGTCTGAAAACCGATTTGGTTTCAGACGGCATTTTTTCGTATGCGGCAATCACGGTTCAAATATCGAGTTCCGCCGTATCGCCTTCGCGCTCCATCCAGGCACGGCGGGCGGCGGCTTCGCCTTTGCCCATCAGTTTGACGAAGATGTCGCGCGTCTCGTCCGCCGCGCCTTCGGGGATTTGCACCTGCAACAGGCGGCGGGTGTCGGGGTGCATGGTGGTGTCTTTGAGCTGGTCGGGATTCATCTCGCCCAAGCCTTTGAAACGGCTGATGGAATAGGCGGTTTCTTTGACGCCTTCTTTTTGCAGTCGCTCCAAAATGCTGTCGAGTTCGTTTTGGTCGAGGGCGTAGAATTTGCGGGCGGGTTTGCTTTTGCCTTGTGCGTTGACATCGACGCGGAACAGCGGCGGCTGGGCGACGTAGATGTGTCCGTCGGCAACCAGTTTGGGGAAGTGGCGGTAGAACAGGGTCAACAGCAAAACCTGAATATGCGAACCATCCACGTCGGCATCGGACAGGATGGCTATTTTGCCGTAGCGCAGGCCGCTTAAGTCGGGATTGTCGTTGATGCCGTGCGGATCAACGCCGATGGCGACGGAAATGTCGTGGATTTCGGCGTTGCCGAAAAGTTGGTCGGGGTGGACTTCGAAGCTGTTGAGCACTTTACCGCGCAGGGGCAGGATGGCTTGGGTGGCTTTGTCGCGGGCGAGTTTGGCGGAGCCGCCGGCGGAATCGCCTTCGACGAGGAAGAGTTCGTTTTCGCGGATGTCTTCGCTTTCGCAGTCGGTGAGTTTACCGGGCAGGACGGCAACGCCGCTACCTTTTTTCTTTTCAATCTTTTTAACCGAACGCATCCGTGCTTGTGCCTGACGGATGGCGAGTTCGGCGATTTTTTTGCCGAAGTCCACGTTTTGGTTGAGCCACAATTCCAAAGGGTCGCCCGATACGGTGGCAACGAGTTTCAGCGCGTCGCGGTTGGTCAGCTTGTCTTTGGTCTGACCTTGGAACTGCGGGTCAAGGACGCGGGCGGAGAGGACGAAGGCGGTTTTGCCGAACACGTCGTCACTTTGTACTTTCACGCCGCGCGGCAAGAGGTTGTGCAGATTGATGAAGTTGTTGACGGCGTTGAACACGGCCTGTTTCAAGCCTGCTTCGTGCGTGCCGCCCAGCGGGGTGGGGATGAGGTTGACGTAGCTTTCGTTGGCGCACGAGCCTTCTTCCAGCCAGGTCAGGGCAAACGCGGCGCCTTCGCCGATACTGAAATCGCCGTTGTGGCCGTCTGAAATGTAGTTTTCGCAGGAGAACAGCGGCACGGCTTCCTGCGCGTCGGCAATCAGGTCGGTCAGATAGCTTTTCAGACCGTCTGGATAGTGCCAGGTTTGGGTGTGTGCTTCGTCTTCGCCTTTGACCGGACGGGTCAGGGAAACGCGCACGCCCGGCAGCAGCACGGCTTTGGCGCGCAGCAGGCGTTCGAGTTCGGGAATGCTGTAATTCGGACTTTCAAAATATTTGCCGTCCGGCCAGACGCGCACTTCGGTGCCGCTGTCTTTGACGGCGCATTTGCCCACTTGTGCCAACGGTTCGACCACGTCGCCACCGGCAAACACGATGCGGTGGATTTTGCCTTCGCGTTTGACGGTTACCTCAAGGCGGGTGGAGAGGGCGTTGGTAACGGATACGCCCACGCCGTGCAGGCCGCCTGAAAAGGCATACGCGCTGCTGCCGTCTTTTTTATTGAACTTGCCGCCCGCGTGCAGACGGGTAAATACAAGTTCGACCACGGGCACGCCTTCGACAGGGTGCAGCCCGACGGGAATGCCGCGTCCGTTGTCGCACACGGAAAGCGAACCGTCGTCGTGGATGCGCACGTCGATTTCAGTAGCGAAACCGCCCAACGCCTCGTCCGCCGCGTTGTCGATGACTTCTTGGCAGATGTGGGTCGGACTGTCGGTGCGGGTGTACATGCCGGGACGTTCTTTGACCGGCTCCAAGCCTTTGAGGACGGTGATGCTGGATTCGCTGTATTGGTTGTTTTTAGCCATAGGAATAATCTGAAAGTAAGAAAAACAACGCTTTCAGACGGCCTGAAAGCGTTGCGTTCCGTTGTTTTACCGGTTGCCGGAAGGTTGGCGGGCGGCAAAGTCTTCATAACTTTCCATACCGCGCAGGAAGCGGGAGAGTTCTTTCAACGCCCCCAAATAAACGTCGCGTTTGAACTCGATGACTTCGTCAACGGGTGCCCAATATTGGTGCCAACGCCAGCCGTCAAATTCGGGATGGTGGCAGGCGCGGAGGTTGACATCGCTGTCACGGCCGACCAAACGCAAAAGATACCAAATCTGTTTTTGTCCGCGATAGGATCCGCGCCATTCGCGGCGTACCCAGTTGTTCGGCACGTCGTAACGCAGCCAGTCGCGCGTCCGCCCGACGATTTTGACGTGTTGCGGCAGAAGTCCGACTTCTTCGTAAAGCTCGCGGTACATGGCGGTTTCGGGGCTTTCGCCCGGCTTGATGCCGCCTTGCGGAAACTGCCATGAATGTTCGCGTACACGCTTGCCCCAAAAGACCTCGTTGCGGTTGTTGATTAAGATGATACCGACATTGGGGCGATAGCCTTCTCTGTCCAACACGGTGTCGCCCTCCGTTAAATTCAATCTTTGGATTTTCCCACAAATCGAACGGTTTTGACAAATCGGACGATATGATTCAAACATGTCGAAACACAGACGGATTCGGGAAAATATCTTAAATTTGGTTTACAATAATGTGTTTCAAATTATTCGGGAATCAGACCATGTTAGATATCCAATTGCTCCGCAGCAACACCGCCGCTGTGGCAGAACGCTTGGCGGCGCGCGGTTACGAGTTTGATGCCGCGCGTTTCAATGCGCTGGAAGAGCAGCGAAAAGCCGTTCAGGTGAAAACCGAAGAACTACAAGCCTCGCGCAACAGCATTTCCAAACAAATCGGCGCACTGAAAGGTCAGGGCAAACATGAAGAGGCGCAGGCGGCCATGGATCAAGTCGCCCAAATCAAAACCGATTTGGAACAGGCTGCCGCCGATTTGGATGCCGTTCAAAAAGAATTGGACGCATGGTTGTTGAGCATACCTAACCTGCCGCACGAAAGCGTACCCACCGGTAAAGACGAAACCGAAAACGTCGAAGTCCGCAAAGTCGGTACGCCGCGCGAATTTGACTTTGAAATCAAAGACCATGTTGATTTGGGCGAGCCTTTGGGCTTGGATTTTGAAGGCGGCGCGAAGCTGTCCGGCGCACGCTTTACCGTGATGCGCGGACAAATCGCCCGACTGCACCGCGCATTGGCACAGTTCATGCTGGATACGCACACGCTGAAACACGGCTACACCGAGCATTACACGCCTTATATCGTTGACGATACGACGCTGCAAGGCACGGGCCAACTGCCTAAATTTGCGGAAGATTTGTTCCACGTTACCCGTGGTGGCGACGAAACCAAAACCACGCAATATCTGATTCCAACCGCCGAAGTAACGTTGACCAATACCGTTGCCGACAGCATTATCCCGTCTGAACAACTGCCGCTGAAGCTGACCGCGCATTCGCCCTGTTTCCGCAGTGAAGCGGGATCATACGGCAAAGACACACGCGGCCTAATCCGCCAACACCAGTTCGACAAAGTGGAAATGGTACAAATCGTTCATCCCGAAAAATCATACGAAACGCTGGAAGAAATGGTCGGCCATGCCGAAAACATCCTAAAGGCTTTGGAACTGCCCTACCGCGTGATTACCCTGTGTACCGGTGATATGGGTTTCGGCGCGGCAAAAACGTATGACTTGGAAGTTTGGGTACCGGCGCAAAACACCTACCGCGAAATCTCAAGCTGTTCCAACTGCGAAGATTTCCAAGCCCGCCGGATGAAGGCGCGTTTCAAAGACGAAAACGGCAAAAACCGCTTGGTACATACTTTGAACGGCTCCGGTTTGGCTGTCGGCAGAACGCTGGTCGCGGTTTTGGAAAACCATCAAAACGCCGACGGCAGTATCAATATCCCAGCCGCTTTGCAGCCTTATATGGGTGGCGTTGCCAAGTTGGAAGTCAAATAAGTTTGCAGGCTGCCTGAACGTCAAATGCCGTCTGAAACCTGTTTCAGACGGCATTTCCTTTAAACTTTTAAAACACGTCAACCGTCGGCACGAACCGCATTGCCGCAATCGCCAGTCTGTCCGACCTCGCGGATATTGGACAGCGTAACTTCCGAAATATTACCCAACGCCTCTTCCGTCAAAAATGCCTGATGTCCGGTAAACAGCACGTTATGGCAGGACGACAGTCGGCGGAACACGTCGTCGGTAATCACATCGTTGGATTTGTCTTCAAAAAACAATTCGCGTTCGTTCTCGTACACATCCATGCCCAATGCGCCGATTTTCCGGCGTTTCAACGCCTCAATGGCGGCGGCACTGTCAATCAGACCGCCACGGCTGGTGTTGATAATCATCACACCGTCTTTCATTTTGTCGAACGCCGCTTCATTCAGCATATAGTGGTTCTCCGGCGTGGCGGGGCAATGCAGCGTGATGATGTCCGATCGGGCATACAGCTCGTCCAAATCCACATACCTGCCGCCGATTTTTTCCGCTTCAGGATTGCAAAACGGATCGTAAGCCAGCAGGTTCATACCGAAACCCTTTAAAATCCGCATCGTTGCGATACCGATTTTCCCCGTGCCGATAACGCCCGCCGTTTTGCCGTACATATTGAAACCGGTCAGCCCCTCCAAAGAAAAATTGGCATCGCGGGTACGCTGATAGGCTTTGTGGATACGGCGGTTCAAAGTCAGCATCAGACCGACCGTATGTTCCGCAACCGACTCGGGCGAATAGGCTGGCACGCGCACGACTTTCAAGCCCAACTCTTCAGCCGCCTTCAAATCCACATTATTGAAGCCGGCACAACGCAACGCCACAGTTTTCACGCCAATTTGCGCCAATTTTTCCAACACGGGCCGGCTGCCGTCGTCGTTCACAAAAATACAGACCGCCTCCGCGCCTTCCGCCATTTTCGCCGTTTTCGCATCCAGCATAAAATCAAAAAACTCCAGCTCGAAGCCGAAATGCCGGTTGGCGCGGGTAAAATGTTCGCGGTCATAGCTTTTCGTACCGTAAATCGCAATCTTCATCAATATGTCCAGTTGTCGCCTATGGTTGAGAAACGGCATAATACACTGAATCCAAACAAATCAGTAGAATATGGCGGATTAAAATTGATTGCATGCACGGCAGACGCAAAATGCCGTCTGAAACTTGGATTTCAGACGGCATTTCCATTTCAAAACACAAAACTCAATCGCCCATCGCCGCCAGAAGCTCCGCCTGATGTTCGGCAATCAGGGCATCGGTGATTTCTTCCAAATCGCCGTCCATGACAAAATCCAGCTTGTGCAGGGTAAGGTTGATGCGGTGGTCTGTTACCCTGCCTTGGGGATAGTTGTAGGTGCGGATGCGTTCGCTGCGGTCGCCGCTGCCGATGAGGGATTTGCGTTCGGCGGCTTCTTTGGCTTGGGCTTCGCGTTTTTGCGCGTCGTTCAGGCGGGCGGCGAGGACTTTCATCGCCTGCGCCTTGTTGGCGTGTTGGCTGCGTCCGTCTTGGCACTCGACCACCATGCCTGTGGGCAGGTGGGTGATGCGGACGGCGGAGTCAGTTTTGTTGATGTGCTGACCGCCCGCACCGGATGCACGGAAGGTGTCGATACGAAGGTCGGCGGGGTTCAACTCGATGTCTTCGAGTTCGTCCGCTTCAGGCATGACGGCGACGGTACAGGCTGAAGTGTGGATACGGCCTTGGCTTTCAGTGGCGGGAACGCGCTGCACGCGGTGTCCGCCCGATTCAAATTTCAAACGGCTGTACGCCCCGAGTCCGACGATGCGGGCGATGACTTCTTTATAGCCGCCCAACTCGCTTTCGTTGGCGGACACGATTTCGACCTGCCAGCGGTTGCGCTCGGCGTAGCGGCTGTACATACGCAGCAAATCGCCTGCAAACAGCGCGGCTTCGTCGCCACCGGTACCGGCGCGTACTTCGATAAAGATGTTTTTGTCGTCATCGGCATCTTTGGGCAGCAGCAGTTTTTGCAGTTCGGTATCGAGCGTGTTGATTTTGGCTTTTGCCGCTTCGATTTCTTCGGCGGCAAAGTCTTTCATTTCGGGGTCGGACAGCATTTCTTCGGCATCTGCCAAGTCGCTTTGCGCCAGTTGATAGTTTTGAAATACTTCGACGACGGGGGTCAATTCAGCGTGTTCGCGGGTAAGTTTGCGGTAATTGTCCATGTCGGATGTGGCTTCGGGCTGTCCGAGGAGGTGGGTGACTTCTTCCAGTCGGTCGCTGAGTTGTTGTAGTTTTTCTAAGATAGACGTCTTCATAATTCTTCCATAACAAACGCCGCCTGAATGTTCAGACGGCATCAACACTGGATTATTATAATAGGTTTTCCGGATATTCAAAAAGATAATCTTAGATGGATAACCTACCGTCCCAACAGGGCATCGGCATTGCGCTCCGTTACCTTGGCAATCTTTTCTACACAGGTTCCGCGGATTTCCGCAGCAATCTTTGCAATACCCGGAATATTGGCAGGCGTATTAATCTCTTTTTTCAGCATAAACGGGCTGTCGGTTTCCAAGACGAAATCGGTGTCATTCAGGGTTTTGAGGGTTTCGCGTATTTTGCGGGCGTTCGGGTTGAGCAACAACGAACCGATGCCGATTTTGAAACCCAATTTCGTCAACACGCGCGCTTCTTCCGCGCTGCCTGAGAAGGCGTGAACGATGCCGCCTTGAGTAAAGCCTGCCTGTTTGACGGCAGCGGCGATGTCGGCGGTGGCTTTGAGATTATGGATAATCACGCGGCAGCGCAGGGTTTGCGCGATGGCAAGCTGGCGGCTGAAGACTTGGATTTGCCGTTCGCGCTGCTGCGGCGTTTGGGTTTTGTCGTAAAAATCCAAGCCGATTTCGCCGACCCACGCTCGGGGGTAACGCGCCAATACGGCTTCCAAACCGGTAAAATCCTGTTCCGCAATGCCGCCTGAAAACCAAGGATGGATGCCCAGCGCAATACGGATTTGACCGTGTTCGGACGGCATTTCCGCCAAATCCGCCACATCCTGCCAATCCTGCGGACAGGTGGCGGGAACGATAAACCGCCCTACTCCAGCCTCCCGCGCTGCGGTCAAAACGTGCGGCAGGTTTTCGCGTAAGGCGGGATCGGCGAGATGGCAGTGGGTGTCGGTAAAGTTCATTTCGATTTCACAATAATTGCAGTCTTGCCAACTCTTTTTCCACCTCTTCCTTACCCCAGCCTTGCGATACGGCGAGGGTCATCAGCGCGGTGGCGGTTTCGAGGTTACATTTGCCGCCGTTGATGATGCCCGAGTTGCGGAACGCGTTGCCTTGCGCGTAAACGGCGGCGGTTTTGCCTTGTCGGACTTGGCTGATGTTGAGCAGCAGTTTGCCCTGCCGCGCGAAGTCTCGAACGGCGCGGATGAAACCTTCGTCTGCGGGCGTGTTGCCGTGTCCGTAGCTTTGCAGGATAAGGGCTTGGGCGGGAAGCTGTCCGAGTCCGTCCGCAAGTTCTTGGACGGCAAAGCCGGGGATAAGCGTGCGGACGGCGATTTTTGCCTGCGGATCGGGATAGCGGATTTTGAGGCCGTCTGAAACGGCTGCTGCGTCTTGGGACGGGATACGAAGATTGTGCCAGCCTTGTGTTTCATCCCATTCGGCGATGGCGCCGAAATGCGGATTGTCGAAGCCTGCGGCGGTTTCGGTGCTGACTTTGCTGCTGCCGACGGCGGGATACAGTTTGCCGTCAAAGGCAATGACGGTTTGTTTGAGCTTGAGGCTGAAGGCGGCAACGGCGGTGGAGAGATTGCGCGGGGCGTCGCTGTTTTCGGCGGCGTAAGGCCATTGGGAACCGGTCAGGACAATCGGTTTGCCCAAACCTTGCAGGGCGAGCGCGAGGAGGTTGGCGGTGTACGCCATGCTGTCCGTGCCGTGCAGTATCAGGATGCCGTCGCATGAAGGGAGTTTGTCGGCGATGATGTCCAGCCAGTCGTGCCAGTGTTGCAGGGTGACGGAGGAGGAATCAATCAAGGGATTGCAGACGTGCCACTCGAAGTCGAGGCCGTCTGAAAAAGGGGAAAGGGCTTGGCTGACCAGCGCAGTATCGGGGCGCAATCCCGCACTGCTTTGCGTCATGCCGATGGTACCGCCGGTATAAAGGACAAAAATTTTCTGTTTCATGGCTCATCCTGAAAATGCAAAGACCGCCTGAAACGTGAAATGCGTCCGGACGGTCGAAAATCCGATTTACTGCTGCTTCTGTGCCGCTTTTTTCGCTGCCTTTTCCGCCTTGCGTTTGGCGCGTTTTTCGCTCAATTGTGCGCGGTAAAGCTGATAATGCCGGCGTTTGCGCCACCAAAACCACGCCAGCACCGCCGCCAGCACGCCCAATGCGATGAAGATGCCCGATTGCAGGCTGTGCATTTTCGCCATCAGCCAATCGATGTTGTGCGCACCGTATTCGCCCAGATAAATCCAAATAGGGACGGAAATCAGCGCGGCCAGTCCATCCATAATGATAAAACGCAAGTATGAAACCTTGCGGCTGATACCGGCTGTAACAAATACGGCCGTTCTCAAACCGGGCAGGAAACGGGCGACAAACAGAACCCAGTTGCCGTATTTATCGAATTTTTCCTGAACCTGCGCGTAACGTTTCGGCGTCATGATGCGCGCAATCGGTTTGAACTTGAGGATTTTCTGCCCCCAAATGCGTCCGGCGGCAAACATCACGCCGTCGCCCGCCAACACGCCGAGCATACCGACCGCAAACATAATATGCGGATTGGTATAACCCATACCCGAAATCACGCCGCCCGTTACCAAGGTCAAATCCTCGGGAATCGGCACGCCGAAACCGCAGATGACCAAAACGAAAAACACGGCCGCGTAGCCGTATTCGACAAAAAAGGCTTCTAAAAAAGCAAACATGGCGGATATTCCATTGTCGGAGATAAAAAGTCAGAACAAACCGAAACATTTTCTACATGAAGCAGGCATTCTATCAAAGATTATGCCGTCTGAAAGCGGAAAAAAGGCAGATTCGCATATCCTCCGCATGTTCAGACGGCATTTAAACAGAAAACCGGCCGGTTCTGAAAACGGTTTTTCCTGAATTTTGCCTAAAGGCTGCCGATGGCGGAAGCAATACGTTCCGCCCCTTCGCGCGCCCAATCGGCCTGTCGTGCCTCAACCATCACGCGCACGACGGGTTCGGTTCCCGAAGCGCGCAACACAACCCTTCCTTTGCCTTCGAGTTCTTTTTCCACTTCGGCCAACACGTCTTTCGAAGCTTCTTGCCATTTCTGACCCTTTTGGATGCGCACGTTAATCATAGTTTGCGGATACGGCTGCCAGTCGGCGCAAACGGTGGCGAGGTCTTGGTTCAGGATTTGCAGCGCCGCCAAAACTTGCAGCGCGGAAATAATGCCGTCGCCGGTGTTGTGTTTGTCCATGCACAAAATATGGCCGCTGGCTTCGCCGCCGATGAGCCAGCCGCGTTGGTTCAGCTGTTCCAACACATAGCGGTCGCCGACTTTGGCGCGGCAGAAATCGACACCCTGCTCTTTCAGGGCGATTTCCATCGCCATATTGGTCATGACCGTGCCGACCACGCCGCCGATGTTGATACCTTCTCGGGCGCGGGCTTTGGCGATGACGTAAATCAGGCTGTCGCCGTCGTAAACCTTACCGTTTTTATCGACCATCATCAGGCGGTCGCCGTCGCCGTCTAAGGCGATGCCGTAGTCGGCTTCATGCTGTAAAACGGCGGCCTGGAGTGTCTTGGTATAAGTCGCACCACATTTTTCATTAATATTGTAGCCGTTGGGTTCGTCGCCGATGCTGACGACTTGTGCTCCCAGTTCGTGAAACACCTTGGGTGCGACACCGTACCCCGCGCCGTTGGCGGTATCGATAACCAACTTCAAACCCCGAAGGTCGGAATGGCTGGGAAAGGTGGATTTGCAAAATTCGATATAGCGGTCGTCCGCACCGCTGATGCGGCGTGCGCGACCGAGGCGTGCAGAAGGCTGGGTTTTCATTTCTTCGTCGATTTTGGCTTCGATTTCCAACTCGATTTCATCGGAAAGCTTCACGCCGCCCTCGGCAAAGAATTTAATGCCGTTGTCGGAATAAGCATTGTGCGACGCGGAAATCATCACACCGGCGGACAAACGCAGCGCACGGGTCAGATAAGCCACGCCGGGCGTAGGAAGCGGACCGGTTTGGATAACGTTGACACCTGCGGCGGTAAAACCTGCCACCAAAGCGGCTTCCAGCATATAACCGGAAATACGCGTATCCTTGCCGATTAAAACGGTCGGTTTCTGGTCGGTGTCGTGCTGAACCAAAACCTGACCCGCCGCATAGCCGAGTTTCAATACAAAATCGGGCGTAATCGGAAACTGCCCGACTTCACCGCGTACACCATCCGTGCCGAAATATTTTTTTGCCATGTGTTGCTCCGAGAATGTGAACCGTTGTCCGAGATTATACAGTCAGTTTGTGCCTTGCTGTCTGCACCGTTGATGCCGTCTGAAGCCGCCCCGTCCTTTTCAGACGGCATGAAGTATGTGAACCGCTCTTTACAGATTGATGCCCAACGCTTCCCACGCCTTCAACGCATCCGCCGTCGCCTTCACATCATGCACCCGCACGATTTGCGCGCCGCGCGCTACGGAAGCCAACGCTGCCGCCACGCTGCCGTGTACGCGTTCCGCCGCATTTGCCTCGCCGGTCAGTTCGCCTATCATGGTTTTGCGCGACACACCGATCAGCAGCGGCAAACCGGTTTCCGCCATCAATTCGGGCAAATGCCGCATCAGTGCGATATTGTGTTGCAAGGTTTTGCCGAAGCCGAAACCGGGGTCAAGCACGATGCGTTGCGGGGCGATGCCTGCCGCGATGCATTCCGCCGCCCGCGCTTTCAAATACCGCGCCACTTCACCGACAACATCCTGATATTTCGGATTAATCTGCATGTTTTCAGGCACACCCTGCATGTGCATCAGGCAAATGCCCGTATCCGCCTGACACGCCAGCAATTCGACCGCGCCTTCGTCGGTCAACGCCGCCACATCGTTAATAATATCGATGCCGCCGAGTGCCAACGCTTTTTCCATAATCACCGTGCGGCGCGTGTCCAAACTGACGGGAACGCCCCACCCTGCCACTTCCGCCAATACAGACTCAACCCGCGCCCATTCTTCTTCAGGCGAAACATAACCCGCACCCGGCCGCGTCGATTCGCCGCCGATGTCGAGAATGTCCGCGCCCTCTTTCAAAAGCCGTTCGGCATGCGCCAAAGCTGTTTGGGCGTTTTGCGAATACGCGCCGCCGTCGGGCAAAGAATCGGGCGTGAGATTCACGACACCCATGATTTTCGGTTTGTCCAAACCGATTTCAAACCGTCCTGCCTGCCAAACGCATCCGACCATATCCGTGCCTCCGGAATAAAAAGCAAATTATATACCGTCTGAACAAAACTTGTCCGTTTCAGACGGCATCAGTATTTCAAAAAAGTATCTTGCAGAATCCGCCGCCGTATGAAACATACACTGCCCCTGCAAACGCGGCAACGCCCACGATACCTGATCCGGCGGTATGCCTGCTTATGGGCATTACCCCTTTATACAAGATAATCCGCCCGCACAAAATAGGATTGCCACAAGCCGTGTTATACTGTGGCGTGTTTTACAGACTTTTCAGGCTATGGATTTATTATCGGTCTTCCACAAATACCGTCTGAAATATGCGGTAGCCGTGCTGACGATACTGCTTTTGGCGGCAATCGGGCTGCACGCTTCCGTATATCGCATCTTCACACCTGAAAACATCCGAAGCCGCCTCCAGCAAAGCATTGCCCATACGCACCGGAAAATCTCGTTTGATGCGGATATACAGCGCAGGCTTCTGCCCCGGCCGACCGTCATCCTGAAAAACCTGACCATTACCGAACCCGGCAGCAACCGGACTGCCGTTTCCGTCAAAGAAACCAAAATCGGATTGAGCTGGAAAAATCTGTGGTCGGATCAGATACAGGTTGAAAAATGGGTGGTTTCAGGTGCGGAACTTGCCCTGACGCGCGACGGAAAAGGTGTTTGGAACATCCAAGACCTGATCGACAACCCAAAACGCAAAGCCTCGGTAAACCGCATCATTATCGAAAACAGCACCGTCCACCTCGACTTCCTGCAAGAGCGGTTCACCCTGAAGGAAGTCCGCCTCAACCTGCAATCCCCCGTTTCATCGGGACAACAGTTTGAAAGTTCGGGCACACTGACCGGCGAAAACCTGTCTGCCTCATGGAAAAGCAAAGGGCTTTTCATTTCAGACGGCATCAATCCGCCCGAAATCTCACCGTTCCATTTCGAAGCCGAGACCGCCCTAAACGGACACCGCATTGCCGTTTCCACCACCGGCAGCCCCACGATCCGCTTCAATGCCGGCGGAGCGGATGCCACCGGCCTCGGCCTGCGTGCAGACACTTCCTTCCGTAACCTCCACCTGACCGCCCAAATCCCTACGCTGGCACTCAGGAACAACAGCATTAAAATTGAAACCGTCAACGGGACATTTACCGCTACCGCCGACGACGGGAATTCCCAATGGGGCGGATCGTTCAAACTCGATAAGGCCAAACTTCACCCCGGTATCGGCAACATCGGCAACGCCGAAATCTCCGGCAACGTCAAAACACCCCGCCTTCAAACCAACTTTTCCCTCGGCTCGCCATTGGTTTGGAGCCGGAATAATGGTCTGGAGGCACCGCGCCTGCATGTATCGACCCTTCAGGATACCGTCAACCGCCTGCCGCAACCCCGTTTCATCAGCCGGCTCGACGGTTCGATGTCCATAAAAAACCTTCATCAGTGGCATGCTGAACTCAACGGTTCGTTCGACCGCCAAACCGTTGCCGCGAAATTCAGATACACACATGAAGACGCACCGCACCTGGAAGCCGCCGTCGCACTGCAAAAATTAAACCTGACCCCCTATCTTGACGACGTGCGGCAACAAAACGGCAAAATATTTCCCAACACCCTCGGCAGGCTGTCCGGAGATATCGAGGCCCACCTTAAAATCGGCAATGTCCAACTCCCCGGCCTGCAACTGGACGATATGGAAACCTACCTCCGCGCCGACAAAGGCCATATCGCGCTCAGCCGTTTCAAGTCAGGGCTTTACGGCGGCCATACCGAAGGCGGCATCAGCATCGCCAACACCCGCCCCGCCACTTACCGCCTGCAACAGAATGCAAGCAACATCCAAATCCAACCGCTGCTGCAAGACCTGTTCGGCTTCCACAGCTTCAGCGGCAACGGCGACGCGGTCATCGACCTGACCGCGAGCGGCGAAACCCGAAAAGAGCTTATCCGCTCGCTTCAAGGCAGCCTGTCGTTGAATATTTCCAACGGCGCGTGGCACGGTATCGACATGGACAATATCCTGAAAAACGGCATTTCGGGCAAAACTGCCGACAGTGCCGCACCCAGCACACCCTTCCACCGATTCACGCTCAACAGCGAAATTTCAGACGGCATCAGCCGCCACATCGATACCGAACTCTTCTCCGACAGCCTCTATGTTACCAGCAACGGCTATACCAATCTGGATACGCAGGAATTGTCTGAAGATGTCCTTATCCGCAACGCCGTCCATCCGAAAAACAAACCGATTCCCCTGAAAATCACCGGTACCGTGGACAAGCCGTCCATTACCGTCGATTACGGCAGGCTGACCGGCGGCATCAATTCGCGCAAAGAGAAACAGAAAATCCTCGAAGACACCCTGCTGGAACAATGGCAGTGGCTCAAACCTAAAGAACCGTAAATACCCTGCGTACAAAAATGCGTCTGAAACACATTAAGCTTCAGACGGCATGACCTTTCCGACCGTACCACATCGGAAACACAAGCCCCACATCTGTTTGGTTTGGTGTCGGCTGGCAATACCGCCATTTATATTTTCGTCAAACCGCAGCGATTTTTCGTTGGCGCATCAAAAACAAAGTATGTCAGTTATATTTCACGACAGGGCATAGGCTGCCCATACTGAAAAGGCAAGCAAGAACGCGAACCAAAACCAACCGCCTATCCATTCGCCCATATCGGCAGAAAACGTCCGCCAGTCCAAACATTCCGTGTTTCCATAATCTTCGACACGAAACAGACCCAAGCTCAAAACCGGCACAACGATACGTGCGGTCCGATGGAAAAAACGGCTTGGTTCCGCAAACAGGAATGCCGAACACATCAGCTCGAGTATCCAGTCCGCCACCGCCGCCAAAATCCTGACCGCCCATTTGAACAGTTCGTCCATGTGTCTTCCCCTCATGCCATCCTAAAAACCGGCCCAACCGACAAAAAACCAGCCACCGGCCGAATATCAACGCCGCCGCAAGCAGTGCGGCGAACACCGACCATGCCGAGACCGCCATCTTCCGCCGCAGCGACACGCGCCGCATATTCCGCCAGCCGCCTCGTTTCCAGGCGCGGTACAGGATTTTCAGCCGCCGCAATCCGTAACGGACAAAATCGCAGCTTGCCGCAAAAAGCCCAGCCGCTACGCCCAACAAATCCGCCGACATACGCCTTTTTCCCAACCGTTTCCAAACAGACAAACAGAACGCGCCTGTCCCGCCAGACAACCGCCTTTCAGACGGCATCGGCTGCCTCGAAATTGCCATCCCAACACAAAACCACACAGGCAACACACAAATGCCGTCTAAAAATCCAAACGGCGGCATAGCAATGCCGCCCTGCAACCGTAGGGCGGCATTGCGTATCAAACTAACTTTCAATATATTGATTTAAAATAAAAAATACTCAATTATCGTCATTTCCGCCAGCGCGGGAATGACGACACGAGGAATCCTATTTGAATCTACTATAAGCCGAGTTCCCCCCAAATCCCATCAATCTTAGCCGTAACGGCAGGGTCTTTTTTGATCACCCGTCCCCATTCGCGGTTGGTTTCGCCCGACCATTTGTTGGTCGCATCCAAACCCATTTTGCCGCCGAGTCCGCTGACAGGGCTGGCGAAATCCAGATAGTCGATAGGCGTATTTTCCATCAAAACAGTGTCGCGTACGGGATCCATGCGCGTGGTGACCGCCCAGATGACTTCTTTCCAGTCGCGCACGTTCACATCGTCATCCACCACGATGATGAATTTAGTGTACATAAATTGGCGCAGGAACGACCAGCAGCCCATCATCACGCGCTTGGCGTGTCCGGCGTACTGTTTTTTCATGCTGACCACCGCCATGCGGTAGGAGCAGCCTTCGGGCGGCAGGTAGAAATCGGTGATTTCGGGAAACTGCTTTTGTAAGAGCGGTACGAACACTTCGTTCAACGCCACGCCCAAAACAGCGGGTTCATCGGGCGGTTTGCCTGTGTAGGTGGAATGGTAAATCGGATTTTCGCGCATGGTAATGCGTTCAACCGTGAATACGGGGAAATGGTCCTGCTCGTTGTAATAGCCGGTGTGGTCGCCGTATGGGCCTTCCAACGCGGTTTCGTTCGGATGAATCACGCCTTCCAATACAATTTCGGCACGGGCAGGCACTTGCAAATCGTTGCCGATACATTTCACCAGTTCCGTCCGCGAACCACGCAGCAGTCCGGCAAACTGGTATTCGCTCAAGGTATCGGGAACAGGCGTTACCGCGCCCAAAATGGTGGCAGGGTCGCAACCGAGCACGACAGCGACGGGATACGGCGTATCGGGATTGAGTTTGCGGAATTCCTGATAATCCAGCGCGCCGCCGCGATGCGACAGCCAGCGCATAATCAGCTTGTTTTTGCCGATTAACTGCTGACGGTAAATGCCTAAGTTCTGGCGTTTTTTGTTTGGTCCGCGCGTAACGGTCAAACCCCATGTTACCAGAGGCGCAACGTCTTCCGGCCAGCAATGCTGAATCGGAAGTTTATACAAATCAACGTCTTCACCTTCCCACACAATTTCCTGACACGGCGCGTTTTTCACCACGTTCGGCGCCATGCTCCAAATATCTTTCAGCAACGGCAGTTTGGAAAACGCGTCTTTAATGCCTTTGGGCGGTTCGGGTTCTTTCAGATATGCCAAAGTTTTACCGATTTCACGCAACTTGGACACGCTGTCCGCGCCCATGCCCAGCGCCACGCGTTCGGGCGTGCCGAACAGGTTTGCCAACACGGGATAATCGTAGCGCGTACCATCAGGCTTAATCGGGTGTTCAAACAACAACGCCGGCCCTTCGGCGCGCAGCACGCGGTCGGCGATTTCGGTCATTTCCAAATGCGGGGAAACGGGATGCGCGACGCGTTTGAGTTTGCCCTGCTGCTCGAGCATGGCGATGAAGTCGCGCAGGTCTTTGTATTTCATGTTGATCCTTATTTGATTCCGCCTGAAAACCGGATTCTGGCTTTCAGACGGCCTGAATCTTCATTCTCTGTTTGCGGCAAAAACCAATATTCGCCATATGGGCGGCAAATACCGATGTTTAAAACAGAAACCCATCCTCGTTTTACTTGCCATCTCATCAAACACAAAGGCGGCAGGCACGCTGCCCAAGCGGACGATTTGACACGGCGGGTTAAATAGAGGGTAGATTTGCCATTTGATCCTTATAGGCTTTATTTCATTGATTAAGTAAATTGACCTGCCGGATTGGTGGATTGCTTATTTTTATATTTGCTTGAACCAATTTGGCTTTCATATTTATTATCCCTTTAAAAACGCACTATTCTACTTAAAAGCACGGCAGGTTTCCTTAATGTTTTTTTGTTGCAGCCAAAATTCCTGTCAAATTTGTTTCCAACCAATCCACCAACTCAAACATCTTATTTGATGCCTGTGCGCCAAATTCAGTTAATGTGTAATCCACTTGCGGCGGTACGGTATTATAAGATTTACGGATTAGCATCCCATCGGCTTCCAATTCCTGTAAGGTTTTCGTCAGCATACGTTCGCTTATCCCGTCTATAGCGCGGCGAAGTTCGCTAAACCGCTTGGTGCCGGAATGCAAACTCACCAACACCAATACGCCCCAACGGCTGGTCAAATGTTGCAAAATTTGGCGGGAAGGGCAAGCTGAAGCCAGTACGTTCCCACGATTTAGATTTTTTTCCATTTTTAATTCCTTAAAATTTAATAAGTTAAAAAATATTTTTAAAAAATTCCAAAACTTACGTTTATGTAAGTACTTCTAAAAAGTAAGTATTGAAATATAATACGCCACATCAAGCGGACAATCAAATGTTCAAACATCATTTCAACTTAACGAGAAGGAAAACATCATGACAACGAAAACCATCGCAATTACCGGTGCGACAGGTCAATTTGGCGTAATCGCATTAGACTTATTAAAAGCAAAACAAACAAACATCATCGCGCTTGTACGCGCTCCGGAAAAAATTTCAGGTGTAGAAGCCCGCAAATTTGATTATTCAAAAACAGAAGGACAAGTAGAAGCCTTGCAAGGCGCAGATACCTTAATTTTGGTATCAAGTAATGAAATCGGTCAGCGTTTTGTACAACACAACAACGTGATTGAATCAGCGAAAAAAGCAGGTGTGAAACATATTATCTACACCAGCTTACTCGGCGCGACCAATGACAATACCGTAAAATCCCTTGCCGGCGAACACGTTGAAACAGAAACCGCATTAAAAGCCTCAGGCATTACTTACACCATTTTACGCAATGGCTGGTACACCGAAAACTACACGGCTTCAATTCCGGCAGCATTAGCAAACAATGCTTTCTACGGTTCGGCAAAAAACGGCAAAATTTCGTCCGTACTCCGTGCAGAACTTGCGGAAGCAGCGGTAAACGTCGCATTAAGCGAAGGGCATGAAAACCAAACTTACGAGCTTGCCGGATCAATCGGCTGGACATTAGCTGACCTTGCCGCAGAAATCAGCAAACAAACAGGTAAAGATATCCCTTATGTAGATATTCCTGCGGCAGATTATGCCGCAGCCCTTGTGCAGGCGGGATTAGATGAAGGCTTTGCAGGCTTAATCGCACAATGGGATGTGGATGCGTCAAACGGTGCATTATTCTCAGAAGACAAAACCCTTGAGAAATTGCTTGTCCGTCCGACATCCGGTCTGGATGTGGCTGTAAAACAAGCCCTTTAATGCAGGGTTTGACCCGATGATAAAATAGTGTCCCTACCGCAATTTTTGTGCAAATACCTGTATCTGAGGCAATATAATCCCTCTGATACAGGTATTTTTATAAGTGAGAAACAGCTTTTTAGATTCATTATGCCGTTGATACCGCTCCTATCCTTGCCTGCGCTTCGGCATATTCTATGCCGTGATAAAAGTCGCGTACCAGCGGATGTCCGCTGCCTTGATGGAGTTGCAACAAAGGACGTTGACCATCGGGTTGGGTAACGACATTGCAATGCAAACCGAAGGTGTCGGATTCGTAAGGGGGCAGCCGATTGCAAATCATACCGAAATAAACAGCGTTTTCCGGATTGTCGTGAAAGCGGCTTTGATAGTCGTTAAAACTCTTTTCGCTGACGGACACCCACACCCCGTATTCCAGCGTTTCCTGATGCCCGATAATCGGAATAGGCAGCACCGCGCGGATAAAGCGGTCGGTTTGGTCGGGATAGCGGATGATGCAGAAATCAGAATCGCATTCCGCTTGATAAGCAATGCGTTCTTCTTCACTGAGTTGGTTATAGGGATAGGGGGCGGTAAAGCCTATTGCGGGCATTTCTTCGTGGTTTTCGCCGCAGGAAGTGCAAGTGTACATAAGGTTTCAGACTTTCAAAACGAGTTTGCGGTAAAGCCATTCGCCGGCAAACAGCATCCCCATCAATACATAGGCAATCACGCCGGTATAAACCGCCCACCAGTCATATCGCCCCAACCACACCAACAAAGCAGCAAGCGTCCCGTTGATTATAAAGAATACGCACCAAACCTGCGTTACCCGGCGGGTATAGCGCACGGCTTTTTCAGGCAGGTCGGGCTGTTGCAGCCGCGCAAGTTTTTCAATCACCGTCTGCCCGGCAAACAGGCTTCCCCCGAACACCGCCAACATCATCAGATTGACGAGGACGGGATACCAATACATTGAGTCGCGCCGCCCGAACACCAATACTGCGGCAAAAAACAGTGTAATAAACAAAGCCGCATAACGCTGTTGGGGCAGTTTGGCAGTCAGGGCGCGCAGCAGCCACAACCCGCACATCGCCGCCGCCAGCCAGACAAACCAGCCCGCCTCCCTGCCGTAATACCATAAAGCCGGATAGGCAATGCTTAATACGGTCAGAAAAATATGTCCGAAAAAACCGGGTTTCATTTTGAATCCGCACAAATGTTTTCAGACGGCATCCAATTAAAATATGCCGTCTGAAAAATAATCAGAGATGCCGCCTACCCCGCCTGAATCTTCAATACCGCCTGTACTACGTCGTTGACGGTGCGGACATTGCGGAAATCTTCAGCCTGCAGCTTACGGCCAGTTTCACGTTTGATGCGGTCAATCAGGTCGATGGCATCGATACTGTCGATTTCCAAATCTTCGTAAAGGTTGGTATCGGGCGTAATCCGTTCCGGTTCGATTTCAAACAACTCGGTCAGGGTATCGCTCAACAACCGGTAGATTTCTTGTTCGGTCATATGTTTCATCCTTATGCTTGGCGGCTTTTGACAAAGGCGGCGAGTGTTTTGACATTGGCAAAATGTTCGCGCAAGTTCTCCTGTTCGCCGTCCAATCGGAAACCGAAATGTTTTTGCACCGCCAAGCCCAATTCCAACGCATCGACGGAATCCAAGCCCAGCCCTTCGTCGCCGAACAGCGCGTCTTCGCTGCCGATGTCGGCGGCGGTTATATCCTCCAAAGCCAAACTGTCGATAATCAGTTGTTTGATTTGGTTTTCCAAGTCGTTCATATGGTTTTCCTTGTAAAATAGTCCTGCAGATATTCATTCAGCCGCCGCGCCGCAATCGGCAACGGTTTCTCGGCGAGCCAGTCTTGGGGGAGGATGTCGTCTCCGACGGTAATTTCATACCGTATCCTTTTCGGGGGGATGCGGTACCACGGCTGCCCCTTTTTAAAATTAGGCGGATTCATTTTGATACATACGGGTGTAAGCACTTCGGCATACCGCAGCCCCAAAGAAACCGCGCCCCGGTGCATTTTTACCCGTCCGTCCCAGCCCGTTCTCGTTCCTTCGGGGAACACCAGCAGGCTCTGCCCGCTGTCAAAAACTGCCTTTACCGTTTCCAGCATTGCTTCCGACTCTTCGTTCGGAATATAGCCCGCACCTTTAATCTGGCTGCTCATTGCCGGATTGTGCCGCAAATCTTTTTTCACGATGCAGTTCATTTCGGGCACATGGCCGACAAGCAGCACCACATCCAGCAAAGACGGATGGTTTGCCAAAATCAACTGTCCCGGGCGGTTGAGTTTTTCAACACCCTTGAACGATACCTCCAACACGCCCGACCATTTCAGATAAGCGACAAACAAACGCCAAGATGTTCCGATAATCCGGCGCGCCGCCAATTGGCGGGCGACAGACTCTGAAGTGCCGTTTAAAGTGTAAGGCAGCAAAACCAATTTCATCATAATGCCGCCGACACCGAAAATCACAAATCCTAACCAAGTCGCCAAAAAACGGCGGCAATAATCCAATTTATCCATTCCGCTGCCACAGCCATTCACGATTGCGATATACCCGGCGGCATTCCCGACTGCCGTTCAGCAGAAAGCGCACCCATTCCAAACCGCTCCAATATGCCTCGGGCAGCATACCGGCTTCAGACGGCATATCGTCCGAAGCAGATAAAGTCAGGCTGTAACGCGTCCCTTTGGTCAGAACCATCGCCAAAGCATAAGCAAACGGCGCGCGCGTTGCCGATACGGTATATCCTTCCGGCAGCGGATCGTCCGCCACCAAAACCAAAACCGACCCGCATCCCTCTTCCAACAGTGATGCCGCTTCCGCCAATGCCGTTTCCACACCGTCGGCACACACGGCCAATGCCGTCTGCTCGCCCATATCCTGACGCAATATCGACCATTGCCCAGCCGTTGCATTGTGCACCGACAAACCGAACGAAGTCGGCGACACGGTATGCGATTTCAACAGTTCCAACCACAAATCGAAACTACGCGCCATTTCCCCGTCGTGCGAGGCATAAACTACCGGACTGCCGGGATGGGCGGAGGCAATGTCCCAAGCCGCGTCGCACACCAGACGCGCCGCCTTACTCAAACGGCGGCGCTGCATAGCGGGCAGGAACGGCAATTCCGGCCTGACATCGGGCAAACCGTCGGCAAAATCCGGACATTCCGCCCATTTTGCCCACTGCGCCATATCGCGCATTTTGCTGCCCGAAACCCGCCAGTCGGCGATGTCGAAGTGGAACCGGCAAATAATCGGCGGCATAGTTTCTTTCAAAAATTTACACTGTGCCGCATTCTAACCAAAGCCCATCCCCCTGACAATGCCGAAATTCAAACGCATTTCTGCCCCCTTTCTCCGACAACGCCGCCCCTCGGCAAACCTCCGGAATTAGCCTGAATTTACATTTATCATTATAATGCCCGTATTTGCCAGCCTGCCGCCGCAATATATGGACACACTGCCAGAATGCCCGATTACCGACACCGCCTCCCTGCTGCCGCACAGCGGGCGTATGGTTCTGATAGACCGCATTACCCGATACGGCGATGATTTTGTCGAAGCAGGGGCGCAGATAAAACCCGACCACATCCTGCTGGACGGCGGCATGCTGCCCTACACGGCATTTATCGAACTGATGGCGCAGGCTGTCGGCGCATATGCCGGCATCCAAGCCCGAAAAAACGCACGGCCGGTCCGGCTCGGCTTCCTGCTCGGCACGCGCAAACTTGAAATCTTCGCCCAATCCGTCCCTGTCGGCACACATCTGCTGGCAACGGCGCATATGTCTATTCAAGATGCCGGGGGGATGGGTGTATTCGACTGCGAACTGCGTTGGACAGACGCGCCGGAAACTTCGTCCGGAACACTCCCTTCAGACGGCATTTTGGCGCGCGCCTCACTCAACGTGTACAGCCCCGAACACCCTGTCAAAACAACTTAATGCCGTCTGAACAGGCACACACATACGGAGAACAACGATGACCAAAACCGTCCTGATTACCGGCTCCAACAGGGGCATAGGCAAAGCCGCTGCACTCGGTTTGGCGGAAGACGGCTTTGATATCGCCGTCCACTGCCGCAGCCGCCGCGACGAAGCCGAAGCCGTAGCGGAAGAAATCCGCGCTTTGGGCAGAAATGCGCGCGTGTTGCAGTTTGACGTGTCCGACCGCGCAGCCTGCCGCGATATTTTGACTGCCGACATCGAAGCAAACGGCGCGTATTACGGCGTGGTGTTGAACGCCGGACTGACGCGCGACAACGCCTTCCCCGCGTTTTCAGACAACGATTGGGATGTGGTGCTGCGGACTAATTTGGACGGTTTTTACAATGTATTGCATCCGCTGGTTATGCCGATGATACGCCGCCGCAAAGCCGGACGGATTGTGTGCATGGCATCGGTATCCGGTCTGACGGGCAACCGCGGGCAGGTCAATTACAGCGCGTCAAAAGCGGGCATTATCGGCGCGGCAAAAGCCTTGGCGGTCGAACTGGCGAAACGCAAAATCACCGTCAACTGTGTCGCGCCGGGTTTGATCGATACGGAGATTGTCGATGAAAACGTACCTGTCGAAGAAATTTTGAAAGCCATCCCCGCCGCGCGTATGGGACTGCCCGAAGAAGTGGCGCACGCGGTGCGTTTCCTGATGGATGAAAAAGCGGCGTATATCACGCGCCAGGTGATTGCGGTGAACGGAGGTTTGTGTTGAATACTAGAAGGGTCGCAGTAACGGGCATAGGCGGCATTACCGCCTTCGGCCGGGATTGGCAAAGCATACAGGCAGCATTCAAAGCCGAAAAGAACGCCGTCAAATATATGGATTGGCACGAACGTTTCCCCGAATTGGAAGCGCAACTGGGTGCGCCGATTGAGGATTACGCGCCGCCGAAACATTGGACGCGCAAACAGCTCAGAAGTATGGGGCGCGTATCGTATTTGTGCGTCGATGCGGCGGAGCAGGCTTTGACGGATGCCGGTTTGCTCGGAGACGAAAGCATTACCGACGGGCGGATGGGCGTTGCCTGCGGCTCTTCCAGCGGCAGCACCAAAGACATCGGCGATGTGGGCGAATTGTTGCTGACCGGCACGTCGCGCAACTTCAGTGCCAACACCTATGTGCGTATGATGCCGCATACGACCGCCGCCAATATCGGCATCTTTTTCGGACTGAAAGGACGCATCATCCCGACATCGAGCGCGTGTTCGTCCGGCAGCCAAGGCATAGGTTATGCTTACGAAGCCATCAAATACGGCATGATAGACATGATGCTGGCGGGCGGAGGCGAAGAATTTTGCCCGTCCGAAGTGTATGTTTTCGACTCGCTTTATGCCGCCAGCCGCCGCAACGGCGAACCGGAAAAAACCCCGCGCCCATACGACGTGAACCGCGACGGGCTGGTCATCGGCGAAGGCGCAGGGATTTTTGTACTGGAAGAGTTGGAACACGCCAAACGGCGCGGTGCGAAAATTTACGCCGAACTCGTCGGCTACGGGGCCAACAGCGACGGCAGCCACGTTACCCAGCCGCAAAAAGAAACCATGCAGAAATGTATGGAACTCGCGCTGCAAGACGCGGGCATTACGCCCGACAAAATCGGCTATGTGAACGGGCACGGCACGGCAACCGAAAAAGGCGACATCGCCGAAACGCTGGCAACCGAAGCCGTGTTCGGATTTGTGCCGATGAGTTCGCAAAAAAGCTATTTGGGGCACACGCTCGGCGCGTGCGGCGCGCTGGAAGCGTGGTTCTCGATTGAAATGATGAACGGCGGCTGGTTCGCCCCGACCCTGAACTTGAACGACATCGATCCGCGCTGCGGCAAGGCGGACTATATTTTGAGCGGCGGACGTGAAATCGAAACGGATTATGTGATGAGCAACAATTTCGCTTTCGGCGGCGTGAATACCTCGCTGGTGTTCAAACGCTGGAAGGACGGATAAAGCCGCATAATCCGATTACATCATATTGATTTAAAACGGAATAAAACAACAAACTGCCGCTTTCAGACTTCGACTTCCTTGCCGCCTATCCGCTCGATATGGCAAACCGTCCGGACGGCATCCGTTCCGCAATACTGCCACGCCAATTCGGCAGCACCGCGCCACACGCAGGCGACAACCGCGTCGCCGCACCAGATTGCGCTGACGGCGTGCCAACCGGTTTCGCCATCCGCACGCAAGCCGCAAACTACCGAACCGTCGGTCAGATAACCGACTTTCGCCATATCTTGCGGAAAACCCAAACCGCAGGCTTTGAGTAGTGCTTCCTTGATGCACCACAGGCGATAAAAAGCCTCTGCCTGCCAACCGGAACGTGCCAAAAGAACCCGTTCTTCAGGGGAGCAAACCCATTCGGCAAGTGCCTGAAAATTGCGCGGACGGACCGTTTCAATATCGACACCGCAAACCGTGCCGCCGCCGCAGACCAAAACCGCCGCCCGCCCTTTGCTGTGCGAAAGCGAACATATCTTGCCGCCCTGCTGCTTCAGGAAGCGGCTGACCCGCCAATCCGTCCGCCCTGCCAATTCCGGCGCGCGCAGCAGGCGTGCCCTGTCCGCATCGTCCAGACAGGATTCCCGATAGGCGGCGGCGACCGACGCATCGGCAAGGCGGCACTGCAATACTGTTTTTTTATCCGGCACGACACCCTCCGTTCTGCCATTTGGAATATATGACCCGAATGTTTGACATCAACTTCTCCGACAATACGCCGATTGCCTTCGACCCGCTGTGGACCCGCGCCGATTTTATACGCACGGTACACGCCCTGTCGTTAAAATTAAAGCAAAACAACATCCGTTCGGCGGCATTGTGGTTTGACGATGCCGCGCTGTTCGCAGCCGCATTGCTTGCCGTTTGGAATAGCGGCGGCAAAGCCCTGCTGCTGCCGAATACCGCGCCCGGAAACCTGACTTGGGCGAAATCCGCACAAATCCTGCTGACCGACACCGATATTGTTTCAGACGGCATCCACGTTTGGCAAATACCAACCCCTTGCGGCGGTATGCCGTCTGAAAACCGCATACCGCAAGCATTGGACATCCCGCCCGAATCCGAAGTGCATTTGCGTACTTCGGGTTCCGGCGGGGAAGCCAAGACAATCGTCAAAACCGCCGCGCAAATCGAATCGGAAGCCCGCACGCTGGCTGCGGCAATCCCGTTCGGACGCGGCAAAACCGCCGTCCTCGGCAGCGTATCGCCGCAACATATGTACGGACTGACCTTCCGCTTCGCGCTTCCGCTGCTGATGGGGTGGGCGATGGTCCGCAGGCAAAACGCCTATCCCGAACTGCTGCTGTCGGCAAGCCTGAACGTGCCGTCCAATTATCAAAATGTCTGGATTGCCAGCCCCGCCCTGCTCAACCGTTTCGGCGAAAATCGGGATTGGGCGGCGTTAAACGGAAGGATGGCCGGCATCGTTTCCGCAGGCGGGGAACTCCCACCGGAAACTGCCGCCCTGTTGGAACAATATGCAGTCCGCCCTTATGAAGTTTACGGCAGTACGGAAACCGGCATCATTGCATCCCGCCAAAAACAGACCTTGTGGCAACCGTTCCCCAACGTCTCCATCCGCAATACCGGCAAATCGGTGGAAATATCCTCGCCGTGGACAGGCGGCGTGCAGCACATTGCCGACTGCATCGAAACACACGAAGACGGTTTTGCCCTGCTGGGCAGGCAGGACAGGATAATCAAATTGGCAGACAAACGCATTTCGCTCAACCAAATCGAACACGAATTACTGAAACACCCTTGGATTGCCGACGCACATTGCGCCCTGCATCCGGAACACGGACGCATTGCCGTTTGGGCGGCACTCGATACGGAAGGCATCACGGCGTGGCTGGAACAGGGGCGCACCGCCGTTATCGCCGCACTCAAGCAACACCTTGCCCAAACGCAAGACACGGCTGCCCTGCCGCGCTACTGGCGTTTTACAGACCGTCTGCCGCGCAACGGACAAGGGAAAATTACCGCAGCGGACTTTCAGACGGCATTGGCAGAACCCGCCGTGCCGCAATGGCACACCTTGCCGCCCGAAGGAAACCGGTTGCGCTATCAAACCCGCGTACCGCTGGATTTACCCTATTTCGGCGGACATTTTTCCACCTTCCCACTCGTCCCCGGCGCAGTCGAATTGGAATGGGTACGCCGGCTTGCCGCACGGCACCCCTTCGGCAGGCAAAACATTATCCGCATCGAAAACCTGAAATACCAACAGTTTATCCGCCCGTATGACGACATTTCCGTAGAACTCGGATACGATGCCGATAAAAACAAACTGTCATTTAAAATCCAAAAACAGGATGCCGCCTGCGCCTCGGGGAAACTGGTATTCGACACGCCGCAGGACAGTCCCAATCCGGCCGCAAGGGAAGAACGATGAACCGCCTTCGCAAAGGCAAATAAGATTACCGCCTTACCTTAATATAAATATGAACATCCTCGCCCTCATCCCCCATTACAACCACCCGACAACCGTCGGCACGGTCGCGCGCGGCCTGCGCGCCTGCGGTTTGGACGTGTTGGTCGTGGACGACTGCTCGCGCCCCGACTGCATACCCGTTTTAGAAAATCTGGCTTCAGACGGCATCCGCGTCATCCGCCGCACAAGCAACGGCGGCAAAGGCGCGGCAGTACGCACGGGTTTCGAGGCGGCGGCGGAGCTGGGATACAGCCACGTCCTGCAAATCGACGCCGACGGCCAACACTGTTTGGACGACGTGCCGAAGTTCGTCCGTGCCGCGCAACTCAATCCCGAAGCCCTCATCTGCGGTCAGCCGCAATACGGCGGCGACGCGCCCAAATCACGATTGTACGGGCGCAAAATTACCGACTTTTGGAATATGGTCCATACCTGGTCGTCCGATATTAAAGACGGTATGTGCGGCTTCCGCCTTTATCCGTTGCCGTCCGTCTTGGCGGTCATACGCGAAGAACACGTCGGCAACCGTATGGACTTCGATATCGAAATCCTGATCCGGCTATATTGGCGCGGCATCAAAACCGTGTGGATACCCACGCCCGTCCGTTACGCCGCAGACGGCATTTCCCACTTCCGCGCCCTTGCCGACAACATCCTTATCAGCCAAATGCACACACGGCTGTTTTTCGGTATGCTCAAATGGCGTTGGCGCATCTTGAAAGGCATATTCCGATGAACGGCGCATCCCGACACTGGGCGGAACAAAACGAACGCGGCAACCGCCTGTTCCTCAAGCTGACGGCGGTGATTGTCCGTTATCTGCCCCCTTTTTTAATGAAACCGTGTATTTGGTTTGTCGTCCTGTATTTCTACCTGACCTCGCCCCGGGCGCGGAAAAACCTCCATACCTACCAAAACCGCCTGCGGCACACCTTTCCCGACGCTATGCCGTCTGAAAACCGCATATTCGCGCAGTTTTTGGCATTCGGCGAAGCCGTTTGCGACCGCTTTGCCGTATGGCAGCGCAAAATACGTTACGAAGACCTGATTATCGAGGATCCCGACAACCTGACTGCCTCTATGTATCAAAACGGGCGCGGGCAGATTTTTGCCTGTTCGCACTTGGGCAATACGGAAATCTGCCGCGCACTGGTTTCCCACCACCGGAATTTCAAACTCAACGTCCTCGTACACAGCTGCCACGCGCAAATGTTCAACGAAGCCCTGCAACAGGCGGGCGCGGACAAAATCCAACTGATACAGGTAAGCGACTTGGACGCATCGCTGATGATGACGCTCAGCCGGCGCATTGAAGCAGGAGAGTGGTTGGCAATCGCCGCCGACCGCATTCCCGTCCGGGGCGAAAAAACCGTAACCGTCGATTTTTTGCAACACCGCACCGAAATACCGCAAGGTGCGTGGATTCTGGCCTCTCTGCTGAAAACCAAGGTCAACGCGCTGTTTTGCATCAAACAGGACGGACGCTACCGCCTGAAACTTCGCCCTATGACCGACACATCGGATTGGACGCGGGCGGAGCGCACGCAAAAAATTAAAGAATCCGCGCAACATTTCGCCCGCATTTTAGAAGAAGAATGCCGTCTGAATCCGCTGCAATGGTTCAATTTTTACGACTTTTGGCACACGGAGCACCATCCCAGATGAACAAAAAACACATTTTCTGCCGCCACAGCCACATCATCCAAGTCCCGTTTTTCGATGTCGATCCGATGCAGATTGTCTGGCACGGCAACTACGTCAAATACCTCGAAGTCGCACGCTGTGCCTTCCTCGACAGCATAGGCTACGGCTACGATGAAATGGGCAGGCGGGGCTTCAGTTGGCCCATCGTCAAAATGGACTTGAAATACATACGCCCCGCACGGTTCGGACAAACCATCCGCATCGATATGGCCATCGTCGAAATCGACACTTGCCTGCGTATCGACTACACTTTGTCCGATGAGCAAACCGGCGAAAAACTGACCCGCGCATCGACCACGCAGGCGGCAGTATCCTTGGAAATCGGAGAAACACAGTTCCAAACGCCGGAAAGCTGGCTCGAAGCCATACGGAGCCATCCGACTTTTCAAGCCGCATAAGCCACCGTCCGTTTTCAGACGGCATTTTTACCCATTATTGCCACACCGACAGACAACCATGAAAAAATACCTGCTTGCCGCACTCCTTGCCGCAACCGCTCTTTCCGCCTCGGCATTTTCCACTGCCGAACTGGCCCGGATATTGCAAAAACCCGATAACATCCAAGGCAGCTTTATCCAATACCGCCATCTGAAATCCCTATCTAAACCGATGGCTACAACCGGAAAATTCGTACTGATGCCCAAACGCGGGCTGCTCTGGCAGATGCAAAAACCGTTTGCCGCCACCCTGCGCGTCCGTTCAGACGGCATCAGCCAATGGAACGGCAAAGGCTGGATAATGCCCGACACCGGAAAATTTTCCGGACAAAGCAGGCAAATCAAACTCTTTCTCGACCTGATCGGCGGCGATACGCAAGGGCTGGAAAAACAGTTTGACCTGAAACTCGAAGGGTCGGCGCAAAAATGGACGCTGCAACTCACACCGAAAACACTGGTGATGAAACAAATCTTCAACCATATCGACATCAGCGGGGACAGCGTCGTCCGCCGCATCGAACTGCACGAAAAACAAGGCGACAAAACCGATATGCAGTTTAACGGCATCAGCGTCGGCAACCCTCTGGACGAATTTGCCAAACAATCACTCTGACACCGTCCGAACCGCTATGATCCGCCTGATTTACACCCTGCTGATGTCTGCACTTGCCGTCTTTGCCTGTTACAACATCACAACGCGCGATTGGCTGCAAACCGATTTAACCGAGCTGCTGCCCAAGAGCAGCCAAGATGCCGTTTTGCAGGCGGCGGAACGCGCCGGCGACGCGCAAATCAACAGCCAAATCATCCTGCTGGCGGGCAGCCCCCGACCCGAAACCGCATTTCAGACGGCATCGGAAATCGCCGGCTTGTGGCGGCAAAGCGGGATATTTTCCGAAGTAAACAGCCAAATCAGCCCCGACCTTGCACAAATCCGCCAAGACATCGGCAGAATCAGTTTAGCCGTCCTGCCCGAAGCCCAACGGCGTTTGCTGACCGAAAAACCCGCCGATTATTTCCGCCAACGCGCCGAGGATGCCGCCAACCCGTTTGCCGTATCCCCCCTGCCCTTAGATGAGGACTGGCTGGGTTTCGGGCGTTTCGTTGCCGGCAAAATCAATCCCCAAACCCGTCTGCAATGGCATCCCGAAAACGGTATGCTGTTCAACGAAGACAACGGGAAAACCTGGGTGTGGATACGCGCCAAGCTGCCCGATAACACCCTGCCTCAAGATGCCTTGGCAAACCTGCTCCAAAAAACACAGACATTGGCATCCGACAGGCACACCGAAATCCTGACCGGGGGCGGCGCACTTTTTGCAGCAGCCGCCAAAGCCGATGCAGAAAAAGAAAGCCGGATAATGGGTTTTGCCGGCATAACCCTGACCGTAACCCTCATATTGTGGGTTTTCCGCAGCGCACGCACTTTCTGGCTGCTGCTGCCGTCTGCCGCAGGCATGCTGGCGGGCTTGGCGGCGGCTCTGGCGGTATTCGGACATATCCACGCCCTGACGCTGGTTATCGGTACGAGCCTGATCGGGATGCTGGTCGATTTCCCGCTGCACTGGCTGACCCCGTCGGTATTCTCATCATGGCAGGCGAAACCGGCGATGAAACAGGTATTGCCCACCTTTGCAGTCAGTCTGCTGATTACCGTTTCGGGATACGCGCTGCTCTGGTTCACACCTTTGCCGGTTTTACAGCAAACTGCCGTTTTCTCCGGATTCTCGCTACTTGGCGCATTCGGCGCGACCGTCTGCCTGCTGCCGCCCCTGTTTGCCCGTTATCATGCAAAACCCGTACCTTTTACCACCTTAAGTACCATACTGGGCAGACATATCAAGAAACAGCTCCCCCCATCCTTCCGTTATCCTGCAACAGGTTTTCTGATTGTTTTCACTGCCGTCGGGCTATGGCGCGGCAACTGGCGCGACGACATCCGCCAATGGGTGAATATGCCGCCCGGACTGTTGTCGCAAATACAAAAAATCGGCACATTGGGCGGAACCGATTTCAGCGGTCAATATCTGGTTGCCGAAGCCGCAAGCGAAGACGCGCTGCTGTTAAAAAATGCCGAACTGCGCCGCGCCCTTACGCCCCTGATTCGACAAGGCAAACTGAAAGGCATCCAATCGCTGGATCAATTCATCCTGCCGGCAGCCGAACAAAACCGCCTGAAACAATATTTGCGCGCGATTGCAGACAAACCCGGCAACTACCGCGCCCTGCACGAACTGGGTATTCCCGAAGACACGCTGAAATCCGCCCTGCTGCAAGCGGCCGGCACGCCCGCCATCACGCTTTCAGACGGCATCGTCCTGCCTCTGGCGCAGGCTTGGAAACCCCTGTATCTCGGCGAAGTCGAACCGCACCGTTATGCCTCGGTTATCCGTCTGAACGGCATGACCGATCCGGAAACCGTCCGCAAAACGGCAGAAACCGTCCCAGGAATCAAATGGGCGGACAAGCGCGGCAGGCTCAACGAACTGTTCCGCCATACGCGCAATCAGGCGGCTTGGCTGAAATTGTCGTCTTACCTGTTGGCATGGCTGCTGCTGTGGCGGCTGTTTGGCGCACGGCAGGGTGGAAAAATCCTCGCCGTACCCGTCGCTGCCGCCATCGGCACTGTTGCCGTATTGGGTTGGCTGGGCATTCCCGTCAGCCTGTTTGCCATGTTCGGATTGCTGCTGGTTTCCGCCATCGGCATCGATTATGCCGTTTACGCGCTCAATGCCGGACACAGCACCGATGCGCGGCTGGGCGGTATGCTGCTTGCCGCGCTCACGACCGGCATCTCCTTCGTCCTGCTTGCCTTCAGCGGTACACCGGCCGTCGCCGCATTCGGCATGACCGTCGGCATCGGGGTCATATTGAACCTGTGGCTGGCAGCACGGCTGATGTACTCGGTCCCAGATACGCAGCATCCCAACCGTCAGCCGCCCTGCCGCCGTTTCTGCTTCAGACGGCATTTTTGAAAGGAACTTATGCGCCCGACCACAACCCTGCTTGCCCTATTGACCGCAAAACTGCTCGCCGCCTGCTCCTCATACACCCTACCCGTCCCCCAAACCCAACCACGCCTTGCCCAAGACGTACAATGGTTCAAATGGGAACGCTACAATAAGGGGCAAGAACCGGTACAAACCGGCATATTGGCAGCCGAACAGCTGGAAGACGGCATCCGGTTTGTACAAACCGACATATTGGGCGCACCGGTTTCACGCCAAACCATCAATAGCGGCGGCTGGAAAAATGACGGGTTCGTGATGCCCAATATGCCGTCTCGTCGCCTGTTTGCCGCACTGCTCCCGCTGATAACAGCCGAAAATGCCGCGCCCCCCTATCCCGACCTCAAACAGGCGGGCGGCGGCGCGTCCTTTTGCAAAGAGGGGGCATTGTTCCGCTACCGCAATCGGGACATATGGTGCGTCAACCATATTGGAGGACAGTTCCTGATTACCCTTCCCGACCAAACCCGCTGGTCGGTTACACCGATTGAACCATTATGAACATACCTGTTTACCTCGGAAGCCCTGCACTCACCAGCGCATTGGGCAGCGGACTGCACACCCACATCGATGCCCTGCTGTCCCCTTCTTCCAAACCGGCACTGACATTTTCATCCGACTGGGTTGACGGCAAAAACCTTGCCTTCGGTATGGTAAAAGAAACCCTGCGCCCCTTTTCAGACGGCACGCCCGCACACTGCCGCAGCCACACCAACAGGCTGCTTTGGCACACGCTCGAACAAATCGAACCGCAAATCGATGCCGCCATACGGCGGTACAGCGCAAACCGGATTGCCGTCGTTATCGGCACATCCACCGGCGGCGCGGACGAAAACATCCCGATGTTCCGACAGGCAGTTCAGGGAAAAGCCTGGCAAGACCTCACGTTCAACCAATGCCAACACCTTATGAACGCGCCCGCCGATTTCATTGCCGATGCTTACGGGCTAAACGGCCTGCGTTACGTCGTTTCCACCGCCTGCACTTCCGGCGCGCGCACATTAATCAGTGCCGCACGCCTGCTTCGCGCCGGTATGTGCGATGCCGTCATCTGCGGCGGCGCGGACACACTCTCGCCGCTGACCGTCAACGGATTCGCCTCACTGGAAGTCTTGTCCCCAAACATTGCCAATCCCTTTTCCGCCAACCGCGACGGCATCAATATCGGCGAAGGTGCAGCCGTATTCATCATGACGCGCGATGCGGATTTTTCCGGCGGTATGCGGCTTCTGGGTTACGGCGCAAGCAGCGATGCCTACCATATTTCCACGCCGCGCCCCGACGCTCAAGGCGCAATCCTCGCCTTTCAGACGGCATTGCAACACGCAGGTCTTGCGCCCGAAGACATCGGCTGGATTAATCTGCACGGCACCGGGACGCACCACAACGACAGTATGGAAAGCCGCGCCGTTGCAGCGGTTTTCAACAACAATACGCCCTGCACTTCCACCAAGCCGCAAACCGGACACACGCTGGGCGCGGCGGGCGCAATCGAAGCCGCGTTCGCGTGGGGCATTGCCGACCGGCAAAGCAATCCCGAAGGGAAACTTCCGCCCCAGCTTTGGGACGGGCAGAACGACCCCGACCTGCCCGCCATCAACCTGACCGGCAGCGGCAGCCGCTGGGAAACCGAAAAACGCATTGCCGCCAGCTCGTCGTTTGCCTTTGGGGGAAGCAACTGCGTTTTACTCATCGGATGAAATAAGTTTGTCAATCCCACCGCTATGCTATACAATACGCGCCTACTCTTGACGGGTCTGTAGCTCAGGGGTTAGAGCAGGGGACTCATAATCCCTTGGTCGTGGGTTCGAACCCCACCGGACCCACCAATTCCCAAGCCCGGACGTATGTTTGGGCTTTTTTGCCGCCCTGTGAAACCAAAATGCTTTGAGAAACCTTGATAATGAAAAAAGTCAGCGTATTGATTGTTGCCAAAAACGAAGCAAACCACATTCAGGAATGTATTGAAAGTTGCCGTTTCGATAAAGAAGTCATCGTTATCGACGACTACAGCACCGACAATACTGCCGAAATTGCCGAGGGTTTGGGCGCAAAAGTCTTCAGACGGCATTTGAACGGGGATTTCGGAGCGCAAAAAACATTTGCCATCGAACAGGCAGGCGGAGAATGGGTTTTCCTGATTGATGCAGACGAACGCTGCACGCCGGAACTATCTGATGAAATCTCAAAAATTGTCCGAACCGGCGATTATGCCGCCTATTTTGTCGAACGCCGCAACCTTTTCCCCAACCATCCGGCCACACACGGCGCGATGCGTCCCGACAGCGTATGCCGTTTGATGCCGAAGAAAGACAGTTCGGTGCAAGGCAAAGTACACGAAACCGTACAAACCCCCTACCCCAAACGCCGTCTGAAGCATTTTATATACCATTACACATACGACAACTGGGAACAATATTTCAACAAATTCAACAAATACACTTCCATCTCAGCCGAGAAATACCGAGAGCAGGGAAAGCCCGTGAGTTTCGTTAGGGACATTATCCTCCGCCCGATTTGGGGTTTTTTCAAAATTTATATCCTGAACAAAGGGTTTCTCGATGGAAAAATGGGTTGGATTATGTCCGTCAACCACAGCTATTACACGATGATTAAATATGTCAAACTATATTATCTGTACAAATCCGGCGGAAAATTTTAAATGGAAAAAGAATTCAGGATATTAAATATCGTATCGGCCAAGATTTGGGGCGGGGGCGAACAATATGTCTATGATGTTTCAAAAGCATTGGGACTGCGGGGCTGCACGATGTTTACCGCCGTCAATAAAAATAATGAGTTGATGCACAGGCGCTTTTCCGAAGTTTCTTCCGTTTTCACAACGCGCCTTCACACGCTCAACGGGCTGTTTTCGCTCTGCGCGCTTACCCGCTTTATCCGGAAAAACCGCATTTCCCACCTGATGATACACACCGGCAAAATTGCCGCCTTATCCATACTTTTGAAAAAACTGACCGGGGTACGCCTGATATTTGTCAAACACAATGTCGTCGCCAACAAAACCGATTTTTATCACCGCCTGATACAGAAAAACACCGACCGCTTTATTTGCGTTTCCCGTCTGGTTTACGATGTGCAAACCGCCGACAATCCCTTTAAAGAAAAATACCGGATTGTTCATAACGGTATCGATACCGGCCGTTTTCCCCCGTCTCAAGAAAAACCCGACAGCCGTTTTTTTACCGTCGCCTACGCCGGCAGGATCAGTCCGGAAAAAGGATTGGAAAACCTGATTGAAGCCTGTGTGATACTGCATCGGAAATATCCTCAAATCAGGCTCAAATTGGCAGGGCACGGACATCCGGATTATATGTGCCGCCTGAAGCGGGACGTATCTGCTTCAGGAGCAGAACCATTTGTTTCTTTTGAAGGGTTTACCGAAAACATTGCTTCGTTTTACCGCCAAAGCGATGTCGTGGTTTTACCCAGCCTCGTCCCGGAAGCATTCGGTTTGTCATTATGCGAGGCGATGTACTGCCGAACGGCGGTGATTTCCAATACTTTGGGCGCGCAAAAGGAAATTATCGAACATCATCAATCGGGGATTCTGCTGGATAGGCTGACACCTGAATCTTTGGCGGATGAAATCGAATGTCTCGTCTTGAACCCTGAAACGAAAAACGCACTGGCAACGGCAGGGCATCAATGCGTCGCCAACCGTTTCACCATCAACCATACCGCCGACAAATTATTGGATGCAATATAAACTGCTTTCAGACGGTCTATGCCGTCTGAAAGCCTTTGATGCAACAAACCGCCAAATTATATTCGTTCATTGGAAAGAAACACCCCGAATTCATCCCTCAAAATAAGAAAATCCCAATATCCCCCGATATTACGCAGCCTATTGGCAAAGTTTTGCAGCGTCTTCCCCGGCTTGTGCCGCCGCGTCAAGTGCTTTGTTACAATGCACTACCTTCACATTTCTTAATAAACCCTATGACTACCCATGCTTCTTGGTCGTCCAAAATCGGTTTCGTCCTTGCTGCGGCAGGTTCGGCCATCGGTTTGGGCGCGATTTGGAAATTTCCTTATACGGCAGGCACCAACGGCGGCGCGGTGTTTTTCCTGCTGTTTTTGATATTTACTATCTTGGTCGCCCTGCCCGTCCAGCTTGCCGAATTTTATATCGGGCGCACGGGCGGTAAAAATGCCGTCGACTCCTTCAGGGTTCTGCGTCCGGGTACGCAATGGCTTTGGGTCGGGCGCATGGGCGTTGCCGCCTGCTTTATTTTGCTGTCGTTTTACAGCGTGGTCGGCGGATGGGTATTGAATTATGTCGTCCACAGTTTTACAGGGGCAATCCATGCAGGAGCGGACTTTGAAGCCCTGTTCGGCACAACGATTTCCAATCCGGCAGGTTCGCTGTCCTATCAGGCACTGTTTATGCTGATTACGGTTTGGGTGGTCAAAGGCGGGATTTCAGACGGCATTGAAAAGGCAAACCGTTATCTGATGCCGGGGCTGTTTATCCTCTTTATTGCGCTGGCAATCCGTTCGCTGACGCTGCCGGGTGCAATGGAGGGCGTGTCTTTCCTGCTCAAACCGAATTGGTCGTACTTTAAAGCCGATACGATGATTACGGCTTTGGGACAGGCGTTTTTTGCCCTGAGCATCGGCGTTTCCGCCATGATTACCTACGCTTCATATTTGGGAAAAGATCAGGATATGTTCCGTTCCGGCCATACGATTATGTGGATGAACCTCTTGGTTTCCCTACTTGCCGGTCTGGTGATTTTCCCGGCGGTGTTCGCCTTCGGTTTTGAACCGAGCCAGGGGCCGGGATTGATTTTTATCGTATTGCCCGCAGTGTTTATGAAGATGCCGTTCGGTACGGTTTTGTTTGCGGTATTTATGCTGCTGGTCGTTTTCGCCACGCTGACTTCCGCATTTTCGATGTTGGAAACGGTCATTGCCTCAACCATCCGCCAAGACGAGCGCAAACGCAAAAAACACACTTGGCTTATCGGCACAGCCATTTTCATTGTCGGCATCCCGTCCGCGCTGTCTTTCGGCGTATGGGGTGAGTTTAAGGTTTTCGGCAAAACCATTTTTGATTTGTGGGACTATGTTATTTCCGCCGTCATTATGCCGATTGGTGCTTTGAGTGTTTCCATCTTTACCGCCTGGATTCAGGACAAGCAGTCTGTGTTAAAAGATGCCGGATCGGGCAGCACCGTACCACGGGCAGTGCTGCTGCTGTGGCTGAATACCTTGCGCTACCTCGCCCCGATTGCCATTATTATTGTTTTCATCAATTCTTTGGGCATCCTTTAAAAATCCCGCCCAACGGCAAAATGCCGTCTGAAAGCCTTTCAGACGGCATTTTGCTTCAGGTTCAGCCTATTTCGTTCAAAGTATTGTCCGGCATGACCAGCCAAACCTTAAGCCGCCTGCTTTCGGCAACCGACCGTATCAGCGGCAAATCCATCACGGAAAACGCCGTCGACAAGGCATCGGCAACCGCCGCATCATCCGCCATCACGCTCATGCTTTTATAACGCGGCGTACTCACGCCGGTTCGCGGATCGAACAAATGGGTAAACCTGCCCGCCTTGTCCATCACCGTCCCATAGCCGCCCGAAGTGGCAAACGCCTTGTCTTTCATCGTGATATTTGCCAGCACGCCTTCTTCGTCGTCCGGATTGCGGATGCCGACATTCCACGTCCGCCTGCCGTTTGTATCAAATCCGCGGATTTCACCCATATCGACCAACGCGGCAGGCACGCCGTTTGCTTTAAGCAGCGCAACAACCTTGTCCGTGATATAGCCTTGCGCGATGCCGTTCAAGGACAAACCCATACCCTTTTCGGCAAAACGGATTTCACGGTCATCAAACACCAATTTGTCAAAGCCGACCCGTTTCAGGGCTTCCTTCACGCTATTCTCCGGCGGCGGCGTTTCCGCATCGGGATGGGCGGCAAAATAATCGGCATACAGTTTCCACAAAACCTGAACTGTCGGATCGAATGCCCCTCCGGTCAAAGTATGCATATCCCGACAAATGCTCAACAGTTCCAAGAAATCCGCCGGAGGCGAAGTCAGATAACCGTCCCTGTTCAGGCGGCTGATCAGGCTGTCTTCACGGTAAAGGCTGAACATTTTTTCCAAACGCGCCACTTCCGCCAAAACCTTATTGACCAAATCCGCCGCCTGTCTGTCGTCCACACCGAACAGGCGCAGCTCCGCGCCGGAACCCAGCGCGACACCTTTCCAGAAAAACACATTTTCATTGCGTTTTTCATCATCGGCGGCAAAAGGATTCGGCAAAAAAGAAACCGCCGCGCCCGCCGCAGCAACAGCGGCAACCGTCAAAAAACGCCTGCGCCCGAAATGCCTGCCCATACCGCCTCCTAAACCGACACTGCCGCCTTGATGTGCGGATGCGGATCGTAGCTTTCCAACTCAAAATCTTCAAATTTGAAGGCAAACAAATCTTTGACTTCAGGATTGATTTTCATCACAGGCAAGGCACGCGGTTCGCGTTCCAACTGCAATGCGGCCTGCTCGAAATGGTTGCGGTACAAATGCGCGTCGCCAAACGTATGGACAAACTCGCCCGCCTCCAGCCCGCACACTTGCGCCATCATCATCGTCAACAGCGCGTAGCTGGCAATATTAAACGGCACACCAAGGAAAATATCCGCGCTGCGCTGGTAAAGCTGGCAGGACAGTTTGCCGTCGGCAACGTAAAACTGAAACAGCGCGTGGCAAGGCGGCAAGGCCATCTCATCGACCAAAGCCGGATTCCATGCCGATACAATCAGACGGCGTGAGTCCGGATTCTTCTTGATTTGTTCCACCACATTGGCAATTTGGTCGATATGGCGGCCGTCGGGCGCGGGCCAGCTGCGCCATTGGTAGCCGTACACCGGACCTAAATCGCCGTTTTCGTCCGCCCACTCATCCCAAATGGAAACATTGTTGTCCTTCAGGTATTTGATATTGGTATCGCCTTTGAGGAACCAAAGCAGCTCGTGAATAATCGAGCGCAAATGCAGCTTTTTGGTCGTCAGCAGCGGAAAACCTTTGCCCAAGTCAAAACGCATCTGATAACCGAATACGGAGCGCGTGCCCGTACCGGTGCGGTCTGATTTGTCCGTACCGTTGTCGAGGACGTGGCGCATCAAGTCCAAATAGGCCTTCATCATCATCTTTCATCAAGTTGAACGGCGCATATTGTAACATTTCCGGCCAACGCCCGAGTCCGGACAAGCGCGCACGCCGCCCCACCGGACGCTCAAAACGCGAGTACGGTCAGGCAAGATTGTTGACAATTTTAGTCATTCTCCACAGCAAAAGCAGGCGTGAAAACAAAATTACCTTGATTGTAATCAAAAAATCTAGTTTAATTACTTAGAATAAAATTCCAATAATATTTTTATCTGCGAAATTAATTTATGATTATTGATTGATTATCGGCAACAAACATCAAACATCGAAAATATGGAAAAAATAATGTCAACAATTTGTGCCAAATCGGGCTTGGCATCAGAAAAAAATAGGTTTATATTGCTACCTACAAATTTGTTTTCCCATTAGTACAATATCAACCAAAAGGAGTATCCGAATGACTGACCTGAACACCCTGTTTGCCAACCTCAAACAACGCAACCCCAATCAGGAGCCGTTCCATCAGGCGGTTGAAGAAGTCTTCATGAGCCTCGATCCGTTTTTGGCAAAAAATCCGAAATACACCCAGCAAAGCCTGCTGGAACGCATCGTCGAACCCGAACGCGTCGTCATGTTCCGCGTAACCTGGCAGGACGATAAAGGACAAGTCCAAGTCAACCGGGGCTACCGCGTGCAAATGAGTTCCGCCATCGGCCCTTACAAAGGCGGTCTGCGCTTCCACCCGACCGTCGATTTGGGCGTGTTGAAATTCCTCGCTTTTGAACAAGTGTTCAAAAACGCCTTGACCACCCTGCCTATGGGCGGCGGCAAAGGCGGTTCCGACTTCGACCCCAAAGGCAAATCCGATGCCGAAGTAATGCGCTTCTGCCAAGCCTTTATGACCGAACTCTACCGCCACATCGGCGCAGACACCGATGTTCCGGCCGGCGACATCGGCGTAGGCGGACGCGAAATCGGCTACCTGTTCGGACAATACAAAAAAATCCGCAATGAATTCACTTCCGTCCTGACCGGAAAAGGTTTGGAATGGGGCGGCAGCCTCATCCGCCCCGAGGCGACCGGCTACGGCTGCGTCTATTTCGCACAAGCCATGCTGCAAACCCGCAATGACGGCTTTGAAGGCAAACGCGTCCTGATTTCAGGCTCCGGCAACGTGGCGCAATACGCTGCCGAAAAAGCCATCCAACTGGGCGCGAAAGTACTGACCGTTTCCGACTCCAACGGCTTCGTCCTCTTCCCCGACAGCGGTATGACCGAAGCGCAACTCGCCGCACTTATCGAACTGAAAGAAGTCCGCCGCGAACGGGTTGCCACTTATGCCAAAGAGCAAGGTTTGCAATACTTTGAAAACCAAAAACCGTGGAACGTTGCCGCCGAAATCGCCCTGCCCTGCGCGACTCAAAACGAATTGGACGAAGAAGCCGCCAAAACCCTGTTGGCAAACGGCTGCTACGTTGTTGCCGAAGGTGCGAACATGCCGTCGACTTTGGGCGCGGTCGAGCAATTTATCAAAGCCGGCATCCTCTACGCCCCGGGCAAAGCCTCCAACGCCGGCGGCGTGGCAACTTCGGGCTTGGAAATGAGCCAAAACGCCATCCGCCTGTCTTGGACGCGCGAAGAAGTGGACAACCGCTTATTTGAGATTATGCAAAGCATCCACGAATCCTGCCTGAAATACGGCAAAGTCGGCGACAAAGTGAACTATGTCAATGGTGCGAATATTGCCGGTTTCGTCAAAGTTGCCGATGCGATGCTGGCGCAAGGCTTCTAAGCAAACGCCGCCGACCCGCAAACAAAATGCCGTCCGAACCGCAAATGCTGTTCAGACGGCATTTCCTTATCCGGGCATTTCAAACCTTTTTTCCTGTGTTTGGATACCCGGCCGATTCCATCTGTTTGCAAGTGAAAAGCCGCGTATTTCCGTTTGGGCGCAAACCGGCTCCATTGAATAAAGGCTGTCCGATTGTTGGCGCGCTATGCCGTCTGAACGGCATTCACACCGCCCAATCCTGCACACGTTTCAAATCGTTTTGCGCCAAAGTATCCGCGTGGCGGTTACGGCTCTGATATTCCCTGTCTTTCAATATGCTGCTTGCCACATAATTCAAATGTGCCTTTGCCGCCTCCGAAGCCTCGCCCGGCCGGCGGTTCGATATCGCCTCATACAATACACGGTGCTGCGCCATCAGTTTCGGACGCGGATCTTCTTCCTGATTCAGATAAATAAGGCTGCTGCGCGTCTGCCGGTACAGCATTTTCAACAAACCGCCCGACAAATGGCTGAACAACAAATTGTGCGCCGCATCCGCAATCGTCTGATGAAAGCTGACATCGGCTTCGCTCTGATGTTCCAAATTGCCGCTTCCGCACGCTTCCTCAAACTTTTCAAGCCAAAACCGAATCCGCTTCAAATCGGCATCCGTCCGGCGTTCTGCCGCCAATGCCGCCATACAGCCCTCGATGTGGCAGCTGAAATCAAAAACATCCTGTTCCCAATTGGAATGTTTGCCCAAAAGCTCCTGCCAACTTTGCAAAAAATCCTGCTGCGGCTTGACCGAAACATAATAACCGTCGCCCTGCCTCGCTTCCAAAACCTGACGGGCAACCAAAACATTCAATGCCGACCTGACCGACGGGCGCGAAACGCCGAACTCTTCCGCCAAAACGCGTTCGGGCGGAATCTTGCCCCCTTCCGCGTAAACCCCTTCCACGATACGGCCTTCCAATACCGACAATACCTGATCGCTGATTTTCTGCGGCCTTATCAATTTCATAATCGCATTCTCCTTCTATCGGTTTTCTGCCAAACTTTCTCCGAAATATAAATAAAATTGGACTGACCAACAAACATAAATTCTAATAATACAACACTCCCACCGTCAACCGCATTACAGGCCCAACATGGCAACCCCCTTCAGAACTACATTCAATTACATTTTTAAATAAAATACTATCTTGATTATTAAGGAATAAAATTAATATTCTTTTAAAAATCATCATTTGTATTGAAAAATATATTGACTGGTATATTAAAGTTTCGTAAAGTAGCCTCGTATTATCTTAATTGGTTTGACCAATTTTATTAATCATAAAAATATTTTCGGAGATGCTCAATTATGGAAACTTGGGTTCAAAACTACACGGCAATCGGCGGCAGCCTGTATCTGACTGCCGCCGCCGCACTCTTACCCATCGTCTTTTTCTTTGCCGCGCTGACCGTCCTGAAGCTGAAAGGCTATCAGGCGGGGCTTTATACGCTGCTGATTGCGCTTGCCGTTGCCGTATTCGGCTTCGGGATGCCGGCGGGTATGGCGGTTTCTTCCGCGCTGTACGGCTTCGCTTACGGCTTGTGGCCGATTGCCTGGATTATCGTTACCGCCGTGTTCCTATATAAAATTACCGTAAAAACAGGGCAGTTCGATATTATCCGCGCCTCTGTTATTTCAATTACAGAAGACCAACGCCTGCAAATGCTGCTGGTCGGCTTCTCCTTCGGCGCATTCCTCGAAGGCGCGGCAGGCTTCGGCGCGCCGGTGGCGATTACCGCCGCTTTGCTGGTGGGCTTGGGCTTCAATCCGCTCTACGCCGCAGGTTTGTGTTTGATTGCCAACACCGCGCCCGTGGCTTTCGGCGCGATGGGCATTCCGGTTTTGGTTGCCGGACAAGTGTCCAACCTCGATCCTTACCACATCGGTCAAGTCGCCGGCCGCCAGCTTCCTATCCTTTCAGTTATCGTACCCTTCTGGCTGGTTGCCATGATGGACGGTATGCGCGGCATACGCCAAACTTGGCCTGCCGTATTGGTGGCGGGCGTGTCTTTCGCCGTTACCCAATTCATTACCGCCAACTTCATCGGCCCGGAATTGCCCGACGTAACCTCCGCACTGGTCAGCCTGATTTGCCTGTCCGCCTTCCTGAAAAAATGGCAGCCTAAAGAAATCTTCACGTTCAACGGCATGAAAAAACCGTCCGAACGCAAAGCGGGCGAATACACGGCAGGACAAATCATCAAAGCTTGGTCGCCCTTTGCCATTCTGACCGTTTTCGTCAGCGTGTGGACGATTAAGGGCGTAAAAGAGGCTTTGGGCGTTGCCACCGTCAAATTCGACTGGCCGATGCTGCACAACCTGGTGCAAAAAGCCGCGCCCATCGTCAGCGAACCGACACCATACGCCGCCGTGTTCAAAATCGACTTCCTCGGCGCAGTCGGTACGGCAATCCTGTTTGCTTCCATCGTTTCCGCCGCTTTACTGAAAATGAAACCTTCCGAAGCCGTCGGCACTTTCTTTGAAACGCTCAAAGAACTGCGCCTGTCCATCCTGTCTATCGGTTTGGTACTCGGTTTCGCATTCGTGGCAAACTATTCAGGACTGTCGTCTACATTGGCACTCGTCCTTGCCGCTACCGGTGCCGTGTTCCCGTTCTTCTCGCCGTTCCTCGGCTGGCTGGGCGTATTCCTGACCGGTTCGGACACCTCCGCCAACGCACTCTTCGGTTCGCTGCAAGCCAGCACCGCGCATCAAATCGGTGTTACCCCCGAGCTGACCGTTGCCGCCAATACGACCGGCGGCGTAACAGGCAAAATGATTTCCCCTCAATCCATCGCCATCGCATGTGCGGCAGTAGGCTTAGAGGGCAAGGAATCCAACCTGTTCCGCTTCACCGTGAAACACAGCCTGATTTTCTGTAGCTTTGTCGGTCTTCTCACCCTCCTACAGGCATATGTTTTACCGTGGACGCTGATTTTCTTTAATAAATAACCCGTCTTTCAAAATGCCGTCTGAAGCCTTTTCCGCTTCAGACGGCATTTTTTTATCGGGTCGGTACATTCATTATTGATGTATGTTAAACAAAGTGCATTTTCTGATACATCGTTCAGTTTAGTTTTATATACTACTTTAGGACTAACACAACAACCCTCTATTTAAGTAGATTAGATATGAAAACTACCCACTTCCTACTCCTTCCCCTCGCAGCCGCGCTAAGCCAAGCATGGGCAGCCCCTGTTGCGGAAGAAACCGCCGAACTCTCCCCCGTTACCGTTACCGGAACACAGCAGCAAAAAGCCAACACAGTCAAATTCAACCCTAAAGCCACCCTCCAGCCCCTACCGGCAGGCGACGGCGCGGATTTGCTGCAATCTGTCCCCAACATGAGCATCATCCGCAAAGGCGGTAGCTCGGGCGATCCATTGTTCCGCGGTTTGGGCGGCTCGCGCCTTGCCATCAACGCAGACGACCAGTTCGTTTACGGCGGCTGTTCCAACCGCATGGACCCGCCCACTTCCTACATCCACCCCAGCACCTTTGATGAAGTTGTCGTAACCAAAGGTCCGCAAACCGTTACCCAAGGGATGGGTTTGATCAGCGGTTCGGTACATTTCGTCCGTAAAGATCCAACCTTCCACGAACAACCCTACTCCTTCAACGGCAGCACCACATTAGGCAACAGCGGCAGACGCGATGCCTCCTTTGAAGCCGGTGCGGGTGGCAAATACGGTTATGCCCGCCTCAATGTCTCACACAACGAATCCGACGACTATAAAGACGGAGCAGGCAACCGCGTACATTCCAACTTTAAACGCGACAGCCAAATGGTTCAGTTGGGCGTTACCCCGACCGAAAACACCACCATCGCCGGCACATACGAACGCAGCCGCGGTAAAGCCGCCTACGCCGACCGTATGATGGACGGCAGCAAATTCGACCGCGACGCATGGAATGTCCGCATCAGCCAACGCAATATCACACCATGGTTGAGCGAAATCGAGGCACGCTACGGCTCCAGCGAAATCGACCACGTTATGGACACCTACAGCCTGCGCCCCGTCGGTATGATGGGCAAGGCAGCCATTAACCCCAAACGCCGCACCGATACCGGCAATCTGAAAGCCACTTTCGATTGGGACAACGTCAACCTTCAAACCGGCATCGACTATATGCGCGACCGCCATACCGAACGCAACGGCAATGAAAACTACGCTTCGAGTCCTTTCAAGCCTACCCAAAGCTTTGACCAACTGGGCGGCTTTGCCGAAACGGCTTGGCAACGTACTGACAAGCAAAAACTGATTGCCGGCTTCCGTCATGACCAAGTAACAGGTACATACGAAGACAAGGCAGACTCCGATCCCCTCAAAAAAACCAAATACCCCTTGAATTCGGGCTTCTTCCGATTTGAACAAAAACTGGGTGATACCAAATACTACGCAGGCTTCGGTATCGCCCAACGTGCGCCCGACTACTGGGAACGCAAAGAACCGAAAAATCTCCGAAAAGAAACCAACCGCCAACTTGATGCAGGTCTGATTTGGAACAGCGGAAATTGGCACGTCTCCGCCTCTGTATTTGCAGGCAAAATCCGCGACTATATCCTGATCGAACAGCACATGATGCCCCACAGCGGACATGGCGGACACGGGCATGGCGGACACGGACACGGACATATCATGACCATGGCGCGCAACATCGACGCTACCCGTTTCGGCGGCGAACTTGAAGCCAAATGGCAGTTTGCACCAAGCTGGAGCATCAGCAGCAACCTTGCCTACACGCGCGGTAAAAACACGACCGACAATCTGCCGTTGGCACAAACACCTCCGCTCGAATGGAACAACACCCTTGCCTTCGACAACGGCAAATTCAGCGCGGGCGCACTGTGGAAACTGGTTGCCAAACAAAACCGCTACGCCAAAGGACAGGGCAACATCATCGGTCAGGACATCGGCGCATCCGCAGGCTTTGGCGTACTTTCCGTCAATGCAGGTTGGAAATTCAACAAATACGCCACCCTGCAAGGCGGCGTGGACAACGTCTTTAACAAAACCTATGCCGAATTCGTCAGCAGAAGCGGAGGATTTGTCGATCCTGCCGCCGGCATCAAAACCACCCGCGTCAACGAACCCGGCCGCACCGCTTGGTTAAGGCTGCAAGCCAAGTTCTAAACGCCTGCATTTTAAAATGCCGTCTGAAACCTTATCGTTTCAGACGGCATTTTTTGCAAGGTGCGACAATCCGTCGTTCCGCTAGCATTGCCTTTTTCCCCTCATATCACGGTTTAATATAAATCTTTATAACTAGATAAATAGATATATTTTGACAACAGTCAAACTAATCCTAAATAATATTTACACTAACTAGTATAATTACAACATTTTGCTAAAATCCCGCCGCCCAAACCACTAAAAGGAAAAATCATGCATACCCCCCCCCGCCATTCACGCACTGCGCTTGCCGTATCATCCGCACTCATGCTGTTATGCGCCGCGCACGTCTCCGCCGCAGATATTGCCGCCCTTCCGGAAATACACGTCAAAGAACTGGGAAAACAAACGGCTTCCAACTACACCATCCCCGCTTCTTCCGCAGCCACAGGCATCAAGCTGACCCAGCGTGAAACGCCGCAATCCCTGTCTGTCGTAACGGCAAAACAAATCGAAGACCAAGGCTTGGATACCTTGCAGGACGTATTGAAACAAACACCGGGCGTGTTCCACAGCAAAATGGGCAACAACGTATCCGGTCATAGCCAATTTATTTCGCGCAGTCAGGCGATTGACAGCATTTCCGTAGACGGTGCGCCCAAATTCCTTTACGACTACAAAGCCATCCGCCGCGGCACCAACAATCTGGACAGCGAATTGTATGACCAAGTCGTCGTCGTGCGCGGCGCAAGCGGTTTGTCCAACGGCGGTATGGGCGAGCCGGGCGGCACGGTTGCTTTGGAACGCAAAAAACCGACTGCCAAACCTGCCGTCAGCGTCGAAGCCGGTGTCGGTTCGTGGAAGCACTACCGCTTCGTCCTTGATGCCAATCAGCCTTTAAATGCAGACAATACCTTGCGCGGCCGCGCTATTTTGGTCAGCGACCACGGCGGCGATTACCTGCCGAACACTTCGCGCCACAATCATACGTTCTACGGCATTCTCTCCTACGACATTGCCCCTCAGACTCAGTGGAATATCGGTACGGAAATACACCGTTTCCGCAATAAAGGTAGCTCGCGTTTCAGCTATCTGACGGCAGCAGGCAATAAGAAAGACGGATTCATACCGTTTGAGGCTTCGCCGCGTAGCAATTCCTCGGCAAAATGGGCTTACGGCAAAGACACCAGTGCCGAAGTGTTCACTTCCCTCAGCCATGAATTTGACAACGGCTGGAAACTGACAGGCAATTACAGCTATCTGACAGGTAAAAGCGACATCGTTTCAGGCATTGCCGGTACATACAAAATCAATACCGACTACTCCGCGCTTTTCACTTCAGACCGCGACCGCAGCAAATACCGCGACCAAGATTTCTCCCTGACCTTGGACGGCGACTATCCGGCATTGGGCCGCTCGCATGAATTTAATGCGGGCATCAGCTATCAGGACAACAAAGAAAACCTGTCTTTCTATGAAGAAGGCGAGTCGAAAATTCCTGATTTGCGCCTCTTTAACGGCAACATTGCCAAACCCGATATGCCGTATTCGCGCGATGGTTTTACCGATATGAAAAACCTGTCGGTTTACGGCTCGACCCGTTTCAAACTGACCGACAAGCTGGCATTGATAGGCGGCGGACGTTTTGTAGATTGGCGGTACCGTTACAGCACTGACCGTAACAAATTCGCTTACAGCAGCCACAAACAAAACGTTTTCATTCCTTATTTGGGTGTAACTTATGATCTAGACGACAACCTGACTGCCTATGCGTCCTACACCACCATCTTCCGCCCACAAGTGCGCAACCTGACCAAAGACGGCAAACCGCTCGAACCGCAACGCGGCAAAACCTACGAGACCGGTTTGAAAGCCTCGTGGTTTGAAGGCCGTCTGAATGCTTCCGCGTCTGTGTTTATGAACAAACGCGACCATGTGGGCGTGGTTGAAGGCGAATTCGCGAATGGCGATGAATACTACCGTGCAGTCAACAACACCACGACAAAAGGCGTGGAACTCTCTGTCGGCGGCCGCCTAAGTGATAAATGGCTGCTGAATGCGTCTTATGCACGTTCTAAAATCAAAGACAGCAAAGGGGTTCAACTTCATCCGTCTTATCCGGTTCATCTGTTCAAACTCTTTACCGCGTATGACCTAACCGACCGTTTGAACCTGGGCGCAAACGTCAACTGGCAAAGCCGCAGCCACACGCTGGACGAATATCCCGCAGATATCAACCCGGCTGCCGCCGCTGCATTGACCCAACGCCCATACGCTACGCTGGATTTGACCGCGCATTACAAAATCGGCAAATCCACCCGCATCGGTTTGGACTTTGAAAACGTGTTCAACAAACGCTACCGCACGATGCCCGACATCCATGTTTACGGCACGCCGCGCAGCCTGACCGCAACCGTCAAACATACCTTCTAAACGAATACGGCCTGCCGTCTTGAAAGGCAGGCAGGTACCGGAAACCGTTTTAAAGAAAGAAATGCCGTCTGAAACCTTATCGTTTCAGACGGCATTTGGTTGCCCGACCGGTTATTTGTCGGTTTGGGTATCCCGTTTCAATCCGCCGCCGAGTGCCTTGTACAAATCGGCAAGGTTTTCGGCGCGGGTCAGTTGTGCCGACAAAGCCGCACCTTCCGCCGCATAGCTGCTGCGTTCCGCATCGAGCAAGTCGAGCGCGCCGGATACGCCGTGTTTGTAACGCAGTCCGACCAAGCGCAACGCTTCTTTAGAGGCGCGGCTTTGTTTGCTTAAAGCGGCATAGGCTTTATCCAGCTGCTCGCGCGCGGTCAATGCGTTTGCCACGTCTTGAAATGCGGATTGGACGGCGGATTCATAGGCAACGATTTGTGCCTGTTGGCGCAGTTTTGCCACATCGAGGTTGGCTTTGTTCGTTCCCCAAGTAAAAATCGGCAGGGTAATGGAAGGCGCGAACGACCAAACGCCCGTGCCGCTTTTGAACAGCCCGCCCAATTCGGCAGAACCCGTACCGACGCTTCCGGTCAGGCGGATGGATGGGAAAAAGGCGGCGCGTGCCGCACCGATATTGGCGTTCGCCTGTTTGAGCGCGTGTTCGGCGGCGCGGATGTCGGGACGGTCGAGCAGCACTTCGGAACTCAAACCGGCCGGCAGTTTTTCAACAAAAAACTGCTTGTCCAACGGCAAACCGGCGGGCAGGTCATTAGGTATCGGTTGGTTAATCAGGGTTGCCAAGGCATTGCGCGCCTGTTCGCGGCTGCGCGCGGCATTGGCATAATCGGCTTTGGCAGATTCGATCAGGGCTTCCTGCTGACGCAGGGCGACGGCGGAAATCACGCCTGCCTTGTAACGCAATTCTGAAAGCTTGTAGGTTTCCTCGCGCGTTTTCAAAACACGTTGTGCCAAAGACATCGCTTCTTCGGCATAACGCTCGTTAAAATAGGCTTTGGCAACGGTGGCAATCAGGCTCAAATGTGCCGCATCGCGGTTGGCGGTGCTGGCGAAATAGCCTTGCAGTGCTGCTTCGCTGCTGCTGCGGACGCGTCCGAACAGGTCGAGTTCGTAAGATGCCGCACCCAGTCCGACATTGTAGCTGCTGCTGACATTGCCGCCGCTCAAGCTGCCTTGACGCGAGCCGTTCGCATTGGCGGCAAGCGTGGGCAGGAGGTTGTTGCGTTCAATCATGTATTGTTTGCGGTAGATTTCGCTGTTCAATACGGCGGTACGCAAACTGGTATTGCGCTCGAGTGCGATGTCGATCAGCTTTTGCAGGCGCGGGTCGGCAAAATAGTCATGCCAACCTAAATCGACGGCGCGGATGCCGCTGTCGGCGGTATCGTTTTTAAACGTTTCCGTAACTTCGACTTTGGGCTGCTCGTATTGGGGAATCATGGTGCAGGCAGACAATGCAAAGGCTGCTGCAACAGAAGTCAAGGTAGTTTTCAATGTAGTATCCATAAAAAAGTCCTGATGCCGTCTGAAAACCCGTAGGCGTTCAGACGGCATGGTTGCTTAATGTTGGCTATCGTCCGAACCGGTAATGCCCGCTTCGGCGGCGTGTTTTACTGCCATTTCGTGTTCGTGTGCGGTTTCTTTGAAGAATTTGCGCACCACCACATAGAAAAGCGGAACAAGGAACACGGACAAAAGCGTGCCGATGAGCATCCCCCAGAATACGGTTGTACCGATGGCGCGCTGGCTGGCAGAACTTGCACCACCGGCAATATACAGGGGGACCACGCCCAAAATAAAGGCGAACGAGGTCATGATAATCGGACGGAAACGCAGGCGGGCGGCTTCCAAAGCGGCTTCGACCGCGCTTTTGCCTTGTGCTTGAAGGTCTTTGGCAAATTCGATAATCAGAATCGCGTTTTTCGCACTCAAGCCCATCACGGTAACGAAACCGACTTGGAAGTAGATGTCGTTGGCAAACGAGGGAACGCTGCCCAACAATCCTTCAAACAGGTTGCGCCCGGTTACACCTGCCGCCGCCCCTGCCAAGCCTAAAGGCATCACAAGCAGAACGGCCAGCGGAATAGACCAGCTTTCATAAAGTGCGGCAAGCACGAGGAAAACGGCGGCGGCGGCAAGCGCGTAAAGGGCAACGGTTTGCGAACCGCCTTTTGCCTCTTCGCGCGACTGTCCGCCCCACTCCAGGCTGTAACCGCCGCCCATTTCGTCAACCATTTTTTGAACCGCCGCCATAGCCTGCCCGGTGGAAACACCTGTTGCGGGCGAAGCGGACAGATCCATCGAGGGATAACCGTTGAAGCGCACGCTCTGTTCCGTACCGTTTTCCCAAGAAACAGTGGCAATGGTGGAAAGCGGTACGGCAACGCCGGATTTATTCGGCACGGTCAGGTTCAAAATATCGGCAGGCTGCATACGGGCATCCCCGTCTGCCTGCACCATCACGCGCTGCAGACGGCCTTGGTTCGGGAAGTCGCTGACATAAGACGAACTCAGCGCGCTTGCCAATGCGGTGCGGATGTCGGCAAACGAAATGCCTTGTGCGGCTGCGGCGGCACGGTTGATGTCGATTTTCAACTGCGGCGCATCTTCCAAACCGCCGGCACGGACGGTGCTGGGGTCAAACAAACCGCTGGCCCGCATTTTTTGAATCAACTCGTTGCGCTTCGCCAGCAATGCGGTATGGCCGGTGTTGTTGCGGTCTTGCAGGTTGATGCTCAAACCGGAACCGTTACCCAACTCCATAATCGGAGGCGGGACGATGGCGATGCCGAAACCGTCTTTCAGCGTCCCCATCATCATACCCGTCAACTTGCCGGCAATCGAAACGGCATCACTGCCCGGGGCGGTACGTTCGTTCCAATCCTTAAGCATCGCAAAACCCATCGCCATATTCTGACCGCTGCCCGAAAAGCTGAAGCCGGAAACGGTGATGATGTTTTCGATTTCGGGAATGCTTTTCGCCAACTGGGTAACTTGTGCCAAAGTCGCATCGGTGCGTTCTTTGGTCGCACCCGCAGGCAGTTGCACGCTGACCATGACAAAGCCTTGATCTTCGGTGGGCAGGAAGGAAGTCGGCAGGCGCATAAACAGGAATACGCCGACAACCGCCAAGCCCATGTAAACCACCATCATGCGCAAAGTCTTACGCAGCACTTTGGCAACCCAGCCTTCGTAGCCGTGTGTCCAGTTGTCGAATTTTTTGTTGAACCAACCGAAGAAACCTTTTTTCTCTTCGTGATGCCCTTTCGGGATGGCCTTCAACATTGTGGCACACAAAGCAGGTGTGAGCGTCAGCGCGAGGAAGGCGGAGAAGGCTATCGATGCCGCCATAGTCAGTGCAAACTGCTTATAGATATTGCCCGTCGCCCCGCTGAACATAGCCAGAGGAACGAATACAGACATCAAAACAGCAGTAATACCGATTACCGCACCGGAAATCTGACCCATTGCTTTTTTGGTTGCAGCCTTAGGCGGCAGGCCTTCACCCGCCATAATGCGCTCGACGTTTTCAACCACCACAATCGCGTCATCGACCACGATACCGATGACCAAAACCATCGCAAACATGGTCAGTACGTTAATCGACATCCCCATATAAGAGATGAAGGCGAAACCGCCCAACAGGGAAATCGGTACGACGATGGTCGGAATCAGCGTATAACGGATGTTTTGCAGGAAGAGGTACATCACGACAAACACCAGCACCATCGCTTCGATTAAAGTGTGAATCACTTTTTCAATCGAAATTTCGACGAATTTGGAAGTATCGTAAGGGGTTTTCCAGCTCATACCCTGCGGAAAGTATTTTTCCAACGTCGCCATGCGTTCTTTCACCGCCTTTGCCGTCGCCATCGCATTGCCGCTGTTGGACAGCATCACCGCCATACCGGTGGTATTTACACCGTTCAGGCGGGTTGAGGAAGAATAGTCTTCCATACCCAGTCCGACCTTCGCCACATCCTTCAGATAAACATTAGAACCGTCGGTATTGGCGCGGAGGATAACGTTGCCGAATTCTTCCGCCGTACTCAACTGCCCTTGCGCCGTTACGGTAGCCGTAACCGTCTGTCCGCGCACAGCGGGAAGCGAACCGATAGAACCTGCGGAAATCTGGATATTCTGCGCCGACAGCGCGCTGCCGACATCGGCAAACGACAAATTGTAGTTTTGCAGTTTCTTAGGATCGACCCAAATCCGCATCGCGCGTTGCGCGCCGAACAGGCGTACCTGCCCCACGCCTTCGATACGCTGCAACTCGGGAACGACGTTGCGCTGCGCGTAGTCGTTCATCTCCTCGGTTGACTGTACGTCTGACGACAGCATCACAATCATCAAGAAATTGGAACGCGCTTTGGATACGGTAACGCCGTACTGTTGAACGGTTGCCGGCAACATGCTCAATACTTCGGAAAGCTTGTTCTGCACCTCCACCTGCGCCAAATCTTCATTGGTTTCAGGCGTAAACGTCAAACTCACGCTGCCGCTGCCGCTCGAATCGGCGGAAGTGGACATATAATCCAAACCTTCCACGCCGTTCATATTCCGCTCGATAACGGAAAGTACACTGTCTTCCATCACTTGTGCGGACGCGCCCGGATAAGTGGCCCTCAGGGTAATATTCGGTGCGGCAACAGACGGATATTGCGAAACAGGCAAGCTTTTAATGCCGAAAATACCCGCCGCAATAATGAAAATCGAAATAACCCACGCGAAAATGGGGCGGTCGATAAAGAATTTAGCCATCGATGCCTTCCTTATTTCGCTTCAGAAGCAGGTTTGGCTTCAGATGCCGTCTGAACGCCGGCTTGAGGGGCAGAGGCTTGGTTTTCAGACGGCATCCATTCTTTAGGCGTTACCTTTTTCGCCCCCGTCATACCGGCGATACTGATGCCTTCCACAACCACCTTGTCCCCGTCCTTCAGACCTGACGTAACAATCCAATTCGCACCCTGCTGTTGTGCAACCGTTACCTCGCGGGGTTCCATACCGCCTTGGACGTTCACAATCATCACGGTATCTTTCGCACCGCGCGTTACCGCCTGCTGTGGAACGATGAATGCATTATCCACCGCCACTTGATCCATCAGCACGCGCACATACAGGCCGGGCATCAGGATATTCTGATCGTTCGGCACGGCGGCACGCAGGGTGATCTGACCGGTCGATTCGTCAACGGTCGGATCGGCAAACAGCAGACGGCCTTTTTCAGGATAAACCGTGCCGTCGTCAAATTTGATGCCGACCGCAATCGCACCATCCGCCGCCAGCAGCTTGCCTTCGGCTATCTGACGGCGCAGTTTCATCACTTCGGATGCAGACTGAGTAACGTTCACATACATCGGATTGGTTTGGCGGATAGTCACCAGTACGGTCGCATCGCCCGCATTCAACAGCGTACCTTCGGAAACTTTGGACTGACCGATAAAGCCGGAAATCGGCGCGGTAATGCGCGAACGGTTCAGATTGATGCCGGCGGATTTGATTGCCGCCTGCGCCGCTTTAACGCCTGCCTCGGCAGAACGTTTCGCCGTTACCGCAGCATCGTACTCTTGTTTACTGATGGCATCGGCGGAAACCAGCGGTTTGTAACGCGCCAAATCCGCATCCGCTTTGGCAAGCGTTGCCTGTGCCGTTGCCAGTTGCGCGCGCGCGCTTTCCAGACTTGCTTCATAAGTGGAACTGTCAATCTGATACAGCGGCTGTCCGGCACGGACATAACTGCCTTCTTGGAACAGGCGTTTTTGAATGATGCCGCCGACTTGCGCGCGGACATCGGCGGTACGCAGCGATTCCAAACGTCCCGGCAACTCGACGGTCAATGCAACGGTTTGCGGATGGACGGTCACGACACCGACGACGGGGGCAGGGGCTTCCCGACCAGCAGGCTGCCCGCCCTGTGCCGCGTCTCCGCCTTTACCGCAAGACGACAGTGCCAACGCGACAGAGGCAGCCAACGCGGCCGCACGCATTGCCTTAGAAGCATAAAAAGCCATTATTTATCCTATCTGTATGATTTTATTAAAGGATTTTAGATTTAACAGAAATTCCCGTTTCAAAATACAAAACCGCCTGCTTCGGCATCCCTGTATTCAAACGGGTTGCAAAGCAGGTGGGTTCGGCACTTCGGCACTGGGAAACTGTCTCAATTTCAGGGGCGTTATTATACATACACGATTGCACGGATACAAAGTCTTTTTTATAATCCCAACCGTCAAACCGCGCCGGAACGAAAACGCCATTATGAGAAAAACCAAAACCGAAGCCTTGAAAACCAAAGAGCACCTGATGCTTGCCGCCTTGGAAACCTTTTACCGCAAAGGGATTGCGCGCACCTCGCTCAACGAAATCGCCCAAGCCGCCGGCGTAACGCGCGGAGCGCTCTATTGGCATTTCAAAAATAAGGAAGACTTGTTTGACGCGCTGTTCCAACGTATCTGCGACGACATCGAAAACTGCATCGCGCAAGATGCCGCAAATGCCGAAGGAGAATCTTGGACGGTATTCCGCCACACGCTGCTGCACTTTTTCGAGCGGCTGCAAAGCAACGACATCCACTACAAATTCCACAACATCCTGTTTTTAAAATGCGAACACACGGAGCAAAACGCCGCCGTTATCGCCATTGCCCGCAAGCATCAGGCAATCTGGCGCGAAAAAATTACCGCCGTTTTGACCGAAGCGGTGGAAAATCAAGATTTGGCAGACGATTTGGACAAGGAAACGGCGGTCATCTTCATCAAATCAACCTTGGACGGGCTGATTTGGCGTTGGCTCTCTTCCGGTGAAAATTTCGATTTGGGCAAAACCGCCCCGCGCATCATCGGGATAATGATGGACAACTTGGAAAACCATCCCTGCCTGCGCCGGAAATAATCAAGCCTTGGTAAAAATGCCGTCTGAAAACCTTGTTCTGTTTTCAGACGGCATTTGTCTTTCTATCCTGTTATGCTTTTTCTATGCTGCTCCGGCCTCTTCCTTTTTTTCCGCTGCGGCAAGCGTGTCGGCAAGCAGGCGGACGAGGTTTCCAAACAGGGGCTGTTCGAGCGGGTTTTGGCTTGCGTTGCCGAACACGAGAGCGACTTCGGTATAGTCTTTCTGCCCTTTGCTGACTTTGCTGCCGTAATAAGCGGTTTGAGCTTTTTTCAGGGCGGCTTCCCAATCTTGTTTTTGGGCAAACGCTTCGGCGGCGGCAAGCGAGGTTTTGGCAAAAAACGGCAGCGGGCGGTTTTGCCCGATATTGAAAAACGCCATCCATTCCGACAATAGCTGCAATGCCCTGCCTTGCGCGATTTCCGCCAATATTTCGGTTTCTCCGGATTGGACGATAAAGGTTTGCCGCGTTTCGGCTTCAGACGGCATAACGGCGCAAAATATCAGGTGTTCCAGCAGAAAAGCGATACGTTGCGGCGCGTTGGGTTTGCCGTAGGCGTAAAACACCTGACCGCAGCGGTACAGATTGCCCAAACTGCCTTTCAGGATTTGCCCGTCCGACGGTATGGCGTATGGGAACGGAGGCAGTTTGGGGCTGTTTAAAACCGCCGTGTCGATTTGTTTGGCAGCGGTTTGGAAGTCCTGCTGCCAAAGTCTGCCCAACTCTCCCGACGGCAGCAGGCTTTCTGCCCCGATACGGGCGGCGGTTTGGGAAAAATCTTGTCCTTCGCGGCGCGCCTCGATATAGGTTTCGGCAATTTGCTCAGCATGTTGCGGTTCGAAGGGTTCGGCAGGCTCCCAGGCTTCGCCGATATGGGGTTCGCTCCACGCAAGCTGCTGCTGAAGCCATACTTTGACGGGGTTGCGCCAGAAGCGGATAAATTCGTCCTGTCCGATTTCGGCAACAGGTTCGGCGTTTTCTACGGATTGGTCGAAAAAGGGTTGTGGCGGTTCGGGCGTTTGTCCGAGCGCGGCGGCGTAGTCGGTACGCGTGCCGAATATGCCGTCTGAACGTCCGCCTTCTTGGAAATATCGGCGCGAGAAGGCTTGCAGCGGATGCTGTTCTATCCAGTTTTGTGCAAGTTGGCGGCTACCGATGCCCGCCATAGCGGCAACGGTATCGATGAGTTCGCCCAACAGCGAAGACGGGGCAAGCTCTTCGTCTTTGCGGATGTCGCGCCCGATGTAGGACAAATACAGGATTTCACGTGCGCTGATGAGGGCTTCGAGGAAGAGGTAGCGGTCGTCATCGCGGCGGGCGCGGTCGCCTTTGGCGGGATGTTTGGCAATCAGGTCGAATACGGCGGCTTTGGTATTACGGGGAAAATCTCCGTCGTTCAAACCCAACAGGCAGATGACTTTAAAGGGCAGGCTGCGCATCGGCACCATACTGCAAAAAGTGATGCCGCCGCGTAAAAAGCCTGCCTCACTTTCGCTGTCGAGGAAGCGGCGGATGTGGCGGATGACGGTTTGTTGCGACAACTGTCCGACGAACCCAGCCAGAGTACTCTCTTCCTGCCATTTGACCCATTCGTTTTCGAGGTTTTGGACTGCCTTTTGGTCATCGGCTTCGGCTTGGAACAATATTTCAAGCAAATCCCGGCAATGCGCCACCCATTCGCCGACCGTCGCGGGCTGCCGCCATATCCGTACAATATCCGACAAGGTTTCGAGGAAGGCGGCAAAACGTCCGAACAGGGCGGTTTGGTTCACGTCGGCATACCACGCGCTGACCCCCTGCCACATCGGGTTGCCGCCTTCGGGCAGCATCCAGCCCAATATCATGCGTTCTACCGCCTGCTTCCATGTGAACAGCTGATCCGTGCCGCCGCGCATTTCTCCGTCCAAACCCCAATGGACATTCAAATCGGCAACCATATCGTGCAAAAGCGGCAAATCGTCCCCGGTCAGTCCGAAACGGCGCAACACGGGCGCGGTTTCCAAAAGCGCGAGCACTTTATCGACTTCAAATCGGCTTTCCAACAAGTCGAACAGGCATTCCAACGCGTAAAAAAACGGTTGGCGGCGGCTGATTTTCACGTCCGAAACGGAATACGGCAATGCCTGCGCGCCGGGCTGCGCCTGTCCGAACACGGCTTCGATAAAAGGCGTATAGGGTTCGATGTTCGGGGTTAATACGGCGATGTCGTGCGGCTGCCAATCTGGATGTTCATGCAGAATTTTCAACAGCTTGTCTTTGAGTATCTGCAATTCGCGCAAAGGGCTGTGTGCCGATACGATGCGTATCGAGCCGTCGTCCGTGTTGACGCTTCCCACATTTTCAGACGGCATTTTCAGGTTTTGAATATCGGTTTGCAGGGCGTGCAAAAGCGTATCGCGTCCGCCTTCTTCAAATACCGGCGTTTCGCCTTCTATTTCCATTTCGTTCAAAAAATCGAAAAAGTCGCGCCCCTGCTTGCCCAATGAGGCAAGCAGGGGATGCCCTGCCTGCGTCAGATCGGAATCGCCGCCGCCTTTGAGGATTTGCGCCGCTTCGATGACGTTGCCCCAATGCATCCCGCTCGGATTGAGTGCAAACACGAACACATCGCAATGTTCGGACAGCTTGTGCAAAAGCTGCAAATACATCGGCGCCATCGTGGAAATGCCGAACACGAAATAACGCTCAGGCAGCTTATCCTTGTCCAACGCGGCAAGCAGTTTTTCCCACAAGGCGACACGGTGCGGCGCGCTCTGCCTGCCGTCGTCGAGGTAACGCCACAGTTTGGATTGCCAGATTTCGTCGTCGCCCAAACCGAGCAGCCTGCCCTGCTGCCAAGCATCTATCCACTGGGGACGATACACGAGGTATTGGTCGAATATGTCTGCAAGCTGTCCCGCAAGCTGATAATCTGCCGATTCGCCGCTGCCCAGATAGTCTTGCAGCACATTCCTCACATCTTCAAATTCTGCCGTATTCCGGAATGCCTCGCTGCGGAACAAATCCAGCAGCCGCCAGCGCATGACTTCGGGGGCAAACGGGCTGAGTTCTGGAATACCGGGAATCAGTTTTTTCATCAACTTCCACGTCAAGCCGGCGGGCAGACTGAACGCCAAATTCGCCGCCACGCCCAAATCTCGGGCGAGGCAGGTGTTGAGGTAGCGGCGCATCCCCTGACTCTGCACAATAATCTGTTCGGGCTGTAAAGCCGATTTCAGCGGTTTGACTTTTTGAATGCGGGCAAACAGTGCCGCCAGCGTTTCAAGACGGTTGGATTGATACAGATAAAACATGATTTCGACAAAAGTTGCGGAAAAGTATTCGAGATTATATAGCCTTTCCCCCGTCCGCCTTCAAACAAAATGCCGTCTGAACGCTTCAGACGGCATCGGGTCATTTAAACCATCTCCTCAAAACAGGAATCCGCGACAGCAGCAAGGTATCCAACAGCCAAATCACGGCAATGGCAAGCAGTGCGGTCGGGAAGAGCAATGCGATTGCCAATAGCGGCAATGCCATCGCCCACCAGACAGGCAGTTTGATTTTCTGCGCCGGCGGAACCATGCCCACCGCTCCGGTCGGACGGCGTTTCCACCACATCACGCAGCCGCTGATGCCGATAAAAATGACGGCAAGGCAGAACACGACGTTCGCCAACACGCTCCACCAGCCCAGAGTACCCATATGCAGCGCAATGCTTGCCGCCATAAATTTGCCGAACGGGTTGTAATCGTCAAAGCGGATGTCAGCAAGAATTTTTCCGCTGTACTGGTCGATATGCACCGTGCGATCGGCAAACGGACTAATCATATCGTAACTCATAGAGTCTTGCGACAAAGTCCATACGCCGTCCTCGCCTTTGGGCAAATTCAGCTGATAACGCCCTTTGAAACCGATTTCCCGCGCGAAACGGTCAACGGTTTCCAATGTCATCGGCTCGTCGGGGTTAATGCCGTTTTCACCCACAGTTGTCCCTGAGACAGGCATAGGCGTAAGCTCCAAAATCCACGGCACTTCCTTAACCTTGCCGTCATTCAATACCTCGCCGTGGGTCGGCACGACTGAAACAGGGTTCGGTTCGACACCCCATTTGCCGGCCGGGAACTGACTCCAAGCCTGCACGAACTTGCCGCCCCAAATACCTGCCCAAGCAATTCCGGACAGACAGAACAACAGTAAAATCAGCGACACCCAAGTTCCAAACGCGCCGTGCAGATTCCGCCACCAAGAACGCGCCCTGCCTTTTGGCGGCAGCAGCATCGCCTTGATGCCGCGCCGTTTCACCCACCAAAGGTACAAACCGCTGATTATCATGATAATCGTCAGCGATGCAGCCGTTTCCAGAAGATAATCGCCTGCCGCACCGAGCATCATATCACTGTGGATTTCATCCATCGTGTGATACCAACCCTGATTGCGCGGCATGGTGTTGACCACTTTTGCCGTATAAGGATCGACCGCAACCATGGTTGCCTTACCTTCATTGTTGACACGGAACACAGCAACCATATCATCGGCACGCGGTGCAATATATTGGACGACGGACGAAGTCTCCGGATTAACGGCACTGCGTGCCGCTTCTGCCTGAACAGAGAGGGGCTGCACCACTGCCTGAGGGGTAATATGAATACGCTCGCCCTCCTTGCCGGTAATATTGGCAAACAGCAGCATCCCCAAACCCGTAACGGCAAGCAGGGTAAGAAAAGGCATAACCAGCAGACCGGCATAAAAATGCCACCGCCAAACGGTCAGATAACGCCGGTTATTCTGCTGACTGGCTTCAGTTTTGATTTGTGTATCCATTAATCGTCCTTTTGAAATTAGAGTTATCGTGATGATGCGCGATTATAGACAATAAAGACTAATTCTTTATGACTAAAATCAATATTTTTTGCAACATATGAAAAAAGATTCAATTTTGAAGAAACAAACCTATATGCCGTCTGAAAGCATCAAACAATGCTGTCCGACACCCAACCGCACCATTCTTTAAACCATACAAAAATATCAGTCGGTCTGACTGTTTAAGCATCAAAATCCCCACTTTCAGACGGCATAAATCAAAAACAGGATTTCCATTCAAAATAAAAAATCCGGATTCGATATGAATCCGGATTTCTGCATCCGACAAAGTCGGAAAACAACGGTTAGAACTTACCGCCTGACTGGTTGACCATATAGTCAACCGCAGCTTTAACCTCATCATCGCTCAAATCGCCGCGACCGCCTTTTGCGGGCATCGTATTGAAACCTTCGATTGCGTGTTTGTGCAACGTGTCCTTGCCTTTTTTGATGCGGTCGGCCCAGTCGGCTTTGGTGCCGACATGGGGAATACCCGGAATTGCATTGCCGTGGCAGGCGGCACAAACGGTTTCATAAACCTGTTTGCCGTCCACTTTGGCAGCAGGTGCGGCTTTTTCCTCGGCTTTAGATTCTGCTGCGGCAGGTTTGGCTTCAGAAGCGGCTTGTGCTGCTTCTGCAGGAGCAGATGCTGCGGGTTCTGCCGCCGGTGCGGGAGTCGGTGCAGGCTCGGCTTTTTTCACAGGTGCTTTGCCGTCTTTATTGGAAAGACCCCATACATAAGCAGTCATGATATGCAGTTTGTCTTTATCCAAGAAACGTCCCCACGCGGGCATTTGGCTGCTGCGTCCGTTGGTAATGGTTTCGATAATGGATTTTTGCGTACCGCCCCACAACCATACGTCATCAGTCAGGTTCGGACCCAAACCTTGAATACCTTGTCCCTTATCGCCGTGGCAGGTGAAACAGTTGGCAGGCGGACCGCTGAACAAGGCTTGTCCGCGTGCGGCACGTTCCTCATCATACTGACCTTTGGGTTTTGAAAGGGACATCACATAATGAGCAACGTCTTTCACGCCTTCTTCGCCCAAAGCAGGACCCCAAGCAGGCATAGTCGCAACACGGCCTTTTTCGATGGTCTCGTGGATTTTATCGGGATCGCCGCCCCACAGCCAATCGCTGTCAGTCAGGTTGGGGAAACCTTTAGAGCCTTTGGCATCAGAACCGTGACACTGGATACAATAAGTGTTAAACAGGTTTTGGGCGATTTGCTTGGCCTGTGGGTCTTTTGCCACTTTTTCAATCGGCATATCCGCAAACTTGGCATACAGTTTGCCGTATTGCTCATCGGCTTTTTTGACCTCTTTTTCATATTGGTTATGGCTGGTCCATTTCAGCAGGCCTTTGTAGTCGCCGACACCCGGGTACATAACCAGATAACCGATACCGAACAGCCATGTCAAAACATACAGCCAAAACCACCAGCGCGGCAGCGGGTTGTCGTATTCGGCAATACCGTCCCACTCGTGACCTGTGGTTTGTACTTCTTCGCCTTTTTTCGGGCGTTTGACAACATTTTGAGACAGCAGCAGCCAAGCCAAAGCGATAAAGCTCAGTAAGACAATGACTGCAATATATATATTCCAGAAGTTACTGGTAAATTGGGATGTTGTGTTCATTGTTTTGCTCCGTTATCACAATATTAACGGTTTTCGCTTTTCTTATCTTGCGCATCTTGGTTTTCATCAAAAATGCTGTTTGCGGCATCATCGTAATTTTTCTTATTCCGCCTGTTGAAGACGATATAGAGTACCAACAGGAAACAGATAAAGATCCATACCGTGAAAAGAGCGCGAATACCGTTAATATCCATGATGTTACCTTACGTTTTTCAAAGCCAGACCCAATCCTTGCAGATAGGCGACTACAGCATCCAGCTCGGATTTGTTTGCCAAAGCCTCAGGCGCTTTCGCAATTTCCTCATCACTGTAAGGAGTACCTACTTTACGCAAAGCCTTCATGTTGGCAACGGTTGCATCGACATCGACTTTATTGCGTGCAAGCCACGGGAATGCCGGCATATTGGACTCAGGCACGACATCACGGGGATTCAGCAGGTGGATGCGGTGCCATTCGTCGGAATAGCGGCCGCCCACACGTGCCAAATCAGGACCGGTACGTTTGGAACCCCATTGGAAAGGATGGTCGTAAACCGACTCTCCGGCAACAGAGTAATGACCGTAACGCTCGGTTTCCGCACGGAACGGACGAATCATTTGCGAGTGGCAGTTGTAACAGCCCTCACGGATGTAAATATCGCGTCCGGCAACCTGCAAGGCATTGTAAGGCTTCACGCCCGGAGCCGGCTGTGTTGCCGCCTTGGTAAAGGCCAAGGGCACAACTTCAATCAACAGACCGACACTGACTACAAGCAGCGTGAACACAATCAGAACACCGATTTTTTCTTCAGCCAATTGTTGTAATTTCATTTTGGTAGCCTATCTTTCTTAGTATTTTAGTGGTGCTGTGTTTGGGAAACCGCAGGGATTTCGGCATCGACTGCTTTACCACCGATGGCTGTGCGGTACACGTTGTACGCCATAATGCACATACCACTCAGATACAATAAACCACCTGCAAAACGAATCATGTAGTAAGGCATGGTGCGTTTTACGGATTCGACAAACGAGTAGGTCAGCGTACCGTCATCGTTCAAAGAGCCCCACATCAAACCCTGCATCACACCGGCAATCCACATCGCGGCGATATACAGAACCACGCCGATGGTCGCAATCCAAAAATGCGCCTCTACCAGTTTGGTGCTGTGCATCTGTTCTTTGCCGAACAGACGGGGAATCATGTAATAGACGGAACCGATGGTTACAAAGCCTACCCAACCCAAAGCACCGGCGTGAACGTGCGCAACGGTCCAGTCCGTATAGTGGCTCAATGCGTTGACCGTTTTAATCGACATCATCGGACCTTCAAAGGTAGACATACCGTAGAAGGACAGGGAAACAATCAGGAATTTCAGAATCGGGTCAGTACGCAGTTTGTCCCACGCGCCGGACAAGGTCATAATGCCGTTAATCATACCGCCCCAAGAGGGTGCGAACAGAATCAAGGACAGAACCATACCCAAAGATTGAGTCCAGTCAGGCAGCGCAGTGTAGTGAAGATGGTGCGGACCCGCCCACATATAGGTAAAAATCAACGCCCAAAAGTGAACGACGGACAGGCGGTAGGAATAAACAGGGCGACCTGCTTGTTTGGGGACGAAATAGTACATCATACCCAAGAAGCCGGCAGTCAGGAAGAAGCCCACGGCATTATGCCCGTACCACCATTGAACCATAGCATCAATCGCACCGGAATAGACAGGATACGACTTCATCAACCCTGCCGGGATGCTGATATTGTTGACGATGTGCAAAAGTGCGACCGCCAAAATAAAGCCGCCGTAGAACCAGTTGGCAACGTAAATGTGTTTTACCTTGCGTTTGGCAATCGTACCGAAGAATACGATGGCGTAAGCCACCCAAACCAAAGTAATCAGAATGTCGATCGGCCATTCCAGTTCGGCATATTCCTTACCTTGAGTCCAACCCATAGGGAAGCTGACGGCGGCGGCAACGATTACCGCCTGCCAGCCCCAAAAGGTAAATGCCGGCAGCCAGCCGCCGAAAAGACGGGTATTACAAGTACGTTGGACAACGTAGTATGATGTGCCGATCAGGCCGCAGCCGCCAAATGCGAAAATAACCGCATTAGTGTGCAGCGGACGCAGGCGGCCGAAGTGGAACCAAGGTCCGATATTAGACAAATCGAGGGCGGGAGCAAACAGTTGGGCTGCGACGATAACGCCGACCAACATGCCCACGATACCCCAAACTACAGTCATGATGGCGAACTGGCGCACCACTTTGTAGTTGTAAGTTTGTGTGTCCATGAGAGTCTCCATGAATTATGGGAATAAAAATTTTTTATCCTGCCCACCTTTGCGACCTCTTAAGGTACAACTTGGGCAAGCGTAATTTTTTCTAAATTTAACATATCTGCTTTCTTACGCCAAGCAGAATTACATTTGCAACATAAAGGAAAATTTTTCTTAAATTCATTCTTATTATATATAAATCATATTATTACAATAAATTACAACCAGTTTGACATTGCTTTGTTTTTCAAGCCCCCTTTTTTGTAACACTTTATTGATGTAGATTAAGCTGCATTTTAAAGACATTTTATCAATAATATTTAACGATATATTTAATAGCCATGATTAATTATAAAATTGCCCTCTCCCCTCTAGACCACGAGTGGCACATCCTGCTGACATTTGTGCAAGATAATGATATTCCTGTGGAAATAAGCCTGCCAAACTGGGTGCCGGGCAGTTATCTGATTCGGGATTTTTCCCGCCACATCACTTCTATCCATGCATCCTGCAACGGCACGTCCATGCCGCTCGAACAAATTGCAAAAAACCGCTGGCACGCTGACGCCGTACGCGGCGAGTGGCAAATCCGCTACACCGTATATGCATTCGATTTGTCGGTTCGAGGTTCTTTCCTGACAACAGAACGCGGTTTTTTTGACGGATCGTGCCTGTTTTTGAAAGTCGAAGGAACGGAAACGCTGCCGCACCGCTTGAAATTGACGGGCATTCCACCCGAATGGCGTATTGCCACAACGCTGCCGGAAACAGGGAGGCTTGTCTTTCAGACGGCATCTTATGCCGAATTGATTGACCGACCTGTCGAGATGGGCTTGATTGAATTTTTAGATTTTGAGGCGGCAGGCATTCCGCACACGATTGCCTTAAGCGGCATCTATCCCGATTTCGACCGCGACAGGCTGGTTTCGGACATCAAAAAAATCTGCGAAACAGAACTGGCAATATTTTCCTCCCCTGCCCCGTTTCAAGAATATTTGTTCCTGCTCCACGTCGGCGACCATATTTACGGCGGTTTGGAACACGCCGACAGCACCGCCCTGCTCGCCGACCGCCACAGCCTTCCGCTGTTCGATATGACCGATGCCGACGATGCCTACACCACATTGCTCGGACTTTTCTCCCACGAATATTTTCACGCGTGGAACGTCAAATCCATCAAACCTGCCGCGTTCGTCCCTTATGACCTCGACAAAGAAAACTATACCGAACAACTATGGGCATTCGAAGGCATTACATCCTATTACGACGATTTGTTTTTGGCACGCAGCCGCACCATCTCGCCCAAATCTTATTTAAACCTGCTGGCACAAGGCATTACGCGCGTACAACAAACCCGCGGCCGTTTGAGGCAGACCTTGGCAGAATCGAGTTTTACCGCGTGGAACAAATTTTACAAACCGGATGAAAACAGCCCCAACGCCATCGTCAGCTACTACCAGAAAGGCGCGCTTGCCGCATTGTGCCTTGATCTGATAATACGCAACCGAAGCAACGGCAGACATTCTCTCGATACGGTAATGGACAAACTCTATCGGGAGTGGAGGGATACGCACGCAGGCATTCCGGAAAAACACTGGCAAATCCGCTGTCAGGAAATAACCGGCTTGGATTTGGAAGATTTTTTCCAAAAAGCGTTATACAGCACCGAAGATTTGCCACTTGCCGAATGCCTGGCAACCGCAGGCGTGGGACTGACCTTCCTGCCTCTTCCCCGACAACACGGCGGCGGATATGCGGAACACATCTGCCCCGTCCCGCCGACGGGCGATTTCGGCGCACGTTTCAAACAAAACGCCGACCACATCGTCCTGACCCATGTCTTCAACGGCGGCAGCGCAGAATCTGCGGCACTGTGCCCGCAAGACAAAATCATTGCTTTAGACGGTTATGCCTGCACCGACTTTGCCGCACAATGGGCCCGATACCACGTCAATGCAAAAATCAATATCCACTTCTTCCGTGCAGGCATATTGCGTCAAACCGTCTTGACGGTTCAGGCAGCGGCGGCGGATACTGCCATCCTGCATATCACAGACCGGAACCTGTTGGAAAACTGGTTGTTCGGTTAAACTTTCAGACGGCATTGCACACAAAATGCCGTCTGAAAAACAACCGCAAGGCAAAGCAAAGGAAAGGAAACAAAATGGCCATTCTGAAACTTGACGAACATCTCTATATCTCCCCACAACTGACCAAAGCCGATGCGGAACAAATCGCGCAACTGGGCATCAAAACCGTCATCTGCAACCGCCCTGACCGCGAAGAAGAATCGCAGCCCGACTTCGCCCAAATCAAACAGTGGTTGGAACAAGCAGGCATTACCGGATTCCATCACCAACCCGTTACCGCCCGCGACATCCAAAAACACGATGTCGAAACCTTCCTCCAACTCATCGGACAAGCCGAATATCCCGTCCTTGCCTATTGCCGAACCGGTACGCGCTGCTCCCTCCTGTGGGGCTTCCGCCGAGCGGCAGAAGGTATGCCGGTTGATGAAATCATCCGCCGCGCCCAAGCGGCAGGCGTAAATTTGGAAAACTTCAGAACCCGTTTGGAAGAAGCAGCCGCCAAACCATAAAACCGGACGACACAAAAATGCCGTCTGAACAGTTTTCAGACGGCATTCGTTCAAACGTCAAACTTTATTGCGCCTTGGTTTCGGTTACAAAACCGATTTTGGTAATCCCTGCCTGACGGGCGGCCTCCAACGCTTTGTTCACATAATCGTATTCCACCGCCTTATCTGCCGCAATGGCCACAATCACGTTTTCATTCTGCTCCTTGGCGGCTTTCAGACGGCTTTCCACTTCCCCGATTTCCACTTTGCTTGCAGAATCCCCGCCGACATAATAGCCGCCGTTCGCATCAATCGTCAGGCGCAGGGGGTCTTTAGGCTGTTTGTCCTGCTTGTTTGCCTGCTCGGACGCGGTCGGCAGTTCCAAAGGGATGGAATGCGTCAGCACCGGCATAGTAATCATAAACACAATCAGCAACACCAGCATCACGTCCACCAACGGCGTAACGTTGATGTCGGACATCGGAGAATCGTCGCCGGAATTCATCGAACCAAATGCCATAATCAGCTATCCTTTTGATTAAGCAGGCGGACGTGCAAATCGTGCGCCATCGCATCCAAATCCTGAGCCAGTATTTTCGTGCCGCGATTGAGGAAGTTGTATGCCAACACCGCCGGAATCGCCACGAACAGGCCAGCCGCCGTCGCCACCAATGCCTCGCCAATCGGGCCGGCAACCGCCGCAATGCTCATCTGTCCGCTTTGCCCGATATTGATCAGGGCGTGGTAAATCCCCCAAACCGTGCCGAACAGCCCGATAAACGGCGCGGTCGCGCCGATGGAGGCAAGCGCGGTCATCCCGTAATCAAACCGGCGCATAATCTGCGCCATACTGTTGCGGATTTGAATGACCAAATACTCGTTCAACGGCAAAGCCTGCGCCAGTTCGGACGCTTCGCTCCGGCGGTAGTTGCGGTAAGACTGCAACGCCTCTTGCGCCAGCTTGGACAAAGGCGCATCGACGGCGCGCACTTTTTCGACCGCGTCGTTCAGCGACAAAGTATCGCGCATATGCCGTTTGACGGCGGCATTCCCTTTGCGCGCCCGATACAGCTTGATGCAGCGCAAGACAACCAGACACCACGTTACGATACTCATCAGCAGCATCAACACAAACACACCGATCAGGACGGGATCGCCCGATTCAAACACTAATTTCAAATTCATAATGATTCCAACACTGAAAAAACCAATCAAACATCCAAGCTGCCGCAAACCGCTGCGGCAACCGCCTAATTCAATTCAAACTTGACGGGGACTTTAAACTCCGTCCAAGCATTGGCTTGAAAATGCCCGTTTTGCGCCGCCTTGCGTGCCGCATTGTCCAAACGGGAAAAACCGCTGCTTTTCACCACTTTGACGGACTCGACATGACCGCCCGGAGAAACCAAAACGCTCAAAACAACCGTACCCTGCTCGTCATTTTCCATAGAAAGCGCGGGATAGGCCGGGCGCGGGATGCTGCCGTTGGCGCGTAAAGGGTTGCCTTTGCTGCTGCCGGCACCGGTTCCGCCGCCGCTGCCGCCACTTCCTTCCCCGTGTTCGCCTTTGGCTCCGCCGCTTCCTTTACCGCCGCCTTCTCCGCGCCCCGTTCCGTCGCCTTTGGTACCGGTTCCCTTACCTTCCCCATTGCCCTGCTCGCTGCCGGCTTTGGCAGAAGCATTGCCGGAATGTTCGGCAGGTTTTTCAGACGGCTTTTCTGCCGGTTTTTCCGCCGGTTTCGGGGCAGGCTTCGCTTCCGGTTTGGGTTCGGGCTTCGGTTTTTCTTCGGGTTTCGGCTTTTCCTTGGGCTGCTGAATATCTGCATCCGCCTTTTTTGTAACCACCGGCTTCAAAACCGGCTTGGGCGGCTCGACAGGTTTGGGCGGCTCGGGCTCGGGTTGCGGTTCGGGCGCGGCAGGCGCGCCTGAGCCTTCGGGTGCGCCGTCCCCTCCGCCAAAGTCGCCCAAATCGACAAATTCAATAACATTGCCTGACTCTATCACGGGCAGCTTGTGCGCCTGCCAGAGCAATGCCACCATTGCCAAATGCAGCAGTGCGACGGAAAACACGACTGCGGGGGTTAAAATTCGTTCTTTATCCATAATTCGGGCATAATAATAGCAACAATTCCTATTTGCAACCTATTTTTATTATTTACCTTTATCTGAATACTGTTTTCATATTATTAGAATCCATATTAAAACAATATGTTATGACAAATTATCAGATACCGGCAGACAAACGGAGCAGATCTGCCTGTTTTCCCATTCCAACAAAATCGGGTTAAATGATATATTGCCGCTTTCATCCGGCAGCCGGTTACGGCTGCGTACCACCTGTTTTAAAGGAAAATCATGTTTCGGAATTTTGACTTGGGCGTATTCTTGCTTGCCGTCCTGCCCGTGCTGCTCGCCATTACCGTCAGGGAGGTGGTACGCGGCTATACGGCGCGCTACTGGGGAGACAACACTGCCGAACAATACGGCAGGCTGACACTGAACCCCCTACCCCATATCGATTTGGTCGGCACGGTAATCTTTCCGCTGATTACGTTGATGTTCACACCGTTTCTAGTTGGTTGGGCACGTCCTATCCCTATCGATTCGCGCAACTTCCGCAACCCTCGCCTTGCCTGGCGTTATGTTGCCGCATCCGGTCCGCTGGCAAATCTGGCGATGGCGGTTCTGTGGGGCGTGGTTTTGGTGCTGACTCCGTATGTCGGCGGGGCGTATCAGATGCCGCTGGCAAAAATGGCAAATTACGGCATCCTGATTAACGCCATTCTGTTTGCGATCAACATCATTCCCATCCTGCCTGGTGACGGCGGCATTTTCATCGACACCTTCCTGCCGGCGAAATATTCTGTCTTATTCCGCAAAATCGAACCCTATGGGACGTGGATTATCCTGCTGCTTCTGCTGACCGGGGGGTTGGGTATGTTTGTCACCCCTGTCGTACAGCTGGTTATGATACTGGTTCAATCCCTCATCGGATGGTTTATTTGAATTGGCGGTTTTTGGGCAGTATGCCGTATTTGCCAAGTACAGGAAAACGCAGCAAGGCTTCCCTGCCTGCCGCGTTTTCCTGTTTTACAATGCCCTGTCAAAATAAAGCGGCACGCCTGATTTTTCACTCATACCGATTAAATAATCCATCGTCTTCCGAGGGAACGCGATGCCGCGCACCACGGTCAGATTCCTCAAAACGGGGAAAACCAAAATATCCTCCATGCCGATTCCGCCGTTGATGCCGTCTGAAGTACCGTCCATCAAATTCTCCAACTCTTGCAAATCTGCGTTTATCCGTTTGAGGTATTGGGCGGTTTTATTCAAATTGGCAGAAAAGCTGCCGATGCTTTTCTCTTTTTTATCTGTAAAATATTTCACCGCTTCCGGCGTTGCAAATTCAGGCAGCCCGATTTTGATCACGCGCGGCTGAACCAGTTTGTTGTTGTATCCACCCACCTTGTCCAGCCACGCCTGTATCTCGGGGCGGACTTCGTCTTTCAGACGGCCTTCGCGGTCGAAATGCCGCACAATGTCCAAACTCTCTCCCATAAACGAACCGTCTTCTTTTTGCAGGATGGGCACTTGTTTCGCGCCAATCATGCCGATCGGCGTTGCCTCGTCGTCGTTTGCCAGCACGGCTTCCTCAACGTCCGCGCCAAACAGCCCGGCAGCCATCCGCGCACGCACGCAAAACGGGCAATGGTCGTAAATATACAGTTTCATCAAAATATTCCTCGTCAACCTGTCGGTATCGGCTACCTTAACACCCTGCGCCGCCCGAAACAAGTTTATCTTCCCGCCTATGCACCGCAAATAAATAAGCTGTTACAATAAACTCGTTTTTATCGGAACGGAAGACCCCATCATGACCGCCATCAGCCCGATTCAAGACACGCAAAGCGCGACCCCGCAAGAATTGCGCGAATGGTTCGACAGCTACTGCGCCGCGCTGCCGGACAACGATAAAAAACTGGTCTTAGCCGCCCGTTCGCTGGCGGAAGCACATTACCCCGCCGATGCCGCCACGCCGTATGGCGAGCCGTTGCCCGACCACTTCCTCGGTGCGGCGCAGATGGTCGACGAACTCGACCTGCTGCCCGATGCCGTCGCCGCCACCCTGCTTGCCGACATCGGACGCTACGTCCCCGATTGGAACCTATTGATTTCCGAACGCTGCAACAGCACCGTCGCCGAGTTGGTCAAAGGTGTGGACGAAGTACAAAAGCTCACCCACTTCGCCCGCGTGGACAGCCTCGCCACGCCCGAAGAACGCGCCCTGCAGGCCGAAACTATGCGGAAAATGCTGCTGGCGATGGTTACCGACATCCGCGTCGTGTTAATCAAACTGGCGATGCGTACGCGTACCCTACAATTTTTAAGCAATGCCCCCGACAGCCCCGAAAAACGCGCCGTTGCCAAGGAAACCCTCGACATTTTCGCCCCGCTCGCCAACCGCTTGGGCGTGTGGCAACTCAAATGGCAGCTCGAAGACCTCGGCTTCCGCCATCAAGAACCCGAAAAATACCGCGAAATCGCGCTGCTTTTGGACGAAAAACGCACCGAACGTCTCGAATATATTGAAAACTTCCTCAATATCCTGCGTACGGAACTGAAAAAATACAATATCCACTTCGAAGTCGCCGGCCGCCCGAAACACATCTACTCCATTTACAAAAAAATGGTGAAGAAAAAACTCAGCTTCGACGGGTTGTTCGACATCCGCGCCGTGCGGATTCTGGTTGATACCGTCCCCGAGTGTTACACCACGCTGGGCATCGTCCACAGCCTCTGGCAGCCGATTCCGGGAGAGTTCGACGACTACATCGCCAATCCCAAAGGCAACGGCTATAAAAGTTTGCACACCGTCATCGTCGGCCCCGAAGACAAAGGCGTGGAAGTGCAAATCCGCACCTTCGATATGCACCAATTCAACGAATTCGGTGTCGCCGCCCACTGGCGTTACAAAGAGGGCGGCAAAGGCGATTCAGCCTACGAACAAAAAATCGCCTGGTTGCGCCAACTCTTGGATTGGCGCGAAAATATGGCGGAGAGCGGCAAGGAAGACCTCGCCGCCGCTTTCAAAACCGAGCTTTTCAACGACACGATTTATGTCCTGACCCCGCACGGCAAAGTCCTCTCCCTGCCCACGGGCGCGACCCCCATCGACTTCGCCTACTCCCTGCACAGCAGCATCGGCGACCGTTGCCGCGGCGCGAAAGTCGAAGGGCAAATCGTGCCGCTGTCCACCCCGCTCGAAAACGGACAGCGCGTCGAAATCATTACCGCCAAAGAAGGGCATCCTTCCGTCAACTGGCTCTACGAAGGCTGGGTCAAATCCAGCAAGGCAATCAGCAAAATCCGTGCCTACATCCGTCAGCAAAACGCCGACACCGTGCGCGAAGAAGGCCGCGTCCAACTCGACAAGCAGCTTGCCAAACTCACGCCCAAACCCAACCTGCAAGAGCTTGCCGAAAACCTCGGCTACAAAAAACTCGACGACCTCTACACCGCCGTCGGACAGGGCGAAATTTCCAACCGCGCCATCCAGAAAGCCTGCGGTACGCTGAACGAACCGCCGCCCGTGCCCGTCAGCGAAACCACCATCGTCAAACAGTCGAAAATCAAAAAAGGCGGCAAAACCGGCGTGCTCATCGACGGCGAAGACGGCCTGATGACCACGCTGGCCAAATGCTGCAAACCCGCGCCGCCCGACGACATTGTCGGCTTCGTTACCCGCGAGCGCGGCATTTCCGTCCACCGTAAAACCTGCCCCTCTTTCCAACACCTCGCCGAACACGCGCCCGAAAAAGTGCTGGACGCAAGCTGGGCGGCGTTGCAGGAAGGGCAAGTGTTTGCCGTCGATATCGAAATCCGCGCCCAAGACCGCTCAGGGCTTTTACGCGACGTATCCGACGCACTCGCCCGCCACAAACTCAACGTTACCGCCGTGCAAACCCAGTCCCGCGACTTGGAAGCCAGCATGAGGTTCACGCTCGAAGTCAAACAAGTCAACGACCTCCCGCGCGTCCTCACCAGCCTCGGCGACGTCAAAGGCGTATTGAGCGTTACCCGGCTTTAAATACAAAAATGCCGTCTGAAAGACGAATATCGTTTCAGACGGCATTTTGATTACCGGTTTTTTAGCCTGACCGACATTTTCCGTTAGTTCCCATACAAACTAAAACCTTCGTAATTACAATCATTCTTTTGTGCAATATCAAATAACGTAGTTTCAATAGCTAAAATATTTTCAAGAGAAGGGACGATATTGACGAAACAATAGCAAGTCCACATTTCTCCGAATTCATTTTGCTCAATACTGATTTGAAAATCTTGCCGATAAGAAATGAGCCGGCTTTCTATTGATTGCAGATTCTTTTGAGAACCTCCTATAAAAAACTCTATTATCATAGGTTTTGTCAAATCAAACCCTAGTTCTTGATATTGTTTCAGTACATCTGAAGTAGATTTTTCGTCAATTATCATTTAATAGCAACTCATCAAACCATACGTCTTCATAACCGTTTTCCCCAATTAAAAAACGGTAACCGGGCGGAAGTGTCAAAAAGGGGATGATTTCGGGTCGCCATATTTGCAAATGGAAAGTATGCAAGGGCAGGAAAAAATTTTTATCATGGGAGAAGTTTTCACCGGCCCAGATATACCAACCGTTCGTATCGCCTTTGGAACGGTGCCTTAACCCGTTAATCGGATACAGGTCTGTCTGTTTGACATTTTCAGCAACACCGATTTTTGAAACATCGGAAACAGGATATATTTCTGTATTATATTTTTTACAAATTATTATTTGTTCATTTTTTATTCCCATTACTCAGTTTCCTTTTCTGTTCTTTTGAATATTGGCTTAATCTCCCTCCTTGTTTTACAGAACAAGTCGGACATTGCGCTTATACCGATTCAATTGCCACGGTTTCATCTTGCTTCGTCTTTGGCAAGGATACGGGCAATAATTTTTCAGCCGTCTGCCGTTTTGACTAAAGCACCGACGTATAAGGGACGGAGATAGGATTTTTGAAGAACTCAGCTCCCAGTATCCTGTTCCATTCATCAGAATGCCGTCTGAAAAGCCCAAACTTGTTTCAGACGGCATCGGATTGCCGAATTTTCATCCGACCTGTCAGACGGTGCTTGCACGATTTATATCTAAATAATCAATACCTAGCTCATCAAATCTTGTTTCCAATTCTTCTACCGAATGAGTCTCTACAAAAAGTCTCTCTTGATGAGTAATCGGCAATAACCAGAAAAATCGGACATTCTCCATATATTCCAACTCTTGCCCATAAGGATAAGGCAGAGAAATCAGAAAATGCCGAAAGGATGATTGCTCAACCCACGCTCTGCCGATATTGACCGTTTTTCCTAATTGAAATCGATCGGGATAATGCATACTTGCCGATGCCAGCATTGCCAAGGTCTCAATATGTTCAGGCGTTTCAAACGGGCTGACGATAAAAAACTCCCGTCCTAAAAATGAGCCCATCCCAGAGCTGACATAAACCCAGGGCTCATCTGCATGATTAGGAATCACTTGGAAAACTTGGAAATCGGGAAGTTCTTCAACAATCCTTCCTAAAGTCCAAGTAAATCCTTTAATATCATGATGTTTCCAAAATTTTTGCAAGTGAGATAAAACAGTTTGGTTATAGTCCATGCTTTTTAGCCTGTTTTCAAAGGTCGTCTGAAGAAGGTATTTACCAAACAAACGGTTTCCGATTCATATCCGAAAGGTTGTCAACTTCATTATCCAACAAGAACTGCTCAAAAGCATTCCAACCTTTCTTTTCTACCAATTCTGCTTCCTGTTTATACAAGGGAACAAGCAAAGGGAAAACGATATTGTAGTGTTCGCCATAACAGACTTGGAAATCATCGTCGAAATAAAATGGGGCGGAAACGTACAGTGCGTCCATTTTTGTTGAATCAACAATGCTTCTGGGCAAATAAACAACCTGTCCCCGAAGAAGGATTTTTTTGTTCTCAATGATGGTTTCTGCCAACCATCTTAAAAATGGGAAAATCTGATTTTCATCATATTTTAAAGAACATACGAAAAGTATTTCAAATCTGCTTTTATAATTCAGATCATGTTTGCTTAACCCTAAAGTAATATAAGTTTTCAAAGCCCTGTCAGGGGAAGAGGGAATAGCTGCGATATTTAATTTGTACTGACTTCCCGAATCGCTTTTCGAGCCATGAGAAATAGTGCCTATATATTTTTCAATATGATTAATCATATTTTTCTTAGCTTCCCATCATCGTATCGAATAATCATAGACCGGATTGAGACAAAACGCCTTGTTCCCATTGATAGAAAGTCCGTCTGAAAAGTAAAAGCGTTTCAGACGGACTACGTTTGCCGACTATCCGACCCACTTTATTATCCAATGAGATTCTTGCAGGTATTCTTTTAATATTTCTAAGTTTTCGACCCAGTCATCGTAACTGTCAAATGATGAGAATTTGTCATTTGAAGATAACAGTATCAGAAATCCCCCGGTATTTTCCCAATCGTCAATAATTTTTATGAATTTTTCTTCAGGATTGACCCCATTCAGGATAACCCCCAAAGTATTGAATTTTATTTCCATAGACATCCCCTAATCTTTAATGGGAATATGGTCATTTGTTAGTGGTTTTTTTTATTCGGGTCTATCCTTTCCAAATGGATATGCGGTATATTTGGTGCATGATTTCCCTCTAAAGAGTTGTTATCAATCCTAAATTGCCTTGTGCCCGCTTTGTTCCGATAAACGCCGCTACCTGATTTACCAATTTCTTTATATTCGGAGCCTAAGTATTTAATTCCAGCATCTAAGGCTTCATCAGAAGATAAAGTATGCTTACTTGTTATATTACCTCTTTGAGTATTGGTTTCATTGATAACAGCATTAATTTTTCTTGAAGATTTTTCATACGGACAATCATTATGAACCCAAACCCCTTCCGTTTCCGCCTTATCACCCTTGACGAAGTAAGTATGCCAGTCGTCAACGGTCAGATTGTAGGCTTTGAGCGGCTGCTGTTTGAGGGTAATGTTTTGAACCGTCTGTTTTGCACCGCTTTCGGAAAGCAGGGTGTCGCCTTTTTTCAGACGACCTGCCTGTATCCATTTTCCTTGACTGTAAAACGGGTGGATTTTATTGGAAACGAGGGTCTGTATTTTACCGATGCCGCCTGAAACTTTAATGTAAACGGTTTCCCGATACGGATTGCCGTATCAGGCGGTAACGGGTTTGTATCCCGTTTTTCCGCTTGCCTCGTCCTTGGAAAGGACGCGGTCGCCGACTCGGATACGGGCGATGGTTTTGTAGCCGTCTGCCGTTTTGACTAAAGCACCGACGTATAAGGGACGGAGGCAGGATTTTTGAAGAACTTAGTTCCCAATATCCTGTTTCATTCATCAAAATGCCGTCTGAACGCCGAATACCGCTTCAGACGGCATTTTGATTATTGGGTTTTTAATCAGAGCTTTGTTTGATAATTTGTTATTTTGAATAAAATACAGGTTCTGTCGAGCTGATAACTTCTATTACAGAATCGCTAAAAAAGAAAATATAAGCCTTATAATATTTCTTTTCAAAAAAATCAAAACTTTCTTCTTTCAACCAGTCCATATAACCGTCGTCTATTATCTCGAAAAAATAATTTGCAGTAGGATTCCCATCCGAATTATTTTCTGTTTTATTTTCGAATAAATATTCTGAAAATTTTACTTTATAAGATTCATCCGTTATTTGAAAATGAATTATATTGTCGATAAATATTTCAATATTTAATTCATAATTTCGGTCGGATGCCAAAATGTTCACATCTTGTTCGGTAACACAAATTTTGTCCACATAAAATCTGTGATTATTGTTAGAAAATTGTAATGGTTTAATCTTCATCATCGTTTTCCATATCTGATTTTTGTTTTCTTATTGCCCTGCTGGATTTCTAAAGTAGGTCTACCATCCGTACTGTCCATTCTCACATTTACTTTCCTACCATCGGCTAACTCACCGATTAATTTTTTATCTCCCCGGTTTTGAATATTTTTTGCTTTTAAAGCATTAAAATCAGAAACTGCCTTATCAAAATCACCGGATTTCTCATATTGCTTAGTCCTGCCTTTAGTTTCCCTTCCCTTTTCAGCATCTCTTAAGATGCTATTTACCCTCTTATCTGATTGATTTTTAACGATACTATTTGAAACCTTATTATCCAAATTTATCGTATTTTTTTGATTATTTGCAATACGTCTCAGTGCTGAAGTTTCTTCAGAGATGTGCTTTGAATAAGAAGCAACAGCAAAATCCCCGCTAACCGCGGCCTTCCCCGGTTTTGCCGCCTTTGCCAGCTTCGCGACTTTGGCGGCGGCAACGTTGAAGACGGCTTCGACGGTTTCGGCGGCATTGGGGTTTTCCTGTATCCACCGGTCAACGGCTTCGCGCGTATTCTTTTCAAAGCCTGCCACGCTGCCCAAGCCGCCGATGGCGGCGAATTTGCCCTCGGCGGGCAAGGGGGCGATGTTGCGCGGGTCGCCGAAGAGGTGGTATTTGCCTCCGGGTTCGAAATTTGTCCGATCGATATTCTGCCTGATGAACGGGTCTTGCGCCAATTCTGCGGCGAGGGCGGGCTGTATGAGTGCGGCCGCCGCTACGGCGCAGGCGGCAAGTAGGTTTGTTAGTCTTCGCGGCGGTTTCACGGTTTATCCTCCTTTGCGGTGGTCATACCGATTGGTGTGTTTCAGGCGGCGGTAATAATGGGGACGCTGTGTTTGCGACAAAATATTTGTTTGGTTTTGAATGGGTTTGAGTGTAAAGGGATTTTAAGGGTTTGTAAACGAAAGAGGCAAAAATGCCGTCTGAAAGCCGGATAACGCTTCAGACGGCATTTTGATGAAAGATTTAGTTCTCAGGCAGTCCACCCCATTGGTTATCTTCGTTTACAGAAGCTTGACAACACAAAACAATCAACCAAATCGGACCAATAAGCGGAACAAGTACAATCAAGAACCACCATCCTGATTTACCGATATCATGGAGTCGGCGTACACCGACTGATAGGTGCGGGATAACTAAAGCAATAACAAAAAGCCAATATAAAAGACTGAAAATACTACCAAGGCTTTCATTGATTTCAAACATTATCACAGCGACAAATAAAATAGCTACCTCTGCAACTGCACTAAACAGCGCAAATCCCCAAAATTCTCTTTTAGAAGCACGACCTGAAAATTGGGCATACCGTTTGGTCAATGTTTCCAAGAACAAAGCAAAGAGAGAAAGCTGTCCATTTTCATTGCGGGTTTGGGAGGCATTTTGCAAAACAGTTGCAACCCCTCCGGTCGAACTTGCGCCCAAAGCTTTATAAACAGCTACCGCCTGCCCATCTTCATCAACATCAAAATCGACTTTCATCCCTCGTGTTGGTACGCCCTGTTCTTTCCATTCTTCGTTTTTAAATGGATAGCGTTTACCGTCCTCACTGCTAATCAAACCGCCAGCTTGAATCGAGAAATCTAAAATTTGACCTTTCATCGTTTTAAATTCCTTTAGTTATTTACTTCCACGATATATTCTTTGTTTTCTTTGTTCTGCCACCTGATGGAATAAGTAATGTCCTTACTGATTCTCGTCGTGGTCAGCGTAGCAGAACACACCCTGATTCCTGCTTCATTATTAGCTGCAGTCTCCTCTACATCATCCAATGAAACAAACTGACCGATAAAGAACGATTTCTGGTTAACAATCTTCTTCACCAAACCTTCTGCCTCGCTGGAACCACATGAAGGCAAACCACCCATACAACCCGTCAATAACATTGCCGGGAGAACTCCGGCAAAAATACCATTTCTGATTTTCATTTCCTATCCCAAAATAAGTGAGGTTTAAAAATAAAGTACAGTAAAACTGTATTAAGTATTGCATTAAAATATTTTTTAGTCAATAAATACATTAATACAATTTAAAAAGAGTCTGCCTGTCTCTAAGATTCATTTCATGAACATTAGTCACGCAATCAGATTCTTAAGGAAACAAAAGGGATGGACTCAGCAGCAGCTTGCTGATTTTGCCAACACCTCAAAAAGCAATATTTCCAATCTTGAAAACGGCAACCAAGGATATAGCGAATCTATCCTAAAATATCTGTCAGAAGCCTTGGACTGCCCCGTTTCGTCTATTTTTCTATTGGCAGAAAATTTAGAAAGACAGCAAAACAATACCGCAACAAATATGGAAGATATGCCCATCGAACTTATCTTCATGCAACTCCCCACGCCTTTGCAGCAGTCGTTCAAATCCCTCATGATTCAGACATTGAAACAGACTTCTCTATAAAAGGATTAATTGCCCAATATTTCAAAATACAAAAATGCCGTCTGAAAAGCGGAACGAGCTTTCAGACGGCATCGTTTTTTCTGTTTGACGGCCTCAATCCAAAATCTTGCCGACGATTTCGCCCACGTCTTTCGACAAGCCTTCCTGCGCCCGAATACGCTGCAATTCTTGTTTCACCAAGTTTTTACGGTGCGGCTCGAGCTTGTTGCAGAGGTTGAACGCCTGCACTAAACGGGCGGCGACCTGCGGATTGAAGCGGTCGATTTCGATGACTTTGTCGGCGATGAAGCGGTAGCCGCTGCCGTTTTCTGCGTGGAAATGCGGGACGTTGCGGCTGAAGCTGCCGATAAGCGAGCGGGCTTTGTTGGGGTTTTCGAGGCTGAACTTCGGATGCTGCAAGGCGGTTTGAACCTGTTGCAGAGTGTCGCTGCGGCGGCTTGAGCCGACGAGGGCGAAATATTTGTCCATCACCAGCGCATCGTCTGAAAACTTGTCGGCAAACTGCGCCAGCAGGCGGTTGCGCGTATCGCTTTCGTTGCCGTTGACGGCGGACAGGATGCCCCATTCGTGGGTCATGTTTTGCGCCATTTCGCCGTATTTTTCGGCAACGGTTTCGATGTGTGCGGGGTCGGCGCGCAGGACAAAGGCGCGGCAGACGTTGCGCAGCGTGCGCCAGCCGGCGGTTTCGGGGCTGTATTCGTAGCTTTGGTTTTCCTGCTTCGCCGCCTGACGGTTCAATTCGTGCCATTTCAGCAGAAAGCGGACGGCAAGCGTATCCAACAAGGCTTCGCGCGCCTGATGGTAGCGCAGCGGGTCGATGTTTTCCGTGCCGTCCCATAATTCGGCTTCGGACGGCACGCCCAAAAGCAGGGCTTTGAAGGCGTTGTCCAAGAGGTCGTCTGAAATGACTTTTTCGACGGCGGCAAGCAGTTTTTCATGTTTCGGCAACCCGATGCCGTCTGAAAGCGCGGCAAGGTTGGCGGCGACGGCGCGGCGGTAGAGCGTTTGCGCGGCTTCCCAGCGCGTGAAGGCGTCGCTGTCGTGGGCGAGCAGGAGCAGCAGGTCGTCGTCGCTGTACGGATAGTTCAGGTGCACCGGCGCGCTGAACCCGCGCAGCAGCGAGGGAACGACGGCTTCGGTTACACCTTCGAGCAGGAAGGTCTGTTCGGCTTCGGTCAGCAGCAATACGGCTTCGGTCGCGCGTTTGCCCTGATAATCGAATGCCACCGCTTCGCCGTTGCGGTTCAGCAGCCCGATTTTGACGGGAATCATCATCGGCTGTTTATCCGCCATATCGGGCGTGGGCGGCACGGTTTGTTTGACGGTCAACTCGAAAATATTGTTTTTCAGACGGCCTTCCGCTTCCAAAACGGGCGTGCCTGCCTGACTGTACCACAAGGCGAACTGGTCGAGATTGATGCCGTTCGCGTCCGCCATCGCCGCGCGGAAATCGTCGCAGGTCACGGCCTGGCCGTCGTGGCGTTGGAAATAGAGCTTCATGCCTTTTTGGAAGCCCTCTTCGCCGAGCAGGGTGTGATACATCCGCACCACTTCCGCGCCTTTTTCATAAACGGTCATGGTGTAGAAATTGTTCATCTCCTCATAGCTGGCGGGGCGCACCGGATGCGCCGTCGGGCCTGCGTCTTCGGGGAACTGGTGCTGGCGCAAAAGGCGGATGTTTTCGATGCGGCGCACGGCGCGGCTGGCGCGGTCGCCGGAAAATTCTTGGTCGCGGAACACGGTCAGCCCTTCCTTCAACGAAAGCTGGAACCAGTCGCGGCAGGTCACGCGGTTGCCCGTCCAGTTGTGGAAATACTCGTGTCCGACCACGGATTCGATGCCTTCAAAATCGGTATCGGTGGCGGTACGGCTGTCGGCAAGGACGAACTTGGTATTAAAAATGTTCAAACCCTTGTTTTCCATCGCACCCATATTGAAATCGCCTACGGCGACGACCATGAAAATATCCAAGTCGTATTCCAAGCCGAAGCGCGTTTCGTCCCACTTCATCGCGTTTTTCAAGGATTCCACGGCAAAGCCGACCTTGGGCTTGTCCGCTTCGGTGGTGTAAAACTCGATTTTGACGTTTCTGCCGCTCATGGTGGTGAAATAGTCTTCCGTTACCGCCAAATCGCCCGCGACCAAAGCAAACAGATAGCTCGGTTTGGCAAACGGGTCTTCCCATTTCACCCAATGGCGGCCGTCTGAAAACTCGCCGCCGTCGATTTTGTTGCCGTTGGAAAGCAAAACGGGATAGCGTTTTTTATCTGCGACAATGGTGGTTGTGAACTTGGACATCACATCAGGACGGTCGATGTAAAACGTGATTTTGCGGAAGCCCTCCGGCTCGCACTGGGTAAACAGATTGCCGCCGGAAGCATACAGCCCCATCAGCGATTTGTTTTCCGCCGGCAGGATTTCGGTTTCCACTTCGACGGTGAAGCGTTCGGATGGCACGCCTGCAATCGTCAGCGTCTCACTTTCCAACACATAATCCGCCGCCGCCCCGTTGATTTTGACGGACAAGAGTTTCGCCGAACCGTCCAACACCAGCGGCTCCCCTACCCTCTGCGGCTCAACCGTCAAACGCGACTTCACGACGGTTTGCGGTTCGGCAATATCAAAATGCAGGTCGGTTTCGAGAATGCGGTAGGCAGGCGTTTGGTAATCTTTCAGATAACGGACGGTTTTGCTCATTTTTTTCTTTCAATATTGTTTGGTTTGACTGGAAAAGGCTTCAGACGGCACGGATACAGCTTTTAAAGCGGATTAACAAAAATCAGGACAAGGCGACGAAGCCACAGACAGTACAGATAGTACGGGCTGTACCGGTTTGAATTTAATCCACCATATGCCGTCTGAAACCGAAACGGCGGCACAAGCGTACCGCCTTCGGACAGCAGTTTTTCTATTTCCACGCTTGGACAAATTCTGCCCAATGCGGTTTATCTTCTGTTTGGGCGGAAAGATAGTTTCTAATCCGCTTGATTTCCATTTCGTATTCGTCCGCGTCGAATCTGCCGCTGACCAGACAGAAACGCAGATACATCAAATACGTATTCACGGCATCGGTTTCGCAATAATTGCGGATTTCCTTCAGCCTGCCCGCGTGGAACGCATCCCACACCTTGCTGCCGTCCATACCCAGCTTGCCCGGAAAACCGCACAGTTTCGCCATATCGTCCAGCGGCACGTTTGCCCTCGGCTGGTAAAGCGCGAGCAAATCCATCAAATCGCAGTGGCGTTGGTGATAACGGCTGATATAGTTGTTCCACTTGAAATCGCGGCTGTCGCCGAAATCGCCGTCGCCCATATCCCAATAGCGCGCGGCGTTGATGCCGTATATCAGGGAGCGGTAATGCAGTACGGGCAGGTCGAAACCGCCGCCGTTCCAACTGACCAGTTGCGGCGTATGTTTTTCAATCAATTCGAAAAATTTGGCAATGACCACTTCCTCGCCGTCATCCATCTCGCCGATTGTACCGACATGGACTTTATCCTGCCCCCAACGCATGCAGCACGAAATCGCCACAACCTGATGAAGATGATGCTGCATAAAATCGCCGCCCGTTTGGGCGCGGCGTTTCTGCTGCGCGAACAGCACCACTTCGTCGTCCGGCAGGGAAGACGGCAAGTCATACAGCGTACGGATACCCTGCACATCGGGTACGGTTTCAATATCGAAAGCCAAAATCGTATTCATGGCAGTACCTTGCATTCAAAAACGGACTTGCGCCTATTGTGTCATTAAAAGGCGGATAAAAAAAGAGGCAACCCCCCACAGGATTGCCCCAATACCTCAAATCAGAGATTTACGCTTCACAAACAATACAGGCTTCCGCCTGCGGCTTTGCCCGCGTAGCTCAACTCTACGCCGGCAAACTTTCGTTTCACCGTTTCCGATGAAACCCCGACCAATCGCAAGATTGACTGGAAAATCCTTTCAGACGGCATTTCCTGCCTGTCGTGTAATTCCATGTAGCGAAATGTACGCCATTTTCTACGCTTTGCCAAGCATTTTTTACAATATAAATGTCAAAACATTAATTTTATAAAATTGCTGAAAATATTAAATATATGAATTTTTATTTTAAATATTTTAATAAATATTAATTTAATTTTGATTTATATTTAAATTTAAGCATAAAATGTTAAATATTAAAGGAAATATGAAAAGCATATATTAAATATTTATTTATAACGCTATGTTTTTAAAGAAAATTAATTTTAATATATTAACTAGATTGTCTGCATATATTCATGGGTTTGCGGTATTTCTTCCAAAACCTGATTCAAATTTCCCGACCAAGTCTTAAAAATATTGTTCTTGAGATACTTAAATAGCAGCGATTATCAAATGAAATCTGTTCATATAATCTGCCATTTCGCATTTAAAAAAACAATCAGGAGTTTCGACTCGAAACGCCTGATATGTTTTGTAATTTTACGTAGTCAGTAAAAATCGGGGCTGCCTTCCGGACGGGTTTTAAAACGCTTGTGCAGCCAAAAATATTGTTCCGGATGTTCGCGCACCCTGTCTTCGATAAAACGGTTCATGCGCTGCGCGTCGGCCTGCGCATCTTCACTCGGAAAGGATTCCCAAGCCGGGTAGAATTGCAATGTAACCGTATTGTCCGCCTCCCTGACGGGGATGGCGGGTATCACTTTTGCATTTGCAAGCGCGGCAATGCGGCTCAAGCCGGTAATCGTTGCCGTCTGAATGCCGAAAAAATCCACAAAAACCGACTCGTTGCGTCCGAAATCCTGATCGGGCAGATACAGAAACGGCGCGCTGCTTTTGCGGAACTGTTTGACGAGGGCGCGCAGCCCTTCAGTACGCCCGATGAGGAAAACATTGTTATAGCGGTTGCGGCCTTTCAAAATCTGTTCATCCAACATCTTATTTTTTTGATGGGAATACATACTGATCAGCGGAACATCCTGATTAAGCGCATATACCGCCATCTCGAACGCGGTAAAGTGCGGATACAGGATGATGACTTTTTCCCCTGCCGACAATGCCTCATCCAGATAATGTTTGTTGCGGTAACGCACCAGCGACTTCAAACGTCCTGCGGGCGCATACCAGTATAAACCGTACTCCAGCATCAACTTCGCCATGTGTTTGAAATGCTGCTTCAATACGGTTTTACGCTTTTCCTCACTCCATTCGGGAAAACATTTTGCCAAATTGATTTCCCCAACCCTTCGGCGGGGTTTGACCAGACGGTAGGCAAGCAAACCCGTCAGGTCAGCAAGTTTGTGCAGCAGCGCAAACGGCAAAAACCGCAGGACATACAAAATAAAAAATATGAACTTCATCTTGATACACATTTCCTTTTCAGGGAGATAACGAAAATGCCGTCTGAAACTATTGGAATCTGCCGCGCTTGACCTGCATCCCGGAGGGGCTGAGTTTGGACGCAAGCCCATGGTTGCGCAAGGCATGGGTCAAGGCCACCGCCAAACCGTCGGCGGCATCCGACTGAGGCGTTCCCGATAAGCCGAGCATCTGCACCACCATATGCTGCACCTGTTCTTTTGCCGCCTTACCCTTGCCGACTACCGCCTGTTTGACCTGCAAGGCGGTGTATTCCGAAACGGGCAAACCATGGCTGACCAAAGCCGCCAATGCCGCCCCCCTAGCCTGCCCCAACATCAGCGTCGATGCAGGATTGACGTTGACGAAAACCTGTTCCACTGCCGCCTGTTGAGGCTTGTAAACGGTAACGACTTCGCCGATATGCCGCACAATCACGGCAATCCTGTCTGCCAGAGGCGCATCGGCAGGCGTTTTGATGCAGCCGGAGGCGACGTAAAAATGATCGCGTCCCCTGACATCGATGACACCGAAACCCGTTACGCGGCTGCCCGGGTCAATGCCCAAGATACGGACGGTTGCCGACATATTCACAGCAAACCGTGTTGAATCAGTTTTTTACGCAAGGTATTACGGTTCAGCCCCAACATGACGGAGGCTTTGGACTGATTACCGCCGCATTGCTCCATCACGCACACCAGCAGCGGCTTTTCCACCTGATGCAATACCATATCGTACACGCCGCAAGGTTCGGTTCCGTTCAGGTCTTTGAAATATTGTTCTAAATTTTGTCTGATACATTGAGAAATATCGGGAAGGGTATGGGGCATGATTGCACTTTCAAAGGATAATCAAGTGTTCAGAAGGCATTTGGGCGGTAGCCGCACGCCCAACGGTCGGTTTTTTCGGCAAGCCTTTCAAGATAACCTGCAAGCATGTCGTATTGCGCCGCCGCACTGTCCAAGTAGTTGATTTCACGACGTGTCTGTTCACCGTCGGGCATTTCGTCGATGTACCAGCCTATGTGTTTGCGTGCGATGCGCACACCGGCGGTGTCGCCATAAAACGCGTGCATGGCTCGGATGTGGTTCAAAATAGTAGCTGTGCATTCTGCCAAACTCAAAGCAGGCGGCAAAACACCGTGTTCGGCGTAATGTTTCAAATCACGGAAGAACCACGGCCTGCCTTGCGCACCGCGCCCTATCATGATGCCGTCTGCGGCGGTTTGTTTGAGGACGGCTTGGGCTTTTTGCGGCGAAGTAATGTCGCCATTGACCCAGACCGGGATGTTCAGACGGCATTTGGTTTCGGCAATGAGTTCGTAACGCGCCTCGCCTTTGTACATTTGCGTGCGCGTGCGTCCGTGGACGGCAAGGGCGGCAATGCCGCAATCTTCGGCGATGCGGGCGACGGCAGGCAGGTTTTTGTGGTCGTCGTGCCAGCCCAAACGGGTTTTGAGGGTAACGGGTACGCCTGCCGCACGGACGACGGCTTCCAAAATGGCGGCAACCAGCGGCTCGTCCTGCATCAGCGCGCTGCCGGCTTGGACGTTGCACACTTTCTTGGCGGGACAGCCCATGTTGATGTCAATGACCTGCGCCCCGAGTCCGACGTTGTAACGCGCGGCATCCGCCATCTGCTGCGGATCGCTGCCGGCAATCTGCACGGCAACGATGCCGCCTTCATCGGTAAAATCGCTGCGGTACAGGGTCTTTTTGGTATTTCTAAGCGTCGGGTCGCTGGTCAGCATTTCGCACACCGCCCAACCTGCGCCAAAATCTCGGCAGAGGCGGCGGAAGGGTTTGTCGGTAATGCCCGCCATCGGCGCAAGTGCGATGGGGTTGTCGATAAAATAGCCGCCGATGTGCATAATGGGCCCGCGTTTCAAAAAAGTACGCCATTGTACATTTTTTAAGCAGGATTTCCAATCTCCGGACGCGCCCGCGATTGGGGCGTGCACCGTTTTATGGCATAATCCGCACACAGATTCCCTGCCCCGCCACTCACAGGAGGGCAGTTTATAGTGGATTAACAAAAACCAGTACGGCGTTGCCTCGCCTTAGCTCAAAGAGAACGATTCTCTAAGGTGCTCAAGCACCAAGTGAATCGGTTCCGTACTATTTGTACTGTCTGCGGCTTCGCCGCCTTGTCCTGATTTTTGTTAATCCACTATACTTTCCCCATCCTATCGGTTTCCCGCTTCAGACGGCATAAGGTCTGAAAGAAAGACTACAATCATGAGTAATCCATTTTCCTCTTTAGGTTTGGGTACGGAACTCGTTTCCGCACTGACCGCGCAAGGTTACGAAAACCCGACGCCCATCCAAGCCGCCGCCATTCCCAAAGCACTCGCCGGTCATGATTTACTAGCCGCCGCCCAAACCGGCACAGGCAAAACTGCTGCCTTTATGCTGCCCAGTCTGGAACGCCTCAAACGTTACGCCACCGCCAGCACCTCGCCCGCGATGCACCCCGTGCGTATGCTCGTCCTCACCCCCACGCGCGAACTTGCCGACCAAATCGACCAAAACGTGCAGGGCTACATTAAAAACCTGCCGCTGCGGCATACCGTCTTGTTCGGCGGCATGAATATGGACAAACAGACCGCCGATTTGCGCGCCGGCTGCGAAATCGTCGTCGCCACCGTCGGACGGCTGCTCGACCACGTGAAACAGAAAAACATCCATTTGAACAAAGTCGAAATCGTCGTTTTGGACGAAGCCGACCGTATGCTGGATATGGGTTTTATCGACGACATCCGCAAAATCATGCAGATGCTGCCCCGCCAACGCCAAACCCTGCTCTTTTCCGCCACCTTCTCCGCCCCGATACGCAAACTGGCGCAAGACTTCATGAACGCGCCCGAAACCGTCGAGGTTGCCGCGCAAAACACCACCAACGCCAACGTCGAACAACACATCATCGCCGTCGATACCTTCCAAAAGCGCAACCTGCTCGAACGCCTGATTGTCGATCTGCATATGAATCAGGTCATCGTGTTCTGCAAAACCAAACAAAGCGTCGACCGCGTAACGCGCGAACTGGTGCGCCGCAACCTGTCCGCACAGGCGATACACGGCGACCGTTCCCAACAAAGTAGGCTCGAAACACTCAATGCCTTCAAAGACGGCAGCCTGCGCGTACTTGTCGCAACCGATATCGCCGCACGCGGCCTGGATATTGCCGAACTGCCCTTCGTCATCAATTACGAAATGCCCACCCAGCCCGAAGACTACGTCCACCGCATCGGGCGCACGGGGCGCGCCGGTGCGGACGGCGTGGCGATTTCCCTGATGGACGAATCCGAACAGAAAATGTTTGAGGCCATCAAAGAATTGACCGGCAACAAGCTGCTCATCGAACGCATCGAAGGCTTCGAGCCCCGATGGTGGGAACAGGAAGGCTCAAAACCGGAAAAAACCGAAACAAGCGAACCGAGACAACGCAACCGCTACGAATCCGCCAAAGCGCAACGCGAAAAAAACACCCGGCCGGAAAATGCGGCAAACGATGCGGGCGCGGCCTGCGGAAAAATTGCCGGACGCAGCCGCCGAAGCCGCCGGGAACACCGGACGTGCGCCCTGCTCCAACCGCGTTACGGCGTAAAATAGCCCTGAAAATCAAATGCCGTCTGAACATTTCCGTTTCAGACGGCATTTTTCAAACCGGACTGACGCATTGGGAGCAACCGCCCATACCGGATAAATTTCTTCCGCAAACAGTTTCAGACGGCATTTGCCGCCTGTACAATATCATTTCCTTTTCCACTCAAACCATCAGGATTTCCCAATGTCCACCCAATTCGATGTCGCCGTAATCGGCGCAGGTCCGGCAGGCTCGGTCGCATCCGCCCTGCTCCGCAAAAAAGGTTATCAAGTCTGCGTGTTGGAAAAACAGCACTTTCCGCGCTTCGTCATCGGCGAAAGCCTGCTGCCGCACTGTATGGAAATGCTGGAAGAAGCCGGATTTGCCGATGCCGTGCGCGCCGAGCCCGGCTTTCAGTTAAAAAACGGCGCGGCGTTTTCGTGGGGCAGCCGTTATACGGAATTTGACTTTACCGATAAATTTTCAGACGGCCCCGGCACGACTTATCAAGTGCGCCGCGCCGTGTTCGACAAAATCCTGATTGGCGAAGCCGCCAAACAAGGCGTTGAAGTACGTTTCGGGCACGGTGTAACCGCGTTCGACAACAGCGGCGATTTTGCCCGCTTGAACATCGAAACCGACACCGGCAAGCGCTATGAACTGACCGCGAAATTCGTCTTGGACGCAAGCGGTTACGGACGCGTGCTGCCGCGCCTGCTGGATTTGGAAACGCCCTCGCACCTGCCGCCGCGCCAAGCGCATTTCACGCACATCGACGACAACATCACCCACCCGAAATTCGACCGCAACAAAATCCTGATTACCACCCACCCGCAACACCGCGACGTGTGGATTTGGCTGATTCCCTTCGGCGGCAACCGCTGTTCCATCGGCGTGGTCGGCACACCCGACAAACTTGTCGGCGAATCGGAAACCGTGTTGAAAAAATTTGTTTACGAATGCCCGATGCTGAAAGAAATTTTGGACAAAGCCGTCTGGGAAAACGATTTTCCGTTCCGCTCCATCCAAGGCTATTCCGCCAATGTGAAATCGCTGCACGGCAGGCATTTCGCGCTATTGGGCAATGCCGCCGAGTTCCTCGATCCCGTGTTCTCGTCGGGCGTAACCATCGCGCTGCACTCCGCCAAACTTGCCGCCGATCTGTTGGTAAAACAACTCAAAGGCGAAGCCGCCGATTGGCAAACCGAATTTGCCGAACCCTTGATGATCGGCGTGGACACGTTCCGCACCTATGTGGACGGCTGGTATGATTTCCGCTTCCAAAACGTCGTGTACGCGCCCGACCGCAGCCCGGAAATCAGCCGTATGCTTTCTTCGATTTTGGCAGGCTACGCGTGGGATACCGAAAACCCGTTCGTGGCGAAATCCGAACAACGCCTGACTGCCTTGTCCGAATGGGTCGGTCAGTTGGAAACCGAATAAATCCGTACCGCCATACAAAATGCCGTCTGAATCCAATCGGGTTCAGACGGCATTTCTATTTCAACTGTTTTTATGATTACTCGGGACGCATCTGCGGAAACAGAATCACGTCGCGGATGGTTTGCGAATCGGTCAGCAGCATCACCAGGCGGTCGATGCCGATACCGCAACCGCCGGTCGGCGGCAGGCCGAATTCCATGGCGCGGATGTAGTCGGCATCGTAGTGCATCGCTTCGTCGTCGCCTGCGTCTTTTTGTGCCACTTGCGCTTTGAAGCGTTCGGCTTGGTCTTCGGGGTCGTTCAACTCGGAATAGCCGTTTGCCAGTTCACGGCCGACAACGAACAATTCGAAACGTTCGGTCAGACCTTGTTTGGTATCGGATGCGCGTGCCAACGGGGAAACTTCGACCGGGTAATCGACAATAAAGGTCGGGTTCCACAATTTGCCCTCGGCACAACCTTCAAACAGGGAGAGTTGCAGGCTGCCGATGCCGGGAGACGGCGGCAGGCTTTCGCCGTGTTTGACGATTTCTTTTTTCAGCCATTCCGCATCGTTCAACTGCTCGTCGGTGTAGTGCGGATTATATTTTTTGATGGCTTCGAGGATAGTCAGACGCTCGAACGGGCTTTCCAAATCGACTTCTTTGCCGTTGTAAGTGATGTTTGCCGTACCGTTTACCGTGCGCGATGCATTGCGGATGATGTCTTCCGCCATCTGCATCATACGTTCGTAGTCGGAGAAGGCTTCGTAAAATTCAATCATCGTAAATTCGGGATTGTGGCGCACGGACATGCCTTCGTTGCGGAAGCTGCGGTTGATTTCAAACACGCGTTCCAAGCCGCCGACCACCAAGCGTTTCAGATACAGCTCGGGCGCGATACGCAGGTAGAGCGGGATGTCCAAAGCATTGTGATGGGTCACGAAGGGTTTTGCCGTCGCGCCGCCGGGAATCGGGTGCATCATTGGGGTTTCGACTTCGAGATAATGCTCGTTAACCATGAAATTGCGCACGGATTGGATGATTTGGCTGCGTTTGATGAAGGTATTGCGCGATTCTTCATTGGCAATCAAATCGACGTAACGTTGGCGGTATTTGGTTTCCTGATCGCTCAAGCCTTTGTGTTTGTCGGGCAGCGGACGCAGGGATTTGGACAGCAGGCGGATGTCGGACACGCGCACGGTCAATTCGCCGTGGTTGGTTTTGAACAAAGTACCTTCCGCACCGACGATGTCGCCCAGGTCCCAGTGGTTGAAGTCGTCCAAAACTTCTTGGCTCACGCCTTTGTTGTTCAGATAAAGCTGGATTTGCCCGGACACGTCTTGAATGGTGGCAAAACTCGCTTTGCCCATTTGGCGTTTGAGCATCATGCGTCCGGCAATTTTGACAGGAACGGCTTGCGGGTCGAGTTCTTCTTTGCCGATTTCACCGTATTGGGCGTGCAAATCGGCGGCAAAGCTGTCGCGTTTGAAATCGTTAGGGTAGGCGTTGCGCTGTTGGCGGATGTTGTGCAGTTTTTCACGGCGCAGGGCGATGATTTGGTTTTCGTCCAACTGCGGCTCGGTTTGCGGATGGTTTTGTTCGCTCATGGTATTTTCCGGAAAAATAAATCAGGCGCAATCTGTTTCAGACGACCTGATTGAATCACAAAATTTGCGCATATTTTACGCGATGTCGGTGTTTTTTTCTAGGAAAGGGCAATGCCGTCTGAAAATATTACAGACGGCATTCAGATTTTGAAACCTATGCCAAAAGTCCGCTAAGGTTCAACAGGAACAAAACGGCAAATCCGGTCAGGTAGAGCAAGCCGACAATGGCAAGGAAATTCATACCTGCGGTAAGCTTGTGCCGTTTGTCTCCTTTGACCAGACGGTAGTTGAGCCATGCGAACACAGGGGCGGACACAAAGGCGGCAATCATGGCAAATTTGAGCAGATTCGCCATTACGCCGTCAAACCAGAAAATCACCGCCAAACCGCTGCCCGCCACCCAAATATTCCAGGCAAAGAGTTCGGCGTTGCCGGTTTTCTCACTGCCGCGCAGCAGGCGCACAGGTTCCGCAATGGCGCGTGCATAACCGTCAACAACGGTAATCGTCGTACCGTACATGCAGGCAAAAGCGATAAACGCCACCAGCGGACGCGACCAGTCGCCGATGGTTACCGCATACATATTGATCAGTTGTCCGATATATTTGCCGCCGGCCATCTGCACTTCTTCACCGTTGCCGTATTGCACGTACGCACCCAGGGCAAGGAAGACGACGGCAAGCACGGCACTGGTGATGTAACCGACGTTGAAATCAAAAATCCCGTCATGATAAGAGGAAGGTTGGAGACGCTGTTTCTCCGTAACCCACAAAGAATTGATGGCGGAAATTTCAATCGGCGCAGGCATCCAGCCCATCAGCGCGATCAGGAAGCCCAAACCGGCAAGCGTCCACGGTGTCGGCTCGATAAAATCGGGTTTCATCTGCATACCGCGCGACATGGCGATACCGGCGGCGGCAACCGTGGCAACCGTCAGGCTGACGATGATGATTTTGGAAACATTGTCCAAAGCCTTGTAGCGTCCGCTCGCCAGGATAATCAGGCAGGAAGCCATAATCAGCGCGGAGATTGCGCCGATACCCAGTGTCAGCGAGGGAATCGCTATTTTGACGATGGCGGCGGTTACAATGGCAACCGCACCCGCATTAATCGTCGCGGCAGCAATACACAAAATCAAAAAGACCCACAGGTAGATGCGGCTTTTCTCCGCATAACCTTCAATCAGGCTTTTACCCGTATCCAGCGTGTAATGCGCGCTGAAGCGGAAAAACGGGTATTTGAAGAGGTTGGTCAGGACGATAATCAACGCGAGCTGCCAGCCGTAAAGCGCACCTGCCTGTGTGGAGGCAATCAGGTGCGAACCGCCGACTGCCGCCGATGCCATCATAATACCCGGCCCCAATGCATTGATTTTACTTTTCCAAGTCGAAATATGTTGTTCGGACATGATTTTTCCGTATTGCTGATATAAAAATGCGTATTTTAACGTAATCTAAATACACGCCAAACCGGCTTATTGAAACTTTACACCCTAATATTCCTGATTTTTCCCAATTATTTTCAGAAAAACATGCAATATGGCATTTTATGCCTGAAAGTTTACAACAAATAGCCTTGCATCGCTTTTTACCGTACAAAATATACTTTCAAACCCCTGAACGCGTTTTGCAGTCGGCAAACGATTTGATAAGATGGTTACATTTCCCCAGCCGGTACGCCGCCATGCCGTCTGAAACCTTACACTTTCTCTGGAGAATCCGTTCATGAATACCGTATCGAATTACCTGTCCGCATTGCGCGAAGCCATGAAGGCGCAAGGCTTGGACGCACTCGTCATCCCTTCCGCCGACCCCCACCTGTCCGAATACCTGCCCGAGCATTGGCAGGCGCGCCGCGAATTGTCGGGCTTTACCGGCTCGGTCGGCACATTCGTCGTTACCACCGATGAAGCGGGCGTATGGGTGGACAGCCGCTATTGGGAACAAGCCGCCAAACAGCTTGCGGGCAGCGGCATCGAGCTGCAAAAAAGCGGTCAAGTGCCGCCGTACAACGAATGGCTTGCGGCAAACCTGCCCGAAAACGCCGCCGTCGGCATCCCATCCGATATGGTGTCGCTCGCCGGCAAACGCACTTTGGCGCAAACCCTAGCCGCCAAAAACATCCGCATCGAACACCCGGATAATTTACTGAATCAAGTGTGGAGCAGCCGCCCCACCCTCCCCGCCGAACCGGTATTCATCCACGACCCCGACTACGTCTCCGAAACCGCCTCCGAGAAACTCGCCCGCGTGCGCGCCGTGATGGCGGAAAAAGGCGCGGATTACCACTTGGTTTCCTCGCTTGACGACATCGCTTGGCTGACCAACCTGCGCGGCAGCGACGTGCCTTTCAACCCTGTTTTCGTGTCCTTCCTGCTGATTGGCAAAGACAGCGCCGTCCTGTTTACCGAACAATGCCGTCTGAACGCAGAAGCCGCCGCCGCGCTGCAAACCGCCGACATCACGGTCGAGCCTTACGCCCAAGTTGCCGGCAAACTCGCGCAAATCGGCGGCGCGCTGCTCATCGAGCCGAACAAAACCGCCGTCAGCACGCTTGTGCGCCTGCCCGAAAGCGTGCACCTGATTGAAGGCACCAACCCGTCCATGCTGTTCAAATCCTGCAAATCCGAAGCCGACATCGCCCATATCCGCGAAGCGATGGAACAAGACGGTGCGGCTTTGTGCGGTTTCTTCGCCGAGTTTGAAGACATCATCGGCAAGGGCGGCAGCCTGACCGAAATCGACGTGGATACGATGCTTTACCGCCACCGCAGCGCGCGCCCGGGTTTTGTGTCCTTGAGTTTCGACACCATCGCGGGCTTCAACGCCAACGGCGCACTGCCGCATTACAGCGCAACGCCCGAAAGCCACAGCGTCATTAAGGGCGACGGTCTGCTGCTCATCGACTCCGGCGCGCAATACAAAGGCGGCACGACCGACATCACCCGCGTCGTCCCCGTCGGCACGCCCACAGCAGAACAAAAACGCGACAACACGCTCGTTCTCAAAGCCCATATCGCGCTTGCCGAAGCCGTGTTCCCCGAAAACATCCCCTCGCCGCTGATCGACGCGATTTGCCGCAAACCCCTGTGGCAGGCGCAATGCGACTACGGCCACGGCACCGGCCACGGCGTAGGCTATTTCCTCAACGTCCACGAAGGCCCGCAACGCATCGCCTTCACCGCCCCCGCCACGCCCGAAACCGCGATGAAAAAAGGGATGGTAACCTCCATCGAGCCCGGCCTCTACCGTCCGGGAAAATGGGGCATCCGCATTGAAAACCTTGCCGCCAACCAAGCCGTCGCCAACCCGCAGGAAACCGGGTTCGGCAGCTTCTTGTACTTCGAAACCCTGACCCTCTGCCCCATCGATACACGCCTGATGGACACCGCCCTGATGACCGACGGCGAAATCGAGTGGATCGACCGCTACCACGCCGAAGTCCGCCGCCGCCTCGAGCCGCTGACCGAAGGCGCGGCAAAAGCGTGGCTGATCAAACGCACCGAACCGCTGGCGCGTTAAACGGCACGGCGCAAAAAAATGCCGTCTGAATCGGACTGACCTAAAAACTTTAAGCAGTTCGATCAAACGGCTTTCAAGGGCTGTTTCCTGTCCGGGACAAAATCAGCCCTTTCAATTTCAAGCTGTTCCTCTTGTGGTTGTCATAGCGGATATATTCGTGCAATGCCGCCCATCCGGCAAAAGTACTGCTTCCTCCACACCCAACCTTGTTGAAAAAGTGTGGGCGAATGTCAAAAAGCATCGGCGGATTTGGATTTGTTTGAATGCTTGCCGTAAAAAACTACACCCTGCAAGTCGGAAATAGTGTCCGACTTGCAGGGTGCAGTTCAAACATCGGGTTTCAGACGGCATTGCGCCATGCGGATTATTTTTTCAGTTCGGACAGAATGTCATCCACGGTTTTCTTCGCATCTCCGAAACACATCACGCTGTTTTCGTTGAAGAACAGCGGGTTTTGTACGCCCGCGTAGCCGGTGCTCATCGAGCGTTTGAAGACGACGACTTCTTTTGCCTTCCACACTTCCAACACGGGCATACCCGCAATCGGGCTGTTCGGGTCGGTTTGGGCGGCAGGGTTGACGGTATCGTTCGCACCAATCACCAAGACCACATCGGTTTCGGGGAAGTCGTCGTTGATTTCGTCCATTTCCAAAACGATGTCGTAGGGGACTTTGGCTTCGGCGAGCAGTACGTTCATATGACCGGGCAGGCGGCCGGCGACGGGGTGGATGCCGAAGCGCACTTCTGTGCCGTTTTTACGCAAAAGCTCGGTGATTTCGGCAACGGGGTATTGCGCTTGTGCGACTGCCATACCGTAGCCCGGGGTGATAATGACGCTGCTTGCGCCTTTCAGCATTTCGGCAACATCGGCGGCTTTGACTTCGCGGTATTCGCCGACTTCTTGACCGGCAGAAGATGCCGCGCTGCTGTCGCTGCCGAAACCGCCGGCAATCACGGAAACAAACGAGCGGTTCATGGCTTTGCACATAATGTAGGACAGAATCGCGCCGCTTGAGCCGACCAGCGCGCCGGTAACGATGAGCAGGTCGTTGGAGAGCATGAAGCCTGCCGCTGCGGCCGCCCAGCCGGAGTAGGAGTTGAGCATGGACACGACCACGGGCATATCTGCGCCGCCGATGGATGCGACCAAGTGCCAGCCGAATGCGAGGGCAATCAGGGTCATAATCAGCAGGATGAAGCCGCTGCCGCCAATGCCGACAAATACGAGCAGCAACACAAACGATACACCAAGTGCCAGTGCGTTGAGCTTGTGTTTGGCGGGCAGTTGCAGCGGGCTGCTGCTGATTTTGCCGTTGAGCTTGCCGAATGCGACCAGTGAGCCGGTAAAGGTTACCGCGCCGATGAAAATGCCCAAATACACTTCGACCAAGTGGATGGTGTGCATATCGTGTGCGACGTTGCCCGGCTCGATATAGCTGTTGAAGCCGACCAAAACGGCTGCCAAGCCCACGAAGCTGTGCAAGAGCGCAATCAGTTCGGGCATTTCGGTCATTTCTACTTTTTTGGCTTTGTAGATGCCGATTGCCGCGCCGATGAGCATAGCGATGATAATCCAGCCCAGTCCATGGGTATTGTCGGAAAAGACCGTTACGAAGAGGGCGACCGCCATACCGGCGATACCGGAATAGCAGCCCTGCTTGGCGGTTTCCTGCTTGGACAGCCCCGCCAGTGAGAAGATAAATAAAATTGCGGCAACGATATACGCCGCTGTTACGAGTCCTGAAGACATAGAAATTCTCCGATTTTCGATGATTTGTTTTTGATGCCGTCTGAACTGTTCAGACGGCATCTGTTTTAAGCAGCCGCGACAAACAGTCCGACGGTGCAGGCAAATCCGCCTGCCCACATCAGTGAGCGCATAGCGGCTTTGTCGGCGATATAGCACCAGATAAAGGCGAGGCGGAACAGGATGAACAGACCGGCAAGCGTGTTGACGGCCGATTGCTCCGCATTGCCGGTTGCGTGTGCCGTCAAAACGGCGGCTGCAAATGGCGCAAATGCTTCAAAACTGTTTTGCTGCGCGGCATGGGCACGGGCGGCTGCGCCTTGCGTGTGCGCCAAAAAATCGCGCGGATTGTGGTTGTCTTTAAACCGGAATCCGCCCGCTTTTTTGGCATACGCCGCACAAAAAAGCGGCAATAGGCAGGCAATCAGAATACACCAATAGGCGAAAGTCATGGCTTACCCTTTCCTAAACATATTCAGCATCCGCCGCGTTACAAAGAAGCCGCCGAAGATGTTGACGCTGGCAATCAGGATGGCGATGAAGGCAAGCAGGGTAACGAAACCGTTGCCTTGGCTGATTTGCAGCAGCGCGCCGACGACGATGATGCCGGAGATGGCGTTGGTTACCGACATCAGCGGTGTGTGCAGCGAGTGGCTGACGTTCCAGACGACATAGTAGCCGATGACGCAGGCGAGGACGAACACGATAAAGTGGTTCAGGAATGCTGCGGGTGCGACCGCGCCGACCCACAGCACCAATACGGCGGCGATGACGGCGGGCGCGAGTTTTTTCCACAGGGGAACGGGTTTTGGCTCGGGCTTGGCGGCAGGCACGGCTTTTTCAGACGGCGTTTGCTGCGGCTGGGCGGAAACTTGAATCGGCGGAGGCGGGAAGGTGATTTCGCCGTCGCGGGTAACGGTCATGTTGCGGATAATCACGTCTTCGAAGTCCAGCGTGATTTCGCCGTCTTTGTTCGGGCTTAACAGCTTGGTCAGGTTCACCAAGTTGGTGGCGTAAAGCTGGGAAGACTGTCCGGCAAGGCGGTTTGCCATATCGGTGTAGCCGATGATTTTCACGCCGTTGCCGGTTACGGACAATTCGCCCGGGCGGGTGAGTTCGCAGTTGCCGCCCGTCGCCGCCGCCAAATCGACGATGACGGAGCCGGATTTCATGCTTTCCACCATTTCTTTGGTAATCAGCTTGGGCGCGGGTTTGCCCGGAATGGCGGCGGTGGTGATGATGATGTCCACTTCTTTCGCCTGCTCGGCAAAGAGCTTCATCTCGGCGGCGATAAATTCGTCGCTCATCACTTTGGCATAGCCGTCGCCGCTGCCGCCCGATTCTTGCGGGAAGTCGAGTTTCAAAAACTTGCCACCCATCGATTCGATTTGTTCCGCCACTTCCAAGCGGGTATCGAACGCGCGTACCACTGCGCCGAGCGAGTTTGCCGTACCGATTGCTGCCAAACCTGCCACACCGGCACCGATTACCAAAACCTGCGCGGGCGGCACTTTGCCTGCGGCAGTAATTTGACCGGTGAAGAAACGCCCGAAGGCGTTGGCGGCTTCAATCACGGCGCGGTAGCCGCTGATGTTTGCCATCGAAGACAAAGCGTCCAAAGCCTGCGCGCGCGAAATGCGGGGCACCATGTCCATCGCCAGCGCGTTGACTTTCTTGGCGCGCAAGGCTTCGACCAAAGCCTCGTTTTGGCGCGGCCACAGGAAGCTGACGATGGTCTGACCTTCGTTCAAAAGCGGCAGTTCCTGTTCGGACGGCGCGTTAACCTTATAAATCAAAGGGCAGGCCCAAACCGCCGCTTTGTCGGCAACGGTTGCGCCTGCTGTTTGGTAAGCGGCATCGTCCAAACTTGCCGCCAAACCTGCACCGCTTTCGACAACGGTTTCAAAGCCCAGTTTGCCCAGCAGGGCGACGGTGGCAGGCGTACAGGCGACGCGGGTTTCGCCGGATAATGACTCGCGTGGGATACCGATTTTCATCTCTGAATCCTTTTTCGGGTTGTTTATATGTATCGTGGGTTAAATTTAAATCGGGGCAGGGCGGAGCAACGCCGTACCGGTTTAAAGCCGATTCACTTCAAATGTTAATATATTTTAGATAATCCCCTTATAACGAATTTTCATCAGGCTGGCAATAGTTGCGGCATTTTCCCGTGTTGTCCGACACATACTGCCGTTTGTTTTTGAAGTCGTTTTCCGATTGCAGTCCCGCCCGCCGTAACATTCTTTGCCGTTTCACTATATAATCCGCATTTTTTGAGCCGCCGTTATGCCGCAAGCCCTCGTCCTCCAATTTCCCTCCGCCGAAGCCCTGCCTTCCGACTTCCCCTCACGCCTGCCCGAACCTGATTGCGCCGATGAAAAGCGTATGCGTTTTCTTGTTGAAGAAGGGTTTTCTTTAAGCGGGGCGGACGCGGCGTTACTTGGCAGCCGTCAAATCGACCACGCCGTGTTGCCGGATATGGATTTCGGCGAACTCGGTTTGATTGTCAGTGATATGGATTCGACGCTGATTACCATCGAATGCGTCGATGAAATTGCGGCAGGCGTGGGTTTAAAAGACAAAGTAGCGGAAATTACCGAGCGTTCGATGCGCGGCGAACTCGATTTCGAACAGTCTTTACGCAGCCGCGTCGCGCTGTTGGCGGGATTGGACGAACAGATTTTGGCGGACGTTTATGAAAACGTTTTGAAGCTCTCGCCCGGTGCGGAATTTTTGTTGGACGAATGCAAAAGGCACAATGTGAAATTCCTGCTGGTGTCCGGCGGGTTCACGTTTTTTACCGAAAGGCTGCAACAACGACTCGGCTTCGAATACCAACACGCCAATGTTTTGGAAATTGAAAATGGCAGGTTGACCGGACGTTTGAAAGGCAGAATCATCGACGCGCAGGCAAAGGCGGATTTATTGCGCGAATACCGCAGCCGCCTCGGATTGCAGCCGCATCAAGTGTTGGCGGTGGGCGACGGTGCGAACGATATTCCGATGCTCAAAGAAGCGGGCGTGGGCGTGGCTTACCGTGCCAAACCGAAAGCGCAGGCAGCCGCCGATACCTGTATCAACTTCGGCGGTTTGGAGCGTGTACGCGGCCTGTTCAGGTAGGCGGATAGGAAACGGATGCCGTCTGAAAGGTTTTCAGACGGCATTTGAACGGCGGGAACAACAGTGGGACGCAGAAAATTTTGGTTTGCCCTGGCAGCAGCGGGCGTTATCGGCGGTTTGGTCGGCATTGTGCTGACGGAACTGATGCACTTCATACAACACACAGCATACGGTTATGGCGCGGACGGCGTGTACACTTCGTTCCGCGAAGGCGTGGCACAGGCTTCCGGTATGCGGCGCGTTGCCGTGCTGACGCTATGCGGCGCGATCGCAGGCGGCGGCTGGTGGCTGCTCAAACGTTTCGGCAAGCCGCAAATCGGAATCAAAGCCGCCTTGAAGCAGCCGTTGCAGGGGCTGCCGTTTCTGACGACGGTTTTCCATGTTCTGCTGCAAATCATAACGGTCGGACTCGGTTCGCCGCTCGGACGCGAAGTCGCCCCGCGTGAAATGACTGCCGCATTTGCTTCCGCAGGCGGCAAACGCTTGGGTTTGGAAGAAGGCGAAATGCGCCTCTTGATTGCCTGTGCGTCCGGCGCGGGTTTGGCGGCGGTGTATAACGTGCCGTTCGCCTCCACGCTGTTTATTCTCGAAGCCATGCTGGGCTTGTGGACGCAGCAGGCGGTTGCCGCCGCATTGCTGACTTCAGTCATCGCCACCGCCGTCGCGCGCATCGGCTTGGGCGATGTGCAGCAATATCATCCGACCAACCTTTCCATCAACACCTCATTACTTTGGTTTTCCGCCATCATCGGCCCGATACTGGGCGCAACCGCCGTCTTTTTCCAGCGTACCGCCCAAAAGTTCCCCTTCATTAAGCGCGATAATGTCAAAATTATTCCCTTGGCCGTCTGTATGTTTGCACTCATCGGCGTGATTTCCGTTTGGTTTCCCGAGATTTTGGGCAATGGCAAAGCAGGCAATCAACTGACCTTTGGCGGATTGACCGATTGGCAACACAGCCTTGGGCTGACCGCCGTCAAATGGCTGGTCGTCTTAATGGCGCTTGCCGTCGGCGCATACGGCGGTCTGATTACCCCGTCCATGATGCTCGGCAGTACCATCGCCTTTGCCGCCGCAGCCGCGTGGAACAGTGTTTTCCCCGCAATGCCGTCTGAAAGCGCGGCAGTCGTCGGAGCGGCGGTGTTTCTCGGCGTATCGCTCAAAATGCCGCTGACCGCCATTGTGTTCGTATTGGAACTGACCTACGCGCCGCTGTCCCTGCTGCTGCCTTTGTGCATCGGCATGGCGGGGGCATTGGGAACATCGGGAAAAATGGGCTTCAAATGAATGCCGACAAATGCCGTCTGAAAGGTTTTCAGACGGCATTTCTTTGTATAGTGGGTTAACAAAAATCAGGACAAGGCGACGAAGCCGCAGACAGTACAAATAGTACGGCAAGGCGAGGCAACGCCGTACTGGTTTAAATTTAATCCACTATAAATTGTCAACAATATCTGCAAAAACCTACTGCCAAAAAACTGAAAATAGCGGATAATACCGCCCCGAAAAAGTTCCCCTTTCCCCATCCAACTGTCAGAAAAGGAAGCCCCAATGTCCGTCATCAAACGTGCCCTGATCAGCCTGTCCGACAAGGCAGGCGCGGTCGAATTTGCCCAAACCCTGCACAAGCTCGGTGTCGAAATCCTCTCCACCGGCGGCACGGCGAAACTGCTTGCCGATGCGGGCGTTCCCGTGATTGAAGTTGCCGACTATACCGGTTTTCCCGAAATGCTCGACGGCCGCGTGAAAACCCTGCATCCGAAAATCCACGGCGGTATTTTGGGTCGACGCGATTTGGACGAACACGTTGCCAAGATGGAAGAACACGGCATCGGCAACATCGACCTTGTGTGCGTCAACCTTTACCCCTTCGCCGCCACCATCGCCAAGCCCGGCTGCACACTGGAAGACGCGATTGAAAACATCGACATCGGCGGCCCGACCATGGTGCGCTCTGCCGCGAAAAACTGGAAACACGTCGCCATCGTTACCGACACCGCCGATTTCCCAGCCATCGCCGCCGAACTCGAAGCCAACAACGGCGCATTGAGCGACAAAACCCGTTTTAACCTCTCACGCAAAGCATTCAGCCATACCGCCCAATACGACGGCATGATTTCCAACTACCTGACCTCGCTTTCAGACGGCGTTTTGAGCGGAGAGCCTGAAATCGGCGAATTTCCCAGCCGGTTCAACCAAAGCTGGATTAAAGTGCAAGACATGCGCTACGGCGAAAACCCGCATCAGCGCGCCGCGTTCTACCGCGATGTATACCCCGCCGCAGGCAGCCTTTCCGCCTACAAACAACTGCAAGGCAAAGAATTGTCTTACAACAACATCGCCGATGCCGATGCCGCTTGGGAAGCCGTCAAATCCTTTGACGCGCCCGCCTGCGTGATCGTGAAACACGCCAATCCGTGCGGCGTCGCCATCGCCTCCAATACCTTGGACGCCTACAAACTCGCCTACGCCACCGACACCACCAGCGCGTTCGGCGGCATCATCGCTTTCAACCGCGAAGTGGATGGCGCAACCGTGAAACAGATTACCGACAACCAGTTTATGGAAGTCTTGATGGCGCCGAAGTTCACCGCCGAAGCCCTCGAAATCGCCGCCGCCAAGAAAAACGTGCGCGTATTGGAAGTACCGCTTGAAGCAGGTGTCAACCGCTTTGAACTCAAACGCGTCGGCGGCGGACTGTTGGTACAAACCCCCGACATCTGCCGACTTAACCGCGCCGATTTGAAAGTCGTCTCCAAACGCCAACCGACCGAGCAGGAATGGAACGATTTGCTGTTTGTCTGGAACGTCGCAAAATACGTCAAATCCAACGCCATCGTGTTCGGCAAAGGCGGACAAACCTACGGCATCGGTGCAGGACAAATGAGCCGCGTGGACAGCACCCGCATCGCCGCCCGCAAAGCGCAGGACGCAGGTTTGGACTTAAACGGCGCATGCGCTGCCTCTGATGCCTTCTTCCCCTTCCGCGACGGCGTGGACGTGATTGCCGAGCAGGGCATCAAAGCCATCATCCATCCGGCAGGTTCGATGCGCGATCAGGAAGTCTTCGACGCGGCAGACGAACACGGCATCGCCATGGTGGTAACCGGCATCCGCCATTTCCGCCATTAATGCAGATAAACAAGGTAATGCCGTCTGAAGGGCTTTCAGACGGCATTTTGTTTGATGTTCCGAACAGACAATCCGCCTGAAACAAAATGTGCGGCGGCATTCCGAACTTCCGTAAACGGCAAAACACCCGATACGTTCGGACGGTTTATGTTTCAGACGGCATCGGTTTCCCTACAAACCGAACACCGCCGTATCGCCGCAACCTTGGCGCACCAATTCCGTACCGTCGGTCATGTCGATGACGGTGGTCGGCTCGGTTCCGCACCAGCCGCCGTCAATCACCAAATCGACGGCATGCTCCAAACGGTCGCGTATTTCATAAGGGTCGGTCAGCGGTTCGCCGTCTTCGGGCAACATCAGAGTGCAGCTTAAAAGCGGCTCGCCCAACTCCTCCAGCAGGGCTTGTGCAACGGCATTATCAGGAATACGCAGCCCGATGGTTTTGCGTTTCGGGTGCAGGGTGCGCGCCGGCACATCCTTCGTCGCCTGTAAAATAAAAGTATAAGGTCCGGGTGTGGCGGCTTTAAGCTGACGAAACTGTACGTTGTCGATTTTGGCATATGTACCCAACTCGCTCAAATCGGCACAGACCAGTGTCAGATGGTGTTTCTGATCGATTTTGCGGATGGAGAGTATGCGTTCCATCGCCGCCTTATCGCCAAGTTTGCAACCCAAGGCGTAACACGAATCGGTCGGATAAACGACCACGCCGCCTTGATTGATGATTTCGACTGCCTGCTTGATGAGGCGCTCTTGAGGATTGTCGGGATGAACGGCGAAAAACTGTGCCATGTTTTGTGTCCTTATCGTCATGTTTTCCGTATTGTACGCCCAAAATCCAAACAAAATGCCGTCTGAAAATTTCAGACGGCATTTGATGCTTACAACCATCAACCCAAATACCAGAATTTCAGTGCCCACAATACGGCAACAATCCATACCATAGGCGGAACATCCCCGGTTCGGCGACACAAAAGTTTGACTACGGCATAACTGATGAAGCCGAAAGCGATGCCGTCTGCAATCGAATAAGTAAACGGCATGAAGACAATGGTCAGGAATGCGGGTGCGGCTTCCGTCATATCGTCCCAATCGATGTCCCTCGCGCTGCGGAGCATCTGCGTGCCGACGTAAAGCAGGGCGGGCGCGGTAGCAAAAGCGGGAACACTTTTCGCCAATGGGGAGAACATCAGACAGGCGAGCATCAATACGCCGACGGTAACCGCCGTCAGACCGGTCCGTCCGCCTGCCGATACGCCCGCCGCGCTTTCCACATAAGGCGTGGTCGAAGAAGTACCCAAAGCCGCACCCGCCACAATGGCGGTAGAGTCTGCAAGCAGTGCGCGTTTCAGGCGGGGCAGCTTACCGTCCACCAGCAGTCCGGCACGGTGGGATATGCCGACCAGCGTTCCGGTACTGTCAAACAGATCGACCAAGAAGAAGACGAAAATCACACTGACCATACTGACGGTAAACAGGCCTTTAAAATCCATCTGCATAAAGGTCGGCGCAATGCTCGGCACTTCGCCGATGATGCCGTAAAACTCGTTCAAACCCATCAGGCTGGCAATGACGGTAATGGTCAAGATGGTAATGATGATTGCACCTTGAATGCGGAAGTATCCCAAAACAACCACCATGGCAAAACCGAACAGTGCCAACAACGCAGACGGTTGATGAATATCGCCCAAACCGACCAAGGTTGCCGGATTGGCAACGATAATGCCTGCGCCTTTCAGGGAAATCAGTGCCAAGAACAGACCTATACCGGCAGCAATCGACATTTTCAAACCCATAGGCAGTGCGTTGACCAGCATTTCCCTGACTTTAAAAAAGCTGAACAGGATGAAAATCAGACCAGAGATGAACACCGCGCCCAAAGCCACCTGCCAAGGCACACCCATACCCTTAACGACGGCAAAGGTAAAATACGCGTTCAAACCCATACCCGGGGCAAGCGCAATCGGATAGTTGCCGACAAAGCCCATAACAAAGCAACCGATGGCGGATGCGATACAGGTAGCGACGAATACCGCCCCCATATCCATCCCGGTCTCACCCAAAATCAGGGGGTTGACGATAACGATGTAGCACATCGTCAAAAATGTCGTCAGACCCGCCATCAATTCGGTGCGAACCGTTGTACCGTTTGCCCGGAGATTGAAAATCCTGTCCAACAGTGTTTGTTTTGAAGTGTCCATATCTGAAAGTCTGTATCAAGTGGAAAAATCTGAATCCGCCGACCGCAAACCGTACGGAATTGCAACATCTTGAAAAACATACCTCCCAAACCGGACAAACCGGTTCGGGAGGCAATGGGTTTACGGCACACGGAGCATTATTTGTCTGAATTGTACTGACGGCGCAAAATCGCAGGGATTTCAAAGTCGTCAAGTACGGACTGATTGTCGAAATCCGCTGCTGTCAGATTCATGGTGCGGATACCGCGATTGGTGCGGATCATACCTTCGACATTGTGGCTTTGCTCCTGTTTGGACGGGGCAACCGGTTCTACCTCCCTTGCCGGAGTAGGATCGACCGCGCCTTTTTCTTTCAGACCGGTAGCGATAATGGTAATCCGGATGGCATCCTCGCTCATAGTTTCGTCTTCTGCCGCACCGAATTTGCATTCCAAATCGGGATGCGCGCTTTGATTGACGATTTTCATCACTTCGGACAACTCGGACATTTTCAGGCAACCCGGAGCAGTCGTAATATTGACCAGCACACCGCGCGCACCGTCCAACGTCACATCGTCCAACAGCGGGCTGGAAATGGCCTGATCGGTCGCCATACGCGCACGGTCGATACCTTGGGCATAACCCGAACCCATCATGGCGATACCGCGGTTGCTCATCACGGTTTTCACGTCGGCAAAGTCGAGGTTGATGATTTCGCTCGGACAGGTAACGACTTCGGAAATGCCGGCAACCGCATCGCGCAATACATTGTCGGCGGCGCGGAAGGCTTCGCGCATCGTTACGTCTTCGCCCAAGGCGGTCATCAGTTTGTCGTTCGGGATGATGATCAGCGAATCGACGTGTTCTTTCAATTGTTCCAAACCCGCCTGCGCGACATGGACGCGCTTGCCTTCATATGCGAACGGGCGGGTAACCACGGCAACGGTCAGAATGCCCAAAGACTTGGCAATCTCAGCAACAACCGGCGCGGAACCGGTGCCGGTACCGCCACCCATGCCGGTCGTGATAAACAGCATATTCGCACCGCGAATGGCTTCTTCAATGGCCTCCCGGTCTTCCTGGGCTGCCGCACGGCCGATATCGGGATTCGCGCCCGCGCCCAAACCGCGTGTCAGATTCGTACCCAACTGGATTCTCTTCGCCGCATGGTTTTTTGCCAGAGACTGCGCATCCGTATTGGCACTAATGAACTCTACACCGCGCACATTGTTGGCAACCATGTTATTGATTGCATTGCAACCGCCGCCGCCCAAGCCGATTACTTTAATTACCGCAGGGCTGACTGCCGATTCTGCCACGTCGTAAACAAATTCCATTCAAAAACTCCTGCTCGCCCCGTTCAGAGGACGGTTTAAATAAATCATTATTTATTATATAAGAAGTATCTTGCTGCTGGCAAAATACTTCTCACCTGTCAAACAGCAATCCACCTGTTCAGAGGTTGTTTTCAATCCACCGCTTCAATCTTGCCAACAAACCGCCGCCCTCTTCCCTCTCTTGCACTGCACCGTTTTCCGGCTGCGGCAAGTTTCCTTCCAGCTTGCGTGCTGCATGAAGCAGCCCGATAGCGGTAGAAAAGCGCGGTGTGCGGACACGGTCGGATAAACCGCCCATTTCTTGTGGCGCACCGGTGCGTACAGGCAGATCGAAGATTTTTTCGGCAAATTCCACAATCCCGGTCATCATGGACACACCGCCGGTCAGAACGATACCGGCATTCAGCACTTCTTTGGGGAAACCCGATTTTTGCAGCTCGCCCAGCACTACGCCAAAAATCTCCTGAATGCGTGCGCTGATGATTGCTGCCAAAACATTACTGGAAACCTGACGCGATGTCCGGTCACCCACGCCCGGAACTTCAATCATCTCACCCAAGCCTTCCGTATCGCATGATGCCACGCCATAATGGATTTTAATGTACTCGGCGGCATCGAGAGGTGTTCTCAACGATTTGGACAAATCTTTGGTAATCAGATTACCACCGGCCGGAATGACGGACGTATGGCGGATGGCGCCGTTCATATAAACGGCAATATCGGTCGTTCCGCCACCAATGTCGATGACGCATACGCCGAGGTCTTTTTCATCTTCAGTCAGCACCGCCTGCCCGCTTGCCAACGGCTGAAGCATGATTTGATCGCTTTTCAAGCCGCACCGCTCGATACATTTTTGGACATTCTGCACTGCCGTACTTGCACCGGTAATGATGTGCACCCGCGTATCCAGACGCACACCGCTCATACCGATGGGCTCCCTCACGCCAAGTTGGGTGTCGATAATGTAGTCTTGAACCACGGCATCGAGAATTTTTTGATCGGGCGGGATATTGATTGCCTTTGCCGTTTCAATGGCGCGGTCGATGTCTGCCTGCGTGACTTCCCCGTCTTTGATTTTAACCACACCTTGCGAATTGAGGCTGCGGATGTGGTTGCCTGCGATACCTGTGGTAACGTGGGTAATTTTGGTATCCGCCATCAGCTCGGCATCATTGACCGCCTGCCTGATGGCCTGGACGGTGGCATCGATATTGGTTACCATGCCCGCGCGCAAGCCCCGTGAAGGAGCCTGCCCCAAACCGACGATGTTGATTTTGTCGTCATCTTGAACTTCCCCGATCAGTGCGAGGACTTTAGACGTACCGATATCCAGTACGCTGATATATCTTTTCTGCTGTTCCATTGTTCGTCTGCTCTTAAAACTGATTGAAATTTGCGTCGCACCGTTTCAGACGGCACGGCCGTAATCTGTCCGATACCTGTTCCCACTATTCTTCGGATTCTTTTTCGGGTAAACCGTCGGAAGCATAGCGGACTGAAAATCCGTCCTTATACCTCATATCCACATAGGATAACCGATTTTTATTTTTACGCAACAGATGTTGCCACGCTTCGGTAAAAAGCCGGAGGCGTTTCATCTCGTTTTCCCGTCCGAGCCTGACAGTAATGCCGTTGTCCAAAACGACATTCCACGCCGAACGCGCCGTATAGGTCATCTCTTTGATGCCCAAACCCTGTTTTGCCAAAACAGTCGAAAATTCGTCATAACGGCGGAGCATTTCGGCAGACGTTCCCTCACCGCCTCTGAATACCGGCATTCCGGGTCTGTCCAAACGGGCTTCAAAAACATTGCCTTCGCCGTCCACCAAGGCACGGGCGCCCCAACGTGCAACCGGCTTGCGCTCGGTCAGGACGACCTCAACCGTATCGGGAAAACGGCGGCGCACCATGACCGACGCAATCCACGGATACCGGCGGTAGGCTTCCTGTACACCATTGATGTCCGTCCTCAAAATATTCCCATGGATGTATTCTTTCGCCAAACTGCCCAATGCCTTCTTATCGGAATAAACCAGGTTGCCCTTCAGCGACACCCGCTTGACGGGCAGATGATTCGAATTGTAAAACCAAACCAGCCCGGACGCGGCAAGCAGCATCGCCATCATGACAAGCAGCCAGCGCGTCAGCCGTTCCATCGCTTCGGCATTATCCCACATGTGCGGTCTTCAAAATTTCAATACATAAATCGGCAAAACCCACGCCCGTAACGGCAGCGGATTTCGGTACTAAACTATGGCTCGTCATACCGGGCAGGGTGTTGATTTCCAACAGATAGAGTTTGCCGTCGGTATCTTTGAGGAAATCGACGCGCACACAGCCTTCCGCACCGATTGCCTGCGCGCCGCGAACCGCCAGTTCGCGCATCAGGCTTTCTTCGGCTTCGGTCAGATCTTCCGAAGGACATTGATAAATGGTGTCGTCTCGGTTGTACTTGGCTTCGTAGTCGTAAAACTCGGTTGCGGGAATGATGTGTATGCCGGGCAGCCCTTTGCCGTTCAGGACGGGGCAGGAATATTCGCCGCCGCCGATAAAACGTTCGGCAATGATTTCGCCCTGAAGGTATTTCAATTCTTCGTAAACGCTTTTCAGACGGCCTTTTTCTTTGACTTTTACCACGCCGACGCTGCTGCCTTCGGCCGCTGGTTTCACAAACATCGGCAGGCCCAATTTTTCTTCGACGGCATCGAAATCAGTGTCGTCGTGCAGGACGGCGAACTCGGGAACGGGCAGTCCCAATGCCTGCCAAATCAGTTTGCAGCGGTATTTGTCCATGCCGATGGCGGATGCGGCGACACCGCTGCCGGTATAGGGGATGCCCAACAGCTCCAATGCACCCTGAACAGCTCCGTCTTCGCCGTAAGTACCGTGAAGGATGTTGAATGCCGTCTGAAAGCCCCGCTCCTTCAGTTCGGATAACGGCGTTTCTTTAGGATCGAAGGCGTATGCGTCTATGCCTTTGCTTTTTAAAGCGTTCAAAATGGCGGTGCCGCTGTCCAGCGAGATTTCTCGTTCGCTGGAAAAACCGCCCATCAATACGGCCACTTTGCCAAAATTCTGCATTGTTTTTGTTCTTTCCTGATTGCTTTATGCTTGTTGTCAGAGGTCGTCTGAAACCTGATTTGCGGTTTCAGACGACCTTTATATGATGTTCCGTCTGTCAGGCGGGTGTGCCTCAAATCTGTTTCGACAATTCCAGCAGCGCGGCGGGGACGCGGTTGATGCTGCCCGCGCCCATATTCAGCACAATGTCGCCGTCTTGTAAAACATTCATCAGCATTTGCGGCAGGTCGGCGACATTTTCGCAGTAAATCGGCTCGAGTCTGCCCAAAACGCGGATGGCGCGGGCAAGGGCGCGGGAGTCGGCTGCGGCAACCGGTTCTTCGCCGGCGGCATAGACTTCGGTCAACACCAGCGCGTCAACGGTATTGAGGACTTTGGTGAAGTCTTCAAACAAATCGCGCGTGCGGGTATAGCGGTGCGGCTGGAAGGCAAGCACCAGGCGTTTGTCCGGATACGCGCCGCGCGCGGCGGCGAGGGTTGCCGCCATTTCGACGGGGTGGTGTCCGTAGTCGTCCACCAGCAAAGCGGTTCCGCCGTTTGGCAACTTGATGTCGCCGTATTTTTGGAAGCGGCGGCCGACGCCTTCAAATCCAAGCAGCCCTTTTTGGATGGCTTCGACGGATGCGCCGACTTCAAGTGCCACGCCGATGGCTGCCAATGCGTTCAGCACGTTGTGTCTGCCGGGCATATTCAGCACGACTTCAAACGGCTCTTGCTCATGTCCTTTCATTTGAACATGAACGGTAAATTTCATTTGTGCACCGACGTTTTCAATATCGGTCGCGTAGATATCGGCAGTATCGTCCAAGCCGTAAGTGGCGTAAGGTTTGCTGATTTTCGGCAAAATCGCGCGGACGTGTTCGCTGTCGATACACAAAAAGGCTTTGCCGTAGAACGGCATACGGTGGATGAAGTCCACAAACGCCTGATGCAGTTTCTCAACGCTGTGTCCGTAAGTGTCCATATGGTCTTCGTCGATATTGGTTACGACGGACATAATCGGCGTCAGATACAGAAAAGAAGCATCGGATTCGTCGGCTTCGGCAACAATGTATTCGCCTTTACCCAAACGGGCGTTGGTACCCGCGGCGTTGAGTTTGCCGCCGATAACGAAAGTGGGGTCGAGACCAGCCGCGCCGAGGATGGAGGCGGTCAGGCTGGTGGTCGTGGTTTTGCCGTGCGTACCGGCGATGGCGATGCCGTCACGGAAGCGCATCAGTTCCGCCAGCATCAGGGCGCGCGGAATAACGGGGATTTGCTGCTCCAGCGCAGCGACAACTTCGGGATTTTCTTTTTTGACGGCGGTAGAGGTAACGACAACATCCGCACCGTTAACGTGTTCTGCGGTATGGCCGGGATAAACTTGAATGCCCAGGCTGCTCAAATGCTCGGTAGCGGCATTTCGCGCCTGATCCGAACCGGAAACTTTAAAGCCCAAATTGTGTAAGACTTCGGCGATACCGCTCATGCCGACGCCGCCGATACCGACAAAATGGATGTTAGTAACTCGATTTTTCATCATAATGTTGCGTTCCGGTGGATTTCGATGCGTAAAGGCGTTATTTTAAAGGGCTATCCGCTTCTACGCCATAGTTTTTTTGTAAATTACAGATGTTTCGGCATACAGGATTTCATATCGATGGCAATATAGTTAAAAATAAGGCTGCACTCGGCGGCAAACTCTGCTTTCCTACCCATTTTCAAACTCGATTTCACATACCGAAACACCCGAAAAAAAACAAAATATAAGGCCGTCTGAAACCGGTTTCGTGGTTTTCAGACGGCATCTGTTTCGTTTATCGCATTATATCATCATGCCGTACACGCGATGGCGGCTTCCGCCACATCGTCCGCGCTGTGCGGCAGTGCCAAAGTACGGGCGTTCTCTGCCCATTTGAGACATTTTTCGCGGTTCAGGCTGCCGAGGATTTCAGCAAGTTTTTCCGCTGTCAATTGGGTTTGCGGCAACAGCAATCCCGCCTCCGCCTGCACCATAAAACGCGCGTTGGCGGTTTGGTGGTCGTCAACGGCATAAGGGTACGGAACAAGCAACGCGCCCAGCCCCGCTGCCGTCAACTCGGCAATCGTCAGCGCGCCGGCACGGCAAATCACCAAATCGGCATCGCGGTAGGCGGACACCATGTCGGTAATAAATTCCACGCATTCGGCCTTCACGCCCAGCGCGTCGTAATCCGCCTGCAAGCCGCCCAGCTTGCCCCGTCCCGATTGGTGGTACATCTGCGGACGCGCATTATCGGGCAGCAAAGCCAATGCCTGCGGTACGGTTTTGTTCAAAACGTCTGCACCCAAACTGCCGCCGACCACCAAAATTTTCAGACGGCCTTCACGCCCTTGGAAGCGTTCGGCAGGCACGGGCAGCTTAGCAATATCGGCGCGGACGGGGTTGCCGACCAAGCCGCCTTCGTGGTTAAACGCTTTGGGGAAGGCGTACAGCACGCGTTTCGCCCAGCGCGACAGGTGGCGGTTGGACAAACCGGCCACGGCGTTTTGCTCGTGAATCACAATCGGCACGCCCAATAGCTTCGCCGCCAAACCGCCGGGGAAGGTAACGAAACCGCCGAAGCCGATGACGCACTCGACACGGTGTTTGCGGATAATCCGCTGCGCTTCGCGGACGGTTTGATATAAAGTAAACGGCAGCATCAGCTTGCGTTTGATGCCGTTGCCGCGAACACCTTTAATCGCCAGCGTTTCAAGCGGAATATCGTATTGCGGCACGATACGCTCTTCCATCGAATCCTTACTGCCCAGCCAAATCACATGATGGCCGCGCGCGCGCAACGAATCCGCCACCGCCAGCGCGGGGAAAATGTGTCCGCCCGTTCCGCCCGCCATCAGCATGAAGGTTTTACCGCCCATGATTTACTCCTCTTGGTAACCGCGCATTTTCCGGCGGTTTTCATAATCGATGCGCAACAGCAGCATAATACTGAAAAACATTACCCCCACTGCCGAACCGCCGTAAGAAATCAGCGGCAGCGTCAGACCTTTGGTCGGCAACGCGCCGATATTCACGCCGATATTGAAGAAACTTTGGATACCGATCCAAATACCGATACCCGAAGCGATATAGGCGTTGAAAGTCAAACCCAAATCGCGCGACTGCTTGCCGATGGAAAACGCCCGCACCACCAGCCAGCCGTAACAGAACACCAGCACACACATACCGAAGAAACCAAATTCTTCGGCAATAATGGCGAAAATAAAATCGGTATGCGCTTCCGGCAGAAACCCGCGTTTGCTCAAACTTGCCCCCAAACCCATGCCGAACCAGTCGCCTCGTCCGATCGCCATCAGCGACTGGGTAAGCTGATAGCCTGTGTTCTGTTTGTCCTGCCAAGGGTCGAGAAAGGTCAGCACCCTTTGCATACGGTAAGGGGCGGCGGCAATCATCAGTGCCATCCCACTCAAAACACTGCCCACCAGAATGAAAAAATATTTCCACGGCAAACCCGCAAGGAACAGCAACCCGACAGTAATGACGGTAATCACGACAAACGAACCGAAATCCGGCTGGAACATCACCAGCGTCAAGCCGAACGCCACCAGCATGATAGGCAGAATAATCGACCGGAAGCGGTTATACATTTCTTTGGTTTCGCGGCGCGCCTGAGGATTGGTGAAGGACATCGCCAGATTGGCCGTCCCCCGCCAAATCGACCGCCAGCCGAGGTGTTCCATACTGCGCAACACTTCTTCGCGGCGGGTAAACAGGCTGGCCAGATACAAGATGACCGCCAACTTAAATAACTCGGTCGGTTGGAAATTGACTATCACCAAGGGAATCCAACGTTTCGCACCATTGACTTCATTGCCGACAAGCAGCACAGCAACCAACAACATAACTGAACCGGCGAATATCCACGGCACCAGCCACCGCCACGTTTTCATCTTCAAAAGGCTAAAGCAACCGCATAAGAACGCACTGCCGGCGGCAAATGCCGCCTGTTTGCCGACATAGCCGAATTGGCTGCCGCCTTCGCGTACCGCCGAATCCACCGAAGCCGAATAAATCATCAGCAGGCTGAATACCGTCATCAACACCAACATCCACAAAAGCGGCGTGTCGAATTTCCTGCCGTCGCGCACAATCTGCCTGTCGAGCAGCAGAGTGTGGACACCGTCGCCCACTTTTACCAATACTTCCGAAATCTTCAAAAAAACCACCTGTCATTCTGTTTGCATCTGCCGCAAAGGGCAAAAATTTCAGACGGCAGATAATGCCGTCCGAACATACGATACATCCCCAATCAATATTCTAAATCTTTACTTCCCGCCCAACAATGACGGCGTTTGCATTTCAGACGGCATCACAAAGCCTTAAACGCTTCGATAAACACTTCCGAACGGTGCGCGTAGCCTTTAAACATATCGAAGCTCGCGCAGGCGGGGCTGAGCAGCACGATGTCGCCCGCTTCGGCTTGCGAATATGCCGTCTGAACCGCTTCTTCCAAAGTGGCGCAGTCGGTCATATTCAGACCGCAGCCGTCCAAATCGCGGCGGATTTGCGGCGCATCAACACCGATCAGGAACACGCCTTTTGCCTTGCCGGCAAGTGCGTCGCGCAGGGGCGTGAAGTCCTGCCCTTTGCCCATACCGCCCAAAATCACAAAGAGCGGATTTTGCAAACCGGCAATCGCGGCGGCGGTCGCACCGACGTTCGTGCCTTTGCTGTCGTCGATGAACACCACGCCGTTTTTCTCGCCGATTTTTTCCACGCGGTGCGGCAGGCCTTGGAAGGTTTTGACGTGTTCGAGCAATGCTTCGCGCGGCAAACCGACGGCTTCGCACAAGGCGACGGCAGCCATCACGTTGGCGGCGTTGTGCAAGCCTTGCAACAGGATGTCTTGCGTGGCAATCAAATCTTCATTGCCTTGTTTCAAAGTGCCTGTCTCGCGTTCCAACCAAAAATCGGCTTCGTGTTCCAACGAAAACCATTTCACCTCGCGCCCGGCGCGCTTCATGGCGCGGCAGAACACGTCGTCTGAATTTAAAACCTGCACGCCATCGCCACGGAAAATCTTATCCTTGGTATGCGCGTAGTCGAGCAGGTCGTCGTAGCGGTCGAGATGGTCTTCGGAAATGTTCAGCACCGTCGCCGCAGTCGGGCGCAGGCTTTCAGTGTTTTCCAGTTGGAAACTGGAAAGCTCCAACACCCACACGTCCGCCTTTTTGCCTTCGCGCTGCAATTCCGCCTCCAAAACCGGCGTGCCGATATTGCCCGCGATAACGGTATCCAGCCCGCACTTGATGCAGAGATAGCCGACCAGGCTCGTTACCGTCGTTTTGCCGTTGCTGCCGGTAATCGCAATCACCTTGTCGCCACGGCGGTTCACAATGTCCGCCAGCAATTCGATGTCGCCCAACACGCGCCCGCCGTTTTGCTTGAACGCCTCAATATCCGGCTGACGCTCGCTGATGCCGGGACTGAGCGCCAGAATATCGAAACCGTTGTCCAACGCATCTTTCAGACGGCCCGTGTAAAACACCAGCCCGTCAAATGTCTTACCGATTTGCGACACGCGCTCCGGTTTCAGCTCCGCATCATAAGCGGCAACCTCCGCGCCGTTTTTGCGCAGGTAGGCAATCATGGAAATACCCGTGCCGCCGAGTCCGGCGACGAGGATTTTTTTGTTTTGGAAAGTCATGTTGGTTTTGTCCTAAAACAAATCATATTGAGCAGGAAGATGTCCGCTCCTACTCAAGCCGCTTTCAGACGGCATCGCGGGCTGTTCAATAACCCGCCTTCAGGCGTTGGTAATTGTCGCAGCCGTCTTGGTTTCCGTTGTCGCAAGCCTTACCGTACCATTCTTGGGCAAGGGCGAGGTCTTGGAGCACGCCTTGCCCTTGTTCATACATCACACCCAAATTATTTTGGGCATCGGCATACTCTTGTTCTGCAGCCTTGCGATACCACTGCACTGCCTGTGCATCGTCTTGACGGACTCCTCGCCCATTGTCATACATCACACCCAAATTGAATTGGGCTCTGGCAAGCCCTTGTTCTGCCGCCTTGCGATACCACTGCACTGCCTGTGCATCGTCTTGACGGACTCCTCGCCCTTGTGCATACATATCGCCCAAATAACTTTGGGCTTGAGCATCCCCTTGTTCTGCAGCCCTACGATACCACTGCACTGCCTGTGCATCGTCTTGACGGACTCCTCGCCCTTGTGCATACATCGCACCCAAATTATTTTGGGCTTGGGCTAACCCTTGTTCTGCTGCCTTGCGAAACCAATGCACTGCCTGTGCATTGTCTTGACGGACTCCTTCGCCTTTGTAATACATCAGGCCCAAATCCGATTGGGCTTGGGCTAACCCTTGTTCTGCCGCCTTGCGATACCACTGCACTGCCTGTACATCGTCTTGACGGACTCCTTGCCCGTTGTCATACATCACACCCAAATTATATTGGGCACCGGCATACCCTTGTTCTGCCGCCTTGCGATACCACTGCACTGCCTGTGCATAGTCTTGACGGACGCCTTCGCCTTCGTAATACATCACACCCAAACCGAATTGGGCAGTGGCAACCCCTTGTTCTGCAGCCTTGCGAAACCACTGCGCTGCCTGTGCATCGTCTTGACGGACTCCTTGCCCGTTGGCATACATCAAGCCCAAATTAAATTGGGCTTTAGCATTCCCTTGCTCTGCAGACTTGCGAAACCACTGCGTTGCCTGTGCATCGTCTTGACGGACTCCTTGCCCGTTGGCATACATCCAACCCAAATTTAATTGGGCTTGAGCATTCCCTTGCTCCGCAGCTTGGAGCGTTTCCTGAAAATCCGATACGTCATCGTCATCCGCCCACACCGCTTGGTTCAAGCCCAAGGCAATCAGGGCGGCGGCAAGCCATTTGACTGTCTGTTTCATGGTTTTACTCCTGTTTCAGTATAAGGCGGGTTTCAGCCGCCGTTAACGATAAGGCGGGGCGGATTGCCGCCGCAGGTTTATTGCGCGTTCAAATGCCGTCTGAAAGGTGTTCAGACGGCATAGGTTCAGCGGATTTTGAGGGTACTCAAGCCGATTAACACTAAGACGATGGTGATAATCCAAAAGCGGACGACGACTTGGGTTTCTTTCCAGCCTTTTTGTTCGTAGTGGTGGTGGATGGGAGCCATCAGGAAGATGCGTTTTTTGGTTTTCTTGTACCAGCCGACTTGAAGCATAACGGATACGGCTTCTACGACGAACAGACCGCCCATAATCACTAAAACAAATTCTTGACGGACGATGACGGCAACGGTACCGAGTGCCGCACCCAATGCCAGCGCGCCGACGTCGCCCATAAAGACTTGCGCGGGATAGGCGTTGAACCACAAAAATCCGAGACACGCGCCACACATGGCGGTGCAGAATATAGCGACTTCGTTCGCACCGGCGACATAGGGAAGCTGGAGATATTGGGAAAATTGGTAGTGTCCGCTGGCGTAGGCGAAAATGGCGAGGCCGGCGGCAACGAGGACGACGGGGAAGGCGGCCAGGCCGTCCAAGCCGTCGGTAAGGTTGACGGCATTGGATGTGCCGACGATGGTCAGGTAGGACAATACCAAGAAGCCAACTACGCCAAGCGGCAAGGCAACTTGTTTGAAGAAGGGAACAATCAGGATATTGTTGGCGGAATTTGTCGCAAGGTAGAACAACGCCAAGCCGGCAATGATGGCGACGCTCGACTGCCACACCATTTTGAATTTGGCGGAAACACCGTTGGGGTCTTTATAAACCACTTTACGCCAGTCGTCGTAAAAACCGAGCGCACCGGTGGCAAGCAGTACGCCCAAGAGAATCCAGATATACGGGTTCGCCCAGTTGCCCCACAACAGGGTGGACACGGTAATGGCAGTCAGAATCAGCGAACCGCCCATCGTCGGCGTGCCGTTTTTGACGAGGTGGGTTTGCGGGCCGTCGGTACGCACTGCCTGCCCGCATTTGAGCGCGGTCAGCCTGCGTATCGTCCACGGGCCGAACACCAGGGAAAACACCAAGGCGGTCAACGCCGCCATGACGGCGCGGAATGTGGTGTATTGAAAAATATTCAGACCGGTTAACCAGTTGCTGAAATGTGCGAGCCATAAAAACATGGGGCTTCCTTTTTTTGTTTTTGTCGTTACATGGGCTTGCGCCCGTTTGAGGTTGGCTTGCCGTCCGACAAGGTTTCGGACGGCTTTTGCAGATTAACGTGCAGGGACTTTCTCAATCACGCAAATCGGGTAACTCCCCGGATTTTTACCGCCGCCCAAGTCTAAACATAAATCTTCATAAAGATACGCCTGCGTCCGCATTCCGGCATAAAACGCGCCGACCAGCGCGGCAATCAGCAATAAGGCTTTAAAAAAACGTCGGCTTTTCATTTTCAGACGGCCTCTTTATCCGTCAACGCCTCGACCACTTCTTCCATCTGCATAAAACGCGAACCTTTCACCAACACGGTGGCGCGTTCGGGCAAGTCGTGGCTCAACACTTGAATCAACGGGTCTTTGGCGGCGAACCACAAACCGTCCGCGCCAAATGTTTCCGCCGCTTCGACGCTGTTGTCGCCGACAAAATAAGCCGCTTCGATGCCTTGGTCTCGGGCGTACGCGCCGACTTCGGCGTGCATGGCTGCGGCCTCGTCCTCGCCAAGTTCGCCCATATCGCCCATCACGAAAATACGCGGCGCAGGCATACGCGCCAACACGTCAATCGCTGCCCTCATGCTGTCGGGATTCGCATTATAAGTATCGTCAATCAGGGTTGCGCCTTTGATGCCGGACTTGACATTCAGACGGCCTTTGATGTTGCTGAAGCCTTTTAAGCCTTCCGCCACATCGTTCAAACTCAAACCCGCAGCCAAAGCCAGCGCGGCGGCAGCGGCGGCGTTGTGGACATTGTGGCGGCCGGGAACAGGCAGCACCACGGCTGCGCATTCGTCGCCGCACACCAAATCAAATTCGCACGACAACGGTTTCAGCACGATATTTTCCGCGTGGACATCGCCGCTATCGATGCCGAAAGTGCGCGTATTCAAATTAAGCGTTGCCGTTTTGAAGACAGCCATATTGGCATCTTCTTGAGGAATCAGTGCAATGCCGTCTGAACATAAGCCTTGATAAATCTCGCTTTTCGCTTTGGCAATATCGCCCACTCCGTCGAAACCGCAACCGACATGGGCGCGCATGGCGTTGTTGACCAATGCGGCATCAGGTTTGGCAATTTGCGTTAAAACCGCCAGTTCGCCAAAATGGTTCATGCCCATTTCAATCACGGCATAGCGGTGTTTTTCGTTTAATTTCAACAAAGTCAGCGGCAATCCGATATGGTTGTTGAAATTGCCCGCCGTCGCCAACACGGCATCATCGCCGAAACGGCGGCGCAATACCGAAGCCAGCATCTCCTTCACCGTCGTCTTGCCGACCGAACCGGTAATGCCGAACACAAACGGATTCACATTTTCACGCCACGCCTTCGCCAGTGTTTGCAATGCGGCAAGCGTGTCATCAACTTTCAACGCGCCTTTCAAAGACGCGCAATCTTCCCGCGAAACCACAACCGCCGCCGCACCAGCAGCCAATACGTCTTCAACAAAATCATGCGCATCAAACCGTTCGCCCGCCAATGCGAAAAACACATCGCCCGCGCGGATGTCGCGGCTGTCGGTTACGATGCGCAACACGGGTTTGTTTTCAGACGGCATCGGAAGCTTGAGGGCTTGGCAGATGAAATTTAGATCCAGTGGTTTCATGGTTTCTTCCGTTTGTTTTTTCAGACGGCCTCACATAACCATCTGTAAATGTTTCATCATAGATTTAGGTGTAACAAAAGTTAAACCGTACATACTGCCCAATGCCGCCGCCTGACTTTCCTCTAAATCGGCAGCCAGTATCACAAAGCGTTCATCCGGCAAATTCAACCGTTTTTTCAAACGTACATATTTTTCAATGTCCCGTCTGAATTCCCCTGATTTACATTCCACCACAACCGGCTCTTTACCCATCGGTAAAAATACGACATCCAACTCCTGTTTATCTTCATTGCCGAATTCGATTTTCACATTTCTAGCGCAAGAAAAAGCATAATCCTTGCCTTTTTGTTTTGCTTCTTCAAGCATTTTGCCCAAGGCAAACCATTCAAGCCAACCGCCGCAAAAAAAGTGTTTGATGGCAGTGGCACGTTGCAGGTTCAAGCGGACAATTTTTTCCTGTTTCTGATAAAAATACTTAGAAAACAGAGTATGGCTATAAAATTGCCGGCATAGGTTATTCATTGTCTGCCCGTCTTTTTGAGACATTTTGCCGATATCCAAACTAATGCTTGTGTGGTTGTGGCCGTATGCCCGAATAATCTGACCCAACACATTTTTAGTAATCTGATAATTGTTGCCCAATTTAGCGGCAGCCTCATCAAAAAAACCGCTCATATTGACCGCCTGCAAGTCAAACGCCGGCACAATATTGGCCCGGGCAAACCATTGGCGTATCGGTTCATGCTGTTTTTCAGTAGCCAAAATGTCGGTTTCCGATAAATTAACGCCTGTCAGCAGATTATAATTCTGGTTTTCCGAACCGGTATCTTGTTGTGCATTTTCCTCACCGCCGTCTTCCTGTTGCTTCAAAACCTGCAATTCCCGGTTTACCGAGAAATAACGTTCCAACAATTTACTGACAAAAAATAAAGTGTCGTAAACCTTAACCGGAGCCGTGCATTTTGGACAAGCAATTTCACTCATTCCGGATTCGTAGTAATGCTCATTCATGCAACCGCATTTATTGCAACGGTAAATACCCATTTTTTTCCTTAGATTCAGATTACATAAATCAAGATTCATAATGTTTCAGACGGTCTTTCATCTCCGCCCCGCCAACGCTTTTTCCGCAACTTCAAAATCGGAAAAATGGTGCTTCACCCCTTGTACATCCTGATAGTTCTCATGCCCTTTGCCGGCAATCAGAATGATGTCGCTTGCGGCGGCACGTCCGACTGCATAACGGATGGCGGCGGCGCGGTCGGCTTCGACGCATTCGGGATTAGGTACGGCAGGCAGGATGTCGTTGATGATGTCGTGCGGATTTTCCAAACGCGGATTGTCGCTGGTTACGACGACTTTATCCGCGCCCTGTACGGCTGCTGTACCCATCAGCGGGCGTTTACCTCGGTCGCGGTTACCGCCGCAGCCGAATACGCACCACAAAGCCGCGCCCTGCGGTTTGATTTCCTGCAAGGTGGAGAGTGCTTTTTCTAATGCGTCGGGCGTGTGTGCGTAATCGACAACGACCAAAGGTTTGCCGCTGTTCATGATGCAGTCCATACGGCCCGGGGCGGGACGGATTTTTTCCAAAACATCCAATACATTATCAAGCGGATAGCCGTTGGCGCATAGCAAGGCGATGCAGGCGGCGAGGTTTTGCGCGTTGAACCGTCCGAGCAGGCGTGTGCGGCATTTCCCTTCGCCCCAAGGGGTTTGGAATACGGCTGCTATGCCGTCTGAAGAGGCGGTGAAGTCGGTAATGCGGATGTCGGCGTTTCCGTTGAAACCATAGCTGTAAACGGCCAAATCGGGGCAGTCTTTTTTCAGACGGCATACGAGTTCCGCGCCGTATCCGTCATCTACGTTGATAACGGCGTGTTTCAAGCCGTGCCAGTAAAACAGGCGCGACTTGATGCCGCCGTAGGCTTCCATCGTGCCGTGGTAGTCGAGGTGGTCGCGGGTGAGATTGGTGAAGATTGCGCTGCGGAATGGCACGCCGTTGACGCGCGACTGGTCAAGACCGTGGCTGGAGACTTCCATCGCGGCGGCGGTTGCACCTTGCCGGCGGAAGCGGTAGAGCAGGGTTTGGACATCGACGGGGGCGGGGGTGGTGTGCGTGGTTTCTTCCAACGCGCCCCAAAAGCCGTTGCCGACCGTGCCGATAATGGCGGTTTTTTCGCCCAACAAATCGGCTGCTTGCGCCAGCCATTGTGTGATGGAGGTTTTGCCGTTGGTACCGGTTACGCCCCAGACTTTGAGGCCGTCTGAAACATTGCCGTAAACTTGCGCCGCCAACATACCGGCACGGTGTTTCAAATCTTTGATGCCTTGATTGGGGACTTTCCATTCGGGATTCCATGTAAATTTGCCGTCGTCGTCCCAAAAAACAAAAGCCGCGCCGTTGGCAACGGCGGCGGGGATATAACTGCGGCCGTCGGCATATTCGCCCGGACAGGCAACAAAAATATCGCCTTGTTTGATTTGGCGGCTGTCTGAATGCAACAAACGCCCTGCCGAGTTTGCACACGGCAGAGGCGGAAAGTTGGTTTCAGCCAAAGGGGTTAACTTGCTGAACATAAAACAATCTCGTTGATACTCGGATTAAGACGGTGTTTTGACGGCTGCGGCGGTCAGAGGCTTGGTCGGGGAAACGCCCAAGATGTTCAGGCTGCCACCCATGACTTGCTTGAAGACCGGTCCTGCCACTACGCCGCCGTAGTAACCGTTTGCAGTCGGTTCGTCAATGGTTACCGCCACAATCACACGCGGATTTTTAGCCGGGGCAAAACCGATGAAAGTGGCAACGTGTTTGTTATCGACGTATCGTCCGTTAACCAACTTACGCGCCGTACCGGTTTTTGCGCCGACGTCGAAACCATCTACCGCACCCGCCGTACCCGTACCGCCGGGTTCGGTTACAGAAACCATCAACTCACGCACCTGACGTGCGGTCGATGATTTAAATATGCGTTTGCCTTGCGGCGCAACCGCCTGCTTCTCAAAGCTGACCGGCAACAAAACACCGTCATGTGTCAACACGGTATAGGTCCGTGCCAATTGCAGCAGGCTCAACTGCAGACCGTAACCGAAAGACATGGTTGCCTGTTCGATAGGCCGCCATTTTTGCCAATTGCGCAACGCGCCCGCACTTTCTCCCGGAAAACCGGAATGCATACGCACACCGATGCCCAACTCATGATACAAATCATACATTTCTTTCGAACTGAATCGTGCAGACAGTTTGCTTGTACCGACATTGGAAGATTTCTGCATGATACCGCGCACATCCAAAGAAGGATAAACATGGGTATCGCGCACCTGAGCCGGACCAATTTTATAAGGCTGCGTATTCAACCTCTCGTTCAAATTGGTTTTATCCGCATCCAGTGCTTTCGCAATGACAAAGGGCTTTATTGCCGAACCGGGCTCGATCATGTCGGTAACGGCACGGTTACGCCTCTGTTCACTGTCTGCCTGACCGGGTTTGTTGGGCTCATAGGCAGGCGTATTGACCAAGGCGAGGATTTCCCCAGTACGTGCATCCAACACCACCACCGTTCCGGCTTTTGCCTGATGGTATTCGACCGCCTTATTCAACTCTTCATAAGCCAAAGTCTGAATCCTCTGATCCAGAGAAAGAATAATGTCTTTGCCGTTTTGCGGGGCTTTATTGCGCGGGGAGTCCAAGCTATCCACAATATTGCCCTGCCGGTCCCGCAAAACGACTTCCGCGCCGTCTTCGCCATGCAGGCTGTCTTCAAGCGAAAGTTCCAAACCTTCCTGACCTTTGCCGTCAATATCGGTGAATCCGATGACGTGTGCAAACAGGTTGCCCATCGGGTAATGGCGTTTTAATTCTTTTTCAAATACAAAGTTTTCCAAACCCAAGGCTTTGACCTCTTCGGCAATCTTGGGATCGAGCTGCCGCTTAATCCAGATAAACGACTTGCCTTTCTGTTCGAGCTTGTTCCTCAAAACATCAACCGGCACATCGACAAGCTCGGACAGGCGTTCCAATTGTGCGGCAGACGGCATTTCCTTCATATCTTTAGGCACGGCAAACAGGGACTCCGTCGGCGCGCTCAACGCCAAAACCGCACCGTTTCGGTCCGAAACCGTACCGCGTGTAGCCGGCAATGTTTGAGTCCGCACAATCCGGTTGTCGCCCTGTTCTTTCAAAAATTTATACGTTACCGTCTGCAGATACAGTCCGCGGGCAATCAGACCGGCAAACAAGACCGCCATTGCCATCAGGACGAAGCTGATCCGTCCGTTACTGGTCATCGGCTTTTTAACCTGCTCTTCTTTGGGCAGCATCCGGGGCTTATATTCGCTCTTAATCAACATTTTTACTTCTCGTTATTATTATCCTGACGCAGGAATCCGATTCCGGCACACAGGCTGCTTCTATCTTTGATGTTCCACCATAAAGGTATTGCCCGAAACCGGCGGATGGAGGTTTTGTTTTTCTGCCGCCGCCCTGATCGCTTCGTGGTTCGCCAAACGCGCCTGTTGCAGCCTCATTTGCGCATAATCCTGCTCCAAGGCGATTTCCTGTTTTTTCGCCTTGTCCAAAGCTGTGAAGTTGAGCCTGTACTGGTTTTGCTGCATCACAACGGAAAAAGCGGAAACACACACCGCAAGCAGCAGAAGGAAATTCAATTTGTTCATTGCCGTTCAGACGTTTTTCTCTGTTATTGTTCCGGTATCGGACCGGCAGTCCGCTCCGCCACACGCAAAACCGCACTTCTCGCCCTCGGATTGGCGGCAATTTCCGCCTCACCCGGCTTTAATGCCCTGCCCACGATTTTCAGGGGCGGCTCGGGCAAATCCGCTTCTCTGACCGCCGCCCAGCGCGGCAGGGGCGCGTGTTGCGAATATTTTTTGACAAACTGCTTCACAATGCGGTCTTCCAACGAATGGAAAGCAATGACCGCCAAACGTCCGCCCTCTTTCAGACGGCACATGACCTGCGGCAATACCGCCCCTACTTCTTCAAGCTCGCGGTTAATAAAGATGCGGACCGCCTGGAAGGTGCGCGTCGCAGGATCCTGCCCCCGCTCACGAGTACGGACGTTTTGTGCCACGATCTGCGCCAGCTTGCGGGTTGTATCGATTGGACTTTCCGCCCGTTGCGCAACAATGGCCCGCGCAATCTGGCGGCTAAACCGCTCTTCACCATAATTCTTGATTACCTCGTGCAAATCCTGTTCCGACGCAACCGCTATCCACTCTGCGGCAGACATACCGCGCGTCGTATCCATACGCATATCCAAAGGAGCATCGAAACGGAAGCTGAAACCGCGGCTGCCGTCATCGATTTGCGGAGACGAAATCCCCAAATCAAACAGCGCACCGTCCACCTTGCCGATACCCAAACCGTCCAATGCCGTCTGAAACGAAGCAAAACCGCCATGCACGACACCGACCCGTTTGTCCGAACGAGCCAGCTCCTCTGCCACAGCAATCGCCCGCGGGTCTTTGTCGAAAACAATCAACCGCCCCGCATCGCCCAAACGCGACAAAATCAACCGGGAATGCCCTCCCCTGCCGAACGTACCGTCCACATAGACGCCGTCTTCGCGCACGGCAAGCGCATCCACCGCCTCATTCAGCAAGACCGTGATATGCCGGTAACTTTCTGTTTCACTCACAATTGCAAATCCGTCTGACTCAACTGGAAGGCAAGTTCGCCAGGATCGTCGTCCAAAGCCTGAACCATTTCGGCCTCCCACTGCTCACGACCCCAAAGCTCCAAACGGTTGGCCCGCCCGACCAGAACAACTTCACGGTCAAAAACCACCCTCTTCCTCAGCCCGGCAGGAACCAATACCCGACCGGCACTATCCCATTCCAAAATTTCCGCGTTATGCAGCAGAAGATTTTGAAACCGTCGTAAAACAGGGTTATCCGCCACTTTTAAGTTCAAAAGTTGCGCCGCAACCTTTTCCCACTCCGCAACAGGGTACATCAACAGCTTATGTTTCGACTCGAGCGTTACCACTACGGCAGGCGTATAGAGGCGCGACAGAATGTCGCGGAATTTGGCAGGAACAGCCAACCGCCCTTTACTGTCAATGCTTAATTCGTGTGCGCCGCCGAACATGACATGTCCCAAGCCGAAATCAAAATCACAAGGGTAAAAGAGACACTTTGCCCCACAATTCCCCACCAATCGACACTATAAGAAATTTTAAACACTCGGTCAAATACGGACGGAAAATTTCATTAATATATCAAGTCTTTTAAATTCCTTTAAAAACAACAAAATAGAAAAATCCAATTGCAGGCAGCCAACCGCAAGGCATAGTAATAAAGGTAAATAATTACCATATATGCTATTTATTTTAAATAAAAAGCAATATATAGCATTAAAATAAAGCCATGACAGCATCTATACCAACGTGTAATATGTTGGGAAATCCAATAAATTTACACAAGATAACATTTATCATGCCCCTCCCCCTCCCCTCTCCCGAAGCACGGCAATCCTCGCTCAAACTGCAAACCCTCATTGCCGAAGAAATCGGCAAACACGGCAACTGGATTCCATTTTCACGTTTTATGGAATTGGTTTTATACGCTCCGCAATACGGCTACTATACCGGCGGCAGCCATAAAATCGGCAATAACGGGGATTTTATTACCGCACCGGCACTCACCCCTCTGTTTGCACAGACACTGGCACGCCAACTTCAAGAACTCCTACCCCAAACGGCAGGCAATATCTATGAATTCGGCGCGGGAACCGGACAGCTTGCCGCCGATCTGTTGGGCAGCATTTCAGACGGCATCGACTGTTACTATATTATTGAAATATCGCCGGAGCTGGTCGCGCGTCAGAAAAACCTGATTCAGACCCGCGCACCGGAAGCATCTCAAAAAGTTGTCCACTTGACCGCACTTCCCGAAGCGTTTGACGGAATCGTCATCGGCAACGAAGTGCTCGATGCCATACCTGTCGAAATCGTCCGTAAAAATGAAGGCGGATTATTCGAGCACATCGGCGTTTGCACGGATAACGGCCGTTTCGCCTATTCTGCAAGACCCTTGCACGACCCGTCGCTTTCCGCCTCTGCTTCCCTTTATTTCCCTCAAACGGATTCCCCCTACACCAGCGAACTGCACCCGCAACAATATGCCTTTATCCGCACCCTTGCCTCAAAGCTTGAACGCGGAGGTATGATATTCATCGACTACGGTTTTGATGCGGCGCAGTATTACCATCCCCAACGCAGTCAAGGCACATTAATCGGACACTACCGACACCACGTTATCCACAATCCTTTCGACTTCATCGGGTTGGCCGACCTGACCGCCCACGTCAACTTTACCGACATCGCCCAAGCCGGTACGGATGCAGGACTGGATTTGACAGGCTATCTGCCCCAGTCCCATTTTCTGCTGAATCTGGGTATAACCGAACTGTTGGCACAAGTGGGAAAAACAGACTCGCCCGCCTACATCCGTGAAGCTGCTGCCGTTCAGAAACTGATTGACCAGCACGAAATGGGCGAACTGTTTAAAGTCATCGCATTCGGAAAAAATATCGGCACTGATTGGACAGGATTTTGTTTCGGCGACATCTGCCACAAACTCTAACCCTCATGCCGTCTGAATCCGCTTCAGACGGCATAAACTTTTTAACATTTAAAAACAGGAAACTAATTCAAAATTAAAAAATACGGCTTGTCAAAAAAACAAAAAAACATATAATAGCGACTTCACGAAACGGCGAATTAGCTCAGTCGGTTAGAGCAGAGGAATCATAATCCTTGTGTCCGGGGTTCGAGTCCCTGATTCGCCACCAGATTTTCGGGGGTATAGCTCAGTTGGTAGAGCGCTTGCATGGCATGCAAGAGGTCAGCGGTTCGATCCCGCTTACCTCCACCAGATAAAAAAGCACAGACCGTAAAAGGTATGTGCTTTTTTATTGCCTGATTGCCGGAAAACAAAGAACAAACCACTGCCTTCAAAACAGACAATCGACTTTAAACCTATTGCCCTGCCCGTCCTGATTTTATCAGTCCGCCAGACAAACCCGACCCGAATAATGTCTTCAGGCCGGGTTTATGGTTTCATTCCCAACTTATCCAGCCCGACAGCCACAATATAATGATGGCAATACCAAAAACAATACGGTAATAGGCAAACGGGATATAGTTTTTCTTGGAAACAAACCTCAGCAATGCTTTTACCGCCACCAAACCGGAAACAAAAGCGGCAATAAAGCCTATCAGAATCAAACCGACATCATGCAGGGTGAAAAATCGGTAATGTTTCAGGACATCATAAGCCGTTGCTGCAACCATCATCGGAACGGCCAAGAAAAATGAAAACTCCGTTGCCGTTTTCCGCTCGATTCCCCAAAGCATCCCGCCCATAATCGTACTGCCCGAACGGGACGTACCCGGAACCAGTGCAAACACTTGGGCAACGCCGATCATCAACGCATCAATCGGACGCAATGCATCGACATCGGCAATTTTAGGCTCTGCCCGGCTTTGGCGTTTCTCCACCCACAAAATAAAAAAACCGCCCAAAACCAGCATGACCGCCACACTCAAAGGATTGAACAGATGTTCTTTAATCTGTTTGCCGAACAACAGCCCCATCACGGCGGCAGGTATAAAAGCAATGGCAAGATTGAGGACGAAACGGTTGGCTTTCCGGTCTTTTCCCAAGCCGTGCAACACATTGTTGAAACGCTGCCGGTATTCAAACACTACCGCCAAAACCGCACCGAGCTGGATGGCAATTTCAAAAACCTTGTGATTGCTGTGAAAATCAATCAGATTGCCGAACACAATCAAATGTCCGGTGCTGGAAATCGGTAAAAATTCGGTAAAACCTTCTACCAAGCCCATCATCAGGGCTTTCAGGACAATCAGAAAATCCATTGCTTGCGCTTCTTTCGGATACGGGAGTTCGGCTATTTCTGTACAGCAGGGGTCTGACGCTTGCGTTCTTCCCTGACTTTGGCAACCAATTCTTTAATCGTATGAACGCCGCCGTCAAAGCCGTTATTGAAGATGACGCGGTATTTTCCGCCGACAATAACGGTCGGCGTGCTGTCAATACCGTATTGTTCCGTCAGTTTCTGCATTTTTAATACGGCGGCGGCAGCTTCGGGGGAATCATAGGCGCGCATCAGTTTTTTGCCGTCAAAGCCTTTTTGGGACAAAGCCCATTTTTCGGCAACCGCCCTGTTTTCCAAGCGGATTTTTTGTTCGTAAACTGCTTTAAACACGGCAGGGTTTGCCTGATATTTCAAACCTGACAAATTGACGGCTGCTGCCATTCTTGCCAGACCGAGCATTTCAGGTCGCCAGACCACGTGCTCCGTCCTTAAATAGGCATCAGACGGCAATGCCTTGCCCAATTTCAACAACAAAGGATCGAAATGATGGCAATGTACGCAGAAATAGCCGAAAAATTCCAAAACCTCAATTTTGCCCGACTGTTCTTGAGGAATGGGTTTATCCAACACAAGATAGTCTTCCCCTTCCGTCAGGGCATATGCCCGTGCGGACAACACTGCCGAAAGCAGCAGCGGCAACAGATGTTTGAGCTTCATAATTATTCGCCTTCAATCGCACGGATCAGGCTGGCGACCCCGTGCTTTTTCAACTCGTCCTGCATTTTTTTCACCGCATCGGCAGACATATTGCCGCTTTGCACGCGGTAAAGCGTTTTACTTCCTGCCTGATAGCCGACCACCTTGGAAGATATGCCCAAGATTGCCAGTTTGGCACGCTGCCCTTCCGCGCTCCGGCGGTCGGCATACGCACCCATTTGCAGATAATGCGTTGCTTCCGCCTTGTCGGACGTTTTCATTTTCTGCACTTCTTTGGCGGCGGCACTGCGCGCTTTTTCGATGCTGCCGCTGTTGAGGATTTGTTCCGGGGTCGGTTTGGGTGCAACTTTTTCCTTCGCCGCCTTTTTCTCTTCTTTTGAAGCTTTTTTCTCTGTTTCTTTAGACGGTTTTACCGCTTGTTTTTTAACCGTTTCGACATCTTTTTTCTGCGCTTTTTCCCTGACGGTTTGTTCACGCTCTTCCGTCAATGCTTTCTTGCGCACTGCCTGTCCGTCCGGCTCTTCCCGTTCCGGCTCGCCCGCCTTTTCTTCAACCTCGTCGGCTTTGTCGGCAACGGGCTGCTTGTCGGCAGTTTTTTCCGCATCCGACTGCTCTGCCTCTTTCGCAGCATCCGGTTCGGACAAGGCGTTTTGATCGGCCGGTTCAGGTCGGATGTCTTCCTTAGGCTGGTTTTTCGGTTTCAGGATTTCTGTTTCTGCAGGCTGCTTCGACGGAGCCGGGATTTTGAACGCATTTTGACCGCTCTGGTTCAGATAAAACAAAATACCGGCAATAATGACCGTCGCCAGTATCAAACCGAAGAAGAAACCGGACAGACCTTTTCCGGATTGGGAAAATTTGTTCATAAATATACCTTAATGTGTTTCAGACGGCATTAACGCCGTTTGCTTACGGGCGGATATTCTAACAATATCGCCATATTTGGGCAAAACCTGCTTCCATTCCCATTCCTATAAAGCGCGGCGGAAACCTATGGCTTTCATGACGTGGCTTCTACCGACTTCTTCATCGCCCGACAAATCCGCCAATGTACGCGCCACGCGCATAATGCGGTGGAAGCTGCGGGCGGAAAGGGAGAGTTTTTCCAGCAGGCCGCCCAAGGCTTCCTGCGCTTCTTTTTGGATGCGGGCTTGGGAATCGAGTTCGCTGACGCTCAAAGCGGCGTTGACTTTACCCTGCCGTGCGTATTGTTTGTCTCGGGCGGCGATGACGCGTTCCAAAACGGACGCGCTGCTTTCGCCCGCTTCCTGCTGCATCAGTTCGGCGGCGGACAGGCTCGGGACTTCGATGGTCAAATCGATGCGGTCGAGCAGCGGGCCGGAAATCTTGCTGCGGTAACGCGCGACGCTTTCGGGCGTGCAGCGGCAGGGCTTGACGGGATGCCCGAGATAACCGCACGGGCAGGGGTTCATGGCGGCAACAAGTTGGAATTTGGCAGGATAGACGGCTTGGCGCGCCGCGCGGGAAATGTGGATTTCGCCGTTTTCCAACGGTTCGCGCAAAACTTCCAAAACTTTGCGGTCAAACTCGGGCAATTCATCCAAAAATAAAACGCCGTGATGCGCCAGCGAAATCTCTCCCGGACGCGGATCCGAGCCGCCGCCGACCATGGCTGCCGAACTCGCGCTGTGGTGTGGGCTGCGGAAAGGACGGTGGCTGTCAAGTTGTTGCTGGTGGTTGGGCAGGAGCGAACGCAATGCCCACACTTCGACCAATTCGTCTTCGGTCAAAGGCGGCAGGATGCCGGGCAGCCGTTGGGAAAGCATAGATTTGCCCGTTCCCGGCGGCCCCATCATCAAAAGGCTGTGTCCTCCTGCGGCGGCAATTTCCAAAGCAAGGCGGGCAGTGTGCTGACCTTTCACATCGCACAAATCAGGTTGTCCGCCATGTTCAGACGACATTTGCGATACTGAACATTCGGTTTGCGCCAAAGGTTCGATACCGTTCAAATGAGCGGCGACTTCGCCCAAAGAGCGCGCGCCGTAAACGGTAATGCCGCGCATCACGGCGGCTTGTTCTGCGTTTTCCTGCGGCAAGACGAAGGAACGCCCCGCCCGCATACCCTGCCACGCCATCGCCAACGCGCCACGCACGGGGCGCAACAGCCCCGACAGTGCCAATTCCCCCGCAAACTCGTATTCCGCCAGCTTTTCGGGCGCAACCTGCCCCGATGCGGCAAGGATGCCGATTGCAATCGGCAAATCGAAACGCCCCGACTCTTTGGGCAGGTCGGCAGGGGCGAGATTGACGGTGATTTTTTTGACGGGAAACTCGAAGCCGCTTTGGATGATGGCGGCACGGACGCGGTCGCGGCTTTCTTTGACTTCCGTATCGGGAAGTCCGACGATGTTGAAATGCGGCAGACCGTTGGCAAGGTGGGCTTCCACTTCGACCAACGGCGCATTCATACCGCTCAAGGCGCGGCTGTAAACCAAGGCGAGCGACATATTTTCAGACGGCCTTATTCGCCGGCTGCGGTTTGCTGCCTGATTTCGGCGACGGCTTCTTCGGCAGCGGCTTCAGCCGCTTCCAATGCTGCCCGTTCGGGATTTTGCGCGGCTTCGAGTTTTGCCAAACGCGCTTCCAAAGCCGCCAGTTTGGTACGGGTTTTAATCAAAACCTGCTGCTGGATGTCGAATTCTTCGCGCGTAACCAAATCCATACGGTTGAACGCGCTGCCCAGCATCGCCTTAATATTTTTTTCCACATCTTTGGCAGGGCTGTTGGCGATGGTTTCGCTGATTTTCGAGCCGACTTCTTCAAAAAGCTGCTTGCCGAACATAATCTGTATCCTTCCTGAACATATCAAATTCAAGCGGCTATTGTATAAGGAAAAATGCCGTCTGAAAACGGGCGGCCGGCCATCTGCACAAAATGTTCCGCCCCCACTTCCGTTGCTAAACTACACTTCAAAACATAAGCAGGCGGAAAGCCGGTTTCACAACACCATCCCTTTTCAATTACAAACAACTACAAAATAATATCTTGTTTTAGATAGATTTTATGTTAACAATCTGCTTTTCTCCGCCTTTTTTCGACGGCAAGTGCTTTGCAAACAAAAGAATTTGGGTTATGCTGAACCAAATTATTTACAATTTCATGTGATTTCATTACATATCTTATTGTGATTGAAGATAATTTATCCGAATCCCCTTTCGGGTGTCCGGATTTTCAGTTGTACTTTTATTAGAAAAACATTTCAGGCGCAAGTTGCTTGCAATTTCAAAGCCTGTAATTCTGAAGTTTTAGACGAGGAATAGCACATGAATCCCATGTACATCACTTTTGCAATCTATCTGGTTGCAGTCCTTCTCATCGGGCTTGCCGCTTATTTTTCCACGCGCAATTTCGACGATTATATTTTGGGCGGGCGCAGCCTGGGCCCGTTTGTTACGGCGATGTCGGCGGGCGCGTCCGATATGTCCGGCTGGCTTTTGATGGGGCTGCCGGGCGCGATTTACCTGAGCGGTTTGAACGAAGCCTGGATTGCCATCGGCCTCTTGGTCGGCGCGTATTTCAACTGGCTCTTGGTGGCGGGCCGCCTGCGCGTGCATACCGAATACGCCAACAATGCGCTGACGCTGCCGGATTATTTCTTCCACCGCTTCGGCGCGGGCGGACACTTGATGAAAGTGGTTTCCGCACTGATTATCCTGTTCTTCTTCACGATTTATTGCGCCTCGGGCATTGTGGCGGGCGCAACCCTGTTCCAAAGCCTGTTTGAAGGTATGACTTACAATCAGGCAATGTGGCTGGGCGCGGGCGCGACCATCGCCTATACCTTCTTGGGCGGCTTCTTGGCGGTCAGCTGGACGGATACGTTGCAGGCATCTTTGATGATTTTCGCCCTGATTTTAACGCCAGTGATGGTCTATCTGGGCTTGGGCGGCGCGGAACAGATGTCTGCCGCGATTCAAAGCGTCGCCGCAGGCACGGGCAAAGAATACGGCAGCCTGTTTGCCGGTACGACCGTCATCGGCATCATTTCTACCGCCGCATGGGGCTTGGGCTATTTCGGACAGCCGCACATTTTGGCGCGCTTTATGGCCGCCGAAAGCGCGAAATCGCTGGTATCCGCACGCCGCATCGGTATGACTTGGATGGCGTTGTGCCTTGCGGGCGCGGTAGCGGTCGGTTATTTCGGCATTGCGTATTTCGGTGCAAATCCCGACAAAGTTTCTTCTATGAGCGGCAACCACGAACGCATCTTCATCGCGCTTTCCACCCTGCTGTTCAACCCTTGGATCGCCGGTATTATTTTGAGCGCGATTTTGGCGGCGGTGATGTCCACCCTGTCCTGCCAGCTTTTGGTTTGCTCCAGCGCGATTACCGAAGACTTCTACAAAGGCTTTTTGCGTAAAAACGCGCAACAGTCGGAACTGGTATGGGTCGGCCGCCTGATGGTCTTGGCGATTGCCGTGATTTCCATCCTGATTGCTTCCGATCCGAACAGCAAAGTATTGGGACTGGTGTCTTACGCGTGGGCAGGTTTCGGTGCGGCGTTCGGCCCGATTGTGATTCTGTCCGTATTGTGGAAACGCATCACTGCCTACGGCGCGTTGTCGGGTATGGTTGCAGGTGCGTTAACCGTTGTTGTGTGGGCGGAATGGGTGAAAAAACCGGCTCAAGCGGCAGGAGAAAGCGGCCTGTTGACGATGTACGAAATCGTGCCGGGCTTTATTGTTTGCTTGATCGTTGCCGTGTTGGTTTCCCTGTTCAACAAAGAACCTTCGCGCGAAATCCAAGAACGCTTTGAAAAAGCCGACGCAGACTACCGCGCCGCCCGATAAACCCCTTTCAGACGGCACGGCATCCCGGTTCGTGCCGTCTGAACCCGTTTCCGGGTCAAACACAAATAAACCTTGCCTGCATACAGGCCTTATTTGTGTTTTACCCGTTTCATTTTCAAAGAAACGGAAGCACCGATTCTGCCCGCATTTGAAGCCTTGTATTTCATCTGCGGATTTATTACGATATTACCGTATTCAGGCCGCACCGATGCCGTCTGAACCCCCCGAAAAACTTTGGAGAATCCAAAAAATGTTTCATTTTGCATTTCCGGCACAAACTGCCCTGCGCCAAGCGATAACCGATGCCTACCGCCGTAATGAAATCGAAGCCGTACAGGATATGTTGCAACGTGCACAGATGAGCGATGAAGAGCGCAACGCCGCCTCCGAGCTTGCCCGCCGTTTGGTTACCCAAGTCCGCGCCGGCCGCACCAAAGCCGGCGGAGTGGATGCGCTGATGCACGAGTTTTCACTCTCCAGCGAAGAAGGCATCGCTCTGATGTGTCTGGCGGAAGCCCTGCTGCGCATTCCCGACAACGCCACGCGCGACCGCCTGATTGCCGACAAGATTTCAGACGGCAACTGGAAAAGCCATTTGAACAACAGCCCTTCCCTCTTCGTCAACGCCGCCGCCTGGGGTCTGCTGATTACCGGCAAACTGACCGCCACAAACGACAAACAAATGAGTTCCGCACTCAGCCGCCTGATCAGCAAAGGCGGCGCACCGCTCATCCGCCAAGGCGTAAATTACGCCATGCGGCTTCTGGGCAAACAGTTCGTCACCGGACAGACCATTGAAGAAGCCCTGCAAAACGGCAAAGAACGCGAAAAAATGGGCTACCGCTTCTCCTTCGATATGTTGGGCGAAGCCGCCTACACCCAAGCCGATGCCGACCGCTACTACCGCGACTATGTCGAAGCCATCCACGCCATCGGCAAAGATGCCGCTGGCCAAGGCGTTTACGAAGGCAACGGCATTTCCGTCAAACTCTCCGCCATCCATCCGCGCTACTCGCGCGCCCAACACGGCCGCGTGATGGGAGAACTGTTGCCGCGCCTGAAAGAATTGTTCCTTTTGGGTAAAAAATACGATATCGGTATCAACATCGATGCCGAAGAAGCCAACCGCTTGGAGCTGTCTTTGGATTTGATGGAGGCACTCGTTTCCGACCCCGATTTGGCAGGCTACAAAGGCATCGGTTTCGTTGTCCAAGCCTACCAAAAACGCTGCCCCTTCGTCATCGACTACCTGATCGACCTTGCCCGCCGCAACAACCAAAAACTGATGATCCGCCTCGTCAAAGGCGCGTATTGGGACAGCGAAATCAAATGGGCGCAAGTGGACGGCTTGAACGGCTATCCGACCTACACCCGCAAAGTGCATACCGACATTTCCTACCTCGCCTGCGCGCGCAAACTGCTTTCCGCGCAAGACGCGGTATTCCCGCAATTCGCCACCCACAACGCCTACACCTTGGGCGCGATTTACCAAATGGGCAAAGGCAAAGACTTTGAACACCAATGCCTGCACGGAATGGGCGAAACCCTGTACGACCAAGTCGTCGGCCCGCAAAACCTAGGCCGCCGCGTGCGCGTGTACGCCCCGGTCGGCACGCACGAAACCCTGCTCGCCTACTTGGTGCGCCGCCTGTTGGAAAACGGCGCGAACTCGTCTTTCGTCAACCAAATCGTCGATGAAAACATCAGCATCGACCGCCTGATTAAGAGCCCGTTCGACACCATCGCCGAACAGGGCATCCACCTGCACAACGCGCTGCCGCTGCCGCGCGATTTGTACGGCAAATGCCGTCTGAACTCGCAAGGCGTGGACTTGAGCAATGAAAACGTATTGCAGCAGCTTCAAGAACAGATGAACAAAGCCGCCGCGCAAGACTTCCACGCCGCATCCATCGTCAACGGCAAAGCCCGCGATGTCGGCGAAGCGCAACCGATTAAAAACCCTGCCGACCACGGAGATGTTGTCGGTACGGTCAGCTTTGCCGATGCCGCGCTTGCCCAAGAAGCGGTTGGCGCAGCCGTTGCCGCGTTCCCCGAATGGAGTGCGACACCTGCCGCCGAGCGCGCCGCCTGCCTGCACCGTTTCGCCGACCTGCTCGAACAGCACACCCCCGCGCTGATGATGCTTGCCGTGCGCGAAGCAGGCAAAACGCTGAACAACGCCATTGCCGAAGTGCGCGAAGCCGTCGATTTCTGCCGCTACTACGCAGGCGAAGCCGAAAACACCCTGCCCAAAGATGCCGAAGCCGTCGGCGCGATTGTCGCCATCAGCCCGTGGAACTTCCCGCTCGCCATCTTTACCGGCGAAGTCGTGTCCGCATTGGCGGCAGGCAACACCGTCATCGCCAAACCTGCCGAACAAACCAGCCTGATTGCCGGTTATGCCGTTTCCCTCATGCACGAAGCCGGCATCCCGACTTCCGCCCTGCAACTCGTCCTCGGCGCAGGCGATGTCGGCGCGGCGCTGACAGGCGATCCACGCATCGGCGGCGTGATTTTCACAGGCTCGACCGAAGTGGCGCGCCTGATCAACAAAGCCCTTGCCAAACGCGGCGACAATCCCGTCCTGATTGCCGAAACCGGCGGACAAAACGCCATGATTGTCGATTCCACCGCACTTGCCGAACAAGTCTGCGCCGACGTATTGAACTCCGCCTTCGACAGCGCGGGACAACGCTGCTCCGCCCTGCGCATTTTGTGCGTCCAAGAAGACGTTGCCGACCGTATGCTCGACATGATCAAAGGCGCGATGGACGAACTCGTCGTCGGCAAACCGATTCAGCTCACCACCGATGTCGGCCCCGTCATCGATGCCGAAGCGCAGCAAAACCTGTTGAACCACATCAACAAAATGAAAGGCGTTGCCAAGTCTTACCACGAAGTCAAAACCGCTGCCGATGTCGATTCCGAAAAATCCACGTTCGTCCGCCCCATCCTGTTTGAATTGAACAACCTCAACGAACTGCAACGCGAAGTCTTCGGCCCCGTCCTGCACGTCGTCCGCTACCGCGCCGACGAACTCGACAGCGTCATCGACCAAATCAACAGCAAAGGCTACGCCCTGACCCACGGCGTACACAGCCGCATCGAAGGCACGGTACGCCACATCCGCAGCCGCATCGAAGCCGGCAACGTTTACGTCAACCGCAACATCGTCGGCGCAGTCGTCGGCGTACAGCCCTTCGGCGGACACGGTCTGTCCGGCACAGGTCCCAAAGCAGGCGGTTCGTTCTACCTGCAAAAACTGACCCGCATCCCCGAATGGGTTGCCCCGACCCTGAGCCAAATCGGACAGGCGGACGAAGCCGCGCTCAAACGTCTCGAAGCACTGGTTCACAAACTGCCGTTCAACGCCGAAGAGAAAAAAGCCGCAGCGGCCGCTTTGGGACACGCCCGCATCCGCACCCTGCGCCGTGCCGAAACCGTCCTTACCGGCCCGACCGGCGAGCGCAACAGCATTTCATGGCACGCGCCCAAACGCGTTTGGATACACGGCGGCAGCACGGTTCAAGCCTTTGCCGCACTGACCGAACTTGCCGCCTCCGGCGTACAGGCAGTGGTCGAACCCGACAGCCCCTTGGCTTCCTACACCGCCGATCTGGAAGGCCTGCTGCTGGTCAACGGCAAACCCGAAACCGCCGGCATCAGCCACGTTGCCGCCCTGTCGCCTTTGGACAGCGCGCGCAAACAGGAACTTGCTGCCCACGACGGCGCACTCATCCGCATCCTCCCTTCGGAAAACGGACTCGACATCCTGCAAGTGTTTGAAGAAATCTCTTGCAGCATCAACACCACAGCCGCCGGCGGCAACGCCAGCCTGATGGCGGTTGCCGACTGATTTTGCCAAAACCGCCCGAGCGCGGCCCGTGAACAAATGCCGTCTGAAAACCTTTCAGACGGCATTTTTATAGTGGATTAACAAAAATCAGGACAAGGCGACGAAGCCGCAGACAGTACAAATAGTACGGAACCGATTCACTTGGTGCTTCAGCACCTTAGAGAATCGTTCTCTTTGAGCTAAGGCGAGGCAACGCCGTACCGGTTTTTGTTAATCCACTATATTTCGTCATTCGCACAACTTGACGTTGATTACCTGCACAAGCCCAAATCGCAGCACCATCACGTTTTTACTTCATTATTTCAACTTCTTTTATTCCATCGTTCCCACGAAAACAGAAAACCAAAATAGAAACCCAAAATCCCGTCATTCCCGCGCAGGCGGGAATCCAGTCCGTTCGGTTTCAGTTGTTTCTGATAAATCTTGCAGCGTTGGGTTTTTAGATTCCCGCAACTTTTCGTCATTCCCGTGAAAACGGGAATCTAGAGCGTAGGGTTGAAGAAACCGTTTTATCCGATAAGTTTCCGTGCCGACAGGTCTGGATTCCCGCCTGCGCGGGAATGACGGTTCAGTGATTGTCGAAAGGTGAGGATTCGATGGATTCGATGGATTCGATGAAAACGGTGGAAATGTGGAATTGATGGAAATGGTGGGCTGAAGCCCACCCTACGGCTTGCTGATTCCCCGACACCGATGCCGTCTGAACCTTCAGACGGCATTTTTGATGCACTTACCGTTTACAGGCGTGGGACGGGCGTAAGGAAATACCCGAACCGTCATTCCCGATAACACCGTCATCTTGAAACCCGTCATTCCCGCGCAGGCGGGAATCCAGACCTGTCGGCACGGAAACTTATCGGGTAAAACGGTTTCTCCAACCCTGCGTCCTGGATTCCCACTTTCGTGGGAATGACGGGATCAGGTTTCCGTGCGGACGTGTTCGGATTCCCGCCTGCGCGGGAATGGCGACATATTTTGACATTGAATAAAAAAGACTAAAAACAGAAAAAAGCCTGTCTGACGACAGGCTTTTTGTTGATACCAATCTTTGCAGATTAGAATTTGTGGCGCAGACCGACGGTGCTGGCAGTCGATACGGTTTTGTTTGCGCCTTTGCCTGCTTGCAACCAGCCGGCAGAAACCAAGGCAGAAGTGCGTTTGGAGAAGTCGTATTCCGCACCGACGATAACTTGGTCGTAACGGTTGTCGCCGTCTGCTTTAGCAACAGTGCCTTTGAAGCCGTGGGCGTAAGAAACGCGGGGCGTTACGTTGCCGAAGCGGTATGCCACGGTAGCGGCAACTTCGGTTTGAGAGTTGTGCGAATTGGAAGCATCAGCCAATTTCGCATCTTGTTGCTGTACGGCTACGGAGGCGTACAGGGCATCGTTGTCGTAACCGCCGACCAAACGGTGAACTTGCAGTTTTTCAACAGGCTCGCCGACTGTGGCTTTAGTGCCTTCGCCGTGTCTTTGGAACAAGCCGGCGTATTGTGCGAAGAAGCCGCTGTTTTGGTAGTTCAAACCGACGTGGTAAGATTCGCCGTTTGCACCTGAATTGTCTTTAGGCGCGTATTGCACGCTGCCGCTGAAGCCGGCAAATTCTGGAGAATCGTAGCGTACGGATGCGTAGCGATGTTCCGGAGCAGAGATTTTGCTGACTTGCAGTACATTTTCGGTGTTAGAACCGGAATCCCAAGCGTTGACGTTGTCGCCGGTGCTTTTCAGGATGCTGTTCAGGTTACCGGCGCGGACGGTACCGAAGCCGCCTTTCAAACCGATGAAGGATTGTTTGTTGCCCCAGCCTTTGTCAGTACCGGCGATGGAGGCGCTTTGTTCCAACTGCCAAATGGCTTTCAGGCCGTTGCCGAGGTCTTCTTGACCTTTGAAGCCGATTTTTGAACCGAAGTCGGCGATTTCGCTGCCGGTTTCCACTTCAGTTACTTTGCCTTCTGTATGTTTTACAGTGCGGTAGGTTTCTACGCCGGCTTTGATGGTGCCGTACAGGGTAACATCGGCCATTGCTGCAACAGGAAGGGCTGCCAAAGTCAGGGCAATCAGGGATTTTTTCATTGCTGTATTCCTTTTTTGGTTAAGAAATTTAAGCGAACCGGGCTTTCCGAGCCGCTTAGCTTTGCATTTACCGCCGAGGGGCTCGGCGATTCCATGTCTGAAACTATAAATGTTCCTGTCTGAAAAAACAAACTTCTGCCTGTTTTTGTGTGGAATCCGATGTGTATTTTGAAGGGCGGATAGAGATATTATGAATATTTTTTGTTTTATAACATATAGTTATTTTAGATTTTTAAGATTTGCATTTTTACAACACTTACTCGGGAGGGTATTGGAGGGTATTGCAAACCGGGGGTTATAGTGGATTAACAAAAACCAGTACAGCGTTACCTCGCCTTAGCTCAAAGAGAACGATTCTCTAAGGTGCTGAAGCACCAAGTGAATCGGTTCCGTACTATTTGTACTGTCTGCGGCTCGCCGCCTTGTCCTGATTTTTGTTAATCCACTATATAAAGACAGCAAAAAACGCATACACGGTTTCTTTCGGAACGGGCGGATGTGAAATCCGCCCCTGCAATAAAATGCCGTCTGAACCGACAGGTTCGGATTCCTGCCAGTAAAAATGGCGGCAGCAAAGTTTTCTGTTTCAAATGCCGTCTGAAAGGGTGAAAAGGTTGCGGGCGGATGTAAAACCCGCCCCTGCGGCAGGATAATGAACACAATCAATTCAGACTATTCAATCAGGCAAACATCTCCTGCAATACTGCAAACAGTTTTTCAGCCGTACTGTTGTCTAAATTTCCAAGATGTTTGACCAATCCGGCTTTATCCACAGCCCTAATCTGTTCGGGCAAAAGCAGACCGTCTTTATCCTGAAAGCGGACATTGACGCGGAACGGGGCAGGACGGCTTCCGCTCGTCATAGGAACGATCAGCACAGTCTTGAGATAGTTGTGTATTTCAGGAGGAGATACTACGACACAAGGACGTGTCTTTTTGATTTTGCTTCCTACGGTCGGGTCTAAGGAGACCAGATAGATTCCGCCGCGTACTACCATATCCATTCTTTATCCGCTTCGTTTTCAATTTCGGAAAAAAAATGCTCCTGCTCGGTTTCGACAAGCATTGCGGCAGCTTCTGCCCATCCCCTGCGAACGGTAGGACAGCTTAAAATAATATTGCCCTTTTCAACTGTAACAGCCAAGCTGTCCACTGCCCCTATTTGACCCAATAATGATTTGGGCAGAATCACTCCTTGCGAGTTTCCCATTTTGCGTATGTTGAGAATCATATACGTACCATATTTACCAGTTTATGTAATAACAATGTCATTACTTTGATGAGGTAGTGTCAACATTGAAAAAGATTGCCTGACAGTTTGTCCGATTTCAAAATCTCCGCAACAAGAATGTTTTAAAGCCATTCGGGGATTTGGGGGCGGATGATGCCGTATGCCTCGGGATAATCGACGCCGGTCAGGTAGAGTCCGTCGGGCATGAAGGTCGGTGGGGCTTTGAGGCGGCTGCGTTCTTGAATCAGTGCGGCGAAGCCTTCGACGCTGAGTCTGCCGCTGCCGACATAAACGAGCGCGCCCATGATGTTGCGTACCATATGGTGCAAAAAGGCGTTGCCGTGCAAATCGAGGCGGATCAGTCCTGCGCTTTGGGTAAGGTCGGCGCGGTAAATGGTTTTGACGGGGGATTTTGCCTGGCACTCGGCGGCACGGAAACTGGAGAAGTCTTGTTCGCCGATCAATAAGGCGGCAGCCCGACGCATCGGTTCGATGTCGAGTTTGAGGTGTGTCCAGCCTGCCCTGTTTTTGAGCAGTGGGGAACGGACGGGGGTGGATTCGAGCAGGTAGCGGTAGTGCCGTCCGTATGCATCGAAGCGTGCGTGAAATTCGGGTGCGGTCTGTTGGGCGTGCAAAACGGCTATGCCTTCCGGCAGGTTGGCGTTCACGCCGCGTATCCATGCCTGTTGGGGACGGACGGCAGTTGTGTCAAAGTGGATGACTTGGGCGGTGGCGTGCACGCCGGTATCGGTTCTGCCGGCAACGGTGGTGGCGACAGATTCTCCTGCGATTTGGGCGAGTGCGGTTTCCAATGCCGTCTGAACGGTCGGTACGCCGCCTGCCTGTTTCTGCCAGCCGTAAAAACGGCTGCCGTCATAGGATAGGGTCAGTGCCCAGCGTTGTTTTTGTGCGGTATCCATCGGGTTGGTGATTCGGATAAATGTTCAGACGGCATTGTATCGCAGATTTTGCAGGGAAACGGCAAACGCCCGGGGCGCGCGGCGTTGTTTGGGGAGATGTTCGAAAGAGAGGTGGATACAGGGTGCGCCGCAGGGTGTTGCGTAGCAACTGTATTTTTCACCCCGTCGGGCAAAAATACAGTTGCTACGCATCCGCCCTACACCTGAAAAGATTTCAAACAACCTGAGACCTTTACAAAATTCCTTTTCCCCCGACAGCCGAAACCCCAACACAGGTTTTCGGCTGTTTTCGTTTCAAATATCCACTGATTCTACCCAAA
>NZ_CAUJAJ010000002.1 GCF_962747995.1 Neisseria viridiae | reverse complement strand
GCTGACAGAAAGGGAATGGGTAATTTTTCAGGTGGCATTGTTTCAACACACAGCCGCCTGAAGGCGGCTGACTCAATTGATGAGCGGTAAAGCATCTTTTGGGGAGTTTCAACACACAGCCGCCTGAAGGCGGCTGAATTCACGATAAACGGCGGCAACGTCATCAAAATTGTTTCAACACACAGCCGCCTGAAGGCGGCTGAAGCTCCTTCCGAAAGCCTTACTACATCAGGCTTTGCAGCCCCGACTTCGCCAAACTCCCGAAAAAAGCACAAGCATGAGTATAGCACAGCCTTATCCGCCATATCCACATTTGCAATATCCTGATTGTTAAAGAACAATCCAAATTCGCCAACCCTGCCGCATTTTTATGGGAACAACAGGTTGGCGATTCACACAATCAGCGTGTCCTTGAATATATCGACCGCCGGTTTTGCGCCGTGATGCTCCACTTTGCGCCGCCATTTGCTGCCCAAGTGGTAAAAGCGCAGGCTGTCTGTTTCGGGGTTGTAGGTTTTTAAAAGTTTGTCTTTTAAAACTACCCACTGGTCGGGTGAGATGTCGCATTCGAACACGGAATACTGCACGCGCACGCCGTAGTCTTGGCACAGTTTCGCTACGCGCCGCAGCCTTGCCTGTCCTTCCGCGTCTTCCAGCGAAATATCATAAGTTATCAACATCAGCATTTTCTTGTCCCTCCAGGCCGTCTGAAGCCGGTTGCGTTCAGACGGCATACCCGGCTACCTCATCAAAAACGGCGGATATGCCGCCAAATCTCCGCGCAGATGCCGCGCCAAAAGCATGGCCTGAATATAAGGCAGCAAACCGATTTCCACTTCTTCACCCAAAAACGGATGGGTGATTTTTTCCTGCTTTTTCGCCTGCAAAGACTGGAACAAAAGTTTGCGCGCATCGGCTTTTAAGCTCACCGCCCCGCTTGCCCCGACGACAAAATCCTGCGGCTTGATTTGCCCGCGGTTAATCAGCGACAGTACCAGCCTGTCCGCCCACCACGCGCGGAACTCTTCCAAAATATCCTGTGCCAGGCTGTCGCGCCCGGGTCGGTCGGCGTGCAGAAAACCCACCTGCGGATCCAGCCCCACGCCTTGCAACGCACCGCTGATGTCCTTGCCCAAAATACTGTATAGAAAAGAAAGCAGCGCATTGACACCGTCTCTTGGCGGGCGACGGTTTCTTCCGTCAAAAGCAAACCCGCTTTCTGCCTTAACCAACTGCCCGAACACGCCGAAATAACGTGCCGCCGCATCTCCTTCAATCCCGCGTATCAAATCCAAACTGTCTGCCCGTTTCAACTGCTGCAAAGAGAAATTCAGCGCGGCAACCGCCGTCTGAATGTCCGCATTGTCGCCGTGGTTGCGAATCTGCCGCTGAAGCACCCGTTTGCCTGCCTGAATCTTCGCCGCGATGATATTGCGTGCAATCGGCACGGGATTTTGTTCCGACATCCGATACTGTGCCCGACGCAGCAGCACATTGCCGCTTTGCCGCCCCTGCAACCGCCCCAAGAAACGTCCGTTTTCGGTAAAAAACGCCAGATTCACATTATTCTCGCCGCAAAACCCCAGCAAAAACGGCGACACCAGCACGTTGCCGAAACAGAAAATATGCCCGATGGAATGCACCGGCAATTGCGCCACCTTCTTACGTTCCTGCTCCACCACCAGCGTTTCCCGCTCCTTATGCAGATAGCTGCCTTGCGTGGTGATATACAGCGTGTTTTGCAGTTTGCGCATAAGGTACTCCTTCATTTTTATTGCATTTTTGAACAGGCGGTTTGGGACGGGTGAAATCTGCCGATGCAATGCTGAAAGCACCGACAACTGATAATATTTTATTGAAACCGATAAGGAAAGCACCTTAGAACTGCATTTTAAGAAAATCTAAAGGACAACAGAATCCCATTATAGGCAAAACATCTTTCTAGACATCAAAATACGGAACATATAGGAAGTGCGATTTGCCTTATTCCTGTCCTTGTATGAACAGAAATAACGGCGGCTTTGTATTTCCTATTCCGGATTGACCACCCGATTGACAACCGTATCCGCCCCCTATCCCGTCAAACGTAATGTTTATTTGAAAATAAAATTTTCACTCAATCAATATGAATTAGAAATTAATCTAGGGATGAAGCTGAGCGTCGGCCAAGCCGTACCGGATATTTTTCCCGAACGCCGGGCGTTGATGCCGATATGGGGCGGATTGCCCGTGCCCTCCGTGCGTTGGCAGCAGCTTTGGCGGGAACAGGCGGAAACGGTTTTGCGGGAAGATGCTTCAACTTATCCGCATATTCCGTTTTGCGCCAACCACTGCGTATTCTGCGGCTTCTGCCGCAATGCTTGGAAAGGCGGCTACAGCCAGATTTGCACCGGCAAAATCATTGCGAAGCCGGAACAGGAAGCCGAAATCCGTCAAGGAAGCGGCAAAATCCGTGCCGTCTATTTCGGCGACGGTACGCCTACCGCTTTGCCGACCGGAGATTTGGTGCGCCTGATACGCGCGTGTTACCGCCATCTGCCGACGTTTGGGACGGAGGCGCGGCGGCAGCTGCACCCTGCACAGCCGTCGATGAAATCCCGCGCGACCATATGGACAGGAAAGGACTTGCCGCTGCTTTGATTGCCGGCCGGGACACGCCGTCAAAACAGATATTTTCCGTAACCGGCCGAACCCGTCCCAATACGCAAATGCCGTCTGAACATACTTCAGACGGTATTTTCCAATATTTTTCGCAGCTTCTACGCCCTCTTTCGAGGGCAAGGCGGGATAATGTGCGCCGCTCTGGGCTTGCATGCCGTCTGAAGCGGTGTAGGCGGCATTGTTGCCGTTGTACCCGAAATCTTCCGCCGGCAAAACATCACGTCAGCTATTTTGAAAGCGACTGGCGCAACGTCATCCTTTGAACTGCCAAACAAAATGCCGTCTGAAACCTGTTCGGACGGCATTTGCGTAAAGTTCGGCAAGAAAAACTACAAACCCAGCTCGCGCAGGAAGCGGATGTCGTCCGCCCAACCGGATTTGACTTTGACCCAGACCTTCAAAAATACTTTGGTATCAAACAGTTTTTCCATATCCAACCGCGCTTCGGTGGAAATTTTCTTCAAACGCTCTCCGCCTTTGCCGATTAAAATCGCCTTTTGGCTTTCCTTATCGACCAAAACGGCGATGTAGATGCGGTTCAAACCGTCTTCCTCTTCAAACTGCTCCACTTCGACGTTCATCGCATAAGGCAATTCCTCGCCCAAATAGCGGAACAATTTTTCACGCACGATTTCCATCGCTAAAAAACGCGCCGATTTGTCCGTAACCATATCTTCGGGATACATCGGCACGCTTTCGGGCAGATACGGCTTAATCAACTCCAACAGGTTGGCAATCCGCAATCCGTGTTTCGCACTGACCGCCTCCGCCGCCGAAAATTCAAATTCGGCGCGCACTTGGGCAACAAACACCTCCAGCGCGTAACGGTCTTTCGCCTTGTCCTTGTCGATTTTGTTGACCACTAAAATAACCGGTGTGTGCTTGGGCAGTTGTTTCAACACGACGCGGTCGGCATCGGTAAAGCGCATCGCCTCCACGACGAAAACCACCACATCCACGCCGCCGAGTGCCTCGGTAACGTTTTGATTCAGCCTGTCGTTGAGCGCGTTGCGGTGGTCGGTTTGAAAGCCCGGTGTATCGACGAACACAAACTGCGCGGTATCGTCGGTATAAATCCCCGTTACGCGGTTGCGCGTCGTCTGCGCCTTTTTGCTGGTAATACTGATTTTCTGACCGATGAGATGGTTCATCAGCGTTGATTTGCCCACGTTCGGACGGCCGACAATCGCCACGAAGCCGCAACGGTATCCGTCGGCGGCGCGTTCCCCTGCAAGGAAGGTTTCAATATCCATATTCGCTTTCATATCCATATTTCAGACGGCATATTCACGCGCCGCCTCATTTCTTTTTCTTCTTCAGCGGCAGCTTCTCTTCCAGCCATTTCAAAGCCTCTTTCGCCGCCTCCTGTTCCGCCGCCTTGCGGCTCGTCCCTTTGGCACGGCACACGAAACCCAGTTCGCCCAAATCGCAGGAAATCACAAACATACTGTCGTTGGCATGGCCGATTTGCTCTTCGATACGGTATTTCGGCAAGGCGAAACGGCGCGCCTGCAACGCCTCCTGCAAAGCAGTTTTGCCGTCTTTTGCCTGATTTTGGAAATCGGCTCGCCGGACGCGATCGGCAAACAGATGGCGCACCACCTTTTCCGCCGTGTTGAAATCGGCATCGAAGCTGACGGCGGCAAACATCGCCTCCATCGCGTCCGCCAGTATCGAAGGCCGTCTGAAGCCGCCGCTCTTCAACTCGCCCGCCCCCAAGTACAGGCCGTCGCCGACATTCATTTCCGCCGCCATTTCCGCCAGCACGCCCTCATTGACCAAGCTTGCCCGCAACCGCGACAACTCGCCCTCGGTCAACTTCGGAAACGCGTCAAACAGCATCCGCGCCACCGTATAATTCAAAATCGAATCACCGACAAACTCGAACCGCTCGTTGTGCTTCGCATGATGGCTCCTGTGCGTCAAAGCCTGCCGCAAAAGCGAAATATCGCGGAACGCGTAGCCCAGTCTCTTCTGTATCGCCGCGTGTGCCTGCTGTTTCAAAACATCGTCTTTCATTACCGTCTTCCGCAAAAAACAGCCCGAATGCGTTTCCATACTTCAAAAATACAGAAACACCTTAAGGCTGCAAACGGCGCACATTGTACCACCAAACCGCCGCCGTCTGCCGACAACGCAAGAATCGTGGTAAAATCCGTAAGTTTTCCCCCAACGTATTCCCGCAATGAACGCATTTGCACAAGCACTTTCCTCGGCACTTGACCGCTGTATCGCCACCAACACCGTCGCCAAACAAAACCGGTCCGTCGGCTTCCTCTACCGCGAAGCCCCCGTTTTTGAAAACGACAGCGGCTGGCGTTTCTTCAGCGGCGACGAGACCGACGAATACACCGACGACCCCGACAACTTCAGCATCGTCAGCCTCGCCGACATCACCAAAACCAACCCTGAAACCGCCGCACTGCTCTCACAACCCGAAGGAAGCGCGTGGGAGCTTGCCGAAGACGGCACATTCCAAACCGTTGCCGACTGGCAGCCGCAAGCCTGAAGCCTTCAGACGGCATTCCGAAACCCCGAATACCAAAGGACACCCAATGAACACCATCGCCCCCAACCTCGACGGCAAACACCTCCGCATCGGCATCGTACAGGCACGCTTCACCAACGAAATCGGCAGCGAAATGCTCAAAGTCTGCTGCCGCACCCTCCAAGAATTGGGCGTGGCAGACGAAAACATTACCGTCGCAACCGTACCCGGCGCGCTTGAAATCCCCATCGCGCTGATGAACTTTGCCTCTTCCGAAAAGTTTGACGCACTGATTGCCATCGGTGTCGTCATCCGTGGCGAAACCTACCATTTCGAGCTGGTTGCCAACGAATCCGGAGCAGGGGTCGGCCGCGTCGCCCTCGACTACAACATCCCGATTGCCAATGCCGTCCTGACCACCGAAAACGACGCACAGGCAATCGAACGGATTGAAGAAAAAGCCTCGGATGCCGCCAAAGTCGCCGTCGAATGCGCCAACCTCGTCAACCTTCTGCTCGAAGAACAGTTTGAAGACGAAGAATAACAAACAGGGCGTACACCGATGCGCCCTTTCCGTTTCAGACGGCATACCGTGCCGCCCAACCGTTTCAAGGAAAAATCATGAAAACAGCCCGCCGCCGTTCCCGCGAGCTTGCCGTACAAGCCGTTTACCAATCCCTTATCAACCGCACCGCAGCACCCGAGATTGCTAAAAACATCCGCGAAATGTCCGACTTTGCCAAAGCGGACGAAGAATTGTTCAACAAACTCTTCTTCGGCACGCAAACCAATGCGGCAGAGTACATCCGACAAATCCGCCCCCTGCTCGACCGCGACGAAAAAGACCTCAACCCCATCGAACGCGCCGTCCTGCTGACCGCCTGCCACGAGCTGTCCGCCATGCCCGAAACGCCCTACCCCGTCATTATCAACGAAGCCATCGAAGTTACCAAAACATTCGGCGGCACGGACGGGCACAAATTCGTTAACGGCATCCTCGACAAACTCGCTGCCCAAATCCGCCCCGACGAGCCCAAACGCCGTTGATGCATCACAAATTTAAAGAAAGTTCTATGTCCTTATTTCTGCTTTCTTTGTTTCGTCATTCCCACGCAGGTGGGAATTTGGTTTTTTGAATTTTGGGTATTTCAAATAAATTCTGAAACTTCAATCTCGTCATTCCCGCGCAGGCGGGAATCCGGTTTTTTGAGTTTCTGCCATTTTTGATAAACTCTGGTCGCATCGAATTTCCGGATTCCTGCCTTCGTGGGAATGGCGAAATTTGAAAATTGTGGGAATTTATCGGAAATAACCGAAAAAACGCCGTTGACGTATCAAGCAGTCAGCAACACAAATGCCGTCTGAAAACCTTTCAGACGGCATTTTGCCTGACCGTTCAATCAATACTGCACCGTCCAGCCGATTTCGCCGCCAGCACGCATCGGGACAAGTTCGCCGTCGCCGTAGGGAACACTTGCGGGGACGGTTTGGCTTTGTTTGACAAGGGTAATCGTGTCGGTGTTTTCGGGAATGCCGTAGAACCTTGCGCCGTTTTTCGAGGCAAAGGCTTCGAGTTTGTCCAACGCGCCTGCTTTTTCAAATACTTCGGCGTAAAGCTCGATAGCGGTCATCGCGCTGAACATACCGGCGCAGCCGCAGGCGTTTTCTTTGGCGGATTTGGCGTGCGGCGCGGAATCTGTGCCGAGGAAGAATTTGTGCGCCTTCTCGCCGGTAACGGCGGCAACCAGAGCCTGACGGTGGGTTTCGCGTTTGAGTACGGGCAGGCAGAAATGATGGGGGCGCACGCCGCCGACCAAGAGGTCGTTGCGGTTGAGCAGGAGGTGTTGCGGGGTCACGGAGGCAGCAACGTTGTCGCCCGCTTCCAAAACAAGGCGGGCGGCTTCGGCGGTGGTGATGTGTTCGAACACGACTTTAAGATTCGGCACTTGCGCCAAAACGGGTTTCATCACGCGCCCGATAAAGGCGGCTTCACGGTCGAAAATATCGATTTCGGGGTCGGTTACTTCGCCGTGGACGAGGAACAAAATGCCCTGTTTCGCCATTTCTTCCAACACGGGGATGAGCTTGAACAGGTCGGTTACGCCGGAATCGGAATTGGTGGTCGCGCCTGCGGGGTAGAGTTTGAAGGCGACGATGCCGGCAGCTTTGGCTTCGCGCACGAGTTCGGGCGTGGCTTGGTCAGTCAGGTAAAGCGTCATCAGCGGCTCAAACGCGCTGCCTTCGGGCAACGCCGCCATAATGCGCGCTTTGTAGGCAAGCGCGTCGGCCACACTGACGACGGGCGGTTTGAGGTTGGGCATAATGACGGCGCGCCCCATTTGGCGGGCGGTATAAGGGGCAACGGCTTTGAGCGCGTCGCCGTCGCGCAGGTGCAGGTGCATATCGTCGGGGCGGATAATGGTCAGGGTTTGCATGGTTTTCCTTTGTTTTATTTGAATGTTCGGACGGCATGCCAATCTTATGCCGTCTGAAGTCAGGGAAGGACTAAAGGTGTTCCGCTGTAGGAACGGTGCGTCAGGTTCAGCACTACCTGTACGGGCAAATCGGGAGAGTCGGCAGTCTGCGCGGTCAATACTGTTTCTTCGGAGCTGCCCGTTGACCGCCAGGCATAGCTGACTTGACGGATTTCAAACGGTGTCTGTACTGCCTGTTGCGCCCTCAATTCTATATTGGCATTTTTCGGCGGCTGTCGGACAAGTCCGTCAAAATGTTCCAAAAGCGCGGCACTGTCTGCCCGCTCGGCTTTCACACTGCAACTGTCGCGCGTCAGGCTCAAATAATAAATGCCGCCATCGCGTTCAAGCGTCCACAACGCCTGTACATCGGGTTCCCGCAACAGCGGGCGGCAGGCGGGACAGGTCTTCCTTTCCGACAGGGACAAAATGTCCGACAGCGGCAAACTTGGAAACCGGTTCGAAACTACCTTGAGTCAGGACGCAGGCACTCCGAAACAAATCGACGGCTACGCGTGCGAAATCCTGATGCCGTACACCGGATTGCCGGTTTTGGGCATTACACGCAGCAAGCACAAATGCCGACAGCAATAACATCAATCGAGACATCCGCATTTCAGACGGCATTTATTTGTGTTGGACGACCAGCGTGAACACGCCGTCCTGCTCCGAAGCATCCAGCAGCACATGACCGGTTTGGCGGCAGAACGCCTCAAAATCCCCCGGTGCGCCGCCGTCGGTTGCCAGAACGGTCAACACGTCGCCCTGCTGCATTTGCGCCAAAGCCTTTTTTGCCCGCAAAATCGGCAGGGGACATTTCAATCCGGTTACGTCTAAAGTTTCGCTGTTCATCGTTTATACTGTTTAAAAATGGGAATCGGGGGGAGATTATACCCCAGTTGCTTGCAGCCCCCTTTGCCAACCCATAAAATAATGCCGTTTTCAATTTGGAGAAACTTATGCGCCGCACCGCCCTCCTGCTGCTTGCCTTCGCCGCCGGCACATCCCTTGCCACCGGCTTCAGCCAAAAAGACACGCCGATCAACACCCGCTACCGCGAAACGCCAGAAGAAGCCGCCGCCCGCGAATTTAAAGAATATACCGCCGAACTGCCGCCGCTGCCCGATGCGCACTCGGACGGCTGGTTTGACATTTATGTGGATGAAAATTACGGCAAACAGCCGAAAATCCTGCTCGACAGCCTGCAAATCATGCCCGCGCCCGACGGCAGCATCCGCTACATTCTCAATATCCGTTCCGACAAAGGCTACGACAACCTGACTGCCGAAGGCATATTCTGCGCCCGTTCCTCCATCGGGTTCGGCAACGGCAAACTTTCCTCCTACAAAGTGTTCGGCTACGGGGACACGGTCAACCGCCGCTGGATACAGCCCCGAAACGCCGAATGGAAGCCGATAGGCGGCACACTTGGGCGCAACGACGCATTACGCGGCGTACTGTATGCCGCATTTTGCGAGGGCGGCGTACCCGCCGACACGCAAGGTTTGGTACAACGCCTGAAAGAACGTGCCGGACGCTATGCCCCGTCGATGAAGCCGCACGACAAATAACCAGACACAAAAATGCCGTCTGAAACATCGGTTTCAGACGGCATTCGATTCATCAGCCATCAGGCGGCGGAAACTTTGTCCTGACGGCACAACAGCGTAATCAAATCGCTGATGCGCCGCTTCATATCGCGGCGGTCGACAATCTGGTCGATTGCGCCTTTTTCCAGCAGGAACTCGGCACGCTGGAAGCCTTCCGGCAGCGTTTCGCGCACCGTCTGCTCAATCACGCGCGGGCCGGCAAAACCGATCAGCGCGTTCGGTTCGGCAAGCACGACATCGCCGAGGAAAGCAAAGCTGGCGGATACGCCACCCATGGTCGGATCAGTCAATACCGATATAAACGGCAGGCGTTTTTCCGTCAGCAGGTGCAGCGCGGCACTGGTTTTCGTCATCTGCATCAGCGAGTTCACGCCCTCCTGCATACGCGCGCCGCCGGAAGCCGCCACGCAGACAAACGGACAATTATCGGCAACCGCACGGCGGACACCCTGTACGAAACGCTCGCCCACAACCGAACCCATCGAACCGCCGATAAAGCGGAATTCAAACGCAGCAACGACGACGGGCAGGCCGTTCATCATCCCCTTCATCACCACAAGCGCGTCATCTTCCCCGGTCAGCTTGCGTGCCGCCCCCAAACGGTCGGGGTATTTTTTACTGTCTTTAAATTTCAAAGGATCGGTCGGTTTGACATTACCCGCAACTTCCTCCCTGCCTTCCTCATCCAAAAGCAGGTTCAAACGCTGGCGCGCCGATAACGGGTTGTGGTGGTTGCATTTCGGGCAGACCTGATTGTTCTGCTGCAACTCGGTCGAATAGATGGTTGCCGAACAAGACGGGCATTTGTGCCACAAACCCTCGGGAACATTGGAAGAACCGTCTTTGCTGCGGTTTTTGATTTTGGGTGGCAGGATTTTATCTAACCAGCTCATGGACAACTCCTAAAACATTTAGAATGCACGACAGAATCAGCGCACGGCATCCTTCAACTCTTTGACCAAAGCACCGACAGCCGCAGCCTCGTTGCCCGCATTGTTTTCAATCTCTTTCACAATCCGGCTGCCGACAATGACCGCATCGGCAACCCAGCCGATTTTGCGCGCGCTTTCCGCATTGCTGATACCGAAACCGACACCGATAGGGATATCGATATACTGACGCAAATACTCTATTTTACGCGAAACCTCATCCGTATCCAAACTTGCCGCGCCCGTTACGCCCTTGAGCGAAACATAATAGACAAATCCGCCTGCCAGCTCGGCAATGGTTTTAATACGGTCTTCCGTCGTCGTCGGCGCAATCAGGAAAATACAGTCGACTCCGTTATCCTTCAGCTCATTATATAAAGGACCGATGGTTTCGATGGGAGAATCCACCGTCAACACGCCGTCCACTCCCGCCTTTGCGGCTTCCTGAGCAAACTCCCGATAACCCATCTTATGTATGGGATTCAAATACCCCATCAAAACAACCGGCGTTTGCGTGTCGGTTTCACGAAACTTTCCGACGACATCCAAGACATCGCGCAGCGAAACCCCGTTTGCCAACGCCCGCCCTACCGCACGCTGAATAGTCGGACCATCCGCCATCGGGTCGGAAAAAGGCACACCCAACTCTAAAATATCCGCACCATTTTCCACCATACTGTGCATTATTGCCAAAGTCGCCCCAATGTCCGGGTCTCCAACCGTAATATAAGGAATCAATGCCTTCTTATTACCCAATGCGGCAAAAGTCTGTTGGATTCTACTCATTTCTCTTACACTCCCAACACCGGCGAGGCTCCGGCAAACAATCGATAAATCTTTTTAAGTATAACATCTGACGCGCAGATAGGCGAATAGGCATACCACTCCGATTGTGCGACAGATTGCCGTAACCTTCTCACCGGAAACGGGCCGTTTTCCAACTGACGGTTTTTATAAACCAATACCAAACAAACCATCAGGACAATCACTAAAAGGGGAAAGGTATTGGGCTGATTGGCCAGCCGTAAAAAATCTTGAATGCGCAACCGTGCATATAGACTGCCGCACCCTTAAATAACTCAGTTTGGAATAAAAAAACCGGATTCCATATATTGCATGGAATCCGGTTTCATCAAATATCCGGACAGGCTTGATTACACTATCGTGAATATTATAAACAATTCAGAATGTTGCACCGGACTGATTGGCCATGTAATCGACTGCGGCCTTCACTTCATCATCACTCAAACCGGCATTGCCGCCCTTGGCAGGCATCGCATTAAAACCTTCGATTGCATGTTTGTGCAAGGTTTCCTTGCCTTTTGCGATACGTGGTGCCCAATCGTCTTTTTTACCCACTGCAGGTGCCCCGGGAATGGTGCCGCCATGACACATTTTACAGCTGGCTTCAAATACTTTCTGACCATCGACAGCAACGGAAGCTTCTGCTTTTGCTTCCGGTTTAGCTTCCGCCGCGGGGGCTTCCGCCTTCTCCTCAGATTTAGCTTCGGCTGAAGCCGCTTCTACAGACGGAGCAGCCTCCTGTGCGGCCGCCTGAACTGAAGATGCCTCGGTCTGAACTTCAGAAGCAACGGCTGGAGCCGCCTCTTGCGCCTCTTGTTTGCTTTCTTGCGAACAAGCTGCCAAACCTGCCGCCATCATTAAAGTAATCAGTAGTTTGTTCATATTGTGTCTTTCTTGAGTTTTATCTTTAGATTACCGCTTTATCCAAACGGTTGGGGAATTCTAACATATGATTCCTATAATCTAGTTCTTTATAATTAGAGTTTTTAGCATAAGTCATATTTTGTGCAAAAAATATGGCTGATAACCATAATCAAACACTTTCACAAAATATATCTCATTGTTTTATAATTATAATTCATATATCTAAATACCTTAAACGAAGTTATCCCATCTGAAAATTTATCAAGCCCGTCTTTCAACTTTGCATTTTTAACCCAATCCGCCGTATTAGGAATAATAACTTTAGTCATTATGGTAAGTTGCCATTCAAAATTACCACACATTATCATAATGACTTATTGATAAAAGTTTTTATATGATTATATTTATGGCATAAATTACACAAAACAAAATGAATATAATTCAATGATTCTTAATGTATGTTCAGTTTTTACGCAAAAAATAACGCCCCGTTTCGGGGCGTTTGTATTCTGTGGCGGAGTAAGAGGGATTCGAACCCTCGATGCAGGTTGACCCCACATGCTTCCTTAGCAGGGAAGTGCCTTCAGCCTCTCAGCCATTACTCCTAAGAAAGCCGTAACTATAATCAACTTTTCCGATACCGTCAAGGAGAAACAGAAAACAAATATTAATCTTTTGAAATAAAATAAGATTTACCCTGATTATACCCAATCAGGCACTTCTTTTCTTCCTGAATGGAAATATTCCTGACCGCCACGTCCTCAAGCAAAATGCTTTTGTGCATCCTGTTTGATTTCCTGAAACCACGCGTCTTCAGGAAAACGTGCAAGCGCGGCATCCAATGTTGACAGCAGGTTTTGCGACAGGGCTTTGGTCAGGTATTCCTCCTCGTTGGCTTCTGCCGCTTTGTCGGGCTGTTGTGCCAAACCGTCGGCACGGGCTTTGTGTCCGTGTGCCAAATAGTTGAGGGCGGTAATTTTCTGCGCCCAAAGCTGCGGTATGTCGGGATTGTCCTCAATCATCACCGATAGGATGGATACGGCGGTCGCCAGCCTGCCGCCGTTCATTCTAAGGTCGAGGGAACGGTTGGGCGGCAGGGTGCTGAGTGTTTCTGCCATTCTGAACCAAAATTCACCGCTGGCTTCGTCGGGTGCGTTCAATTTGAGCATTTCATAGTGAACCTCCTGATCGTCGTTTTGCACGAGACCCCATACTTCGGCAAGGATTTTCTGTTCTTCACGGCTCAAGTGCTGCCACTTTTCAATATGTTGCTGCATATCTTTTCCCTTTGAACCTGTTTTATACGGTCTGAAATACGGCGCGAACCCTGTCCAAATCTTCCTGCGTATCCACACCGGCGGCGGGGGCTTCTTTGGCGGTTTCGACGGCAATGGGATAACCGTGCCACAGGACGCGCAGTTGTTCCAGCGATTCGATGGTTTCCAACGGCGAAACGCTCATTTCGGCGTAGCGTTGCAGGAAGCCGGCGCGGTAGGCGTAGATGCCGATATGGCGCAGGACGGCGGTTTCAGACGGCATTTCGCGTTTTCCTGCACGCATCGCATCGCGCGGATAGGGAATCGGGGCGCGGCTGAAGTAGATGGCGTTGCGGTTTTTGTCGAGGACGACTTTGACGGCGTTGGGATTCATCAATTCGTCGAAATCGTGCAATTCGTGCGCGGCGGTCGCCATTTGTACGTTGTTTTCCACCAAGACTTCGGCAGTACGGTCGATGAGTTCGGGGGCAATCAGCGGCTCGTCGCCCTGTACGTTGACGACCACCAGATGTTGCGGCAGTTTCAGCGCGGCGGCGGCTTCGGCAAGACGCGTTGTGCCGCTTTCGTGCCGGTTTGAAGTCATGACAACTTCGACGCCGTGCGCCTGACAGGCCGTCTGAATATCGGGATGATCGGTGGCAACAACGACGCGCGTGGCTTTGCTTTTTGCCGCCTGTTCGGCAACGCGCACGACCATCGGTTTGCCGTGGATGTCCGCCAAGGCTTTTCCGGGCAGGCGCGATGAATCCAGCCGCGCCGGAATCAATACGACGAATTCGGTCATGCTTTGAGTTCCTCTTCGCTCAACGCTCGCGCTTCGTTTTCCAGCATATAGGGAATGCCGTCTTTAATCGGATACGCCAGCTTCGCCTGACGGCTCCACAATTCCTGTTTGTCCTGATGATATTCCAGCCTGCCTTTGGTAACGGGGCAGACAAGGATGTCTAAGAATTTTTTTTCCATAGGGTCTCTTTCGAGTTTATAGTGGATTAACAAAAATCAGGACAAGGCGACGAAGCCGCAGACAGTACAAATAGTACGGAACCGATTCACTTGGTGCTTCAGCACCTTAGAGAATCGTTCTCTTTGAGCTAAGGCGAGGCAACGCCGTACTGGTTTTTGTTAATCCACTATAATAGTTTAATCAATCGGATGCCCTCTGCAATATTTCAGGCGGCTATTATTTATTTCTGATGCCTTTTCCCAAGCTGTCCGGCCTGCTTGCAGCCCGCATCGGGATTTTTACCGCCGCAGATGATGCGTCGCAACTCTTCCGTAAACTCGGGCAGATGATGTCGCGCGATTTTCCCTGACAATGCAGTCCAAGATACCGCTATTTCACTCATCGATTTCTTGATTAAGCGCGGATTTTTGGCAACGACGGACTGACCGACAGGCGAACCGTAAAAGGCAATCATGCCGTCAATTTCTTCTTGCGTGTATATCTCACGGGCATTCTTCAATAAAGTATTGCGGACAGCCTGTTTCACCTCAGGCGTGATCAAATCTTTCAAAACATTCTCACGATAGCGGTTAAAGGCTTTTGCCGCCTGATCTTTTTTCTCTTCCGGCATTTCGGCAAGGGCTTTGTCCGCATACGGTTTAAATCCGGCATTAAAGCCCTCAATCATATTTTTTTCTATATCCTGGTCAAAATTCTGCGTATCCAGCCAACGCTCCAGCGACGCGTCGCTGGGCGGGGCGGCAAAAGCGTTGGCACACAATGCCAGCGCGGCGAAGGGCAATAACAAGGTTTTCAGCTTCATATCCGCTCCTTTGGCGAATGATTAATACAGATAAAAAATACAACCGGCTTCCGTCATTCCTGCTCAGGTGGAAATCCAGGGATTTGGGATTTCTGAAGCCTCCTAGTCATTCCTGAAAATTCGAGACTTAGATTCCCGCCTGCGCGGGAATGACGGCGTGAGGCGTTTTTAATAATTTCGCCCAAACCGTGCTTTCAGACGGCCTTTAGCACTCCTTCCAGCCGCTCAAACACAAACGCCGCCAAATCAGGTTCGATTATCGCACAAACCGGCAGCACCCAAACATTATCGGCGCAAATGCCGTCTGAAAACTTGACCGCATCTTTCTCCGTAATAATTACCGCGTCCGCATCGGGCAAATCTGCCGCCGAAATATCGGCGTGGTCGGGCAGCGCGACGGTTTGCTTCAAGGTAATGCCCATATTCCGCAACGAATCGAAAAACCGCGCCGGCTTGGCGATACCGGCGACTGCCGCGACGGTTTGATTTCCCAAACCCGCCAAATCCAATTCTTCGGACGGCCGGTTCAAACGGTAAATTTGTCCCGTTTCGATGCGGCTGTGAAACATATTTTCAGACGGCGCAAACGACGCGTCCGCCTCGCCGCCGCTGACGACGACCGTATCCACCGAATCCAGCCGCGACAAAGGTTCGCGCAAACTGCCGTTGGGTAGCAGATCCAAATCCTGCCTTGCTGTGTCGGCAGACGGAAACACGGCAATTTCGACATCGCGTTGCAGGGCGTAATGCTGCAAACCGTCGTCCGCCACAATCAGCCCGATGTCGGGATGCGCCGACAACAACGCCCTGCCCGCTTCCGCTCGGCTGCTGCCCACAGCCGTCGGCGCACCGGTTTTGTGGAACAGCAGCAAAGGCTCATCGCCCGCATCTTCCGCTCGGCTCTCGGCATTCAATACATGAACCGCCTTGCTCTTGCGCCCGTAGCCTCGGCTGATGATGCCGACCTTGACGCCCTTTTCCTGCAAACCCGACACCAGCGCGGCAACAATCGGCGTTTTCCCCGTCCCACCCGCGTGAATATTGCCGACCACAACCACAGGCACGGACAGCTTTTCGCTTTGCCGTTTTCCCGATAAAAAATCCGCCCGCCGTTTTGCCGCAATTTTGGCAAACAGCCCGGAGAGCGGCTTAAGCAGAAAAGACAAAACCGGATAAGGTTTTTGCCAATGCCGTTCGATAAGAGTATGAAGTTTAAAATAATTCGGCATGTTCGATACAAATCTTCGAAGCAGCATCAGCCGAGGGCATTAATAATGTGTGCCCGATGCAGACCCACCTATAAGCAATATGAAAATCAAACCGATAAGCGAACCAACAAGGTAAATAAGCAACAGCGCTTTACAGAAATTGGCACGGTTGGGGTTGCCTCTGCCGAACGCCCAAACAAAAAGCATAATGATGTTGACCAAAGGAATCATGAAAACAATCATCGTCAACACCCATTGTCCTGTCGTCATGACGGGGGCGTTGTCGTTTTGGATTTCAGGCGTGTTGTTGATGTTGTAACGGACGGATTCCATATTTTTCCTTTTTGGGACAGGTTTCAAATCGTCGGACAGCAAAATACCGCCTGAAAACAGTTCAGACGGCATTTTTACACTCAGCGTATTACAGCTTCCATTCGCCCAGCTTGGCGGCGTAGGCTTCCAAGTCTGCAATCGGACGGGTTGCCACGCCGCTTTCCATCGCTGCTTTGGCGGCAGCCGTAGCGACGCGAGGCAGCAGGCGGGAGTCGAACGGGGTCGGAATCAGGTATTCCGCGCCGAATTCGAATTTCTTACCGTAAGCGGCAACCACTTCTTCAGTTACCTCTTCCATCGCCAAATCCGCCAAAGCATACACGCAGGCGCGTTTCATTTCTTCGTTGATGGTGGTCGCGCCGACATCCAACGCGCCCCGGAAGATGAACGGGAAGCACAATACGTTGTTCACTTGGTTCGGGAAGTCGGAGCGGCCGGTGCCGATAACCACGTCCGAACGGGTTTCTTTTGCCAGCGGCGGCAGGATTTCCGGATTCGGGTTGGCCATAGCGAACACGATGGGTTTGGCATTCATGGTGTTCAACATTTCAGGAGTCAGCAGATTTGCACCGGACAGACCCAAGAAGATGTCTTTACCTTTAACGGCATCGGCAAGCACGCGTTGACCGTTGTCTTCAATGGCGTAGAACTGTTTGGACTCATCCATGCGGTCTTTGTCTTCACGGGTTTGGTAAATCACGCCTTTGGAGTCGCAAACGGTTACGTTTTCACGTTTCAAGCCCAAATCCAGCAGTTGGTTCAGGCAGGCAATCGCGGCGGCACCCGCACCGGAGCAAACCAAGGTCGCTTCTTCGATTTTACGGCCGGTAAAACGCAGGGCGTTCAATACGGCGGCGGCGGTAATGATAGCCGTGCCGTGCTGGTCGTCGTGGAATACGGGGATTTTGCAGCGTTTGCGTAATTCGCGTTCGATGTAGAAACACTCGGGTGCTTTGATGTCTTCGAGGTTGATGCCGCCGAAGGTCGGCTCTAAAGCGGCGATGATGTCCACGAGTTTTTGCGGGTCTTTTTCATCGATTTCGATGTCGAACACGTCCACACCGGCGAATTTTTTGAACAATACGCCTTTGCCTTCCATCACGGGTTTGCCCGCCAGCGCGCCGATGTCGCCCAAGCCCAAAACGGCCGTACCGTTGGAAATGACGGCGACCAAGTTGCCTTTGGCGGTGTATTTGTAGGCATTTTGCGGATCGGCATGGATTTCCATACAGGGGGCGGCTACGCCCGGAGAGTACGCCAACGCCAAATCTTTGTCGGTCGCCAGAGATTTGGTCGGGGTAACGGAAATTTTGCCCGGAACGGGTAATTCGTGGAACTTGAGGGCGGCTTCTTTCAATGAGTTTTCCATGTGTCAATCCTGTTGCGAGAAAAAGATTTGAATCGGACTGTCCGAAACACTTTCGAGACATCGGGTTACGGGCGGTTCGTTAATATTGCCGACGCATCCTGCCTTGTAACCGAGCGTAATTCTATCATGCCGAAAGTTTGGCGCATACCGCCATTTTCACCTGCGGCACTGCCGTTTGATTTTCGGCGCGGGTGGATGCGCTTGTTTCAATATTTGCCGCATCAACAGCCGAAATGTCCGTCCAACACTTTTTCTATGTTGTTTCTGACTTCATCCAAGCTGCGGTTACTGTCGATAATGGCGTACCGTTCGGGACAGGCGGCGGCACGGTTCAGATAAACGCTGCGCACACGCATGAAGAAATCCGCCTGCTCCTGCTCGAAACGGTCTTTCTCGCGCGACTGCCTGATACGTGCCATCGATACTTCCAGCGGCACATCCAACAGCAGGGTCAAATCGGGGCGCAAACCGCCCTGCACCCAATGTTCCAATATTTCAATGTCTTCAGACGGCATTCCCCGTCCTCCGCCCTGATAGGCAAAGGTTGCATCGGTAAAACGGTCTGATACGACGTGTATGCCGTCTGAAAGCGCGGGCAATATCACGTCTTCAATATGCTGCATTCTGGCGGCGAACATCATCAGTGTTTCCGCACGCAAACCGGCTTTGGTTTCAGGGTTGAGCAGGATTTCGCGCAAGGCCTCACCGACCGGCGTTCCGCCCGGCTCGCGCGTGAACAGCACGGGCAGCCCCCTCCGTTCAAACCATGCTTTGATGACGGCAAGGTTGGTGGATTTTCCGGCACCGTCTATGCCGTCCAAAGTGATGAATTGCGGTTTCATGCTTGCAGTTCCAGTAAGGGTATGCCGTCTGAAAACACAAACTTTTCAGACGGCATGGTTTATTTTTTCAAAATATATTTGCGGACGGCGGCGTTGTGTTCGATCAAATCATGGCTGAACTGGCTCAAGCCCGTGCCGTCCATTTTGGACACGAAATACAGGTATTTTTCGCCGGACGGATGGGCGGCGGCATCGAGTGCCGCCTTGCCGGGCAGCGCAATCGGGGTTGGCGGCAGACCGCCGCGCGTATAGGTGTTGTACGGCGTGTCGCGGCGCAGGTCGGCTTTACGGATTTTGCCCTTGTATGCCGCACCCATGCCGTAAATCACGGACGGGTCGGTTTGCAGGCGCATACCGATTTTCAGGCGGTTGACGAAGACGGAAGCGACATGGTCGCGGTCGGCTTCGTGCCCGGTTTCCTTCTCAATCAGGCTCGCCATAATCAGCATTTCGTAGGGGTCTTTATAGGGCAGCCCGTCCTGCCTGCTTTCCCATGCCTCATTCAGGCGGCGTTGCATCGCCTTGTAGGCGGTTTGGTAAATCTGCAAATCGCTGCCGCCCGCATCGATTTCGTAGCTGTCGGGAAAAAACTGCCCTTCAGGATTGCCGCTGAAAGCATCGGGCGCAACTTCCGCCATCAGTTTTTCATTGCTCCAGCCTTTGGTGTCGTGTCCGATGTCGGGCGTTGCGTCGATGACTTTCCTCATGTACGAAAAACGCGAACCTTCGATAATCTGCACGGTAACGGAATCCGGCCTGCCGCCGCGCATTTTCTGCAAAATATCCCAAGCCGACACTTCGGACGACAACCTGTACGTCCCCGTGTGCAGCCTGTTGTGCACACCCAAAACGTAGGCCGCCGCCGTCAAAACATGTCTGCTGTACACGATGCGGTCTTCGGCAAGTTTCCTGCCGACCGACGAAATACCCTGATTTTTGGCAATCTTGATTCGGTATGCCCTGCCGTTGTCTTTAGGGACAAAAAGCAGCGCGGCGAAAACGGCTGCCGACACGGTCAAAAAAACGGCAGACCATTTCAACAATTTTCTCAACATGGTAGGATTCCCAATATCGGAATACATCTTAAAATTCGGGCGACAGTATAACCCAAATTACCCCATAAGACAGAAAGGACATCATGGACAATCCCGCTACGGCACCCTGGCAGGACGGTTGGCTGCAAAGCGTGCGCCACATTCCGTCGCCGAATTTCGGCCCGAGGGAGTCCAAAGAAGAGGTTTCCCTTGTCGTATTGCACAATATCTCGCTGCCGCCGTTCGAATATGGTACGGATGCGGTTGAGAGGCTTTTTACCAACCGCCTAGACCCGAACGACCACCCGTTTTTCGGATTGATACACACTTTGCGCGTATCCAGCCATTTCTTAATCAAACGCGACGGAGAAACGGTACAGTTCGTTTCCTGCGACAATATGGCATACCATGCCGGCGTATCTTCATTCGGCGGCAGGGAAAAATGCAACGCATTTTCAATCGGCATCGAACTGGAAGGCTGCGATTTCGAACCTTTTGCCGAAGCACAATACCGTTCGCTCGAAGCCTTGTTGGACGCAATCTGCCACCGCTACCCCATCACGGCGGTAACGGGGCACCAAGACATCGCGCCCGACCGCAAAACCGACCCCGGCCATTTTTTCGACTGGCGGCGGATATGGGAGAAAGAGTTTCCCGTGGACAGAAATGCCGTCTGAAAACCACAGATTTCAGACGGCATTTCGGAAAATTTCCGCTTATTTCGACACACTGCTGTCAGACCCTGCAATTTTCGTTATAATTCAAACGTTATAACCGGCCGTTCCGTCAGACTGCCGGAAACGCAAGCCCGATTTAACCGCAGTACCCGCACTTTGCGCATCCTGCATCCCGAAATTTAAAGTGATTGCCATGATTTACATCGTACTGTTCCTCGCCGCCGTCCTCGCCGTTGTCGCCTACAATATGTATCAGGAAAACCAATACCGCAAAAAAGTGCGCGACCAGTTCGGGCACTCCGACAAAGATGCCCTGCTCAACAGTAAAACCAGCCATGTCCGCGACGGCAAACCGTCCGGCGGGCCGGTCATGATGCCGAAACCCCAACCGGCGGTCAGAAAAACGGCAAAACCCCAAGACCCCGCCATGCGCAACCTGCAAGAACAGGATGCCGTCTACATTGCCAAGCAGAAACAGACAAAAGCCTCCCCGTTCAAAACCGAAATCGAAACCGTCTTGGAAGAAAGCGGCATTATCGGCAACTCCGCCCACACCGTTTCCGAACCCCAAACCGGACATTCCGCACCGAAACCTGCCGACGCGCCGGCAAAACCCGTTCCCGTTCCGCAAACGCCGGCAAAACCGCTGATTACGCTCCAAGAATTGTCAAAAGTCGAACTGCCGTGGTTTGACGTGCGCTTCGATTTCATCTCCTATATCGCGCTGACCGAAGCCAAAGAACTGCACGCACTGCCGCGCCTTTCCAACCGCTGCCGCTACCAGATTGTCGGCTGCACCATGGACGACCATTTCCAGATTGCCGAACCCATCCCGGGCATCCGCTATCAGGCATTTATCGTGGGTATTCAGGCAGTCAGCCGCAACGGACTTGCCTCGCAGGAAGAACTCTCCGCATTCAACCGCCAGGTGGACGCATTCGCACAAAGCATGGGCGGTCAGACGCTGCACACCGACCTTGCCGCCTTTATCGAAGTGGCTTCCGCACTGGACGCATTCTGCGCGCGCGTCGACCAGACCATCGCCATCCATTTGGTTTCCCCGACCAGCATCAGCGGCGTAGAACTGCGTTCCGCCGTAACGGGCGTGGGTTTCGTCTTGGAAGACGACGGCGCGTTCCACTATACCGACACGTCGGGTTCGACCATGTTCTCCATCTGCACGCTCAACAACGAGCCGTTTACCAATGCCCTTTTGGACAACCAGTCCTACAAAGGCTTCAGTATGCTGCTCGACATTCCGCACTCTCCGGCAGGCGAAAAAACCTTCGACGACCTCTTTATGGATTTGGCGGTACGCCTGTCCGGCCAGTTGAACCTGAATCTGGTCAACGACAAAATGGAAGAAGTTTCTACCCAATGGCTCAAAGACGTACGCACCTACGTTTTGGCACGCCAGTCCGAGATGCTCAAAGTCGGTATCGAACCGGGCGGCAAAACCGCCCTGCGCCTGTTCTCATAAATCCGAAACCTCAAAGGCGGATACATCGGCAACGGTGTATCCGCCTTTTGTTTTCCTGTAAAATCCGACCGTTTCCAACACGTTTTACCGTTCAGACGGCATTTGTCCATGCCGTCTGAACCTGTACGAATCCATGAACCCGACCGCACAACACATCCGCCGCCTCACCGACCTCCTCAACCGCTACGCCTACGAATACTACACCCTCGACGCGCCCAGCGTACCCGATGCCGAATACGACCGCCTGTTCCGCGAACTCGAAGCCCTCGAGCTAAACCATCCCGAGCTCAAACTGCCCGACAGTCCGACCCAGCGCGTCGGCGGCGAGCCTCTGGCGGGATTTGCCGAAGTGCGCCACGAAGTGCCGATGCTGTCGCTGACCAACGCCTTCTCCCCGCAAGATGAAAACGGCGTGTTCGACCATGCCGAAATGTACGCCTTCGACCAACGCGTGCGCGACGGCTTGGACGGCGGCCATCCCGAATACGTTATCGAACCCAAATTCGACGGCCTCGCCATCAGCCTGCTCTACCGCGACGGCGTATTGGTGCAGGCGGCGACGCGCGGCGACGGCACAACGGGCGAAGACGTTACCCAAAACGTCAAAACCGTCGCCAACATCCCCCTGCGGCTGCACGGCGAAAATACGCCCGAACTCATCGAAGTGCGCGGCGAAGTGCTGATGCTCAAAGCCGATTTCGCCGCTTTAAACCAACGTCAAGCCGAAAACGGGCAAAAACCTTTCGCCAATCCGCGCAATGCCGCCGCCGGCAGCCTGCGCCAACTCGATTCGCGTATCACCGCGCAACGCAAACTGCACTTTTTCTCCTATTCGATTGCCCGCCAGCAAGGCGGTTTCGTCGCGGAAGAACACATCCAAGAACTTGCCTATTTCCAAGCACTCGGCTTCAGCCTGCCCGACGGCAATTTCGGCTGCTTCAAAAATATCGGCGAAGTATTGGCGTTTTACGAAAAAATGCAGCAAAAACGCCCCGAACTGCCCTACGAAATCGACGGTATGGTGGTCAAAGTCAACAGTCTGGCGCAACAAAAAAAACTGGGCTTCATCTCCCGCGCGCCGCGCTGGGCGATTGCCCACAAATTCCCCGCCGAAGAAGCCCTGACCGTCGTCGAAGCCATAGACGTACAAATCGGGCGCACCGGCGCCGTTACCCCCGTCGCCCGCCTGCAACCCGTATTCGTCGGCGGCGTAACCGTTACCAACGCCACCCTGCACAATCAGGACGAAGTTTCCCGAAAAGACGTGCGCGTCGGCGATACCGTCGTCGTGCGCCGCGCCGGAGACGTGATTCCCGAAGTCGTACGCGTGATTTTTGAACGCCGCCCGATGCAGGAAACCGACGTTACGGGACTTTCAGACGGCATCAAATACCAACAAGACGACCTGTTTGCCGAAGCACCGGCTGCAAACCCAACCCAATCCGCCCCGCTCCACAAGCCCTACCGCCTGCCGACCCATTGCCCCATCTGCCGTAGCGAAATCGAACGCGAAGAAGGCGAAGCCGTCGCCCGATGCAGCGGCGGCATGCTTTGTCAGGCACAACGCGCGCAAGGCTTAATCCACTTCGCCTCGCGCAAAGCCATGGACATCGACGGCTTGGGTGAAAAACAAATCGAACAGCTTGTCGCCCAAGACCTCGTCCGCCACTTCGCCGACCTCTACCGCCTCGATATTCCGACCCTGCAAAAAATGAAGGAAGCGGCGGACAAAACCGTTGCCGAATCGGATCAAATGCCGTCTGAAGGCAGTTCGGTCGGCGCGTCGGGCAAACATAAAAAACAACCGACCAAGTGGGCGGAAAACATCCTCGCAGGCATAGAAGCCAGCAAAACGCCCGAACTCGCCCGCTTCCTGTTCGCGCTCGGCATCCGCCACGTCGGCGAACGCACCGCCAAAACGCTGGCGCAGGCATTCGGCACGTTGGAACACGTCCGCCGCGCGCCCGAACCCATCCTCGCCTGCCTGCCCGACATCGGCACCGTCGTCGCCCGCTCCATCGCCCACTTCTTCGCCCAAGACGCGCAGCAGGCGATGATAGACGAGCTGCTCGCCGCAGGCGTTGCCCCGCAAACCCAAGCGGTTACCATCCCGCCCGCCCGCCACGCCGAGCCGCAACGCTGGATTGCCCGCCTGCCCGACTTCAAAATCAGCGAAAACAAAGCCCAAGCCTTATGGGAACTCGCCGGTCAAAGTATAGAAGGGCTGCAAAACGACAAAGCTCTTCCCACCGACTGGCAGGCGTGGCGCAGCGAAGCACAAAACGCCGCCCTGCTCGAAAACCTGAAAACCTTCTTCGCGCAAATGCCGTCTGAAGACGAGGCGGCGCAAGGTTCAGACGGCATCAATAAAGCCGTAGCAGGCAAAACCTTCGTATTAACCGGCACCCTGCCCACGCTTAAACGTGAACAAGCCCAAGCCCTAATCGAAGCCGCAGGCGGCAAAGTTTCTGGCAGCGTGTCCAAAAAAACCGACTACGTCGTCGCCGGAGAAGCTGCGGGCAGCAAGCTGGAAAAAGCCAATGCCTTGGGCGTTTCCGTCCTCAGCGAAGCCGAACTGCTTACCCTGCTCGGCTAAACCCATGCCGTCTGAACCGCCTTCAGACGGCATTGCCCACTTTTCCGAACCACACCATGCACACCATTTCCTTTCCAAACCGCACCCGACTCACCGCCCTGCCGCCCCTGTCGCTCTATATCCACATCCCGTGGTGCATCAAAAAATGCCCGTATTGCGACTTCAATTCCCACAGCCTGAAAAACGGATTGCCCGAAGCCGCCTATATCGACGCGCTGCTGACCGATTTGCAGCTTGAATTGCCCAATATTTGGGGCAGGCCGGTGGAAACGATATTTTTCGGCGGCGGTACGCCCAGCCTGTTTCAGGCGGAATCGATTGACCGTTTGTTGAGCGGCGTGCGTTCGCTGTTGCGCTTGCAGCCGGAAGCGGAAATTACGTTGGAAGCCAATCCGGGTACATTTGAAATCGAGAAGTTTCAAGGATTTAAAGACGCAGGCATTACGCGGCTTTCTATCGGAGTGCAGAGTTTCAACGACGATATGCTCTCAAGGCTGGGGCGCGTCCACAACGGCAAAGAAGCCTTAACCGCCATAGCTACTGCCTTGAAATTATTTAATAAAGTCAATATCGACTTGATGTACGCCCTGCCGAACCAAACCGTTCAGACGGCATTGGACGACGTACAAACCGCCATCGCTACGGGCGCGACCCACATCAGCGCGTATCATCTGACGATGGAACCGAACACGCCGTTCGGTCATACGCCGCCGAAAGGTTTGCCGCAAGACGAAGCCGCCCTCGACATCGAAGACGCGGTACACGGCGCGCTGGAAGGCGCGGGTTTTGTCCACTACGAAACATCGGCTTTTGCGAAACCCACCATGCAGTGCCGCCACAATTTGAACTACTGGCAGTTCGGCGATTATTTGGGCATAGGCGCGGGCTCGCACGGCAAAATCTCCTACCCCGACCGCATCGAGCGCACCGTCCGCCGCCGCCATCCCAACGACTACCTCGCCTTAATGCAAAGCCAACCGAGCGAAGCCGTCGAACGCAAAACCGTTGCCGCCGATGATTTGCCGTTCGAGTTCATGATGAACGCCCTGCGCCTGACCGACGGCGTACCCGCCGCGATGTTGCAGGAGCGCACAGGAGTACCTGCTGCCAAAATCATGGCGCAAATCGAAACGGCAAGACAAAAAGGCCTGCTGGAAACCGACCCGACCGTGTTCCGCCCGACCGAAAAAGGACGCTTGTTTTTAAACGATTTGTTGCAGTGTTTTTTATAAGCGCAAACAAATCGGCGGCCGCCCGGGAAAACCCGCCCCGAACGCGTCCGGAAAATATGCTTATCGATGGAAAACGCAGCCGCATCCCCCGCCGGGCGTTTCAGACGGCAACGCCGCACACAAAAAACCGTACGCCTGCGCCTGCAACAATCCGACAGATACCGCCGCCGCGCCTTTGCGGTTTTTTCCAAACCGTTTGCAAGTTCCACCCGTCCGCCGCGTGATGCCGCCGTTTAAGGGCAACGCGCGGATTAACGGCTTTGCCGTCGGCAGAGCAGCCGGATGCCGCCGCGTATCTTGAGGCATTGAAAATATTACGATGCAAAAAGAAAATTTCAGTATAATACGGCAGGATTCTTTAACGGATTCTTAACAATTTTTCTCCCTAACCATAAAGGAACCAAAATATGAAAAAAGCACTTGCCGCACTGATTGCCCTCGCCCTCCCGGCCGCCGCACTGGCAGAAGGCGCATCCGGCTTTTACATCCAAGCCGATGCCGCACACGCCAAAGCCTCAAGCTCTTTAGGTTCTGCCAAAGGCTTCAGCCCGCGCATCTCCGCAGGCTACCGCATCAACGACCTCCGCTTCGCCGTCGATTACACGCGCTACAAAAACTATAAAGCCGCATCCACCGATGTCAAACTTTACAGCATCGGCGCGTCCGCCATTTACGACTTCGACACCCAATCGCCCGTCAAACCGTATCTCGGCGCGCGCTTGAGCCTCAACCGCGCCTCCGTCGACTTGGGCGGCAGCGACAGCTTCAGCCAAACCTCCACCGGTCTCGGCGTATTGGCGGGCGTAAGCTATGCCGTTACCCCGAATGTCGATTTGGATGCCGGCTACCGCTACAACTACGTCGGCAAAGTCAACACTGTCAAAAACGTCCGCTCCAGCGAACTGTCCGTCGGCGTGCGCGTCAAATTCTGATATACGCCTTATTCCGCAAACCGCCGAGCCTTTCGGCGGTTTTTGTTTTCAACATCCATGCCGTCTGAAACTACACAAGCAGACGGTTTTGTACGATAATCCGCAACACCGCGTTCCCCTTTCACACGCATCCGTTTCAGGAGAAAATCATGGCCAAAACCATCATCCACACCGACAAAGCCCCTGCCGCCATCGGCGCATACAGCCAAGCCGTGCGCGCGGGCGACACCGTTTACATGAGCGGTCAAATCCCCCTTGATCCCGTCACCATGACCGTTGTCGGCAACGGCGATTTCCGCGCCGAAGCGCGCCAGGTCTTTAAAAATCTGCAAGCCGTCGCCGAAGCGGCAGGCGGTTCGCTGGACGACATCGTCAAACTCAACGCCTACCTGACCGACTTGGGCAATTTCGCCGTCTTCAACGAAGTGATGGCAGAATTTATCGCCGAGCCGTTCCCCGCACGCGCCGCCGTCGGCGTTGCCACGCTGCCCAAAGGCGTGCAGGTCGAAGCCGAAGCCGTCCTCGTTTTGAACGCATAATTCCACGTTCAGACGGCATAAAATTTCCAACCGTGCCGTCTGAACCGCAACACTTTCCCACTTCACAACACCCGCAATGGCACATTACGCAATCGGCGACATCCAAGGCTGTTTCGACGAACTGACCGCGCTGCTCGATAAAATCGGCTTCAACCACGGCACGGATACCCTCTGGCTGACGGGCGACATCGTCAACCGCGGCCCGAAATCCCTCGAAACGCTGCAATTCTGCATCCGGCACGAAAGCAGCGTGCAAATCGTCCTCGGCAACCACGACCTGCACCTGCTCGCCGTCGGCTGCGGCGAAGGCGCGCCCAAACGCAGCGACACAATCGAACCCATACTCAAACACCCCGACGGCAGAAAAATGCTCGACTGGTTGCGTGTGCAACCGCTTTTGATACGTGACGGCAGCCGCGTAATGGTACACGCCGGCATCCTGCCGCAATGGCGCATCGCCAAAGCCGAATCGCTCGCCGGAGAAGCCGAAGCCGAACTGCGCGGCAAAAAATACGTCAAATTCTTCTCCAAAATGTACGGCAACAAACCGGCCGCGTGGGACGAAGGTTTGGAAGGCTATGCCCGCCTGCGCTTCATCGTCAACGCCTTCACGCGGATGCGCGCCCTGACCTTTAAAAACGAACTGGATTTCGACTACAAATCCACAGTGAAAAAAATGCCGCTTTACCTGCGCCCGTGGTTCAAAGCCCCTGACCGGCAAAACCTCGACCACACCATCATCTTCGGACACTGGTCCTCGCTGGGCTACACGAATGCCGACAACGTCATCTCGCTGGACACCGGCGCGCTGTGGGGCGGACAGCTGACCGCCGTCAACCTCGAAACGGAAGAAATTACCCAAGTCCAAGCCGCCGGCGGCATAGACTGGAAAAGCTTCGCAAAATAACGGACCGCCCCACTATGCACAAAATCCTGCCCATCGCCCACGTCCTCTCCCGACTGGGTATGCTGTTTTCCTTTATCCTGCTGATACCCGCCGCCCTCTCCTACGCCTTTTCGGACGGCGCGTACACCGCCTTCGCCACCACCGCGACCGTTACCCTTTCCGGCTCGTGCATCGTCCGGCTCGCCACCCTCCGGTTCAGGCGCGAACTGCGCCCGCGCGACGGCTTCACCCTCGTCCTGATGTTGTGGCTGGCGTTTGCCGCTATGGCTGCGATGCCGATGTACCTGTATTTCCCGAATATGGGCTTTACCGACGCATTTTTTGAATCGATGTCGGGACTGACCACCACCGGCGCGACCGTCATCCCCCACGTCGACGGGCTCGCCCCATCCGTCAACTTTTGGCGGCATATGCTCAACTGGCTGGGCGGGATGGGCATCATCGTCCTTGCCGTCGCCATCCTGCCCATGCTCGGCGTAGGCGGCACGCAATTATTCAAAGCCGAAATCCCCGGCATTGACAAAGAAAGCAAAATGTCGCCGCGCATTTCCCAAGTGGCGAAAAAACTCTGGTTCGGCTACACCCTGATCACCATCCTCGCGGCAGCCTGCCTGCATTTTGCCGGGATGGGCTGGTTCGATGCCGTCTGTCACGCAATGGCGACCCTCTCGCTGGGCGGGTTTTCCACCCACGATGCCAGCATCGGTTATTACAACTCCCCCCTCATCGAAGCAGTCATCATCGTTTTTACCATTGTCGGCGGCATCAATTTTGCCAGCCATTTCGCCGCCTTCAGCAGCCGCAGCCTCAAAACCTATTGGAAAGACGAAGAATGCCGGACGATGCTGCTGCTGCTCTCCGGCAGCATCCTTGCCGCCGCCCTGTACCTGTGGCACACCGGCTATTACGCTGGTTTTACCGAATCCCTACGCTACACCGCCTTCAACTTCGTCTCCATCGGACTGGCAAACGGGCTGGCCAACACCGACTTCGCGCAATGGCCGCTCCTGATTTCCCTGTGGATGTTTTTCCTCGCCAACATCCTCGCCAACTCCGGCTCGACCGGCGGCGGCATCAAAACCATACGCGCCCTCGTCCTGTTCAAATTCAGCCTGCGCGAAATGATGGTGCTGCTGCACCCCAAAGCCGTCCGCACCGTCAAAATCAGCGGCAAGGCCATACCCGACCGCCTCGCGCTGACCGTTATGTCCTTCATCTTCATCTACTTTATGACCGTCGTCCTCTTCAGCTTCCTGCTGATGGCGAGCGGTATGGAATTTACCACCGCCTTCACCGCCGTCATCGCCTGCATTACCAACGCCGGTCCCGGTCTGGGCGAAGTCGGGCCCGCCGGCAATTACGCCGGTTTGGACGTGATGCAGAAATGGATCTGCGTTGCCGCCATGCTCTTGGGCAGGCTGGAAATCTTCACCGTCTTCATCCTCTTTACCCCCGCCTACTGGAAGAAATAAAAAATGCCGTCTGAAAACTTTTCAGACGGCATTTCAAGAAAGTTTGTACATGTGGAAATAGGTGGTATGTTGAAATGGGATATTGGGCGGCACGGGCGGATTGGAACGGAAGAAGTAAAAGATATGAAAAAATTAGATGACAAAGAACAAGCAATGTATATTGCGAAAAAATTCCAAAAAAGAATGTTAATTCCTAAGATTTTTTTTATTTCCGTAGCCTGTATACTTGGTGCGGCAACTCTCCAAGAAATTGTTACAAACAATAATTTCTTAAAGAAAGATATTTTTCTTATTATATTTACTATATATTGGGTTGTTGGATTACTTTTTTGTATTATTTATATTCCGATTGCCAGCATATGTCCATATTGCCATTCTTTTCAAAAATTTAATGGCAAATCATTTGAGATTGATGCTAATAATTTAACTTATTCAAGAGGAATTTCTCCATTTAATAAAGATTATTGCACCGAGTGTAAAGCACCACTATCACCCAAGTCCGTGGAGCATATGTATTCCAAAATAGCTGGTGAATAAGTATTAACAAGCACAGCCTGTGCAACTAGCAAGCCATAGACCATATGAAACCTAAACTCAACAAGCAGCATATGTGCGGAACGCACACATGCGGTTCTCAAAGTTTGAGCTAAGAGGTTGTCTTAAACAATAAATACGGTTTCAAACGACCTTTCTTTATACAGACAAAAAAGCAGCCGTTTCAAAAACGGCTGCCTTATATTTTTGGTCGGAGTGAAAGGATTCGAACCTTCGACCCCTTGCACCCCATGCAAGTGCGCTACCAGACTGCGCCACACTCCGACTCGATAAGTTGCGGATTATAGTTTCCGCCCGACGCTTTGGCAAGCATTAAAATCACAACCGCCCTTATCTTTTTGACACAACGGAAAATTTACCGGCAAACGCCAGCGCGTCCCGCCCGGGCGGAAAAGGATGCGGAAAAGGATAAACGCCATAACGTGCGGCGTTTGCTATAATCCGCCCCTTCATTACCTCAGCCCGCCGAAAGATGCCGATGGCAAAACCGCTCAAATACCCCGTCTCCGCACTGGTCGTACTCCATGACGGGGACGGCAGTATCCTCCTCATCGAACGCACGCATCCGCAAGGGTTTTGGCAGTCGGTAACCGGCAGCCTCGAACCGGGCGAAACCGTCGCACAAACGGCAAGGCGCGAAGTTTGGGAAGAAACCGGCATCCTGCTGGCGGACGGGCAGCTCCAAGACCGGCACGACAGCACGGTTTACGAAATCTACCACCACTGGCGGCACCGCTACCCCAAAGGCGTGTTTGAAAACCGCGAACACGTCTTCTGGGCCGAAATCCCGCGTGATACGCCCGTCGTCCTGCAACCCGAGGAACACGTCTCCTACGGCTGGTTCGGCTTGGAAGAAGCGGCGGAAAAAGTGTTTTCCCCGTCCAACAGGCGCGCGATTCTGGAACTGGGCAGGTTTTTGGGCAAACGGTAACACGCGCCCGGACACCCTTTCAGACGGCATCGGGCGCATTTTCAGCCGGACGTTTGTGCTATACTTTCAAACTTCAAACTTTCCCAAATAAAGGAAACCAAATGGCAGACTTCAACCAAATCCTGACCCCCGGCGACGTGGACGGCGGCATCATCAACGTTGTCAACGAAATCCCCGCCGGCAGCAACCACAAAATCGAGTGGAACCGCAAACTCGCCGCATTCCAACTCGACCGCGTCGAACCCGCCATCTTCGCCAAACCGACCAACTACGGCTTCATTCCCCAAACATTAGACGAAGACGGTGACGAATTGGACGTATTGCTCGTTACCGAACAGCCTCTGGCAACCGGCGTATTCTTGGAAGCGCGCGTTATCGGCGTGATGAAATTCGTCGATGACGGCGAAGTGGACGACAAAATCGTCTGCGTACCTGCCGACGACCGCAACAACGGCAACGCCTACAAAACTTTGTCCGACCTGCCGCAACAGCTCATCAAACAAATCGAGTTCCACTTCAACCACTACAAAGACCTGAAAAAAGCAGGTACGACCAAAGTCGAATCCTGGGGCGGTGTGGAAGAAGCGAAAAAAGTCATCAAAGAATCCATCGAACGTTGGAACAAACAGGCATAACGCCCTCCCTGCCGTTTGAACGCCGCTTCAGACGGCATTTTTCCAAGCCCTAGGGAATACCGTCCCAATCGGATATAATCCGAACATACCGCTTCCGACCGAACGCCATGAACCGCCGAAAAATCTATCTATTGTCTGTTGCCCTCTTCACACTGGCATTTATGCTGCTCGTCCTCTTGGGTGCTTATCTGCTGACCGTCGGCAGCAAAGCCTTCGCCATCGCCTCCTTTCTTTTCGCATTCGGCGCGCTGTTCGGGCAAATCGGCGCACTCGCCCTCTACCTGCGGCACAAATCCCTACGCGCCGCCCAATCCGCCGCACAGGAAAACCGCTATGTCTGAAAAACCGGAAAAAATCGTTTTGGCAAGCGGCAATGCAGGTAAACTCAAAGAATTCGGCAACCTATTCGAACCATACGGCATTACCGTATTGCCGCAATCCGAATTCGGCATACCCGAATGTCCGGAGCCCTATCCCACCTTTGTCGAAAACGCGCTGGCAAAAGCACGCCATGCCGCCGAATACAGCGGACTGCCCGCGCTTGCCGACGACAGCGGCATCTGTGCCGCCGCCTTAAACGGCGCGCCGGGCATCCATTCCGCACGTTACGCGGGCAGCAATCCCAAATCCGATACCGCCAACAACCTGAAACTTGCCGCCGAACTTGCCGGCAAAGCCGACAAAAGCTGTTCTTATGTCTGCGTATTGGTTTTTGTCCGCCATAAAGACGACCCGCGCCCGATTATTGCCGAAGGCGTATGGCACGGGCAGTGGAACGGCGTTCCCGCCGGTGAAAACGGTTTCGGTTACGACCCGTATTTTTACCTGCCCGAACACGGCAAAACCGCCGCCGAATTGGATGCGGAGGTCAAAAACCGCGAAAGCCACCGCGCGCAGGCACTCGCCGATTTAATCCGCAAACTCGCCCTTTAAACATCAAAACAATACAAAGGAAAAAGAATGAAACCGATAAAAAAAGCCGTTTTCCCCGTCGCAGGGATGGGAACCCGCTTCCTGCCCGCCACCAAGGCCAGCCCGAAAGAAATGCTGCCCATCGTCGACAAGCCGCTGATCCAATACGCCGTAGAAGAAGCCGTGGAAGCCGGCTGCACGGAAATGGTGTTTGTAACCGGACGCAACAAACGCAGCATCGAAGACCATTTCGACAAGGCATACGAACTCGAAACCGAGTTGGAAATGCGCCATAAAGACAAACTTCTGGAACACGTCCGCAACATCCTGCCGCCGAACATTACCTGCCTCTACATCCGTCAGGCGGAAGCACTGGGCTTGGGACACGCCGTCTTGTGCGCCCGCGCCGCCATCGGAGACGAACCCTTTGCCGTGATTTTGGCTGACGACTTAATCGATGCCCCCAAAGGCGCGCTCAAACAAATGGTCGAAGTGTACGAACGCAGCGGCAACAGCATTTTGGGCGTAGAAACCGTCGAACCGTCGCAAACCGGCTCATACGGCATCGTCGAAACCGAACAGCTCAAACAGTTCCAACGCATTACCGGCATTGTCGAAAAACCCAAGCCCGAAGACGCGCCCTCCAACCTTGCCGTCGTCGGACGCTACATCCTTACCCCGCGCATTTTCGACTTACTGACCGGACTGCCGCGCGGCGCGGGCAACGAAATCCAGCTTACAGACGGCATCGCCAAGCTGCTCGATCACGAATTTGTCTTGGCGCACCCCTTTGAAGGCACGCGCTACGACTGCGGCAGCAAACTGGGCTATCTGGAAGCCACCGTCGCCTACGGTTTAAAACACCCCGAAACCGGCGAACCCTTCCGCCGCCTTTTGGAAAAATACCGTACCGAATAACCCCATCAAGGAATCCTTATGCACGACAAAACCTGGTCCGGACGCTTCAACGAACCCGTTTCCGAACTCGTCAAACAATACACCGCCTCCATCGGTTTCGACCGACGGCTTGCCGAATGGGACATCCAAGGCTCGCTGGCACACGCGCAAATGTTGAAAGAAACCGGCGTGTTGGACGAAGGCGATTTGGCGGACATCCGCCGGGGTATGGCGGAAATCCTCGAAGAAATCCGCAGCGGCAAAATCGAATGGTCGCTCGATTTGGAAGATGTCCACATGAACATCGAACGCCGCCTGACCGACAAAATCGGCGACGCGGGCAAACGCCTGCACACCGGCCGCAGCCGCAACGACCAAGTCGCCACTGACATCCGCCTGTGGCTGCGCGACCAAATTACCGTCATCCGAAGCCTGATTCAAAGCCTTCAGACGGCATTGCTGGATTTGGCGGAACAAAACGCCGAAACCGTTATGCCCGGCTTTACCCACCTGCAAGTCGCCCAGCCTGTCAGCTTCGGACACCACATGCTCGCCTACGTCGAAATGCTCGGACGCGATAACGAACGGATGGCGGACTGCCGCCGCCGCGTCAACCGTATGCCGCTCGGCGCAGCCGCCCTTGCCGGGACGACCTACCCGATTCAGCGCGAAATCACCGCCGAGCTATTGGGCTTTGAACAAATCTGCCAGAACTCGCTCGATGCCGTATCCGACCGCGATTTCGCCATTGAGTTCACAGCCGCCGCTTCTCTGATTATGGTTCACCTGAGCCGCCTGTCTGAAGAATTGATTTTGTGGATGAGTCCGCGTTTCGGCTTTATCGACATCGCCGACCGCTTCTGCACCGGCTCGTCCATTATGCCGCAGAAGAAAAACCCCGACGTGCCCGAACTCGTGCGCGGCAAATCCGGACGCGTCATCGGACACCTTATCGGCCTGATTACCCTGATGAAATCCCAACCCTTGGCGTACAACAAAGACAATCAGGAAGACAAAGAACCGCTGTTTGACACCGCCGACACGCTCATCGACACATTGCGGATTTACGCCGATATGATGCGCGGCGTAACCGTCAAACCCGACAATATGCGCGCCGCCGTAATGCAGGGTTTTGCCACCGCCACCGACTTGGCGGATTATCTGGTCAAAAAAGGTATGCCCTTCCGCGATGCCCACGAAGTCGTCGCCCAAGCCGTGCGCCACGCCGACCAAGCGGGCGTCGATTTGAGCGAACTGCCGCTTGAAGTCTTACAAGGTTTCAGCGATTTGATTGCCGACGACGTTTACAGCGTGCTGACACCCGAAGGCAGCTTAAACGCCCGCAACCACTTGGGCGGCACCGCGCCGGAACAAGTGCGCCTCCAAGTCAAACGCTGGCGTGAAGTGTTGGCTTAACCCCCGATGCCGTCTGAAGAAATGTTCAGACGGCATTTTTAAAAGGCAAGAACACGATGACCGATACGGATACCCAAGCCGACCGCTTCGAACAGATGATGTGGCAGGCGGTGGACAAACTTTTTGAACAGCATAACGGCAAACTCGAAAGCATGGGCGGACGGGAACAGGAGCTGGTTTTGATTTGGCGGGCGGAAGCCGATATCGGCAACGGCGGCATACTGCAATTTGTCTGCAACTGGGGTTTTCCCGCCGCCGAAAAGACTTGTTCCGTTCTGAAAAAAATCGGCGCGGTACACAGCGCAATGCTGATCCATCTGGCGGCAGACGCATTGGACAAAGAAATCCGCCACCTCCAATCGGAAGGTAAAAACCTGAAAGAAATGTGGGATATAACGCAACATCTCGACAACAAAACCGCCTCACTGCTGAACAGTCTGGATGAACAATATTGGCAAGACCCCGACAAACTGTATCTGTTGGGATGGCAATACTATTCCGGCAACCCTGTTCAGACGGCGTTTTAAAGGGAGATGTTCTCAAGCATTCCGACAAATCAAAATGCCGCCTTTACCCACATTCCGACACGCATTACCCGCCGCTTCCGCCTTACGGGCGCGATGCACGGAAAAAATACAAGTCATAACAAACCATAACCGGATCGGACAACAACAAATTTAAAAAAATAATTATTTGCATTTATAAAAAAGAAGGAATACACTACACCCCGTTATGTCTTAACAAGATATACACCCTCATTCATTAGGAGAAAATCGATATGAAAACATCTATCCGATACGCACTGCTTGCCGCAGCCCTGACCGCCGCCGCCCCCGCGCTGGCAGACATTACCGTGTACAACGGCCAACACAAAGAAGCCACGCAGGCACTTGCCGATGCCTTTACCCAAGCCACCGGCATCAAAGTAAAAATTAACAGCGGCAAAAGCGACCAGCTTGCCGGCCAAATCAAAGAAGAAGGCAGCCGAAGCCCCGCCGACGTATTCTATTCCGAACAAATCCCCCCGCTGGTTACGCTTTCCGCAGCCAACCTCTTAGAAACCCTCCCCGCAAAAACGATTAACGACACACGCCGCAAAGGCGTGCCGGTTGCCGCCAAAAAAGACTGGGTGGCATTGAGCGGCCGTTCGCGCGTCGTCGTTTACGACACCCGCAAACTGTCTGAAAAAGATTTGGAAAAATCCGTCCTGAATTACGCCACGCCGAAATGGAAAGACCGCATCGGTTACGTGCCGACTTCAGGCGCATTCTTGGAACAGGTTGTCGCCATCGTCAAACTGAAAGGCGAAGCAGCCGCCCTGAAATGGCTCAAAGGCTTAAAAGAAAACGGCAAACTGTATGCTAAAAACACTGTCGCGCTCCAAGCCGTCGAAAACGGCGAAGTGCCGGCCGCCCTCATCAACAACTACTACTGGTATGCGTTTGCCAAAGAAAAAGGCGTGAACAACATCCATTCCCGCCTGAACTTCGTCCGCCACAGAGACCCGGGCGCACTCGTTACCTATTCCGGCGCGGCTGTGCTGAAATCTTCCCAAAACAAAGCCGAAGCACAAAAATTCGTCGCCTTCCTTGCCGGCAAACAAGGACAGCAGGTCTTGACTTCCGTCCGCGCAGAATATCCGCTGCACGCCGGCGTGTCTTCCCCGTTCAATATGGAACCTTATGCCAAATTGGAAGCACCTGAAGTCTCGGCAACCACCGTCGCCGACCAAGAAAATGCCACCCGCCTCCTCGAACAGGCAGGTCTGAAATAAACTTTTTCCGTTCAAACGGTCGGACAACCCTGCTGTCCGACCGTTTTCTATCCGAATCCGATTTATGTCCCGCAACAAAATACCCTCATGGCTGACCGCCCTCATCCTGCTTATCGCCTTGCCGCTGACCCTTCCTTTCCTTTATGTCGCCATGCGTTCGTGGCAGGTTGGTGCAACACGCGCCTACGAACTGCTGTTCCGCCCACGCATGTTTGATTTGCTGGGAAACACCCTGCTGCTGATGTTCGGCGTAACCCTGATTTCCATTGTTTTGGGCATTGCCTGCGCCCTTTTGTTCCAACGTTACCGCTTTTTCGGCAAAACCTTTTTTCAGACGGCAATTACTCTACCCTTATGCATACCTGCATTTGTCAGCTGCTTTACATGGATCAGCCTGACTTTCCGCGTGGAGGGATTTTGGGGAACCGTTATGATTATGAGCCTGTCGTCTTTTCCCCTCGCCTACCTGCCGGTCGAGGCAGCCCTCAAACGCATCAGCCTGTCGTTTGAAGAAGTCAGCCTTTCCTTGGGTAAAAGCCGCCTGCAAACTTTCTTTTCTGCCATACTTCCCCAACTCAAACCTGCCATCGGCAGCAGCGTGTTACTGATTGCCCTGCATATGCTGGTCGAATTTGGCGCGGTATCGATACTCAACTACCAAACCTTTACCACCGCCATTTTCCAAGAATACGAAATGTCATTCGACAATAACACCGCCGCGCTGCTGTCCGCCGTTTTAATGGCGGTGTGCGGCATCGTCGTGTTTGGAGAAAGCATTTTCCGTGGAAAAACCAAGCTCTATCACAGCGGCAAAGGCGTTGCCCGCCCCTACCCGGTCAAAACGATGAAGCTGCCTGCGCAAATCTGCACAGTATTTTTTCTTGGCTCGCTGCTGGTTTTAAGCATCGTCATCCCATTCGGCATCCTTATCCGCTGGATGATGGTCGGCTCGTCCGGCACATTTGAACTCGTATCCGTATTCGATGCATTTGCCCGATCGATGAGCGTATCCGCCGCCGGCGCATTATTGACCATTTTGTGCGCATTGCCCTTGGTTTGGGCATCCGTACGCTACCGCAACCTGCTGACCGTATGGATAGACAGGCTGCCCTTCCTGCTGCACGCCGTACCCGGCCTGGTGATCGCCTTGTCGCTGATTTATTTCAGCATCAACTATGCACCATCCGTTTACCAAACCTTTATCGTCGTCGTCCTTGCCTATTTCATGCTTTACCTGCCGATGGCGCAAACCACCCTGAGGACTTCCTTGGAACAATTCCCCAAAGGCATGGAACAGGTCGGCGCAACATTGGGGCGCGGACACTTCTTTATTTTCAGGACGTTGGTGCTGCCGTCCATCCTGCCCGGCATTACCGCCGCATTCGCACTCGTCTTCCTCAACCTGATGAAAGAGCTGACCGCCACCCTGCTGCTGACCGCAGATGATGTCCACACGCTCTCCACCGCCGTTTGGGAATACACGTCAGACGCACAATATGCCGCCGCCACCCCGTATGCCCTTATGCTGGTACTGTTTTCAGGCCTGCCCGTATTCCTACTGAAAAAATACGCCTTCAAATAACACTGCTGCGAAAGACCGACTATGACCGCGCCCGCACTCCAAATCCGCCAACTGACCAAAAACTTCCAGAACCATGCCGTTCTGCAAAATATCTCGCTCACACTCGGCAAAGGGGAAATCCTCTTCGTCATCGGTGCATCAGGTTGCGGCAAAACCACGCTGCTGCGCTGCCTTGCCGGTTTTGAACAGCCCGATTCCGGAGAAATCTCGCTTTACGGAAGAACAATCTATTCAGAAAATACCAACCTTCCCGTCCGCGAACGCCGTTTGGGTTACGTCGTACAAGAAGGCGTACTGTTCCCCCACCTGACCGTTTACCGCAACATCGCCTACGGACTGGGCAACGGCAAAGGCAAGACGGCGCAGGAGCGGCAACGCATCGAAGCCATGATGGCTCTGACCGGCATTTCCGAACTCTCAAACCGTCATCCGCACGAACTTTCAGGCGGACAGCAACAACGTGTCGCCCTCGCCCGCGCCCTCGCCCCCGATCCCGAACTCATCCTGCTGGACGAACCCTTCAGCGCACTGGACGAACAGTTACGCCGCCAGATTCGCGAAGACATGATTGCCGCCCTGCGCGCCAACGGCAAATCTGCCGTTTTCGTCAGCCACGACCGGGAAGAAGCCCTGCAATACGCCGACCGGATTGCCGTCATGAAACAGGGGCGCATTCTCCAAACTGCAGCCCCCCACGAACTGTACCGACAACCTGCCGACCTTGAAACAGCCCTGTTTATCGGCGAAGGTATCTCCCTGCCCGCCACACTCAACGCCGACGGTACGGCAGACTCCGAATTAGGCAGGCTCCCCGTCGGAAACACCTTACCCGCAGGCACGCGCGGCACACTGCTCATCCGTCCGGAACAATTCAGCTTCAACTGCCCGAACACCCATGCTGCCGAATTATCCGCCACCATCCTCAACGCCATACCCAAAGCACGCCACATCCAAATCCGCCTGAAAATCGAGCAAACCATCCTGACGCTTAACACCCCCTACGCACCCGATTTTTCAGACGGCACACAGACACGCATCTACTTGAATTCAGAAGCACTGTTTTTCCCGGAACAACCTGCCCCGTAAGTTTGGAAACACCATGCCGTCTGAAAGGCGTGCCAATGTCTGGCGATATTCATCTTGTTGAAAACATAATTTATTTGTTAATATAGAAACACGCGGCAGCGTAAGACCGACTGCCGCCCAAAAACAGAAAATACCTGTTTCCGCAAACCGGACGGGAAATAGCCTATCCCGACATTTCCCCTCAAATCCCAACACTTCCAACATACATGCCGCACACCGCAGCATACGAAAGGATATATCATGGCAAAAGTACTCATCGTACCCGTATCTGCCGGACTTGACGCATCCGCCGCCGCACAAGCCTTTGCAAAAGCCCTGAACGCACAAGTTTTCCAAGCCTTTGACGCACAAGCAGAAGCCCTGTTGGCGCAAGGCAAAAGCGATGACTGGTTCGACGCACTGGTCGGCAAAGTTGCCGCACTCGATGCCGCCAACCTCGTCATCGAAGGCATCGTGCCCGATGCCGACAAAATCTACCTCGCAGGCAAAAACGTCGAACTGGCATTGTCCCTTGACGCGGCAGCCGTCTTCGCCGTCCGTTCCGACAATGCCGATGCCGACGCACTGGCACACCAATTGAACCTTGCCAAACAGTTCTTCGCCGCCGCGCCGGGCGTATTGAAAGGTTTTGTCGTGGACGGTGCGGCAGCCTCCGTTGCCGAAGCGGCAGCCGAAAAAACCGGCCTGACCTTCTTCGGTTCGAGCGACGCGCTGAAAGACGTATCCGTATTGGCAAACCGACAAACCAAACGTCTTTCGCCCGCCCAATTCCGCTACAACCTGATCGACTTCGCCCGCAAAGCCGACAAACGCATCGTCCTGCCGGAAGGTGCCGAGCCGCGTACCGTCCAAGCCGCCGCCATCTGTCACGAAAAAGGCATTGCCCGCTGCGTCCTGCTTGCCAAACGCGAAGAAGTCGAAGCCGTTGCCAAAGAACGCGGCATCACCCTGCCCGACTCTTTGGAAATCATCGATCCCGCCTCATTGGTCGAACAATACGTCGAGCCGATGTGCGAACTGCGCAAATCCAAAGGCCTGACACCCGAAGACGCGCGCAAGCAACTGCAAGACACCGTGGTACTCGGTACGATGATGATGGCGCAAAACGATGTGGACGGCCTGGTATCCGGCGCGGTTCACACCACCGCCAACACCATCCGCCCCGCTTTGCAACTGATTAAAACTGCACCGGGCGCAAGCCTCGTGTCCAGCGTATTCTTTATGCTGCTGCCCAACCAAGTCCTCGTCTTCGGCGACTGCGCGGTTAATCCGAACCCGACCGCGCAACAGCTTGCCGACATCGCCATCCAGTCTGCCGATTCCGCAAAAGCCTTCGGCATCGACCCGAAAGTGGCCATGATTTCCTACTCTACGATCAACTCCGGCAGCGGCCCCGATGTCGATACCGTCATCGAAGCCACCAAACTTGCCCAAGAAAAACGCCCCGACCTCGCCATCGACGGCCCGCTGCAATATGATGCGGCAACCGTACCGGGCGTGGGCAAATCGAAAGCCCTGGGCAGCCCGGTCGCAGGACAGGCAACCGTTTTGGTCTTCCCCGACCTGAACACCGGCAACTGCACCTATAAAGCCGTCCAACGCAGTGCCAACGTCTTGAGCGTCGGCCCGCTGCTGCAAGGCCTGCGCAAACCGGTCAACGACCTGTCGCGCGGCGCGCTGGTGGAAGACATCGTGTTCACCATCGCCCTGACTGCCGTTCAGGCAAAACAAATGGAAGGCTGACAAACGGCTTTCCGGGTTTGAACCCTATGCCGTCTGAAGACAGATTCCCGTTTTCAGACGGCATTTTTATCAGCCCGGCACATTTGTTTGTTAAAATCGCAGCCATATTGCAAAAAAAGAGGAGGAAGCCATGCAAACCGCCATTATCGATTACGGTATGGGCAACCTGCATTCCGTATTGAAATCCGTCCGGACGGCGGGGCAGCTTGCCGGAAAAAATACCGAAATCTTTTTAAGCGGCGACCCCGACCGCGTGTCCCGCGCCGACAAAGTCATTTTTCCCGGGCAGGGCGCGATGCCCGACTGTATGGCGGCACTGAAGCGCGGCGGCTTGGACGAGGCAGTCAAAGATGCCTTGAAAAACAAACCGTTTTTCGGAATCTGCGTCGGTGCGCAACTCTTATTCGACCACAGCGAAGAAGGAAACACCGACGGCTTGGGCTGGTTCGGCGGCAAAGTCAGACGCTTTGCCCGCGACCTCCGCGACCGGCAGGGATGCCGTCTGAAAGTCCCGCATATGGGCTGGAACACCGTGCGCCAAACCCAAAACCACCCGCTGTTTAAAGATATTCCCCAAGACACGCGTTTTTACTTCGTCCACAGCTACTATTTCGACCCCGAAAATCCCGAAACCATATTGGGCGAAAGCGACTACCCGTCCCCGTTTGCCTGCATCGTCGGCAAAGACAACGTATTCGCCACGCAATTTCACACCGAAAAAAGCCACGATGCCGGGCTGACGATGTTGAAAAACTTTTTAAACTGGTAAGCCGGACACGGCACCGCACAAGGAGAAAAATTATGCTGCTGATACCCGCCATCGATTTGAAAGAAGGACGCTGCGTCCGCCTGAAACAAGGGCTGATGGAAGAGGCGACCGTCTTTTCCGATTCGCCCGCCGAAACCGCGCTGCACTGGTTCAAACAGGGTGCGCGCCGCCTGCATCTGGTAGATTTGGACGGCGCGTTTGCCGGCGTTCCGCAAAACCTGCCCGCCATCAAAGACATCCTCGCCGCCGTCGCCAAAGACATCCCCGTACAGCTCGGCGGCGGCATACGCGATTTGAAAACCATCGGACAATATTTGGATTTGGGCCTGAACGACGTGATTATCGGCACGGCGGCAGTCAAAAACCCCGACTTCGTGCGCGAAGCGTGCAAAGCCTTCCCCGGCAGGATTATCGTCGGGCTGGATGCCAAAGACGGTATGGCCGCCATCGACGGCTGGGCAACCGTAACCGGGCATCATGTAATTGATTTGGCAAAACGCTTTGAAGACGACGGTGTCAACAGCATCATCTACACCGACATCGGGCGCGACGGTATGATGAGCGGCGTGAACATCGACGCGACGGTCAAACTCGCCCAAGCCGTCCGCATTCCCGTCATCGCCTCCGGCGGACTGACCGGCTTGGACGACATCCGCGCCCTGTGTGCCGCCGAAAAACGTGGCGTAGCAGGCGCGATTACCGGCCGCGCGATTTACGAGGGCAGCATCGATTTTGCCCAAGCGCAACAATTGGCAGATTCCCTCGACTAAAGGCATCCGATTATGGCACTGGCAAAACGCATCATCCCCTGTCTCGACGTAAAAGACGGGCGCGTCGTCAAAGGCGTGAACTTCATCGGTTTGCGCGACGCGGGCGACCCCGTCGAAGCCGCCAAACGCTACAACGGCGAAGGCGCAGACGAATTGACCTTCCTCGACATCACCGCCTCATCCGACAACCGCGACACCATCCTGCACATCATCGAAGAGGTTGCCGAACAAGTCTTCATCCCGCTGACCGTCGGCGGCGGCGTACGCACCGTTGCCGACATCCGCCGCCTGCTCAATGCCGGCGCGGACAAAGTCAGCATCAACACCGCCGCCGTTACCCGTCCCGACCTGATTGACGAAGCCGCCGGATTTTTCGGTTCGCAAGCCATCGTCGCCGCCGTCGATGCCAAAGCCGTCAACCCCGAAAACACACGCTGGGAAATCTTTACCCACGGCGGGCGCAATCCGACCGGTTTGGATGCGGTGGAATGGGCGGTCGAAATGCAAAAACGCGGCGCGGGCGAAATCCTGCTCACCGGTATGGACAGGGACGGGACGAAACAGGGTTTCAACCTGCCGCTGACCCGCGCCGTTGCCGAAGCCGTCGACATCCCCGTCATCGCCTCCGGAGGGGTCGGCAATGTCCGGCACCTGATTGAAGGCATAACCGAAGGCAAAGCCGATGCCGTACTTGCCGCCGGCATTTTCCATTTCGGGGAAATCGCCATCCGCGAAGCCAAACGCGCTATGCGCGAAGCCGGCATCGAAGTCCGCCTCTGACCGCCCCGACTATGCCGTCTGAAAGGAAATATGGATAAAAACCTGCTTGAAGCCGTCAAATTTGACGAAAAAGGTTTGGTTTGCGCCATCGCCCAAGATGCCGAAACCAAACGTGTTTTAATGGTGGCGTGGATGAACGCCGAAGCCCTGCAAAAAACCGTCGAAACCGGCTTTGCCCACTATTACAGCCGTTCGCGCCAAAAACAATGGATGAAGGGCGAAGAGTCGGGACACACGCAAAAAGTCCGCGAACTGCGCCTCGACTGCGACGGCGACGCCATTGTGATGCTCATCGCCCAAAACGGCGGCATCGCCTGCCACACCGGGCGCGAAAGCTGCTTTTACAAAGTCTGGAACGGCGGCGCGTGGGAAACCGCCGATGCCGTCCTGAAAGACGAAAAAGAGATTTACGGCAGCACGCACTGACCGCCTCCGACATTGAATTATCAGGCATTTTTTTGTACAATTTCGCCGTCTCAAACACTGTCCGGGCCGTCTGAAAAGCGGCCTGAACCTTTTTGCAAAGAAAACCATGTCCCAAGAAATCCTCGACCAAGTGCGCCGCCGCCGCACGTTTGCCATCATCTCCCACCCTGACGCGGGTAAAACCACGCTGACCGAAAAACTCTTGCTGTTTTCAGGCGCGATTCAGAGCGCGGGTACGGTAAAAGGCAAGAAAACCGGCAAATTCGCCACTTCCGACTGGATGGAAATCGAGAAGCAGCGCGGCATTTCCGTGGCATCAAGCGTGATGCAGTTCGACTACAAAGACCACACCGTCAACCTCTTGGACACGCCGGGACACCAAGACTTTTCCGAAGACACCTACCGCGTTTTGACCGCCGTGGACAGCGCATTGATGGTCATCGACGCGGCAAAAGGCGTGGAAGCGCAAACCATCAAACTTTTGAACGTCTGCCGCCTGCGCGATACGCCGATTGTTACGTTTATGAACAAATACGACCGCGAAGTGCGCGATTCGCTAGAACTTTTGGACGAAGTGGAAAACATCCTGCAAATCCGCTGCGCGCCCGTTACCTGGCCGATCGGCATGGGCAAAAACTTCAAAGGCGTATACCACATCCTGAACGACGAAATCTATCTCTTTGAAGCGGGCGGCGAACGCCTGCCGCACGAGTTCGACATCATCAAAGGCATCGACAATCCCGAATTGGAACAACGCTTTCCGTTGGAAATCCAGCAGTTGCGCGACGAAATCGAATTGGTGCAGGCGGCTTCCAACGAGTTCAATCTCGACGAATTCCTTGCCGGTGAACTCACGCCCGTGTTCTTCGGCTCTGCAATTAACAACTTCGGTATTCAGGAAATCCTCAATTCATTGATTGACTGGGCACCCGCGCCGAAACCGCGCGATGCGACCGTGCGCATGGTCGAGCCGGACGAGCCGAAATTTTCTGGATTTATCTTCAAAATCCAAGCCAATATGGACCCGAAACACCGCGACCGCATCGCCTTTTTGCGTGTCTGCTCCGGCAAATTCGAGCGCGGCATGAAGATGAAACACCTGCGCATCAACCGCGAAATCGCCGCCTCCAGCGTGGTAACCTTCATGTCCCACGACCGTGAGCTGGTGGAAGAAGCCTACGCGGGCGACATCATCGGCATCCCGAACCACGGCAACATCCAAATCGGCGACAGCTTCTCCGAAGGCGAACAACTGGCATTTACCGGCATCCCATTCTTCGCGCCCGAACTGTTCCGCAGCGTCCGCATCAAAAACCCGCTGAAAATCAAGCAACTGCAAAAAGGTTTGCAACAGCTTGGCGAAGAAGGCGCGGTACAGGTGTTCAAACCGATGAGCGGCGCAGATTTGATTTTGGGTGCGGTCGGCGTGTTGCAGTTTGAAGTCGTTACCTCGCGCCTCGCCAACGAATACGGCGTGGAAGCCGTGTTCGACAGCGCATCCATCTGGTCGGCGCGCTGGGTATCATGCGAAGACAAGAAAAAGCTGGCGGAATTTGAAAAAGCCAATGCAGGCAATCTGTCGATAGACGCAGGCGGCAACCTCGCCTACCTTGCGCCTAACCGCGTGAATCTGGGACTCACGCAAGAACGCTGGCCGGACATCGTGTTCCACGAAACGCGCGAACATTCGGTCAAACTTTAAAAAGTAATCGGCGATAAAATGCCGTCTGAACCCGAAAAAAGGTCTTCAGACGGCATTTTTGCCTGCAACTCAAATGCAGACGGTCAAAATCAAGGCGCATCAGATGCCGTTATCTGGTGCGTCCAAGCGCGTGAATTTGGGGCTGACGCAAGAACGCCGGTGTGATTTCACATCCCGTACTGTTTCGACAGCTTCACATAATGCGCGGCGGAATATTTCAAAAAGGCTTTTTCCTCATCGGTCAGCAGACGAACCTGCCTCACGGGCGAACCGATATAAAGGTAGCCGCCCGCCAAGCGTTTGCGCGGCGGAACGAGGCTGCCCGCGCCAATCATCACTTCGTCCTCAATCACGGCATCGTCCAAAACGGTGCTGCCCATACCGACCAAGACACGGTTGCCGATGCGGCAGCCGTGCAGTATCGCTTTGTGCCCCACGGTAACGTCTTCGCCGATAATCAGCGGCGACCCTTCGGGTTTGGCGGCGGTTTTGTGGGAAACGTGCAGGACGCTGCCGTCCTGTATATTGCTGCGCGCGCCGACGGTGATGCTGTTCACATCGCCGCGCAACACGGCGCACGGCCACACGGAAACATCTTCGGCAAGCGAGACTTCGCCGATGACGACGCACGCTTTGTCTATCATACAGGTTTCGTGGATTTCGGGCGTGCGGTTTTGGAAAGTTCGGATTGCGTTCATTTTTCCTCCTTCGGTAAGGTATATATTGTTAAAGGATTTATTAAACATTCCCTCTGATTACTTTTAAAATTCTGCCTGTAATATCGACCCCGAATAATGTGATTATCGGGAATATCAGTTTATATATCAACTTATTAGACTTTAACAGCATAAACCTTAAACGATACGCCCTTCTTTTTATATCAGAATCATACGCTATATTTTTACTCGTCATGATAAAAAGCAAAACGAGATATTCGTAGGAAAGAAAAGAATAAAGATAACTTGATATATCCCTATTAAATTCCATTTCCGCATTTTTCTCCAAAATATATAATAATGACTTTATACTTTTTTCCGAAACAGTTCCCGTAATAGAATCTTTTCTTCCCTGCCGATAATAGTAATAACAACCGTCCAAATAAGAAAAAGTTGTTGCCGCATTAAATAATCTCATTGACCATTCGATATCTTCAGAATAAATTCCCTTTTCAAAAAACAGTTTTTCTCTAATAATCAATTCTCTTTTTATAATCTTATTCCACGCCGAACCCGGAAATTTTCTAAATCGGCATAATCCTTTCAAAACTTCGACTTTGGGTTGATTGAGTATTTTTTCAAGCTGATAATCTTCGCCAAAATGTGAAACACTTCCCTTATCATATTTAACTGCATTTAAAAAAACCACATCCGGCATACCAATATCATCCTTACCAAGAAAATCCAGCAAAATCTGACAGTTAATAAAATCATCCGAATCAATAAAGACTATATATTTTCCGTTTGAATTTTTTATTCCGGTATTTCTCGCCTCCGACAATCCTTGGTTATCCTGATATATATATTTGATATTTGGTGTCCGGTGTTTGTTGTTTGTTGTTTGTTGTTTGTTGTTTGTTGTTTGTTGTTTGTTGTTTGTTGTTTGTTGTTTGTTGTTTGTTGTTTTATCTATATATTTATAACATATATCTTCACTTCCGTCTTTTGACCCGTCATTCACAAGGATAAGTTCGACATTTTCATTACTTAATATGGGTTCTATAGAATTTAAACACGCTTCCAAATAACTTTCGACATTATAAATAGGAACAACGATACTTAAATTCATATCCATATTATTATCCTAAATAATTCTAATCCTGACTTAATGCGGACGCGCCGTTTCCTGCCGCCCGAAAGGTTTCAGACGGCAGGGATTCCGGTTATTTGCCCGCTTTGAGACCTTGCCACAGCTTCACGCCCAGTTTGGCGGATTCTGCGGATTTGGGCGATACAATGAAACTTTTTTCCATCAGTTCTTTGGTCGGGAAAATCGATGGATCGTTTGTGTATTTGGCTTCCATCAAATCACGCGCGGGACGGCTGGAGGGCGCGTAGGTAACGAAGCTGCCGTTTTTCGCCGCCACCTCGGGCCGGAGCGTGTAGTCGATATAGCGGTGGGCGTTGGCAACGTTTTGCGCGTCACGCGGAATCATAAAGGAATCCACCCACACGCCCACGCCGGTTTTCGGGGTCAATACTTTGATTTCCACACCGTTTGCGGCTTCTTCGGCACGGGTTTTGGCAATGTTCAAATCGCCGCCGTAACCGATGGCGGCACACAGGTTGCCCGCCGCCATATCGTCGATATAGCCGGAAGAGCTGAAACGTTTCACGTCGCCCCGGACGGCTTTCATCATATCGACGGCGGCTTTGATGTCTTCGGGATTTTCACTGTTGGGGTCTTTGCCCAAATAGTGCAACGCCAAGGGAATCTGTTCGATTGCGCTGTCGAAATAGCTGATGCCGCAGGATTTGAGTTTGGCGGTGTATTCGGGGTTGAACACCAAATCCCATTCGTTTTCGGGCAGCTTGTCCGTACCCAATGCCTTTTGCACCTGCCGCGTGTTGATTGCCAAGGTGTTGATGCCCCAGAAATAGGGGACGGCGTATTCGTTGCCCGGATCGACGGCTTCCATCATTTTCAGCAAATCTTTATCGATGTTGCCGTAATGGGGGATTTGCGCCTTGTCGATTTTCTGATACGCGCCCGCTTTGATTTGCCGGCCGACGTTGGCGATGGACGGCGCGGTCAGGTCGTAGCCGGATTTGCCGGTCAGGACTTTTGCCTCCAGTGTTTCGTTGCTGTCGTAATAATCGGAACGCGTCTTGATGCCGGTTTCTTTTTCAAAGGCGGCGACGGTTTCGGGATCGACATAATCCGACCAGTTGTAGATGTTGAGTTTTCCCGATTGTCCGGCTTCGGGCTTGGCGGAGGGGGCTTGGGCGGCGGTATCGCTTCCGCCGCCGCACGCAGTCAAGGCGAGGCTCAGGATCGCCGCCGCCACCAGTGTTTTTTTCATGGTTTTCGACCTTTCGTTCAAAAATAAAAAACATTGCAGGGACGGACGGACCGCCTGCATCGGAAGCTGTGGGGGCGGCCGGTCGGCTTTCTTGGCCCTTGGTGCAGCAAGGTTTGCATTAAACGGCAAAAACAGCCGGGGCGCAACCGTTAATTTTCACGGGTTTGCCGTTCCGGCGCACGATCGGGCGGTAATGGGGGACATTGTTCCGCCTGCGTGAAAATGCCGTCTGAAGCCTCGGCGGCTTTCAGACGGCATTTTTCAAAACGGCAAATCAGTTGCTCAACACGTCCACGCCTTTGGGCGGGGTAAACTTGAACGCGCCGCGCGAGAGTTGGGGATTCGTATTCAAACCGCCGAAACTGACGGAGGTTTGGTTGCCGAAGCTGTCTTTCAACTGCATGGCGGCGAGGTTGCCGCCTTTGAAGCCGATGCGGATGTATTGGTAGCCGGCGTTGTTGCGTTTGGGCGTTGCCAGCACATAATCGATGCCGTTGGACGAACCGTCCTCTTTCAGCGTGTAGCTGCTTTCGAGGGCGGTTTTGCTCGACAGGATGGCGGCTGGGCTGCCGCCTATGGCCTGGTCTTGGGACGACTTGGTCACTTGTGCCAAATCAACATCGTAGAGCCAAACGGTTTGACCGTCGCCGACAATAGTCTGTTTGTAGGGCGAAGTGTATTCCCATTTGAAAAGGCCCGGGCGCAGGATTTTGAACGTGCCGTGCGCGGTTTGGGTTTTCTTTTTGCTTTGGACGGTTTGGGTGAAGCTGCCGCTGATACCGTCGGCATCGTTGTTGAATTGCTTGAGCGCGTCCACCGCGCCCGCCTGTGCGGAAGCGACGGCGACGGTCAGGGAGCAAACGGCGAGGAATTGGAACAGGTTGTGCGGTTTCATCATTATTTTTCCTTGTCGGGATGGGTGTGGCGTAAAGTATCGGCGCGGCAAAACAATCATACGGGCGGCGGGACGGGCGGTTTGCATTTTGCAAACCGCGTTTTCCGAGGGCTGATTTTTTGACCACCCGGAAAAGGCAGGCGCGCCACGCCGCCCTTTAATTGTGTGCCGCGTTATAGTGGATTAACAAAAATCAGGACAAGGCGACGAAGCCGCAGACAGTACAAATAGTACGGAATCGATTCACTTGGTGCTTCAGCACCTTAGAGAATCGTTCTCTTTGAGCTAAGGCGAGGCAACGCCGTACTGGTTTTTGTTAATCCACTATATTTGACGGTTTGGGCGCGGAATGCCGAATCGCGGAGATTATATGCCTCATCTTGTTTTTTTTAAACGCTATAATATTCGTTTTCCGAACACGGCGGACTTGAGATGAAACCCGATATTTATGCTTTGCTGGAACGCGCCCTGCTTTCGGGCGACCCCGATGAAAAAGGACGGCTGACGGATGAGGCGTTTGCCGCCGTTCAAAATGCGGACGGGGCGGAAGCAAACGCGCCGCCGGCAGATTTCCCCCGCGCGGGACGACCGGACAAGCCTGTTTTGGTCGCGCCGTCGCAACTGACCCCGCGCAAAATGAACACGGCAGAAGGCTATGCGGCAATGCTGCACGCGATTACGCATATCGAGTTCAATGCCGTCAATCTGGCTTTGGACGCGGCATACCGTTTCCGCACGCTGCCGTTTCAGTTTGTCCGCGACTGGGTGAAAGTGGCGAAGGAAGAGGTGTACCACTTCCGCCTGATGCGCGAACGGCTGCGCGCTTTCGGCTTCGATTACGGCAGTTTCGAGGCGCACAACCATTTGTGGGATATGGCGTACAAAACCGCCTACGACCCGCTGTTGCGCATGGCGTTGGTGCCGCGCGTATTGGAAGCGCGCGGGCTGGACGTTACGCCGGGGATACGCGCGAAGGTGGAACAGCGCGGCGATTCGGGAACCTGCGGCGTGTTGGACATCATTTACCGCGACGAAGTGGGTCATGTCGCCATCGGCAACCATTGGTATCAACACCTCTGCCGCGAACGCGGTTTGGAACCGATTACCCTGTTCCGCAGCCTGATTGCCCGTTACGATATGTTTATCTTCCGCGGCTATGTCAACATCGAAGCGCGGGAAAAAGCGGGCTTCAGCCGCTTCGAATTGGATATGCTGGAAGATTTCGAGCAGGGTTTGAAACAAAATAAACATGCCGTCTGAAACCCTTCAGTCCCGCACTTTATAAAAAAGGAAAACACATGATACAAGCCGTATTGTTCGACCTCGACGGCACGCTCGCCGACACCGCCCTAGACCTCGGCGGCGCACTCAACACCCTGCTCGCCCGCCACGGACTGCCCGAAAAAAGCATGGACGAAATCCGCAACCAAGCCAGCCACGGCGCAGCAGGACTGCTCAAGCTCGGCGCAGGCATCACCCCCGACCACACCGACTACACCCGATGGCGCACCGAATACCTTGACGAATACGACAGCCGCTACGCCCAAGACACCACCCTCTTCGGCGGCGTAAACGAACTCATCGCCGAACTCGGAAAACGCGGCATCAAATGGGGCATCATCACCAACAAACCCATGCGCTTCACCGACAAACTCGTCCCCAAACTCGGCTTCATCATCCCACCTGCCGTCGTCGTCAGCGGCGACACCTGCGGCGAGCCCAAGCCCAGCGTCAAACCCATGCTGTATGCGTGCGGACAAATCCACGCCGACCCGCAACACACACTCTACGTCGGCGACGCGGAACGCGATATACAGGCGGGGCGCAACGCCGGTATGACAACCGTCCTCGCCGAATGGGGCTACATCTCAGATGAAGACGATACCGACTCATGGCAACCCGACTACCGCATCGCCACACCGATCGAACTAATCGGCTGCCTTAACAAAAAACAGGTATAAAAATGCCGTCTGAAAACCTTTCAGACGGCATTTCCCACATTCAGGTACAATCCCGATACCGCATCAGAATCTACGCTTCAACTTGCACGCCTGAAGGATGTGTACGGCAAGCTCTTCCACCGATTTATCCGTCGTATTCGCAAACGGAATCCCATGCCGTCTGAACATACTCTGCGCGTCTGCCACCTCGCTGCGGCATGTATCAATTTTGGCATAAGTTGAATTCGGGCGGCGTTCTTGGCGGATGGCCTGCAGGCGTTCGGGCTGAATGGTGAGGCCGAACAACTTGTCTTTGTAAGGTTTGACCATACGCGGCAAATCACTGGATTCCAAATCATCGGGAATCAACGGATAGTTGGCTGCCCGGATGCCGTATTGCAACGCCAAATACAGGCAGGTCGGCGTTTTGCCCGAACGCGATACACCCATCAAGATTACATCCGCTTCCTGAAGGTTCTTATCGCTGATCCCGTCATCGTGGTTCAAAGAAAAATTGACCGCCTCCATACGCGCATCGTAACGCTTCGTATTGCCGATACTGTGATGCCCCTGCTCGGCGGCAACCGCCTCAGTGTTGAGTTCCTTCTCCAAAAGCCCGAGGAAGGTTTCAAAAAAATTGATGTGGAAAGCGTCTGCCTGTTTGATGATTTCACGGATTTCGTCATTGACCACGCTGACAAACGCAATCGGACGCTGACCGTTTTCCTGCCGGCTCCGATTGACCTTCTCCACCACCGCGCGCGCCTTTTCCGGCGTATCGACAAACGGGTGCGTATGGCGTTTGAACGACAGATTGCCAAACTGGTTCAGCAAAGCCTCGCCGATATTCTCGGCAGTCAGACCGGTACGGTCGGAAATGTAAAACACATGGCGCGGACTGCTCATCTTCCATCCTTAAAACACAGGTTAAAAACCCCATCATAACAGCAGCGGCAGACACAAGGAAAGCACCCGCAGCACGCCTACCTCGGATTACACCCAAACAGACACAATATAATTTTGAAATAAAATTATTTAGATAAAGTATTTTTTGGCATAAAATTTTAAAAAATAAACAAAAAAATTAAACAGAAAAAACATTAACCTATTCAAACCATCTGTTTTACAAAGAAAATACCCAAAAAAAAGAAACATACCGGCTGCAAGTTTCAAACCGCTACACACGCCGAAACCGCAATTTTTCAGACGGCATCATGATTTTAAAACGGATAAAACACATGACAGCAGAGGAACGAATCGCTTAAAATAAGCACGCGGATTTGTTTCTTTTTTAACATATTTTGGATTGGACACACAAATGGCCGACAACTACGTAATCTGGTTTGAAAACCTGCGTATGACAGATGTTGAACGCGTGGGCGGTAAAAACGCCTCGCTGGGCGAAATGATCAGTCAGCTGACCGAAAAAGGCGTTCGCGTCCCCGGCGGCTTTGCCACCACGGCCGAAGCCTACCGCGCATTCCTCGCACACAACGGTCTGAGCGAACGCATTTCCGCCGCACTGGCAAAATTGGATGTCGAAGACGTTGCCGAACTGGCACGCGTCGGCAAAAAAATCCGCCAATGGATTTTGGATACGCCCTTCCCCGAACAGCTCGATGCCGAAATCGAAGCGGCATGGAACAAAATGGTCGCAGATGCCGGCGGTACGGACATTTCCGTCGCCGTACGCTCTTCCGCAACTGCCGAAGACCTGCCGGACGCATCATTTGCCGGCCAACAGGAAACCTTCTTGAACATCAACGGCTTGGAAAACGTTAAAGAAGCGATGCACCATGTATTCGCCTCCCTGTACAACGACCGCGCCATTTCCTACCGCGTCCATAAAGGCTTCGAACACGACATCGTCGCCCTGTCCGCCGGCGTTCAACGCATGGTGCGTTCCGACAGCGGCGCGTCCGGCGTGATGTTCACCCTCGATACCGAATCCGGTTACGACCAAGTCGTCTTTGTCACTTCATCCTACGGCCTGGGCGAAAACGTCGTACAAGGCGCAGTCAATCCCGACGAATTCTATGTGTTCAAACCCACGCTGAAAGCAGGCAAACCTGCCATCCTGCGCAAAACCATGGGCTCGAAACACATCAAAATGATTTTTACCGACAAAGCAGAAGCCGGTAAATCCGTAACCAACGTCGATGTCCCCGAGGAAGACCGCAACCGCTTCTCCATTACCGACGAAGAAATCACCGAGTTGGCGCATTACGCACTGACCATCGAAAAACACTACGGCCGCCCGATGGACATCGAATGGGGACGCGACGGCTTGGACGGCAAACTCTACATCCTGCAAGCCCGTCCCGAAACCGTCAAATCCCAGGAAGAAGGCAGCCGCAACCTGCGCCGCTTTTCTATCAACGGCGAAAAAACCGTCTTGTGCGAAGGCCGCGCCATCGGTCAGAAAGTCGGACAGGGTAAAGTACGCCTGATTAAAGATGCTTCCGAGATGGATTCCGTCGAAGCCGGCGACGTACTGGTTACCGACATGACCGATCCGGATTGGGAACCCGTGATGAAACGTGCTTCCGCCATCGTTACCAACCGCGGCGGCCGCACCTGCCACGCGGCGATTATCGCGCGCGAACTGGGCATTCCTGCCGTTGTCGGCTGCGGCAATGCAACCGAATTGCTGAAAAACGGTCAAGAAGTTACCGTATCCTGTGCCGAAGGCGATACCGGCTTCATCTACTCCGGCCTGCTGGACGTACAAATTACCGATGTTGCTTTGGACAACATGCCTAAAGCACCTGTAAAAGTAATGATGAACGTCGGTAACCCCGAGCTCGCATTCAGCTTTGCTAATCTGCCGAGCGAAGGCATCGGTCTGGCACGCATGGAATTCATCATCAACCGCCAAATCGGTATCCACCCCAAAGCCTTGTTGGAATTTGACAAACAAGACGACGAATTGAAAGCGGAAATTACCCGCCGCATCGTCGGCTATGCGTCCCCTGTCGACTTCTACGTCGATAAAATCGCAGAAGGCGTGGCAACATTGGCCGCATCGGTTTACCCGCGTAAAACCATCGTCCGTATGTCCGACTTCAAATCCAACGAGTACGCCAACTTGGTCGGCGGCAGCATTTACGAACCGCACGAAGAAAACCCGATGCTGGGCTTCCGCGGCGCAGCTCGTTATGTCGCCGAAAGTTTCAAAGACTGCTTCGCCCTCGAGTGCAAAGCCTTGAAACGCGTCCGTGACGAAATGGGTCTGACCAACGTTGAAATCATGATTCCGTTCGTCCGCACTTTGAGCGAAGCCGAAGCCGTTGTTAAAGCTCTGAAAGAAAATGGTCTGGAACGCGGCAAAAACGGCTTGCGCCTGATCATGATGTGCGAGTTGCCAAGCAACGCTGTATTGGCAGAACAATTCCTGCAATACTTCGACGGCTTCTCCATCGGCTCTAACGACATGACCCAGCTGACCCTCGGCCTTGACCGCGACAGCGGCTTGGTGTCCGAATCCTTCGACGAACGCAACCCTGCCGTCAAAGTGATGCTGCATCTTGCCATCTCCGCCTGCCGCAAGCAGAACAAATATGTCGGCATCTGCGGTCAAGGCCCGTCAGACCATCCGGACTTCGCCAAATGGCTGGTAGAAGAAGGCATAGAAAGCGTCTCCCTGAATCCGGATACCGTCATCGAAACCTGGCTGTATTTGGCTGATGAATTGAATAAATAATCAATGCCCATACCCCCAAGCCTGAAAAGCTCGGGGGTATTTTTCCAAACAACTTTACTCAAGCGATATATCCTGCCGATAAAGGCTAACCCCGCCTGAGATAATATTTGACACCTGCACGCTGACTGCCTACAATTCCCCCTTTCTCCGAGCAACCGGCAACGGTCAGCTTCTTCTTTCAGACGGCATCCGCCCGTCTTTTCCTCTTCTATATATCATTATTATGCACGTCTCTGAATTACAAACCCTGCACATTTCCAAACTTTTAGAGTTGGCAGAAGAACACGCTATCGAAAATGCCAACCGTTTCCGCAAGCAAGACTTGGTTTTTGCCATCGTCCGTCAAATGATGAAAAAAGGCGAGAGTTTTACCTGCTCCGGCACACTCGAAATCCTGCCCGACGGTTTCGGTTTCCTCCGCAGCGCGGACACGTCCTATCTTGCCGGACCCGACGACATCTATGTCTCGCCCACCCAAATCCGCCGCTTCAACCTGCATACGGGCGACACCATCGAAGGCAGCGTGCGCGTCCCTAAAGACAACGAACGCTATTTTGCCCTGGTCAGGCTTGATACCATCAACGGCGACCACCCAGAAGTATGCCGCCATAAAATCCTGTTTGAAAACCTGACTCCTCTGTTTCCGACCCAACAGTTAAAACTGGAACGCGATTTAAAGTCTGAAGAAAACCTTATCGGACGTGCCATCGACCTGATTTCCCCCATCGGCAAAGGTCAGCGTGCCCTCTTGGTTGCCCCGCCCAAAAGCGGTAAAACCGTGATGCTGCAAAATATTGCCCATGCCATTACCGCAAACTATCCTGAAGTCGAGCTCATCGTCCTCTTGATTGACGAGCGTCCCGAAGAAGTTACCGAAATGAGCCGCTCCGTCCGAGGCGAAGTGGTTTCCTCCACCTTTGACGAGCCGGCGCAACGCCACGTCCAAGTTGCCGAAATGGTGCTTGAAAAAGCCAAGCGTATGGTAGAACACAAAAAAGATGTGGTCATCCTGCTGGATTCGATTACCCGCCTTGCCCGCGCCTACAACACCGTCGTGCCTACCTCGGGCAAAATCCTGACCGGCGGTGTCGATGCCAACGCACTGCATCGTCCCAAACGTTTCTTCGGCGCGGCGCGCAACGTGGAAGAAGGCGGTTCGCTGACCATCATCGCCACCGCATTGGTTGAAACCGGCAGCCGTATGGATGATGTGATTTACGAAGAATTCAAAGGCACCGGCAATATGGAATTGCATCTTGACCGCCGTATGGCGGAAAAACGCCTCTTCCCCGCCATCAACATCAACAAATCCGGCACGCGCCGCGAAGAGCTGCTTGTCCCGAACGACCAGTTACAACGTATGTGGCTCTTACGCAAATTCCTGCACCCGATGGATGAAATCGAGGCAGCCGAATTTTTAATCGGAAAAATCAAAGCCTCTAAAAACAATGATGATTTCTTTGAACTGATGCGCGGAAAATAAACACGCCGCCCGCATTAATGCGAAATGCCGTCTGAAACCTGAAAATCGGGTTTCAGACGGCATTTTTCACGTTTGCCGCCGATGGATAAACATACTGCCTGCAACGCTTAACGGCTGTCTTTCCACTGATAATATTTCGAGCCGAGGAAAGAACCGAGCTTTCTCAAAAACGGTTGGAGGATGATATTCGGCTGGCGCAACTGCTCAAACGGCTTCAGACGGCATTCGTCCCCTAAAATTGCTTCTGCAACCGCCAAACCTGCAATACTCGTTATTGCCATACCATGGCCGGAATAACCTTGCGCATAAAAAACATTCGCGGCCAAACGTCCGAAATGCGGGACAAGGTTGGCGGTAATATCGCACTCCCCGCCCCATGAATATTCGATTCCGACATCGCCAAGCTGCGGAAAAACTTTAAGCATATCTTGGCGGACAAGCTCGGTCATACGCGCGGGATCGTCGATAAACTCGTTATCCTTACCGCCGAAAAGCAGCCTGCCGTCCGCGCTGAGGCGGTAATAGTCCAAAATATGGCGGTTGTCGCATACTGCCATATTGTTGCGGATAAGCTCTTTTGCGCGCGCGCCCAAGGGTTCGGTGGCAATAATAAAGGTGCTGACGGCAATCGCCTTGCGCTCCAAAGGCTTGAATATCGGGTTCAAACCGGCATAGGTATTGACGGCATAGACCACATTTTTGCACTCGACGCTACCTTCGGGCGTGTAAACCAGCCAACCGTTTTGATGCGGTTCGATACGCGTCATCGGGGACTGCTCGAAAATCTGCGCGCCGGCTTCGGCAGCGGCGCGGGCGATGCCCAAAGTGTAATTGAGTGGATGAAGATGCCCGGACAAGGGATCGAACTGTGCGCCTTGGTACATATCGCTGTCGAGTTGCTGCTTCAGTTCAGTGTTATCCCAAAGTTGATAATGACTCGCACCGTAATGCCGTTGGGCATGCTCATGCCACTGCTGCAACTCTTCCCAATGCTGCGAACGGACGGCAACCGTGGCATAACCGCGCTGCCAATCGCAATCAATGGCATGTTTGCGGACGCGTTCGTCCACCAGTTCGACCGCCTGCAAAGACTGTTGCCAAAACCATTGCGCCTGCTCCAAGCCGACCTGTTTTTCAATTTCCCCCATACCGCAGGCGTAATCGCTGATAACCTGCCCGCCACTCCGTCCCGATGCGCCGAAACCGATACGCGCGGCTTCCAAAACGACGGCTTCATGTCCGTGTTCCGCCAGCGGCAATGCGGTACACAAACCGCTCAAACCGCCACCGATAATGCAGGTTTCGGTTTTCAGACGGCATTGAAGTTTCGGATAAACAGTATGAGGATTAACCGAACTAAAATAATAAGAAGGCAGATATTCTTGAAAATCAGGACGAATCATTATGTTTACTTTATCAGGTATATTTTCAGACGGCATGATATGGTTTGCCGTACCATGCCGTCTGAACGGGAAATTACTTTAAGAAAACAGGCTGACCCAGTCATGCGGTCAGCCTGCCTTATTAATTAATTTGCTTTCTCGGCAGCCAATTTTTCTTGGCGGTAGGCTTCCGCTGCCTCACGGTCGCGCTTGGTTGCCTGCCTCATCATCCAATAATTAACGATGATGACCAATGTTCCGATGATGCCGATCAGGATGGTTGCCAAGACATTCATCTGAGGATCGAGACCCAGCTTGATTTTGGAGAAAATCACCTGCGGCAATGTAGAAGAACCGGGGCCGGACAGGAATGAGGTAATCACCAAATCATCCAAAGACAGGGTAATGCCGAGTAGGAAGCCTGAAGCAATGGCAGGGGCAATCAAAGGCAAAGTGATGACAAAAAAGATTTTCAGCGGACGCGCACCCAAATCCATTGCGGCTTCTTCGAGCGACTGGTCAAGCTCGACCAGCCGCGAACGGATAACAACGGTAATGTATGCCATGCAAAGCGTGGTATGTCCTAAGAAAATAGTGAAAAAGCCTCGATCAAAATAAAGCGATTGCAGCAATTCGCTACCTTGCAGGAACATCTGCACCTGAATAATCAGCAGCAGCATAGACAGACCGGTAATCACGTCGGGCATCACCATAGGCGCGGAAATCATACCGGCAAACAAGGTACTGCCGCGGAAACGTTTGATACGCGCCATCGCATAGCCCGCCAGCGTACCCAAAACCACGGCGGCAAGTGAAGACACGACGGCAATACGCAGCGATAACCAAGCAGCTTCCAAGATGGTGTCGTTTTCCAGCAATGCGCCGTACCACTTGGTCGAAAAGCCGCCCCAAACAGTAACGAGCTTGGATTCGTTAAACGAATAGACAACCAAAACGACCAGCGGGATATACAGAAACGCCAGCGACAGTGCCAACATCAGTTTCAAGAACCAAGATAATTTGGATTTCTGCATTATTTGGCTCCTTCTTCCAATTCGCGGTTTTCATAATGCTGGAACAGGGCAATCGGCACGACCAGCAGCGCGACCATCACGACGGCGACGGCGGAAGCCAACGGCCAGTTGTTTTGATCAAAGAATGCCTGCCACAAGACTTTACCGATCATCAGGTTTTCCGAACCGCCGACCAGCTCGGGAATGACGAACTCGCCGACAGCGGGGACAAACACCAGCATCGAACCTGCAATAATGCCGGTTTTCGACAAAGGCAGGGTAATCGTCAAGAACGACTTGACCGGTCCCGCACCCAAATCGGAAGCTGCTTCGAGCAGGCGGCTGTCCAGTTTCACCAGCTGCGTGTAAAGCGGCAGAATCATAAACGGCAGATAGGCATAAACCATCACCAAATTGAGCGAAAAGGCATTGTAGAACAAATCCAAAGGCTCGCTGATAATACCCATTTTAATCAACATATTGTTGACGATGCCGTTATGTCCGAGCAGGCCCATCCACGCATAGACGCGCAGCAGGAACGATGTCCAGAAAGGTAACATGATGGCAAGCAGCAAACCATTACGGACAGAAGGATTGGCACGGGAAATCGCATATGCTGTCGGATAACCGACCAACAGGCAAATCACCGTCGTCGTCAGTGCAGTTTTTATTGAAGACCAATAGGTCATCAGATAGATATTGCTGTTTTCACTGTCGCCGAACGGATTCAGGGTATGCCAAAAATTTTGGAAAATATCGGCATAGTTTTGATAGCTGACGGCGATGTTCAGACGACCTAAATCTTCATCGATGCTGGTCAGCGGCGTAAACGGCGGAATGGCGATTTCTTGTTCGGCAAAGCTGATTTTCAGCACGATGGCGAACGGAATCAGAAACAGCACCAAAAGCCAAATATACGGCACGGCTATGACCGCGCGCTGACCCGGGCGGCGGAACAGTTTGTTTTTCAGTTTATTAAGGTTCATTGCATTCCCCTTAAATCAACGGAACAACGGAGTCGGTTGGTTTTCCGGCCAGCTGATATACACGGTTTCGTCCCAAGTTGGCGGTGTAATGTTGCGTACATACCAGTAGGGCGCGGGAACTTGGCTTTTGACAACGCGGCCGTTGGCGAGTTTGATATGGTAAATGGCGAAGCTGCCCAAATAGGCGATTTCTTTTACCGTGCCTTTCGCCCAGTTGTAATCACCCAAATGTTCGGGTTTTTCTTTATACAAATCGATGTCTTCGGGACGGATGCTGACCCACAGGTCCTGTTCGCTCGGACCGCCCAAACCATGATCGATGCGGACGTGGTTTTCTAAACCTTCGCATTCGATGACGGCATAATCCGCATGATCTTCAATCACGACACCGTCAAAAATATTGGTTTCTCCGATAAACTCGGCAGTAAAGCGGCTGTTGGGATAGTCATACACATCGCTGGGGGTACCGACCTGCTGCAACTGACCGTCGGACATAATGGCAATACGGGTTGCCATCGTCATGGCTTCTTCTTGGTCGTGCGTGACCATGATGCAGGTTACGCCGACTTGCTCCAGCGTGTTGACCAATTCAAGCTGGGTTTGCTGGCGCAATTTCTTGTCCAATGCGCCGAGGGGCTCATCCAGCAGCAGGATTTTCGGACGTTTTGCCAAACTGCGTGCCAAAGCGATGCGCTGCTGCTGACCACCAGACAATTGATGAGGCTTGCGCTTGGCATACTTGGTCATCTGAACCAAACGCAGCATTTCTTCCACACGTGCGGCGATTTCGTCCTTAGGCATTTTGTCCTGTTTCAATCCAAAGGCAATGTTCTGCTCCACGGTCATGTGCGGGAACAGGGCATAGCTTTGAAACATCATATTGATGGGGCGGTCATAGGGTGCAAGCTTGGTAATATCCTGACCGTCAAGGATGATTTTGCCCTGATTGGGGCTTTCCATACCCGCCAGCATACGCAGCAGCGTGGATTTTCCGCTGCCGGAACTGCCCAAAAGGGCGAAGATTTCGTGTTGATAAATGTCCAAGTCGATGTTATCGACAGCGTAATTGTCACCAAACTTTTTCACCAAGCCTTGGATTTGCAGATAAGGTTTGGCTGAAGACGCAGTGGTTGCGGTCATAATGGCAATACTCCAATAAAAAGACGAGTACCGGCAAAACGGATTTTCGAATGGGTGATAAAAAGCTGTTTGATTGCTGGCGGGAGTCGCAACGTCTGATGCCGTCTGAAACTCTTGTGAAGCGCACGGGCAGCATGAAATGGAACAGGATTCCAAAGAACTTTGTATTATATTAGTTTATGCGGTTTTCGGGCAATAAATATAGGTTTGAGCTTGTCGGAAAGCAACAGAAAAGAAAACACCGCCCATTTTTCTGGGCGGTGCCGAAAAGCGCAATTGTCGAAAAGCGCAATTATTTACGCAGACCCAAGCGGGTAATCAACGCGCGATACGTATCGGGCTGGGTACGGCGCAAATATGCCAACAAACGGCGGCGTTGGCTGACCATTTTCAACAGGCCGCGACGGCTGTGGTGGTCTTTGGGGTTGGCTTTGAAGTGGGGGGTCAGGTCGTTGATGCGGAAAGTCAACAGGGCGACTTGTACTTCAGAAGAGCCGGTGTCGCCTTCTTTACGTTGGAAATCTTTAACGATTTGTGCTTTTTGTTCTACGGTCAGTGCCATAATGGAAAAACTCCGAAAAATAAAAAGAACCCCAAATGGGATTCGGACAAGTTTGCCAAGCCTCGACAACGGCAAACTCCCTATTCCTGAAACAGGAACGGCGCATTATCACACAATTTTTGCTGTTCTGCACGATATTTTGCGATGTCGGCGAAATGCCGTCTGAAAACGGAGACATCTTCCGGTTTCAGACGGCATTTGACATCAGACCACAATTTCTTCCTTCTGTTTCGCTTCCTTAGCGATATTGTCGCGGCTCAAACCGAACATCAGCAAGAGCGGGCTGGCAACCAATACGGAAGAATAAATGCCGAACACGATGCCGATGGTCAACGCCATAGAAAAGCCGTGCAAGGCCGCACCGCCGAACACCAGCATGGATACGACCATCGCCTCAGTCGAACCGTGGGTAATGATGGTGCGGCTCATCGTTGCGGTAATCGCGTTGTCGATGACTTCTGGCACGGTATGTCCGCGCATCGCCGGCTTGCGGAAGTTTTCACGGATACGGTCAAAGACGACGACGGATTCGTTCACGGAATAGCCCAATACGGCCAAAATACCTGCCAACACGGTCAGCGAAAATTCCCATTGGAAGAAGGCGAAACAGCCGAGAATAATCACGATATCGTGCATATTGGCGATAATGGCAGATACGGCAAAACGCCATTCAAAACGCATCGACAGGTAAATAATGATGCCGATAACGACAAAACCTAAAGCCATCAATCCATTACTTACCAATTCCTCACCAACTTGAGGGCCGATAAATTCGACTTGGCGCAAGGCAACGTCGGGATTGTCTTTTTTCAGCAAATCCATCACCCGGTTGGACAATTGGGCGGAAGTTACGCCTTCTTTGTTCGGCAGGCGGATCATAATGTGCTTGTTCGTACCCAATGCCTGAACCTGTATATCGCCCATTTTCAGCGTATCGAGGCGGTCGCGCATCTTATTGACATCCGCACCCTGCCGGTATTGGACTTCCATCACCGTACCGCCGGTAAATTCGACGGAGAAATTCAGGCCTTTGGTCACCAGAAAGAATACGGCGGCGATAAACGTAAGCAGCGAAATAAAGGTCGTCAGTTTGCCGTAGCCCATAAACGGAATATCGCGCTTGATTTTAAATAATTCCATGTTTTACTCCTTGCCTGCTGCCATTCCGGCTTCCGGCTTCCACACCGAACCGATGGAAATGTTCTGCAATTTGCGGCGGCGGCCGTACCACAGGTTGACCAAAGCACGGAACACGACCACGGACGAATACATCGAAGTCAGAATACCGATACAGTGCACAACCGCAAAACCGCGTACCGGACCGGAACCGAATACCAACAATGCGATACCGGCAATCAGCGAAGTCAGGTTGGAATCGACGATGGTTGCCCAAGCGTGTTGGAAACCGAGGTTGATGGCCTGCTGCGGTGCAACACCGGCACGCAGTTCCTCGCGGATACGCTCGTTGATCAAGACGTTGGAGTCAATCGCCATACCCAAGGTCAGGGCCAGCGCGGCTATGCCCGGCAGGGTCAGCGTCGCCTGCAATGCCGACAAAATACCTATCAAGAACAAGATATTGGTACTCAAGGCAATGGTAGAGAAGAAACCCATCAGGCGGTAGTAAACCACCATAAACACGGCAACGGCGGCGAAGCCCCACAAGGTAGAGTAGAAACCTTTTTCAATGTTTTCCTTACCCAAAGACGGGCCGATGGTGCGTTCTTCGACAATCTGCATCGGCGCGGCAAGAGAACCGGCACGCAGCAGCAGCGAAGTATCGTTGGCTTCGGCTGTCGTCATACTGCCGGAAATTTCCACGCGTCCGCCGGTAATGGCAGTACGGATAACCGGCGCGGTTACAACCTCGGATTTTCCTTGGTCGATCAAAACCATCGCCATGCGTTTGCCGACATTTGCGGCAGTCAGTTCGCCAAAAATGCTGCCACCCGCGCTGTCCAAGCTTAGACTGACGGCAGGTGCGCCCATTTGGTCGAAACTCGGTTGCGCATCGTTGATGTTGTCGCCCGTCAGCTCGACCTGTTTGCTGATTAGCAGAGTTTCGGGATGCTCCCCGCCGCTTGAAAGCAGCTCATAACCGCTCGGCACGTTGCCTTCCAATGCCTCGCGCAACTTGGCAGGATCGTCCTCCACCATGCGGACTTCCAAAGTCGCGGTACGGCCGATGATGTCTTTTGCCTTGGCAGTATCCTGAACGCCCGGAAGCTGCACGACGATACGGTCGGCACCGGACTGCTGGATGACAGGTTCGGCCACGCCCAACTCGTTCACACGGTTGTGCAGGGTAGTGATGTTCTGTTTGACCGCATCGGAACGCACTTTATTGACCGCCTCTTCCGAAAGCGTCAAGACGATATTGCTGCCGTCTGAATTCAGCGTTGCTTCAGGAAACAGCTTGCGCAACTGCGGCAGTGCCTTTTGCACATCACCGGCATCCTGCAAAGGGACGGTCAGACTGTTTTCAGTCTGGCGTACCGTACCGCTGCGGATTTTTTCGCGGCGCAGTTCGCGGCGGATGTCGCCCGAATAACGCTCAAACGTTTTCTGCATCGCCGCTTTCATATCGACCTGCATGGTGAAATGCACGCCGCCGCGCAGGTCCAAACCCAAAAACATCGGATTGGCTTTGATTTTCGCCATCCATTCGGGGCTGTCCGCCAACAGGTTGAGCGCGGTAATATACCCTTCGCCCAAAGTGTTTTCGATGACGTCGCGCGCTTTAAGCTGCGTTTCGGTGTCTTTGAAACGCACTTTCAGTGAATTGTCCACAACAAACATTCCGTCGGTCTGAATACCCGCGTTTTGCAGCGCGGCATCCACTTTGGATTGAGTCTGTTCGTTGATGATGATAGCTTGTCGGTTGGTCGATACCTGCACGGCGGGTGTTTCGCCGAATAGGTTGGGCAGCGAATACACTGCGGCAACCGCAATCGTGAACACAATCAGCAGATATTTCCATAAAGGATAACGGTTCATCATTGTTCCTTAATGGTTGGAACCCCACCCTTTCGGTGGTGTCGGAATCGGGCTATTTCAGAAGAGGCAAAACCCCTTCCCAGCCAAGCAAGACCGGAAGGCGGCATCCTGAATATGCCGCCCTGCGTGTCGGAACATGGTCAAGCCTTCGGTTGGAATTCAAAACAAAGTGCCGCATTCGGGCTTTCCCGATGCGGCTTGTCGGCACAAATCAATCGACTTTTGAGGCAATCGCATTGCGTTCCACTTCGACCTCGATTTTTGTACCCTGTCCGATATCCACGGTAAAAAACTGTTCGCCGGCTCTGGTTACCTTACCCTTCAAACCTGCCGCCAAGACCACTTTGTCGCCAGCTTTTAAGGCGGCAAGCATTGCCTGATGCGCTTTGAATTTCTTTTGTTGGGGGCGCATGATCAGGAAGTAGAACACCACCATAATCAACACCAAAGGAGCAAATTGTGCAACAGCTTGATTCATAATTTATCCGTTCTTTCTAATATGGTTGAAAATCGAGCGGGGTATATAATAGCATAAGACCGTAAACAATATATCGGGTTTGCTGCCCATACCCAACCGTATGCCGTCTGCAACCCCTTTCCCGAACCCATGCCGCTAACCCGCCTGTTCCTGAAACTCTACGCCCTGCTGCGCCTTTTTTTGGGCAAAAACGCCCAGACCGCCTGGCTTTTCCACCCCGCCTGCACCGGACACGAACCCGGAGCAAACCATCCCGATTCGCCCGACCGCATCCTCTGCATCGAGCAGGCATTGCGCCGCGCCGGTATTTGGCAGCACCTCCAAACCGTAGAGGCGGAAGAAATCAGCGATACGCGCCTTGCACTTGTCCACTCGAGCAAATATCTGAACCGTTTGGAATCTTGCCTACCCGAAGACGGCAAGATTTGCCGTTTGGACGACGACACCGTTATCAGCAAAAACTCCCTGTCTGCCGCCCGTTTTTCCGCCGGTTCGGCAGTTCAGGCAGTCGATATGGTCATGAAACGCAAAGCATGGCATGCCTTTTGCGCCGCCCGCCCTCCGGGGCATCACGCGAAAAGCGGCAAAGCCGGCGGATTCTGCCTGCTGAACAACGTTGCCGCCGGTGCCATGCATGCCATTGCCGAATACCGCCTGAAACGCATTGCCGTCATCGATTTCGATGTCCACTACGGCGACGGTACGGCAGAAATATTCAAAGACGATCCGCGCATCCTGTTTTTCAACCTGTTTGAAACCGACCTTTTCCCCTTCCCCGAAAACAACGATATGCCCGACGGCGGCAATATGGTGCACCTGCCCTTGCCGCCGGGAACGGGCAGCCGCACATTCCGCGAAGCCGTCCGCAAACAGTGGCTGCCCCGGCTTGCCGCATTCAAACCCGAACTGGTACTGCTGTCGGCAGGATTCGACGCACACCGTCTGGACGAATCGGGCAGGCTCAACCTGCACGAGGCGGATTTTGCCTGGCTGACACACAAAATCATTCAGACGGCATCGGGCTGCCCCGGCAAAATCGTATCCGTACTCGAAGGCGGCTACACCCTTGAACCTCTGGCACAATCTGCTGCCGAGCATATCCGCGTGCTGGCAGGGCTGGGCAAATCCGATGCCGCAACCGCCTATCAGAAAACACTGAACCCGACAAAAAAACGGTTTGCCAAACCGAAAACCGGACAGGTACGCCAACCTACCCAATCCGACCGTTACGATATAAATGCCGTCTGAAGCCGATTCGGTTTTCAGACGGCATCATTATTTGACCTGACGCAAACAGAAAGCCTTCCGCGTGCTTAAACACGTCTCTTGTAGTAAAATAACATCTAAACAGATTCAACCGGAAACGGTCAGGCTTCTTCACGCCATTCCCATTTCAACCGCCGTCCGACATTTTTCAGACGGCATTCCTACTTGAAAACAAGGAGCGTTACAATGAAAGCAGCACGTTTTTACGATAAAGGCGACATCCGCATCGAAGACATCCCCGAACCGGCCGTCGCCCCCGGCACCGTCGGCATCAATGTCGCCTGGTGCGGCATCTGCGGTACCGACCTGCACGAATTCATGGAAGGTCCGATTTTCATCCCGCCCTGCGGTCATCCGCACCCGATTTCCGGCGAGTCCGCTCCCGTCACGATGGGACACGAGTTCTCCGGCGTGGTCTATGCCGTCGGCGAAGGCGTAGACGACATCAAAGTCGGTCAACACGTCGTTGTCGAGCCTTACATCGTACACGACGACGTACCGACCGGTCCGGGCAGCAACTACCACCTCTCCAAAGACATGAACTTTATCGGCTTGGGCGGCTGCGGCGGCGGTCTGTCCGAAAAAATCGCCGTCAAACGTCGTTGGGTGCATCCGATTTCCGACAAAATCCCGTTGGATCAAGCCGCTTTGATCGAACCGCTGTCTGTCGGACACCACGCCTATGTACGCAGCGGCGCGAAAGAAGGCGATGTCGCATTGGTTGGCGGCGCAGGTCCGATCGGTTTGCTGTTGGCTGCCGTGTTGAAAGCCAAAGGCATCAAAGTCATCATTACCGAGTTGAGTAAAGCACGCAAAGACAAAGCGCGCGAATCCGGCGTTGCCGACTACATCCTCGACCCGTCCGAAGTCGATGTTGTCGAAGAAGTGAAAAAACTGACCAATGGCGAAGGCGTGGACGTGGCATTCGAATGTACCAGCGTGAACAAAGTGTTGGATACTTTGGTCGAAGCCTGCAAACCTGCCGCCAACTTGGTTATCGTATCCATCTGGAGTCACCCCGCCACCGTCAACGTCCACAGCGTCGTGATGAAAGAGCTAGACGTGCGCGGCACCATCGCCTACTGCAACGACCACGCCGAAACCATCAAACTGGTTGAAGAAGGCAAAATCAACCTCGAACCCTTTATCACCCAGCGCATCAAGCTGGACGAACTGGTTTCCGAAGGCTTCGAGCGTCTGATCCACAACAACGAATCCGCCGTTAAAATTATTGTGAATCCAAACCTGTAAGCAAATTATATTTGCAACAGCACAAATGCCGTCTGAAACGCTCAGACGGCATTTTTCCAACGAAACGCAACAGGCGTATTGCCCGAGGGCAGCCGTTTAGCCTATTATTCCGAACAAACAGAAACAAACAGAGGGAAAATCATGGGAGATTCCGTACTATCCGCCATCCAACAAACCATCATCCAGCGCAAATCCGCCGACCCGTCCGAATCTTACGTCGCACAGCTCCTGCACAAGGGCGAGGACAAAATTCTGAAAAAAGTCATTGAAGAGGCGGGCGAAGTATTAATGGCATCCAAAGACAAAGACCCGTCCCACCTGGTTTACGAAGTTGCCGACTTATGGTTTCACACCATGATTCTTCTGACACACCACGACCTGAAGGCGGAAGACGTACTGGACGAACTTGCGCACCGTCAAGGTTTGTCGGGCTTGGCCGAAAAAGCCGCTCGCACAGAATCTTGAATTTATATTACAATCCGCACTTTCCCACATTCAATCCGTCTGACCGCCTTTCAGACGGCATCGGAGCCGTTATGGACAACTGTATTTTCTGTAAAATTGCCGCCAAAGAGATTCCGGCGCAAACCGTCTATGAAGACGGCGAAATGGTTTGTTTCAAAGACATCAACCCCGCCGCTCCGGTTCATCTGCTGCTGATTCCCAAAGTCCATTTCGATTCGTTGGCACACGCCGCGCCCGAACATCAGCAGCTATTGGGCAAAATGATGTTGAAAGTTCCCGAAATCGCTAAAGCTTCGGGACTGACCGACGGCTTTAAAACCCTAATCAATACCAGCAAAGGCGGCGGACAAGAAGTCTTCCACCTGCATATACACATCATGGGTACACCCGTATAAACCGTTATTTCACAATCAACCCCTAATACTTACTTAAGGATACATCATGGGCAGTTTTTCTCTGACGCACTGGATTATCGTATTAATCATCGTCGTTTTGATATTTGGCACCAAAAAACTGCGCAACGTCGGCAAAGACCTCGGCGGCGCAGTACACGATTTCAAACAAGGCCTGAATGAAGGCACCGATGGCAAAAATGCCGAAAAAGACGATGTAATCGAACACAAAAAAGACGAAGACAAAGCATAACGTATGTTTGATTTCGGTTTGGGCGAGCTGATTTTGGTCGGCGTTATCGCCCTGATTGTCCTTGGTCCAGAACGCCTGCCCGAAGCCGCCCGCACTGCCGGAAGGCTCATCGGCAGGCTGCAACGCTTTGTCGGAAGCGTCAAACAGGAATTTGACACTCAAATCGAACTGGAAGAACTGAGGAAGGCAAAGCAAGAATTCGAAGCTGCCGCCGCTCAGGTTCGAGACAGCATCAAAGAAACCGGTACGGATATGGAGGGTAATCTGCACGACATTTCCGACGGGCTGAAACCATGGGACAAACTACCCGAACAGCGGACACCTGCCGATTTCGGCGTTGATGAAGGCGGCAATCCCCTTCCCGATACGGCAAACACCGTATCAGACGGCATTTCCGACGTTATGCCGTCTGAACGTTCCGATACTTCCGCCGAACCCCTTGGGAACGACGGGCAAACCGGCAGTACAGCCGAACCTTCGGAAACCGATAAAGACCGCGCATGGCGCGAATACCTGACCGCACCTTCTTCGCCTGCCGCACAGACCGTGGAAGTCAGCTATATCGATACCGCTGCTGTTGAAACCCCTGTTCCGCATACTACTTCGCTGCGCAAACAGGCCATAAGCCGCAAACGCGATTTGCGTCCTAAATCCCGCGCCAAACCTAAATTGCGCGTCCGTAAATCATAAAGAGGGCAATCCGGTGTCCGAAACACAAAACGAACAACCCGTCCAACCGCTTGTCGAGCATCTCATCGAGCTGCGCCGCCGCCTGATGTGGACGGTTGTGGGCATTCTCGTCTGTTTTTTCGGCCTAATGCCGTTTGCCCAACAACTCTATACTTTTATCGCCGACCCGCTGATGGCAAACCTGCCAAAAGACACCAGCATGATTGCCACCGACGTCATCGCACCATTTTTCGTGCCGGTCAAAGTTACCCTGATGGCGGCATTTTTAATTTCGCTGCCGCATACGCTCTACCAAATCTGGGCATTTGTCGCCCCCGCACTCTATCAAAACGAAAAACGCCTGATTACCCCGCTTGTCCTCTCAAGCGTCAGCCTGTTTTTCATCGGCATGGCGTTTGCCTATTTTCTGGTTTTTCCCGTCATTTTCAAATTCCTTGCCGGCGTTACCCCTGTCGGCGTCAATATGGCGACAGACATCGACAAATACCTGTCCTTTATCTTAGGCATGTTCGTTGCGTTCGGCACAACCTTTGAAGTTCCCATCGTCGTTATCCTGTTAACCAAAATCGGCGTGGTAACAACCGGACAGCTCAAACATGCCCGCCCCTATGTCATTGTCGGTGCTTTTGTCATTGCCGCAGTCATCACACCGCCCGATGTCATCTCACAAACCCTACTTGCCATTCCACTGATTCTCCTATACGAAGCAGGTATTTGGTTCGGACGCTTTTTCACGCCACGCTCAGAACAGGATGGCGACATACAGCCTCCGGCAGAAGCCTGACCTTATGCCGTCTGAAACCCAAGCCCTTCGCCGCAGATTAAGGAACCCCTTTGAACACCCTTTACTTAGGTTCGAACAGCCCGCGCAGGATGCAGATCCTGACGCAGTTAGGCTACCATGTCATCAAACTGCCTGCCGATATCGATGAAGCCGTTAAAGCCGATGAAACACCTGCCTGTTACGTTCAAAGAATGGCGGCAGAAAAAAATCAGACGGCTTTGACCCTGTTTCTCGAAACCAACGGCGCAATGCCTGACTTTCCCTTGATTACAGCGGATACCTGCGTTGTTTCAGACGGCATTATATTAGGTAAACCCCGCTCCCAAGCCGAAGCGGTCAAATTCCTAAAACTGCTGTCGGGCACCAGGCATACCGTCCTGACATCCGTCCATATCCACTATCGCGGCAATGCGAAAAACTGCCTCCAAACCAACCACGTCGCCTTCAAGCCCCTGAGTTCGGAAGAAATTTCCGCCTATGTACAAAGCGGCGAACCGATGGATAAAGCCGGTGCCTACGCCGTGCAAGGCATAGGCGGTATCTTTATCCAATCTATCGAAGGCAGCTTCAGCGGCATTATGGGGCTGCCTGTTTATGAAACCGTTTCCATGTTGCAGGATTTGGGATGCCGCTCCCCCTTATCTGCCCTTAAACCGTAAAGTCCGCCGTGAACAAACAAACCGCTTACTTCCTTGCCTCCTTCAGCCTGATTGCACTGATTGCCCTATCCCTTTCTTGGGAATTATGGATTGCACCGTTACGCCCGGGCGGTTCGTGGCTTGCGTTAAAAACCCTGCCCCTCTGCCTGCCGCTTTCAGGCATCCTGAAGAAAAAAATCTACACCTACCAATATAGCTCCATGTTGATTCTGATTTATTTTGCCGAAGCCGTCATGCGCCTGTTCAACGCCTATCCGGCAGAACAGATTTGCGCCGCGCTTTCCTCAGTATTCAGCATCATCTTCTTCATATCCTGCCTGTCGTTCGTCAAACAATACAAGGAAACAAACAATGCCCGCTGAAACGACCGTATCCGGCGCGCGCCCCGCCGCCAAACTGCCGATTTACCTATTGCCCTGTTTCCTTTGGATAGGCATCGTCCCCTTTACCTTCGCGCTCAGGCTGGAACCGTCGCCCGACTTTTACCACGATGCCGCCGCCGCAGCCGGCCTGATTGTCCTGTTGTTCCTCACGGCAGGAAAAAAGCTGTTTGATGTCAAAATCCCCGCCATCAGCTTCCTTCTGTTTGCAATGGCGGCGTTTTGGTATCTTCAGGCACGCCTGATGAACCTGATTTACCCCGGTATGAACGACATCGTCTCTTGGATTTTCATCTTGCTCGCCGTCAGCGCGTGGGTCTGCCGGAGCTTGGTCGCACACTACGGACAAGAACGCATCGTGACCCTGTTTGCCTGGTCTCTGCTTATCGGCTCCCTGCTTCAATCCTGCATCGTCGTCATCCAGTTTGCCGGCTGGGAAAACACCCCCCTGCTTCAAAACATCATTGTTTACAGCGGGCAAGGCGTAATCGGACACATCGGGCAGCGCAACAACCTCGGACACTACCTGATGTGGGGCATACTCGCCGCCGCCTACCTCAACGGACAACGAAAAATCCCCGCCGCCCTCGGCGCAATCTGCCTGATTATGCAGACCGCCGTTTTAGGTTTGGTCAATTCGCGCACCATCTTGACCTACATAGCCGCCATCGCCCTCATCCTTCCCTTCTGGTATTTCCGTTCGGACAAATCCAACAGGCGGACGATGCTCGGCATAGCCGCAGCCGTATTCCTTACCGCGCTGTTCCAATTTTCCATGAACACCATTCTGGAAACCTTTACCGGCATCCGCTACGAAACTGCCGTCGAACGCGTTGCCAACGGCGGTTTCACAGACTTGCCGCGCCAAATCGAATGGCGCAAAGCCCTTGCCGCCTTCCAGTCCGCCCCGATATTCGGGCACGGCTGGAACAGTTTTGCCCAACAAACCTTCCTCATCAATGCCGAACAGCACACCATACACGACAACCTCCTCAGCAACTTGTTCACCCATTCCCACAACATCGTCCTCCAACTCCTTGCAGAGATGGGAATCAGCGGCACGCTTCTGGTTGCCGCAACCCTGCTGACGGGCATTGCCGGGCTGCTGAAACGCCCCCTGACCCCCGCATCGCTTTTCCTGATCTGCACGCTTGCCGTCAGCATGTGCCACAGTATGCTCGAATATCCTTTGTGGTATGTCTATTTCCTCATCCCCTTCGGACTGATGCTCTTCCTGTCCCCCGCAGAGGCTTCAGACGGCATCGCCTTCAAAAAAGCCGCCAATCTCGGCATACTAACCGCCTCCGCCGCCATATTCGCAGGATTGCTGCACTTGGACTGGACATACACCCGGATGGTTAACGCCTTTTCCCCCGCCACTGACGACAGTGCCAAAACCCTCAACCGGAAAATCAACGAACTGCGCTATATTTCCGCAAACAGTCCGATGCTGTCCTTTTATGCCGACTTCTCCCTCGTAAACTTCGCCCTGCCGGAATACCCCGAAACCCAGACTTGGGTGGAAGAAGCAACCCTCAAAGCACTAAAATACCGCCCCTACTCCGCCACCTACCGCATCGCCCTCTACCTGATGCGGCAAGGCAAAGTTGCAGAAGCAAAACAATGGATGCGGGCGACGCAGTCCTATTACCCCTACCTGATGCCCCGATACGCCGACGAAATCCGCAAACTGCCCGTATGGGCGCCGCTGCTGCCCGAACTGCTCAAAGACTGCAAAGCCTTCGCCGCCGCGCCCGGTCATCCGGAAGCAAAACCCTGCAAATGACCCGCGCCGGCGGATGCGTATGCCGTCTGAAATATAAAGACCCTTGCAAAGCATTGCAAAAAACAGCAAACACGCAGAAAAATACGCTATCAAAAAACATTGCAGCCGTGTTAAGATAAACCGTTAGACACTTGTTTCATGCCCGTCCCAAACCTAGCGGGCGCATACCACCACGGAAAAGGAAACACCATGAGCCGCGTATTACTCGTAGATGACGATGCCCTGCTGACCGAACTGCTGACCGAATACCTGAGCGCCGAAGGTCTGAACGTCCACAGCGTTCCCGACGGCGAAGCAGGCGTACAGGAAATCCTGAGCGGGCAATACGATGTAGTCGTATTGGATTCCATGATGCCCAAAATGAACGGCTTGGATGTCTTGAAAAACGTACGCGCCCAAAGCACCGTCCCCATCATCATGCTGACCGCCAAAGGCGACGACATCGACCGCATCATCGGCTTGGAAATGGGTGCGGACGACTATGTCCCCAAACCCTGCACACCACGCGAACTCTTGGCACGCATCAATGCCATCCTCCGCCGTACACAACACAGCGGCGAACAAAACAACGCACCCAACAGCATCTCCGTCAGCGATGTCGTCCTGTACCCCGCCAAACGCCAGGCATCCGTCAAAGATACTCCGCTCGAACTGACCAGCACCGAATTCAACCTGCTCGAAGTCCTGATGCGCCATGCCGGACAGGTAGTCAGCAAAGAAACCCTGTCCGTCGAAGCACTCGACCGCAAGCTGGCAAAATTCGACCGCAGCATCGACGTGCACATTTCCAGCATCCGGCACAAGCTGGGCGATGCCTCCCTGATTCAAACCGTACGCGGCTTGGGCTACCTGTTTGTCAAAAACTGAAGCAGCGGGCAAATGAAACTGTTCCAACGCATTTTCGCCACATTTTGCGCGGTTATCGTCTGCGCAATCTTTGTGGCGAGTTTTTCTTTTTGGCTGGTGCAGAACACCCTTGCCGAAAACCAGTTCAACCAACGCCGCACCATCGAAACCACATTGATGGGCAGCATTATTTCCGCATTCAAGACACGGGGCGACAACGGCGCACGCGAAATCCTGACCGAATGGAAAGACAGCCCCGTCTCATCCGCCGTTTACGTCATACAGGGCGACGAGAAAAAAGACATCTTAAACCGCTATATCGACAATTACACCATAGAACGCGCCCGGCTGTTTGCCGCCAACAACCCCCATTCCAACCTTGTCCGCATCGAATACGACCGTTTCGGCGAAGAATACCTGTTCTTCATTAAAGGCTGGGACAACCGCCAGGCACAACGCCTGCCCAGCCCGCTGTTTATCCCGGGCCTGCCGCTTGCCCCGATTTGGCACGAATTCATCATCCTCTCCTTCATCATCATCGTCGGACTGCTGATGGCATATATCCTTGCCGGCAACATTGCCAAACCCATCAGAATCTTAGGCAACGGCATGGACAGGGTGGCAAACGGAGAACTTGAAACCCGCATCTCCCAACAGGTCGACGACCGTGATGACGAATTGTCCCATCTTGCCCTCCAATTCGACAAAATGGCGGAAAAACTCGAAAAACTTGTCGCCAAAGAACGCCACCTGCTCCACCACGTTTCCCATGAAATGCGTTCTCCCCTTGCACGCATGCAGGCAATTGTCGGATTAATTCAGGCACAACCCCAAAAACAGGAACAATACCTAAAACGACTCGAAGGCGAGCTGACCCGCATGGATACGCTGGTCGGCGAACTCTTAACCTTGTCCCGGCTCGAAACCTCCAATATGGCTTTGGAAAAAGAAAACCTGAAACTCCTACCCTTCCTAAGCAACCTTGTAGAAGACAACCAAAGCATTGCCCAGAAAAACGGGCAAACGGTTACCCTGTCTGCCGACGGGAAAATTCCCGAGAACGCCACCCTATATGCCAATGAAAGTTACCTGTACCGCGCCTTCGACAACGTTATCCGCAACGCTGTCAATTACAGCCCGGAAGGCAATACCATCCTGATCAACATCGGACAAGACCACAAACACTGGATTATCGACGTTACCGACAACGGACCGGGTGTAGACGAAATGCAGCTTCCCCACATATTTACCGCCTTCTACCGTGCCGACTCCAGTGCCAACAAGCCCGGAACGGGACTGGGGCTTGCATTGACCCAACATATTATTGAACAGCACTGCGGAAAAATCATCGCCGAAAACATCAAACCAAACGGGCTGCGGATGCGCTTCATCCTACCCAAGAAAAAAACCGGTTTCAAAACAGAAAAAAGTGCGAACTGACCATAATGCCGTCTGAACCCGCTTCAGACGGCATTGCACAAACAGTTACCCCAAAACAAACACACAGTGAGTGCATCTCCAACAATCACGCACATACCGTCCGCAAAGGAATATATCATGCCGACACAAACCGATCCCGGCTACTTCTTCATGCCCAACCACATCATCCTGATAGGCGCGAGCGAACGTCCGTACAGCCTGGGCGAACGCGTACTCAGCAACCTGCTGAGTACGCCCTTTCAAGGAAAAATTACCCCCGTAAACCCGCGCCACCACACCATAGCCGGACTGCCCGCCTACACCAGCCTCAACAAAATCCCCGGCAGTGCAGACCTGATTATTGCCGTTACCCCGCCCGACAGTTACGACACCCTCTTCAAAACCTGCCGCAAAAAGCAGCTCCGACACATCATCCTCATACAGGACTGGGACAGCCTGTCTACCTCAGAACTGCACACCGCCGAAACTGCCATCCGCAAACACCACGTCAACGGACTCAACATCACCGCCTGCACCACCGCAGGCATCCAACTGCCCTCACTCGGACTCAACATCAGCACCCAAGACGGATACGCCGCAGGCCATACCGCCATACTGACCGGCAATGCCGCCGTCAGCCGCCAAATCGACAACATCCTGAACAAACTCCGTCAAGGCACATCCCGCCACATCAGCCTGCATCCCGGCATCAGCCCCATCACATCCGCCGATTGGCTCAACCGCTTCGGACACAGCCTGCACACCAAAACCGCCGTCCTACACCACAACCCTGAAGAGGATCAGCGCAAACTGTTCAGCGCAATCCGCCAATTTACCCGCCATACGCCGCTGATTCTCCACATCACCTGCCGCACGACAGAAACCGACCGTGCCGTACTGCACTGCCTTGCCCGACACTGCAACTTCCTCATCAGTTTCAACGCCGACGACCTTGAAGCCGCACTGCGCGCCCAACTGTCCGACCTTCCACCCCTGTCCCGACTCGACATTCTGTCCGACACGCCTGCCGAATGGCTGAACGCGCACGCGCCAAAAAACCTCGCCCTCCACTTTCCCAACCTTCCCCATCACATCCGCAACGGACATCTGACCGGCACACCCACACCCTCAATCTGCCACGACATCGCCTCACGTCAGCTTGCCCGCCCCGACACCCAAGCCGTCCTGACCATCCTCAGCCCCTACGGACACGAGGATTACAAAAAAACAGCACGCGCCCTTATCCGCCTGTCCGAACAGACCGCCAAACCCCTGCTCGTCAGCAGCCCCTTTTCAGACGGCATAACCCATTTCGACACACCCACACAGGCAATCCGCACCCTTTCCTACAGCAACACCGCCGCCGCCCTGAAGCAGGCACAGCTCGACATTGCACCGCCGCAGCCATGCCGTCTGAAAACACCGCAACCCCAAAACATCAAAAAAGCCCTTACAGCGGCAAACCCTTCCCTGCTCGCCGAAGCCCTGCACCTTCCACCCTATCGCCCTTCCACCCACAACGCCGTACAATTCCAATTCGACAGCCATCCCCTCTATGGCGACATCCTGACCGCACACTGCAACGGACAAACCACTGCCGTACTCCCGCCGTTTACCACACTCGACAGCCGCCACCTTGCCCGCTTTGCCGAACTCGACGACACACAAACCCTCGATCAGTTCCTGCACACACTGACCGTCATTCCCGAATACCGCCAACACATTCTCGGCATCACCCTCAACCTCAACGGCGGACAATACAGCAGCGATTTCATCTTAAAGGCACCCGAAACACACGACACGCCCAAACGCAAGAACACAGGCAAAGCCGCCCAAACCCTCGAACATGCCGCCGCAAAAATGCAGAGTGCCGCCGCATACCTGAAACACAAAAACCCGACAGCCGCCGAATTTCTCCGCCACACAAGCGAAGCCGCCGCAGAACTGCTCGGCAGCAAAACCGAAACCGGAGCAGCCGTACCCAACGTACTTGCCCCCTATCCCGCAGCACACCCCAAAACACTGTCCCTAAAAAACAACACAACCGTTACCATTACCCCCCTTTTGCCCGAAGACGCAGAAGTCAAACAGCAGTTCGTCCGCAGCCTCAGCCCCGAAGCACGGTACACACGCTTCATGACCCACACCAACGAACTTCCTGAAGGTACATTGGCACGCTTATGCAACCCGGACTACTACTGCGAAGCCGCATGGACAGCAAAAGATAATAACGACAACATCGTCGCCGTCGTCCGCCACAGCCGCTTGAACCGCAACGAATGCGAGTTCGGCATCACATTGGCAGAAAATATGCGCGGCAGCGGGCTGGCACAGCAAATGATGAACCTCGCCATCCATACCGCAACACAACAAGGCTACCTGAGCATGAGTGCCGACATCCTCAAAACCAATACCCCCATGATCAAACTTGCTGAAAAATCAGGATTTACCCTCAAAGAATCAGACACCGAAAAAAACCTATACCGTGCATACCTTCACCTCGTGCCCGACAAAACAACAACAACAAAAACAAATAAAAACTTGCGCACCAACCACAAAATACCCTAAAATTAGCAGTTTCCATATATCCGATTTTCTCAAAAGGACCTAAAGATGGTAGTTATCCGTTTGGCACGCGGCGGCTCAAAACACCGCCCTTTCTACAACGTCATCGTTACTGACTCACGCAACCGCCGCGATGGCCGCTTCATTGAACGCGTAGGCTTCTACAATCCCGTAGCCAACGAAAAACAAGAGCGCGTACGCCTCAACGCAGACCGCCTGAACCACTGGATTGCACAAGGTGCGCAGGTTAGCGACTCTGTTGCAAAACTGATTAAAGAACAAAAAGCCGCCTAATCCGTATTTTCCGACATGACAGACACTCAAAACCGGGTAGCCATGGGCTACATCAAAGGTGTATTCGGCATAAAAGGCTGGCTAAAAATTGCTGCCAATACCGAGTATTCCGACAGCCTTTTGGATTACCCCGAGTGGCAATTGGTTAAAGACGGAAAAACTGTCGTCGTTACCCTTGAGGAGGGTAAAGTTGTCAACGGTGAGCTCCAAGTCAAATTTGAAGGCATAAACGACCGCGACTTGGCATTCTCATTGCGCGGTTACACCATCGAAATCCCCCGTGAAGCATTCGCACCGACGGAAGAAGGAGAATACTACTGGGCCGACTTGGTGGGCATGACCGTTACCAATAAAGACAATACCATCCTGGGTAAAGTCAGCAACCTGATGGAAACAGGTGCAAACGACGTATTAGTGGTTAATGGAAAATACGGGCAAATCCTGATTCCGTTCGTTTCCCAATATATCGAAACCGTCGATACCGGCAGCAAGACCATTACTGCCGACTGGGGTTTGGACTACTGATGCTTATCCAGGCAGTTACCATTTTCCCCGAAATGTTCGACAGCATTACCCACTACGGCGTAACGGGACGCGCAAACAGACAGGGAATCTGGCAGTTTGAAGCAGTCAATCCCCGAAAGTTTGCCGACAACAGATTGGGCTACATCGACGACCGCCCGTTCGGCGGCGGTCCGGGAATGATTATGATGGCTCCGCCGCTTCATGCGGCGATAGAACACGCCAAAGCACAATCTTCCCAAACCGCAAAAGTCATCTACCTCAGCCCGCAAGGGAAACCGCTGACACATAAAAAAGCGGTAGAACTGGCCAAGCTCCCGCATATGATTTTATTGTGCGGACGGTATGAGGGCATAGACGAAAGGCTGCTGCAAAGCAGCGTCGATGAAGAAATCAGCATCGGAGATTTTGTTGTTTCCGGCGGAGAGCTTCCCGCCATGATGCTGATGGATGCGGTATTGAGGCTCGTACCCGGTGTATTGGGCGATATGCAGTCTGCCGAACAGGATTCGTTCTCAAGCGGCATTTTGGACTGCCCACACTACACCAAACCCTTAGAATTTCAAGGCATGGCTGTTCCGGAAGTATTGCGTTCCGGCAATCATGGCTTGATAGCGGAATGGCGGTTGGAACAATCGCTGCGCCGCACCTTGGAGCGCAGACCCGATCTTTTGGAAAAGCGCGTTTTAATCCCAAAGGAATCCCGCCTCTTGGAAACTATCCGGCAAGAGCAACGGGAAATCCAATCATAATTTAGGAAAAAAACAATGAACCTGATTCAACAGCTCGAGCAAGAAGAAATTGCCCGCCTGAACAAAGAAATCCCCGAATTCGCACCGGGCGACACCGTAGTCGTATCCGTACGCGTCGTAGAGGGTACACGCAGCCGCCTGCAAGCCTACGAAGGCGTGGTTATCGCCCGCCGCAACCGTGGTTTGAACAGCAACTTCATCGTCCGTAAAATTTCCAGCGGCGAAGGTGTGGAACGTACTTTCCAACTGTACTCTCCGACCGTCGAAAAAATCGAAGTCAAACGCCGTGGTGACGTACGCCGTGCCAAACTTTACTACCTGCGCGGCCTGACCGGCAAAGCTGCACGCATCAAAGAAAAACTGCCTGCACGCAAAGGTTGATTCAAACCGTTTTCCCCAATGCCGTCTGAACCTTCAGACGGCATTTCTTATTGCCGCGATGCCGGCAAGGCAGCGATATGCCTGACCCTCATCCACCTTGATTAACAATCACTCCCACCTATTCAAGCAGAATTTACAGACCAAACGTTATACAGTATCATATCAGCCATATAACGATAAACGCTTTACCGCCTTCCCTTTTAAAACCGCAAATCATCATGACACCTTCTCTTTTACTATCAGGATTGACCTTCCGCCTCATCCTTGCCCTGATTGCCGTATCCCTTTTATGGGGCGTTTACTTTTGGGCAGTATCCGCATGAGCATCATTGTCGAAAACCTGACCGTCAGCTACCGCCGCCGTCCTGCCGTACACCACGTTGACATTACTTTTGAAGAACATAGTATGTGGGCGGTTTTCGGGCCGAACGGCGCGGGGAAATCCACCTTTCTTAAATCCCTAATGGGATTGCAGCCTATCGATACGGGCAGCATCCGGTTGGACGGATTGACCCGTCAAAACATCGCCTACCTCCCCCAACAGTCCGACATCGACCGCTCCCAGCCTATGACTGTTTTCGACTTGGCGGCAATGGGGCTGTGGTATGAAATCGGTTTTTTCAAAGGGATAAATACCGCTCAAAAACAACGCGTTCACGAAGCCTTGGAGCGTGTAGGAATGCGGCAGTTTGCACGCCGCCAAATCGCCCACCTCTCAAACGGACAATTTCAGCGTGTCCTTTTTGCCCGAATGCTGGTTCAAAACGCCAAATTCCTACTTCTGGACGAACCCTTCAATGCCGTTGATGCACGGACAACCTACGAGCTTCTCGACGTATTGCAAAAATGTCATTGCAACGGACACGCTATCATTGCCGTTTTGCACGATTACGAACAAGTCCGCGCCTACTTTCCCAATACCCTGCTGCTCGCCCGCGAAAAAATTGCGGCAGGTGCAACCGAGACCATTCTGACAGAACCCTACCTCGCCCAAGCCAACGCCAAAATGCAGCAACAGGAAAGCCCCGACTGGTGCGCCTCATAAATACTGCCCGAAACCACGCCCCACACCAGACACCATGAACCTCTACGACCTGCTCCTTGCCCCCTTTGCAGAATTCGACTTCATGCGCTATGCCCTCGCATCCGTCTTCTGCCTGTCCCTCAGTGCCGCACCCGTCGGCGTATTCCTCGTCATGCGCCGTATGAGCCTGATAGGCGACGCATTGAGCCACGCCGTCCTGCCCGGCGCCGCCGTCGGCTACATGTTTGCCGGCTTGAGCCTGCCCGCCATGGGCTTGGGCGGCGTAGTTGCAGGCATGCTGATGGCGCTGCTTGCCGGACTCGTCAGCCGCTTTACCACCCTGAAAGAAGATGCCAACTTTGCCGCCTTTTATCTCAGCAGCCTCGCCATCGGCGTCGTCCTCGTCAGCAAAAACGGCAGCAGCGTCGATCTGCTGCATCTGCTTTTCGGCTCCGTACTTGCCGTCGACATCCCCGCCCTACAGCTCATCGCCGCCGTATCCACCCTCACACTGCTTACCCTTGCCGTCATCTACCGCCCGCTCGTACTCGAAAGCATCGACCCCCTGTTTCTCAAATCCGTCGGCGGCAAAGGCGGGCTTTGGCACGTCCTCTTTCTCGTCCTGGTCGTCATGAACCTCGTATCCGGCTTTCAAGCCCTCGGCACACTCATGTCCGTCGGACTCATGATGCTGCCCGCCATTACCGCCCGCCTGTGGGCGAAGCACATGGGCGCACTCATCCTTCTGTCCGTTCTGACAGCCCTGCTATGCGGCTTGAGCGGACTGCTCATTTCCTACCACATCGAAATTCCTTCCGGTCCCGCCATCATCCTCTGTTGCAGCGTCCTTTATCTCTTTTCCGTCATACTCGGCAAAGAAGGCGGCATTCTGACCAAATGGCTCAAAAACCACCGCCACCACACCACCTGACCCCGCAAGCCGCTTGAACAAACAGACGGCTTGTTTTACCATAACAGATGTTACGTTATATCACAGGAGAACAGTTATGAAACACCTCAAACTCACCCTTATTGCCGCATTGCTGACCACTGCCGCAACTGCCGCCCCCCTGCCCGTCGTAACCAGCTTCAGCATTTTAGGCGACGTTGCCAAGCAAATCGGCGGAGAGCGCGTATCCATACAGAGTTTGGTCGGAGCCAACCAAGATACTCATGCCTATCACATGACCAGTGGCGACATTAAAAAAATCCGCAGTGCAAAACTCGTCCTGCTCAACGGCTTGGGACTTGAAGCCGCCGACATCCAACGTGCCGTCAAACAGAGCAAAGTATCCTATGCCGAAGCGACCAAAGGCATCCAACCCCTCAAAGCCGAAGAAGAAGGCGGACACCATCACGACCACGATCATGACCACGAAGGACACCACCACGACCACGGCGAATACGACCCCCACGTCTGGAACGACCCCGTCCTTATGTCCGCCTATGCCCAAAACGTTGCCGAAGCCCTGATAAAGGCCGATCCCGAAGGCAAAGTTTATTATCAACAACGCTTGGGCAACTACCAAATGCAGCTTAAAAAACTGCACAGCGACGCACAAGCCGCATTTAACGCCGTCCCTGCCGCCAAACGCAAAGTCCTGACCGGGCACGATGCCTTTTCCTATATGGGCAAACGTTACCATATCGAGTTCATCGCCCCGCAAGGCGTGAGCAGCGAAGCCGAGCCTTCGGCCAAACAAGTCGCCGCCATCATCCGGCAAATCAAACGCGAAGGCATCAAAGCCGTATTTACCGAAAACATCAAAGACACCCGCATGGTTGACCGCATCGCCAAAGAAACCGGCGTCAACGTCAGCGGCAAACTCTACTCCGACGCACTCGGCAGAGCGCCCGCAGACACCTACATCGGCATGTACCGCCACAATATCAAGGCAATGAGCGAAGCGATGAAATAACCCTCAAACCCGAATGCCGTCTGAAGCCTTCAGACGGCATTTTGGCATCAATACACAAACCGACTGCTTCCAAAACGCCGCCGTTTTTTAATCCAATCTGACAAAATCAGCAAAATATCCCGCCACCTTCCCAACCCGAAAAGTATGGATGCAAACCGCCAATAAAAAACATTTCTGCCCGCATCGGGGCAAATGCCTTCCGAATGCCGTCTGAAGCCTTCAGACGGCATTGTTTTATTTGGTAAGCGACTGTCTGCGTTGTATAATTGCCCGTTTTAAAATCGATAACAAACATACAGGAACCGCCATGACAGAATCCATCACCCGCGACAGTATGCAATACGATGTCGTGATTGTCGGCGCAGGCCCGTCGGGTTTGTCTGCTGCCATCAAACTCAAGCAGCTTGCCGAACAGAACGGGCGCGAAATCAGCGTTTGCGTGGTGGAGAAAGGTTCGGAGGCGGGCGCGCATTCGCTGGCGGGCGCGGTTATCGATCCGATTGCGCTGAATGAGCTGATTCCCGACTGGAAAGAAAAAGGTGCGCCGCTGACGCGCACGGTAACGCAGGACAAAGTGTTGTTCCTGACGGAGAAAAAAGCGTTCAATCTGCCCGTTACCCCCAATTTCGACAATCATGGCAACTACATCGCCAGCTTGGGCGAAGTCGTGCGCTGGTTGGCGGAGCAGGCGGAGAATATGGGCGTGGAAATCTATCCGGGCTTTGCCGCCGCCGAGGTGCTGTATCACGAAGACGGTTCGGTCAAAGGCATTGCAACCGGCAATATGGGCGTGGGCAAAAACGGCGAGCCGACCGATTCATTCCAGCCCGGCATGGAGCTTTGGGCACAGCAAACCCTGTTTGCCGAAGGTTGCCGAGGTTCGCTTTCCAAGCAAATCATCGAACGTTTCCAACTCGACCAAAACAGCCAGCCGCAAACTTACGGCTTGGGCATTAAAGAAGTTTGGGAAGTGCCGTCCGAACAGCATCAGCCCGGTTTGGTGATGCACAGCGCAGGCTGGCCGCTGGACAGCAAAACCTACGGCGGCGCGTTTGTTTACCATTTCGACGACAACAAAGTTGCCGTCGGCTTCGTGGTCGGTTTGGACTATCAAAATCCTTATCTGTCGCCGTTTGAAGAGTTCCAACGTTTCAAAACCCATCCCGAAATCCGCAAAACCTTTGAAGGCGGCCGCCGCATTGCTTACGGTGCGCGTTCGCTGATTGAAGGCGGTTTGCAAAGTTTGCCGAAGCTCTCGTTCAAAGGCGGCGTTTTGGTCGGCGATGCGGCGGGTTTCCTCAATATGCCGCGCATCAAAGGCATTCATACCGCGATGAAATCCGCCATGCTCGCCGCCGAAGCCGTGTTCCCCTTGTTGGAAAACCTTGAAGAAGTGGAGGGTTTCGACAGCGGCAAAGAGGCGGCGGATTATCAGCAACGTTTTGAACAAAGCTGGCTGTATCAAGAGCTTTACGCCGCGCGCAATGTCCGTCCGTCATTCAAATGGGGCGTTTACCTCGGCTCAATCTACACCGGCATCGATCAGATGATTTTCAGAGGCAAAGCCCCGTGGACCTTGAAACATCACGGCAAAGACAACGAGCAGCTTAAAAAAGCCGCCGCGTGCAAGCCGATTGATTATCCGAAACCCGACGGCGTGTTGACCTTCGACCGCTTGAGCAGCGTCTTCCTTGCCAATCTCGCGCACGAAGAAAACCAGCCCGACCATTTGGTGCTGAACAATCCGCAAACGATGATAGACGTGAACTACAAAGAATACGCCTCGCCCGAAACGCGCTATTGTCCGGCCGGCGTGTACGAAATTGTTGAAGAAAACGGCAATCCGCGCCTGCAAATCAACGCGGCAAACTGCGTGCACTGCAAAACCTGCGACATCAAAGACCCGACGCAAAACATCACTTGGATTTGCCCTGAAGGCGCGAGCGGGCCGAATTACGGCGGGATGTAAACCTTATTCCGCCGTTACGTCCGGTCAGGAATAAGGAATGGGGCAGTTGTTCAAACCTGCCCCGTTTGAACCCATAATATAGTGGATTAAACTTAAATCAGGACAAGGCGACGAAGCCGCAGACAGTACAAATAGTACGGCAAGGCGAGGCAACGCTGTACTGGTTTAAATTTAATCCACTATAAAAAATGCCGTCTGAACCTTGGCTTCAACGTTCAGACGGCATTTTTGTTTGGATTTATTTGAAAATATAGGTATCAGGCATATCGTCGAAACCGACGACCTTACCGCCTTTATCCTTTGCAAATTTCTCAGCCTGCTCTTTGTTGCCGAACGGCAGCGCGTCTTCCGCACCCATACCGCCGATAAAGCCGCTGTCAATGACATAAAAGGCTTTTTTCGCATCTATCCACTCCGTGTCGGCATTGGGGTTCGTCCAATCGGTAACATTGCCCATATCGGTAACGTAAATCACGCGGATGCCTTTAGGCTCTTCGGGCAGCTTGGTATAGCCGAACATCTGCTTGATGGTGGAGAACCAAACCGGCTGATCGGGTTTGCCGTTCAAGAAAATCTGGGCTTTAGGACCATTGTGTTCGGTCAGATTCATACTGCAATAGTGTCCGACCGAACGATCGCTAATCTGCTGGGGTAAAGGAGACGCCGCCTCTTCCGCCTGCCGGCAGGCACTTAAGGCGAAAACGGCAACAATTGCCAACAGGGTTTTCTTCATATTTGTCGCTTTCTAAAAATTCCGGCTGCCAAAACAAGCGGAATGATAACCCATAAAACCTGCGCGGTCAGCAAAACGGGGACGGTCAGGCTGATTTGTCCGCTCAAACCCGCCATACCCGCATACATAGCCGTATTTTCATAACCGGTCAGGTTGAGCAGGCGGTAAATATCGGTGGGATTAAACAGCAGCACCGTTTCAACGACGGGCGCGGTAATGACCTGTTTCGAGTCGGCAACCAGAATACCCAAAAGCGCCATATCAAAGATGACGACGAAAAACAACCACACACCGATGGAAATACCGGCCGCCGTACCCCGCTCTTTGACCTTTGCACTAATCAAGTAGCCCATAGACAGAAAAGCCGCACCCAAAATCACGCTGGCGGCAATCAACAATGCAAAGGGTTTCCAAGCGGCAATATCAAAGCTGCCGTTGGCAAGTTGCAGCGTAATGCCTGCCAATCCGTAGCCTGCCGTGGTGGCGAGGGCGAGGATGATGAGGTGTCCGACAAACTTGCCGGCAAGTATTTGATTGCGCGAAATGGGATAACTCAACAGCAACGCCATCGTACCGCGTTCGATTTCGCCGATCAGTGCGTCATAGGAAAGCAGCATCGCAATCAGCGGAATCAGGAAAATAGACAGGCTCGACAGGCTGACGACGGTAACGGTCAGCGGATCGACCTTGACCGAACCGGTGGGCGAGCTGCCGAGAAAACCCAAAGAAAGGGCGAGTGCGGCAAGCAAGAGGGCGGCGGCAAGCACCCAGCGGTTGCGCAGGCTGTCGCGGACTTCTTTTCCAGTAATAATCCAAACAGGATTCATACGTCCTCCCTTTTCAAGAACTGTGCATACATTTCGTCAAGCGTCGGGGTGTGGATATCAAGATAGGTAAGGTCGGACAGGCTGCCCAGCTCGCCCAACAGTTCCATACGTTCTTCCGCCTGACATTGTGCCCGATAGGAAATGCCGTCTGAAAGCGGCTGCCAGCGGCTGCTCAAGGTGCGCGGTGCATTGAGGCGGATATTGACGGTCAGCGGCAGTCCGCTTTGGACGTGCAATTCGTCCATACTGCCGTCGGCAACCTTAACGCCGTTTTTCATCACGACAATGCGGTCGGCGTGCCCGTCCAACTCGGCAAGGGCGTGGGTACTGAGCAATACGGTCGCGCCGCGCCCGTTGAGTTCGCGCACGACTTCGTAAAACATTTGTCGTGATGCAGGGTCAAGACCGGTTGTCGGTTCGTCAAACAGCAGGACTTTGGGCTCGCCCAGCAGGGCTTGTGCCAAGGCAAGGCGTTGGCGCATACCTTTAGAATAAGTGCCGACGCGGCGGTGTGCCGCCTGTGAAATACCGACGCGCTCAAGCAGCCCCCTGTTTTGGGTGAGCGGCTGTTTCTTAAGTTTCGCGTAAAAGTCCAGCGTTTCGATGCCGGTCAGCGAAGGGTGCAGCGCAACGGTTTCGGGCAGGTAGCCGATTTGGCTGCGAAGCCGCGCCCCCGCTTTGCTGCCGGTACGTTCGCCCAAAAGCATCACTTCGCCTTCGGTCGGGGTAATCAGCCCGAGTATCAGCTTCATAATGGTGGACTTGCCCGCGCCGTTGTGTCCGGCAAGCCCGACGCTTTCTCCTGCCTTCAAAACCAAATCGACTTGGTTGACGGCTTTTTGCGCCCCGAAGCGTTTGGTTACCTTCCTCAATTCGACATGATGTGTGGTCATGGTTGTTCCTTTTGTGTTTTCAGACGGCATTTGAATCCGGATGCCGTCTGAAGCAGACTAGTTCAAAGCACCGTTTTCCGCCCTGCCCCATTCCGACTGCCGCGTTTCGGCTTCTTTGAGCAGTTCGTCCCTCATCGCCTGATAACGGGTTTGAATTTTGGGGGCATAAGGCTTCATCAGCGGTTTGCTGTCCACCACGCCGCCGGGCAGAACGGCGGGAAACTGCGCCTGCGCCCATTTGACGATACTGATTGCGGGACTGTTCATCAGAAGGCGTGCAACCGGCGCGCGCCAGATGATTTGGTCGATGATGCCGTTGGGGCGGTACGCGCTGTCGCCGACGCCGTCGCCGTTCAAATCGAACGCGCTGTTGTCGCTCCAATAGTTGCCGTGTCCGCCCTCGCTCCAGTCGAGAAAGCGCGTGCTGACGTATTTGACCTGGCTTTCGTTGTTGATAAAGGAATTGTCGTGCAGGGACGTGCCTTCGATGGCGGCGGTAAAGTGTATGCCGATTTGGCAGTTTTCAAAATGATTGGCGGACAGTTTGTCGTAGTTGGCATTGTAGGCAAAAACGCACTTGCCCGCCTTGTTGATAATATTGTCGTGAATATCGGAATAGTTGACATAGTTGAGCATAATGCCCTGGTCGCGGCTGCCGACGGCGATATTGTCAAACACTTTGAGCCGCTCGGAAAACATCAGCACATAGCCCATATTGTTGCCCACGGAAATATTGCCGCTGACTTCGCTGTCGTTGGTGTACATATAGTGGACGGCGAAACGCAAATCGCTAAAGCGGTTATTTTTATAGGTGTTGTGCGTGCTGGTGTTGGAAAAAATGCCGTCCCGCCCTTTGGAAATGTCGTTGCCGACGACCTGCGCGCCGGGTGCGTTCCAAACGGTAACGCCGTTGCCGCGCTCGTTCACGCGCAAAGTCGCATCGCCGACAATTTTGTTCTCGCGCACCATCGCATCGGCAGAACCATGCAGATATACGCCGACCGAATTATCCAAAATATTGTTGTGTTCAATCAGGGCGCGCGGAGCGGTTTCTTCGAGATAAATACCGGCATCCATTGCCGGCAGGCTCATACCGGAACGGGTAACGGTCAGGTTGCGGAGCGTTACGTCCGGCGCGTGTACGGCTATGGTACGCCCGCTCCTGTCCCCTTCCACGGTTGCGGAACGGTCGGCAGGCCCTTCAATCGTAATCGGTTTGTCGATATAAAGTTTGGTTTGATATACGCCGGAAGCCAGTTTAAGCGTATCGCCCGCCCGGGCGCGGGCAAAAATTTCGGCAAGGTTGTCTTGCGGGGAAACGTGGACGACAGCTGCCGATGCCGTCTGAAAAATGCTGCCGGCGGCAAGTATCAGCACGGCCTTCAGCCATATACGGAGCGCGGATGTGTGCATAGTGTCCCTCTGTTTCGTTCGGTATGGCCGAACAAAATAAAGCATCATTCAAATGTGCCTGTTTTTATAGCGAAACCGCCTGAAACGGTACGGCAAGCGGTTTGGCTATAAATGCCGTCTGAAGACCTGTTGCCTTCAGACGGCATTCTCCATATTCAGCCGTCAGGCCGCATTATTTGGGATGAACAATCATCTGACCGGACATTTCCATGTGCAATGCGTGGCAGAACCATTGGCAGTAGTACCAGTGTACGCCCGGACGGACAGCTTTAAAGGTTACGGAAGAAGTGGCTTGCGGGCCGATTTCCATAGCGATGCCGTAGCCTTCCAATGTGAAGCCGTGAGTCAAGTCCTCGATGGTCTCGACGTTGGTAACGTAAACGGTTACTTCGTCGCCTTGGTTCACTTCAAACTGCGGAATGCTGAATGCAGGTGCGACGGCAGTCATATACACGCGTACTTTGTTGCCTTCGCGTACGACTTTGGCGGCTTTTTCCAGCTCGACACCGTCTTTTTTCGCCTGTTCCAAAGCATCCTGCCAGAACCAAGGGTCTTTACGGTCCCAAGTTTTACCCGGGTTCAGTTTGGACGCGGCAACCAAACACAAGTCGTGCGGTTCGGCAAAAGTCGGGTTGTCGTGTACCAGACGCATTTCGTCGCCGGAGATGTCGATCAATTGGTCGCACTCGGGTTTCAACGGACCGGCATTCAGGAAGCGGTCTTTGGAGAATTTGTTCAAAGACACCAGCCATTGGCCGTCGGCTTCCTTGGTTTCGCCCATAGTCGTATGGTTGTGGCCCGGTTGGTAGTGAACGTCGAGTTTTTGTTTGATCGGATCGACTTTGTCGCCTTTGTAGGCTTTGATTGCGTCGTCGATGTTCCATTTCACCATTTGGCTGTCGATAAACAATGTCGTATAAGCATTGCCTCGGCCGTCAAATGCGGTGTGTAACGGGCCGAGGCCCAGTTGCGGTTCGGCTACGACGACATCGCGCTCTTTGATTTTGCCGGCGAACAAATCGTCCAGCTTGCTGACATCCAATACGGTAACGGTCGGAGACAGCTTGCCGTTGAGCATAATGTATTTGCCGTCGGGAGAAGCATTACAGCCGTGCGGAGAGTTCGGCACGGGGATATAGCGCGTGTATTTGGATTTGGCTTCCGCGCGGCCGTCCAGCATTTTCACGCCGTTCACTTCTTTGAAGTCGCCTGCTTTGATGCCTTCTTCAATAGCTTTCAGATCGAATACGACACACCAGTCCTGCTCGTTGGAAGACGCACCTTGTACGGTCAGTGCGCGCTCGGAGTTGTAGCAGGTGGCAAAAGAATATTTGCCTTGATAGTCGGCATCGCCGTTGTCCAGGTTACCGTCAACCAATACTTGCCATGCAATCTCCATGGTTTCGCCGTCGATGGCGGTGTACACGGCATTCCAAGTTTTTGCATCATCCAGTTTGCCTACGCCACTAACAGGAGTAATGTGTTCGCCGTTGGCAAAGACATAACCGGTTTTCGGATAACGTTGCGGACGCAGACCGTGAATACCCGAGGCATTGGGGATGTCGATGATTTTGTCGGCCTTCATCACATCCAGACGCACGCGGCAGACGCGGTTGTTTGCCTTATCGTTGGCATAGGCATAGCGGCCGTCATAAGTTTGGTCGGTAAAGGACAGGTGCGGGTGGTGCAAGTCGCCGTTGGGGTAGCAACGCAGACCACTATCTTGTAAGAATTTACGTGTTTCTTCGGTGATATTTCCGTTGAGGACTTTCAAGCTCTCATTGGTGCGCCCCCAGCCGGTCGCGCTGTCCATATTGAACACGGGGATACGCATCAGTTCGCGCATAGAAGGCAGGCCGATCAGGCGCATCTCGCCAGACTGACCGCCGGAAAGGAAGCCGTAATATTGATCGAGTTCGCCCGGACCGACTTCGGAAGACAGTTGACCGGGTTTGGATTCCCCTTGCGCCTTGGCGGCAGGGGCGGTGCCAGAAGCGGCAGCCTGTTCGCCGTCTTTAGAGCAACCCGCCAAACCCAACAGGCCCGCACCGGCAATACCTGCACCGGAAGCAGCGGCCGTACCTAAGAATGAACGACGGCTCAAGCCGTTTTGTTCTAATTTTTCGTCTGACATACAACACTCCTTGGATAAAATACGGCAAACCGGTTTTCAGACGGCAAGCCGATGGGAAAAAATTTTATTATCCTTCCGGGGAAACCCTGCCTGACACTTTGGCTTCAGGCTTCCCCCGTATGCTTATTCTTCAGATTGCGCCGTTTCGGGTTTGACAAAATGGACAACCTGTTCTTGCGGCTGCTTGGAGACACTCTCCAATTCCCCTGATTTTGCAGCAGCCTGTTTTTGTTTTTTCTTATTCACTGCCACAACTTGCGGACAGCGTGTATCGTGGTGGTACATCACTTGGCAGTGCAGGCACTGGATACACTCGTTCGGATGGATGTCGCCCTCGGGCGCGATTGCCTGAACGGGGCATTCGTGCGTACAGATTTGGCAGGGGTTGCCGCACATTTTGTAGCGGCGCAGCCAGTCGAACACGCGGAATCTGCCCGGCAGCGCGATGCCCGCACCCAAAGGACACAGATAACGGCAGAAGAAGCGTTCGATAAACAGCCCCGCAATCAAAAGTGCCACGGCAAAGGCGACAAACCACCAATCGCGCATGAATTTCAAGATAATCGCGGTTTTGAACGGTTCGACTTCGGCAAATTTTTCCGCCGTACCCAAATCATACAGCGAAATTGCCAAAAGCCCAAAGAAAATCAGGTATTTGATGACGCTCAAACGGGTATGCAGCATATGCGGCACGGTAATCTGTTTCACCCCCAGTTTTTTGGCAATCCTGTTGGTCAATTCCTGTAATGAGCCGAACGGACACAACCAGCCGCAAAACGTCCCCCTGTTCCACAACAGCATGGTCGCCGCCGTGAACAGCCAAAGGATGAACACAATCGGATCCATCAGGAAGAATTCCCAATGAAATTCGGTAAGGATGGCAGAAAACAGCGTCAGCGTATTGACGACCGAAAGCTGTGCCTGCGCATACCAGCCGATATAGAAGAGCGTGAAGGTCAAAAAGGCGAGGCGGAAACGGTCGTACCATTTTTCGTAACGCACAATCCAATCTTGGAACAAAAACACCAGTAACAATATGGTCAGTGCAATGCCGACAACGACAATCTGCCCCTGTTTCGCTTTCCAAATCTGTTTCCATAATTGATTGGATACACCGTTTTCAGCTGACGCATCTTCGGCAATGCCGTCTGAAGCGGTATCGGATGCCGCGGCAGGTACGGCTTCGACAGGCGCGCTGATTTCCACGGGCGGTGCTTTAGGATCATCGACATAATAACCTTGAGGCAATTCGTAATCCAAATCGGCGGTAACGAAGGCTTTATCGTTCACGCTCAAAACGCGCTGAACCATTAATTGCAGACGCCACGGCTCCGCACCGTCAAACTCTACGCCTTCAGGGATGGTAAACCAAGAAACTTCTTTAAAACGCGGCGAACCGGCGGCAGACAGCGCGACGACGCGTTCATGTTGGGCATCGGTAAAACGGAAGCTGTTCTCCCCCTGAATCATCTCGATACGGTCGAAAATACCGCCGCGCACATAGCCCGAACCTTTCCAAGAATAACGGCCCTCTCCGGCAACCAAAACCGCCTGCTGACCGGGTTTCAGCCGTTTTTGCAGATGTGCCCAGCCGTCCTCACCCAGCAGGCTTTTACCGATGGAAGGCTGGCTGACCAAGGCAACATACAAATCAATAAAGGTATCGTCAGGATCGCCCTGTTCGGCGTGATCGGCCACGCCGGCCTTGCCGCCTTTCTCAAACAATTTGTTAATTTGATCGAGCGTGATATGCAGATGGCCGACGGCCTTTTGTTTCAAAAGTTCGTCCCAAGACAAAATATCCTGCTTGTCGGGATTTGCCATACGGCGCGGACGGGTTTCTGCCGCAGGCGCAGCTTCCCGGACATCGGAAGCGGATGCCGTCTGAAGGACCTTATCCGAACCCAGACGGTATTGGTTGGCAATGACCTTGTACGAACGCTGGATGCTGTCGTTAATCACCATCAGCGTAACAGTCGCACCGCTGATAATGTCGCCCGGCGCCACGCCCGGAGTCGGCGGATTTTTAATAAAATTCAGACCGATATATTTGTCGATGAATTTGTCCACGCGCGACTGCGGGATACCGATCAGCATAATCGGTTCGTGATGATCGACCAGTTTTGCCCCGGCTATCGTGCCGTCGTTTGCCAAAGCCATCAGCGTATCGATCGGTTTGCTCGAATAACCGCGCGTATTGACCACGTCGGTCGTGATATAGACCAAACCGAGCTGCTCGTCGCCTTTGTAAACGCGGGCGACCATAGGCTTGCCTTCCGGCTTGCCGTAACGGTCCGCCCCCGGAAAAATTTCCGAAGGCTGTATTTTCGCCAGAAAATCAGGCAGACGCTCCGCATAAGCGGGCAGTGCCGCCGTCAAAAAGACAAAGGCGGCAAAAAACGCCGTTATCCGCGCCCGAAACGCAGACATACGCCGGATTGAAAAACAGGACATAGCTATCCCCGATATACCGATACTCTTTAATATTGATATTATATGAATCATCTATCGGCGATTTTTTGATGCAAATCAAATTTACAAATCTTAAAACCAATCCGCATACGGGATAATACTTTGTAATTACATCGATATAATGTGGGATTTCACGATGTTGTCAGGCGGCACAAAAATATGCCGTCTGAAACCCCTTCAGACGGCATCCTTTTCCGGCGCACCGTTATTTGTCCAAATGATAAATCTGCGCGACGGCATGAACCAAATCTTTATCTTCTTCCCCCGCCTTATTCAAGGTTTGGGTCGGCGAATGCAGCAGCTTGTTGGTCAGTTGGACGGACAGCCGTTCCAAAACCTCTTCTGCCGTTGCGCCTTTGGCAAGCTGTTTCATCGCATTTTCCAACACCTGCTTGCGCGCTTTCTCGCCCTCGTCCCGCAAGGCTTTAATCAAGGGGACACTCTGCCTGCCCTGCTGCTGCCGGACAAATTCGGCAACTTTCTCGGACACCAGCGTTTCGGCGGCGGCGGCGGCCTTCTGCCTTGCCTCCTTGCCGCTTTGGACGATATTGACCATATCGTCCACAGTATAAAGATAGGCATCATTCAAATCGCCGACTTCCGCCTCAATGTCGCGCGGCACTGCCAAATCAAGCATGAACAACGGCATACTCTGCCTTTGTTTCAATGCACGCTCCACCATGCCTTTGCCGACAATGGGCAACTGGCTCGCCGTCGAAGAAACCACCACGTCGTAATCGTGCAGAATGGCAGGCAGATCGGACAGCAGGCACGGTTCGGCGTTGACACCGAGCTTGTCGCACAACTCCTGTGCACGCGCCAGCGTCCGGTTGGCAACCGTCATCAATCTGGGGTTTTTAGCAGCAAAATAAGTAGCAACCAACTCAATCATTTCGCCTGCGCCGATAAACAAGACATTCAAATCGCCGATGTCGGGAAAAATCTGTTCCGCCAATTTGACGGAAGCTGAAGCCATGGAAACCGAGTTTTCGCCGACGGCAGTATCGGTACGGACTTCCTTGGCAACAGAAAAGGTTTTTTGGAACAGGGCATTGAGTTTCTTACCCATACTTTCCTGCTCTTGAGCAACTCTGACCGCATCCTTAATCTGTCCTAAAATCTGCGGCTCGCCCAACACCATCGAATCCAAGCCGCAGGCAACGCGGAAAGCATGGCGCACAGTCTCCTGCATCCCCAAAGTATAAAGGTAGGGGCTGATTTCTTCTATAGGAAGGCTGTGGTAGTCTGCGAGCCAACGGATGATTTCTTCCGAATCGCCTACACAGTAAAGCTCGGTGCGGTTGCAGGTAGAAAGGATTACCGCCTCCGTTGCCGCATTGCTTCGGGCAAGATTGCGGACGGCTTCGGGCAGGCAGGCAGCGGCAAACGCCAGCTTTTCCCGTATGCTTAAAGGTGCGGTTTGATGATTGAGTCCGACAGCGGTAAGTTGCATGAAAAAATCGGTGAAGATGGATATAGACCGTTATTATAGCCTAACTGACCTTGAAGACACAGACAAAAACTGCACTTCCAAACGCATCCTTGCCGTCTGAAAGTGCAGTTCCTTAAATAAGGCATCCTATTATCAGGATAGGAATTTAATCCACTTCGCCTGCGTATTGTTCGGCAGTCAAAAGACCGTCGTAGTCGGCAGGATTGGCAGGTTTGATTTTGAAGAACCAGCCTGCGCCGTAAGGATCACTGTTGGCAGTTTCCGGTGCGCTGGGCAAGTCATCGTTGACGGCAACGACTTCACCTGCAACCGGCGCGTACACGTCAGATGCGGCTTTTACAGACTCAACCACACCGGCTTGCTCTTCAGCGGCAAGGTTTGCGCCGACTTCAGGCAGCTCGACAAACACGATGTCGCCCAACAGCTCTTGCGCGTGGTGGGTAATGCCGACGGTAATCGTACCGTCTTCTTCAAGGCGCAGCCATTCGTGGCTGGCAACGTATTTCAGTTCTGCTGGGATGTTGTTGCTCATGGTTTGATTCTCCATTGGTAGGGGGTTATTTTCAGACGGCATCTGCACAACTTAGCGTACGCAGATACCTCGTGCGATTAATTCTTCCAAGCGTCCGTAATGGACGGCAATCATATTGTTTTTATCTTGTTCCAATTCTTGCTTTTGGGCGAAAGGCAGTTTAGAGGATGCAGAATAATCCAAATATGCTTCGTTTATCTTGCGCTTGTTACTTGCCATTACGCCGCTTGCACGGAATACAACGATTTCTTGTTTGGACCTCATATTGTCTGCAACGGCAACCTTCAGGCCTTTGCTGCGGTAATCCGCACAAATGCCTGTAACAGCCGATACTTTATCCACTTCAACTGTACCCGCATAACGGCTGAACGCAATCAGGGTAAATGATTTCGCTTGCGACAATGCTTCCAGGTCGGAAGCACGGCTTCTACCCTTATTATCTTGCACGGCAATACTCAAATCATCATTCATGCGGACAATATCAAGAGCATATTCCCCGTCTATCACCACCTCGCCGGCAATCTTTCCATTGCCGCCAACGATTTTCATAAATATTGCAGTATGGGATTTTCCTTCTGTATCGAAAAACATCAATCCGCGCTCGTCGGCAGACGAAGCGCAAGCCGATAACATCAATAACAACAATAAACTGCCAAAGTTTGCTTTCATAGGAAACAACAATTCCTAAAAACCTGCTTTCAGACGGCATATGAAATGAAAATGCCGTCTGAACCGATATTAATCAAACTGTTTTTGACCGTTGCGGACGAACGGCAGCTTCAGTACGCGCACGTCCGCTTCTTTGCCGCGAATCAGCACTTTGGCGGTATCGCCGTCAAAGTCTTTCGGTACGCGGGCGATGGCGATGGATTGTTTCAGGCTTGGAGAGAACACGCCGCTGGTGGTTTCGCCTTTGCCTTTGTCGGTCAACACTTCCATATGCGCGCGCAGGATGCCGCCTTTATCGAGCAGCAAACCGACTTGTTTGACGGCAACGCCTTTTTCTTTCAATGCCAGCAAGGCGGCTTTACCGACGAAATCGCGGCTTTCGTCTTTCAAATCAACGGTCCAACCCATGCCTGCTTCGAGCGGGCTGGTGTCGTCGTCCATATCGTTGCCGTAAAGGTTCATACCGGCTTCCATACGCAGAGTGTCGCGCGCGCCGAGACCGCAGGGCTGTACGCCGACTTGTTGCAAGGCTTTGAAAAATGCGACGGCTTCTGTGCCGGGCAGGATGACTTCGACTCCGTCTTCGCCGGTATAGCCGGTGCGTGCGACAAACCAGTCGTTGCCCAAGTCTGCACCTTGGAACGGTTTGAGGCTGTGAATCACGTCCGCCCATTCGGGTTTGACGGTCAGGAGTTTTTCAATGGCTTTAGGGCCTTGCACGGCAAGCATGCCGAGGTCGTAGCGCGGATTAAAGGCAACGCCGAACTCTTGTCCGACTTTATGGAACTGGGCGGTGTCTTTTTCGCGGGTCGCGCCGTTGGACACGATGCGGTATTGGGTTTCGGCTTCATTGGTACGGTAAACGATCAAGTCGTCAATCACGCCGCCGTTGTCGTTGAGCAAAGCGGAATAAAGGGCTTTGCCGACGAAGGCGAGTTTGGCAACGTCGTTGGCAATCAGTTTGCGGAAAAAGGCTTTGGCATTTGCGCCTGCTACGTCGGTAACAAGCATGTGTGATACGTCGAACATACCTGCATCGGTGCGCACGGCTTCGTGTTCGGCGATTTGCGAACCATAATGGATGGGCAGCTCCCAGCCGGCAAAATCAACCGGCTTCGCGCCTGCATCTTGATGGGCTTGATGAAACGGGGTGGTTTTCAGAGCAGTCATTCTCAAGTTTCTCCGGATTTTTTGTTCAGATGCCGCCCGCGCACCTGTGCGCGGATGACCCTATCTGTCCTTGAACCTGAGATTTTCGGCCGTATCCGCATGATGGCAAACCAGTCTGCTCACTGCTTTGCGCGGTTGTCTGAATGGTGGTTCAGACGGCCTTCTCCCCTTCGGTGGGCGTATCTTTGGGAAACGCCGCTCTCCAGATGTTTTATTTCAATGTGCAGTCCCTGTTGCCTGAGCGATTTAAGGGCATCTGCGCCTTCGGCGGCTACGCGTAATCGGGTGTAGCTCTCTCCTGCACATTTCCCGATTATGTCTTGAATCGGCGGTTTGGGCAAGCCGTCTTAAAGAGATGCAAACCGACCGCCTCTGTTTTCACATGATTTTCCGAAAACAAAATTTGTCCCGGATGACGGTATAACTTTTTATATGTTAATATGGTCTCCATCTATGCGGATTGCCGCAAACATACGGACAGACAATCCGAATTCCTTAAAACGGAACGCAAATATGCCCCAACTCACTTTAGACAAAACCGATATTAAAATCTTACAGGTTCTCCAGGAAAACGGCAGGCTGACCAATGTCGAACTGTCCGAACGTGTCGCACTTTCGCCTTCTCCGTGCCTGCGCCGTCTGAAGCAGTTGGAAGATGCCGGCATCGTCCGCCAATATGCCGCGCTGCTGTCTCCGGAATCTGTCAACTTGGGACTTCAGGCATTTATCCGCGTTTCCATCAGCAAAGCAAAAGACGCGCGGGAAGATTTTGCCGCATCGGTTCGAAAATGGCCGGAAGTTTTGAGCTGCTTCGCCCTGACCGGCGAGACCGACTACCTGCTTCAGGCATTTTTTACCGATATGAACGCGTTTTCCCATTTTGTTTTGGATACGCTCCTGTCCCACCACGGCGTACAGGATGCCCAATCGAGCTTTGTTTTAAAAGAAATCAAACACACCACCTCCCTGCCACTCAACCACCTGCTGAAGGAATAGTGCCCTTCCCGATTTTCCCGCACGTGCAATCTGCAAACACATTTACATGACAATAATGAATATCAATACTTCCGAAAATAAAGATGCTGTTGCCGAACACACCGGACAATGGTTGGAAAAAGCCGTCATCGGTCTGAACCTGTGTCCCTTTGCCAAAGCCCCCCACGTTAAAAACCTTGTCCGCATCGCGATCAGCGAAGCCAAACACCTTGACGGTTTTTTGGAAGACTTGGACGAAGAACTGCAGCGACTGGGCAATACACCCGCCACCGAACTGGAAACTACCCTGCTGGTTCACCCGACCCTATTCCCCGATTTCGACGTATTCAACGATATGCTCGACATTGCCGATGCCGCCGTTGTCGAAAACGGCTTGGAAGGCATCGTCCAAATCGCCCCGTTTCATCCCGATTTCCAATTTGAAGGCACGGATTCAGACGACATCGGCAACTACACCAACCGTTCTCCCTATCCGACGCTGCACCTTATCCGCGAAGACAGTATTGCCAAAGCCGCACAAGCCTTTCCCGACGCTTCGGCAATATTCGAACGCAATATCGCCCTGCTGGAAAAAATGGGACATGAAGGCTGGGCAAAACTCGGTATCACATCCTGCCCTTATCCGCACAATAAGAAAAATACTTCAAAATGATACGTTATCTTTTAATTGCCTGCGGCGGCATCTCCCTGCTGCTGGGAATCATCGGCATTTTTCTGCCGCTGTTGCCGACCACGCCGTTCGTACTGCTCTCCGCCGCCTGCTGGGCAAAGGCATCCCCGCGCTTTCACCGCTGGCTGCACCGGCACCGCTATTTCGGTCCGATGGTTCATAACTGGGAACAAAACGGCGCAGTGCCGCGCAAAGCCAAGATTTTCGCCATCAGTATGATGACCGCATCCTGCCTGATAATGTTTTGGCAGTTTCCCCAACGCTGGTGGGTCGGGGCGGTTTCATCGGTTTTTTGTTCCCTTGTCGCCATATGGATGTGGCGCAGGCCCGAATCTTGAATGCCGTCTGAAAGGGATAAGGGCAAACCCGCTTCATTGCAAATATATGTTAAAATAAATTCATTTTTCGTTTTCGATAGGTTATTTATTAAAGACATATATTTATTTGTTTTAAATAAAATTATTTATCAAAAAGAATATATATTCCCAAGCACGGCAATCCGCCTTCCCGCCGCCTTCCGGTTTGGGAAACTGGTTTATCCTGATTATTTACTTTACAATCAATCGGAAAACTTTTTTCAAAAACAAACAGGCAGCACAGTCCGCCTATGTCCGGGCGGCACGAAGCCTGTATCACTCCCGCGCGCCGCACAAGGCAGTGCTTGAATCGAGGAAACACGATGCGCCACCTACCCCTGTTTTCACTAATGCTTTTCCCGGCATCGGTTTACGCCGCAGATTTGGACGGCGCAAACCTAAACCTGCTGTGGGGCCTGCCCTTTGCCCTGATTTTGCTGTCTATCGCATTGGGTCCCTTGTTTTTTTCGCATACCTGGCATCACCATTACGGCAAAATCACCGCCTTTTGGACATTGCTGTTCCTCATCCCGTTCAGTTTGGTTTTTGGCGCGTCCGCCGGTATCCATACCGTCGCACACGCACTCGTTGAAGAATACATCCCCTTCATCCTGCTGCTGCTTGCCCTGTACACCATTTCAGGCGGCATTTTGGTTTGGGGCGACTTGAACGGCACACCCAAGCTCAACACCGCCCTGCTTGCCGTCGGCACGGCACTGGCTTCAATTATGGGCACGACCGGCGCGGCAATGCTGATGATTCGTCCGCTGCTGAAAGCCAACCAAAACCGTGCCCACCGCGTGCACATCGTCATCTTCTTCATTTTCTTGGTTGCAAACATCGGCGGCGGCCTGACCCCTTTGGGCGACCCCCCACTCTTCCTCGGCTTTCTTAAGGGTGTAGATTTTATGTGGACGGTCAAACATATGCTTGCCCCTGTCCTAATCAGCACCGCTGTCCTGTTGACCGCCTTCTATTTCATCGACAACCGTTTCTTCAAACAGGAAAGCATTGCACAAGATACGCCGGCACAACAGGAAAAACCCGAAAAAATCGCCATCTTCGGCAAATGGAACTTCCTCCTGCTGGCGGGCGTGGTTAGCGCGGTTCTAATGTCCGGCCTTTGGAAACCCGAACACCCGGGATTTGAAATCCTCGGCAGCCGTTACGCCCTGCAAAACCTCGTCCGCGATGTCATCCTGATTGTATTGACCGCCGTATCTATGGCAATCACGCCCAAACAAGTCCGCGCAGGCAACGAATTCAACTTTGAACCCATCGCCGAAGTGGGCAAACTCTTCCTCGGCATCTTCATCACCATCTTCCCCGTCCTGAGCATTCTGAAAGCAGGCGAGGCAGGCGCGCTGGGCGGGGTGGTATCGCTGGTTCACGATACGGCAGGTCATCCGATTAATACGATGTATTTTTGGATGAGCGGCATATTGTCGGCATTCTTGGATAACGCGCCCACTTATCTCGTGTTTTTCAATATGGCGGGCGGCGATGCCCAAGCCTTGATGACGGGGCCTCTGTTCCATACCCTGCTGGCCGTCTCTATGGGTTCGGTATTTATGGGCGCACTGACCTATATCGGCAACGCGCCGAACTTCATGGTCAAAGCCATTGCCGAACAGCGCGGCGTACCGATGCCGACTTTCTTCGGCTATATGATGTGGTCGGCGGGTTTTCTGATTCCCGTCTTCATCATCCACACCCTTATCTTTTTCGTTTTCAAACTGCTGTAAGCACCATGCCGTCTGAACATTCAGACGGCATTTTAAATTCCGGCATAATCAAATCAATATCCCCCCTTCCGACAATTAAAAACGGCTTCCGCAAGGAAAAAAGCAGCAAATCTGACAAACAGGTACAATTCCTGATAAAATCTAACACTTTGCTACATTAATTTATTCAATGCTTTTGATGCCCCGCGACACCGTATCAAAAACACGCCGTTTTTACCTTAACCATCACAAGTAATGCAAATCTATGATTAAAATCAAAAAAGGTCTAAACCTGCCCATCGCGGGCAGACCGGAGCAAGTCATTTATGACGGGCCGGCCATTACCGAAGTCGCGTTGCTTGGCGAAGAATATGCCGGTATGCGTCCCTCGATGAAAGTCAAGGAAGGCGAAGCCGTCAAAAAAGGCCAAGTGCTGTTTGAAGACAAAAAGAATCCGGGCGTAGTATTTACTGCTCCGGCTTCAGGCAAAATCGCCGCGATTCACCGTGGCGAAAAGCGCGTACTTCAGTCAGTCGTGATTGCCGTTGAAGGCAACGACGAAATCGAGTTTGAACGCTACGCGCCCGATGCGTTGGCAAAATTGAGTAGTGAAGAAGTGCGCCGCAACCTGATTCAATCCGGTTTGTGGACTGCGCTGCGTACCCGTCCATTCAGCAAAATCCCTGCCGTCGATGCCGAGCCGTTCGCCGTTTTCGTCAATGCGATGGACACCAATCCGCTGGCGGCAGACCCTGTGGTCATCATCAAAGAAGCCGCCGAAGATTTCAAACGAGGTCTGCTGGTGTTGAGCCGCCTAACCGAACGCAAAATCCATGTGTGTAAAGCAGCCGGTGCGGACGTGCCGTCTGAAAACGCTGCCAACATCGAAATACATGAATTTGGCGGCCCGCATCCTGCCGGTTTGAGCGGCACGCACATTCATTTCATCGAGCCAGTCGGTGCAAACAAAACTGTTTGGACCATCAATTATCAAGATGTAATTGCCATTGGCCGTTTGTTTGCAACAGGCCGTCTGAACACCGAGCGCGTGATTGCCTTGGGTGGCTCTCAAGTCAACAAACCCCGCCTCTTGCGTACCGTTTTGGGTGCGAAAGTATCGCAAATTACTGCGGGCGAATTGGTTGACGCAGACAACCGCGTGATTTCCGGCTCAGTATTGAACGGCGCGATTGCACAAGGCGCGCACGATTACCTCGGCCGCTACCACAATCAGATTTCCGTTATCGAAGAAGGCCGCAGTAAAGAGCTGTTCGGCTGGGTTGCGCCGCAGCCGGATAAATACTCGATTACGCGTACGACCCTTGGTCATTTCCTGAAAAACAAACTCTTCAAGTTCACGACAGCCGTCAACGGCGGCGACCGCGCCATGGTTCCCATCGGCACTTACGAGCGCGTGATGCCCTTGGATATCCTGCCTACCCTGCTCTTGCGCGATTTAATCGTCGGCGACACCGACAGTGCGCAGGCTTTGGGTTGCTTGGAATTGGACGAAGAAGACCTCGCTTTGTGCAGCTTCGTCTGCCCGGGCAAATACGAATACGGCCCGCTGTTGCGCAAGGTGCTGGAAACCATTGAGAAAGAAGGCTGATTATGGGCTTGAAACATTTTCTTGAAAAAATCGAACCGCACTTCCTGCCGGGCGGCAAACATGAAAAATGGTATGCCCTCTACGAAGCTGCGGCGACGATTTTCTATACATCCGGCGCGGTAACGCGCAAAGCGGCGCACGTCCGCGACGCGCTCGACTCCAAACGCATGATGATTTTGGTGTGGCTGGCTTTGTTCCCCGCCATGTTCTACGGTATGTACAACGTCGGCGTACAGGCATTCGGTGCGTTAACGCCTGATTTGCTGCAACAAAGCATCGCCAACGACTGGCATTACGCCCTTGCCAACGCTTTGGGCATCCATATGTCGTCTGAAGCGGGCGTGTTGGGCAAAATGCTGTTCGGCGCGATTTTCTTCCTGCCGATTTACGCGACTGTATTTGTTGTGGGTGGCTTCTGGGAAGTCTTGTTCGCCACCGTCCGCAAACACGAAATCAACGAGGGTTTCTTCGTCACTTCGATTCTGTTCGCCTTAATCGTTCCGCCCACGCTGCCTTTGTGGCAGGCGGCTTTGGGTATTTCTTTCGGCGTTGTGGTTGCGAAAGAAGTATTCGGCGGTACGGGTAAAAACTTCATGAACCCTGCGCTGGCAGGCCGCGCCTTCCTGTTCTTCGCCTACCCAGCCAACCTGAGCGGCGATGCGGTTTGGACGGCGGTTGACGGCTATTCCGGTGCAACCGCGCTGGCGCAATGGGCGGCACACGGTGCAGACGGCCTGAAAAACGCCGTAACCGGTCAAACCATCACTTGGATGGACGCGTTTATCGGCAAACTGCCCGGCTCCATCGGCGAAGTCTCCACTTTGGCACTCTTAATCGGCGGCGCGTTTATCGTGTTTGCCCGCATCGCTTCTTGGCGCATTATTGCCGGCGTGATGATCGGTATGATTGCCATGTCTTCGCTGTTCAACTTCATCGGTTCGGACACCAACGCTATGTTTGCTATGCCTTGGTACTGGCACTTGGTGGTCGGCGGCTTCGCCATCGGTATGCTGTTTATGGCGACCGACCCCGTTTCCGCTTCCTTTACCAATGTCGGCAAATGGTGGTACGGCGCGCTGATCGGCGTGATGTGCGTGTTAATCCGCGTGGTCAACCCTGCTTACCCCGAAGGCATGATGTTGGCGATTCTGTTTGCCAACCTGTTTGCCCCGATTTTCGACTATTTCGTCGCACAAGCGAACATCAAACGCAGAAAGGCGCGCAGCAATGGCTAAGAAATTCGATAAAGACAGCTTCAGCGGCACGCTGATTGTGGTATTGGCGGTCAGCCTGATTTGCTCGGTCATCGTTGCCGGTGCGGTCGTCGGCTTGAAACCCATCCAAGAAAAACAAAAACTCCAAGATAAACAAGGCTATATCTTGAGCGTTGCCGGTTTGATGGATAAAGACACCGACATCGGCAAAACCTTTGCCGAGCGTATCGAGCAACGTGTCGTGGACTTGGCGACCGGCGAATATGTGAAAGACGCGCCGAAAGACTTCAGCGCGCGCATCGCAGGCAAAGACCCCGCGCAAAGCATCCGCATCAAACCTGAAGACGATTTGGCAGGCATCAAAAGCCGTGCCAAATACACCGAGGTTTATTTGGTAAAAGGCGAAGACGGCAAAATCGGGCAAATCATCCTGCCGATGCACGGCAACGGTTTGTGGTCTGTTATGTACGGCTTTGTCGCCATTCAACCCGACGGCAACACCATCAACGGCATTACCTACTACGAACAAGGCGAAACCCCGGGCTTGGGCGGCGAAATCGGCAATCCGTTGTGGCAGCAAAAATTCGTCGGCAAAAAACTGTTTGACGGACAAGGCAAACTTGCACTGCACGTCGGCAAAGGCGCGGGTTCGGACAAAGAACACGGCGTAGATGCCCTCTCCGGCGCGTCGCTGACTTCCAAAGGCGTGCAAGGTTCGTTCGCCTACTGGTTCGGCGAAAACGGCTATATCCCCTACCTGAACAAATTGAAATCAGCAGGAGCGCAATAATGGCTGATATGAAACGCTTAAAACATTTGATGTTTTCACCCTTTATCGACAACAACCCGATTGCCTTGCAGGTTTTGGGTATTTGTTCGGCTTTGGCGGTTACCACCAAACTTCAGACGGCCATCGTGATGGGTATTTCCGTCAGTTTGGTAACCGGTTTTTCCAGCTTCTTCATTTCGCTGGTACGCAACTACATCCCCAACAGCATCCGCATCATCGTGCAAATGGCGATTATCGCGTCGCTGGTTACGCTGGTCGACCAACTCTTACAGGCATTTGCCTACGAATTGTCCAAACAGCTTTCCGTATTCGTCGGCCTGATTATTACCAACTGTATCGTGATGGGCCGCGCCGAAGCATTTGCGATGAAAGAGCCGCCGCTGGAAAGCCTGATCGACGGCATCGGCAACGGCGCGGGCTACGGGATGATGCTGCTTGTCGTCGCCACTGTCCGCGAACTGATCGGCTCGGGCAAGCTCTTGGGCTACACCGTTTTCCAAACTGTGCAGGACGGCGGCTGGTATCAGACCAACGGCTTGTTCCTGCTCGCCCCCAGCGCGTTCTTCATCATCGGCTTTTTGATTTGGGGGCTGCGTACTTGGAAACCCGAACAGGCGGAGGAATAAGCTATGGAACACTATTTGAGCCTCTTTATCAAATCCGTCTTCATTGAAAATATGGCGCTATCCTTCTTTTTGGGTATGTGCACGTTTTTGGCGGTATCCAAAAAAGTATCCACCGCATTCGGTTTGGGTGTGGCGGTAATTTTCGTACTCGGGCTGTCCGTCCCAGCCAACCAATTGGTTTACTCGCTGCTCAAAGACGGCGCGATTGTCGAAGGCGTGGATTTGACCTTTTTGAAATTCATCACCTTCATCGGCGTGATTGCCGCTTTGGTACAGATTTTGGAAATGTTCTTGGACAAATTCGTCCCTGCCCTCTACAACGCGTTAGGCATCTACCTGCCGCTGATTACCGTAAACTGCGCGATTTTCGGTGCCGTATCGTTTATGGCGCAGCGCGAATACAACTTCGGTGAATCCGTCGTGTACGGCTTCGGCGCGGGTTTGGGCTGGATGTTGGCGATTGTCGCTTTGGCGGGCATTACCGAAAAAATGAAATATTCGGACGCTCCCAAAGGCCTCAAAGGCTTGGGCATTACCTTTATCGCCGCCGGCCTGATGGCGATGGCGTTTATGTCGTTCTCCGGCATCCAGTTATAAGAAAGGGACCGGTATGGAGATTATTTTAGGTATTGTGATGTTTACCGTCATCGTCTTAGCTTTGGCACTGATGATTCTGTTTGCCAAATCCAAGTTGGTGAGCGAAGGCGACATCACCATCAAAGTCAATGATGAAAAAGAACTGACGATGCCCGCCGGCGGCAAACTGTTGGGCGCGCTTGCCAGCCAAGGTATTTTCGTTCCTTCCGCCTGTGGTGGCGGCGGCTCGTGCGGACAATGCCGCGTTGTCGTGAAAAGCGGCGGCGGCGACATTCTGCCGACCGAGTTGTCCCACATCAGCAAACGCGAAGCGCGCGAAGGCTGCCGGCTGTCGTGCCAAGTCAACGTCAAAACCGATATGGAGATTGAAGTACCCGAAGAAGTGTTCGGCGTGAAAAAATGGGAATGCACCGTCATTTCCAACGACAACAAAGCAACGTTCATTAAAGAACTCAAGCTTGCCATTCCCGAAGGCGAAGAAGTCCCCTTCCGTGCCGGCGGCTACATCCAAATCGAAGCCCCGCCGCACACCGTTGCCTACAAAGACTTTGACATTCCCAAGAAATATCACGAAGACTGGGACAAATACAATCTGTGGCAATACGTTTCCAAAGTGGACGAACCGATTTTGCGCGCTTACTCCATGGCTTCGTATCCTGAAGAAAAAGGCATCATTATGCTGAACGTGCGTATCGCCACGCCGCCCCCGCGCGTACCCGATGCGCCTCCGGGACAAATGTCTTCCTACATCTGGTCGCTCAAACCCGGCGACAAAGTTACGATTTCCGGTCCGTTCGGCGAATTTTTCGCCAAAGACACCGATGCCGAAATGGTATTCATCGGCGGTGGTGCGGGCATGGCTCCGATGCGTTCCCACATTTTCGACCAGCTGAAACGTTTGAACTCCAAACGTAAAATTACCTTCTGGTATGGTGCACGTTCTAAACGCGAGATGTTCTATGTCGAAGACTTCGACCAACTCGCAGCAGAATTCCCGAACTTCACATGGCACGTCGCCTTGTCCGACCCGCTGCCGGAAGACAACTGGGACGGCTACACAGGCTTCATCCACAACGTGGTTTACGAAAACCACCTGAAAAATCACGAAGCACCGGAAGACTGCGAATTTTATATGTGCGGCCCGCCGATTATGAACCAGTCCGTCATCAAAATGCTTAAAGACTTAGGCGTGGAAGACGAAAACATCCTCTTGGACGATTTCGGCGGTTAAATATTCGGCTTCAAATACAAAAGGAAGAAACCTCGGTTTCTTCCTTTTTCTATGCTAATGCCGCCCGAACACCCTTCAGACGGCATTAGCATAAAAACATATCGGCCGTTTTGCGATATAATTCAAGCCATTTGCCAAGACTATCAAACACTATGCCGTCTGAAACACGCCTGCCGAACTTTATCCGCGCCTTGATATTTGCCCTGAGTTTTATCTTCCTGAACGCCTGTTCGAAACAAACCGCGCAAACCGTTACCCTGCAAGGCGAAACGATGGGCACGACCTATACCATCAAATACCTTTCAAATAATCGGGACAAACTCCCCTCACCTGCCGAAATACAAAAGCGCATCGATGACGCGCTTAAAGAAGTCAACCGGCAGATGTCCACCTATCAGCCCGACTCCGAAATCAGCCGGTTCAACCAACACACAGCCGGCAAGCCCCTCCGCATTTCAAGCGACTTCGCACACGTTACCGCCGAGGCCGTCCGCCTGAACCGCCTGACACACGGCGCGCTGGACGTAACTGTCGGCCCCTTGGTCAACCTTTGGGGATTCGGCCCCGACAAATCCGTTACCCGTGAACCGTCGCCGGAACAAATCAAACAGGCGGCATCTTATACGGGCATAGACAAAATCATTTTGAAACAAGGCAAAGATTACGCCTCCTTGAGCAAAACCCACCCCAAGGCCTATTTGGATTTATCTTCGATTGCCAAAGGCTTCGGCGTTGATAAAGTTGCGGGCGAACTGGAAAAATACGGCATTCAAAATTATCTGGTCGAAATCGGCGGCGAGTTGCACGGCAAAGGCAAAAACGCGCGCGGCGAACCGTGGCGCATCGGCATCGAACAGCCCAATATCGTCCAAGGCGGCAATACGCAGATTATCGTCCCGCTGAACAACCGTTCGCTTGCCACTTCCGGCGATTACCGTATTTTCCACGTCGATAAAAGCGGCAAACGCCTCTCCCACATCATCAACCCGAACAACAAACGCCCCATCAGCCACAACCTCGCCTCCATCAGCGTGGTCGCAGACAGTGCAATGACGGCGGACGGCTTGTCCACAGGATTATTTGTTTTAGGAGAAACCGAAGCCCTGAAGCTGGCAGAGCGCGAAAAACTCGCCATTTTCCTGATTGTCAGGGATAAAGGCGGCTACCGCACCGCCATGTCTTCCGAATTTGAAAAACTGCTCCGTTAAACACACACCGATTGGGAAACACTATGAAAACCCTGCTCCTCACCTTCGGCATCTTCCTGACCGTCATCATCGGTATGGCGGTCGGCTATATTTTCTCCAAACGCACCATCAAAGGCAGTTGCGGCGGCATTACCGCCTTGGGTATGAAAAAAATGTGCGACTGCGACACGCCTTGCGACACCCTGCAAAAGAAACTGGATAAAGAAAAACAGGCAGGCGGCATACGGGTTGACCGTTAACGCCGAAATATAGTGGATTAAATTTAAACCAGTACAGCGTTGCCTCGCCTTAGCTCAAAGAGAACGATTCTCTAAGGTGCTGAAGCACCAAGTGAATCGGTTCCGTACTATTTGTACTGTCTGCGGCTTCGTCGCCTTGTCCTGATTTTTGTTAATCCACTATAAAATGCCGTCTGAAGCCCGACAGGCGGGTTCAGACGGCATTGCCGCTTTACTTCGATCGGTTTATACGCAAAACGCGCTTCAGGAAATAAATCAGATTATTCCCCAGACGCCTTCAGGCTTCCTTCTGTGCCACCGTAACCATAGCCGGGCGCAGCACGCGGTCGGACAGCGTATAACCCTTCTTCATCACGCCGACCACGGTATTGGGTTCCTGCTCACTGGCCACCGCCTGCATCGCCTGATGGATATTCGGATTGAGCTTGTCGCCCGCTTTAGGGTTGATTTCCTTGATTTGCGTGGCATCAAATGCTTTCTGCAACTCGTTCAAAGTCATCTGCACGCCCATTTTCAGCGCATCGAAATTGCCGCTCTGATCCAAAAGCGCCATTTCCAGATAATCCTTGACCGGCAGCATTTCCACGGCAAACTTCTGTCCGGCGAACTTGTGCGTATCGGCAATTTCCTGCTGATGGCGGCGGCGCAGGTTTTGCTCGTTTGCCAAAGCACGCAGCTGCTCGTCTTTCAACTGCGCTTCCAGCTCGGCAATCCGCGCCTGCAAATCCTCATAAGCCGGCTCGGCGGCAGCCTGTTCCTGCACACCGTCCGCATTTCCTACTGTCTCGACGGTTTCCACCGCCTCCACATTTTCAACCGCTTCTTCACTGTTTTGCTGCTGTGTCTGTTCGCTCATATCGTATCCCTTAAAACAAATTGGAAATCAAAATCCGGTTATTACCCGCGCAAGATAAGGACATTTTCAAGAAACTTCAAGCAAAGGCAGGAAATTTCACATCCGCCGCCGAATACCCTACCGCAAAAACCATATAAACGGTAAGATACCGCCGACCTTATGCTTTTCAGACGGCATCCATTATGAAAAAAAACCATTTGAACACAAACGGTTTCGACCTTTGGCACACCATCCGCGAAGAAACCGCTGCTGCTGCCGCCGCCGAACCGATGCTGGCAAGTTTTTTGCACCAAACCGTGTTGCGCCACGAGTCCCTCGGCTCCGTCCTTGCCTACCACCTTTCCAGCAAACTCGGCAGCCCGATTATGGACGTGCGCGCGCTGTTTGAAATCTACCAGCAGGCATTGGGCAGCGATGAGCAAATCAGCAAATGCGTCGAGGCAGACTTAAAAGCCATCTACGAACGCGATCCCGCCTGCGACGAATATTCGCTGCCGCTTTTATATTTCAAAGGTTTTCACGCGATTCAGGCACACCGCATCAACCACTGGCTATACTTAAACGGACGTAAAACGCTGGCCTATTTCCTGCAAAACCGGATGTCTGAAGTATTTGGGGTGGACATCCATCCCGCCGCGCATTTCGGACACGGACTGATGCTTGACCACGCCACCGGCTTTGTTGCCGGCGAAACCGCCGTGTTGGGCAACAATATTTCGATTTTGCACGGCGTAACGCTCGGCGGTTCGGGCAAAGAAGGCGGCGACCGCCACCCTAAAATCGGCGACGGCGTGATGATCGGCGCAAACGCCTCGATATTGGGCAATATCCGCATCGGCAGCAATGCCAAAATCGGGGCGGGCAGCGTCGTGGTTTCAGACGTGCCGCCGTCCATCACGGTTGTCGGCGTACCCGCAAAACCCGTGGCGCGATCGCTCAAAACCCCGTCGGCGGATATGGATCAAAATATCCAGTTTGCCGAAATCGACTTTATGATTTGAATATCCGCACCAATGCCGTCTGAAACGCCAAACGGGCTTCAGACGGCATTGCCCGCTTCAAGCCTGCGCCTTGATATGCCGCCGATGCCGGCACTTGCCAGTCGGACAAAATGCCTTTTATTCGATACACCCGATTCCCACGCAACCGGAAATAACCGGTTTCCTTATAAACGGGCGGAGTCGGGCGATGATTCGGACAAAGCCTATTTCAAAATCAAAATCAGCAGCAAAACAAACGCGATTGCCGCCAGCCACAGGCTTTGCCGTTGCTGCACTTTGACCAAATGAATATAAGCATCACGCATTTCCTGCCGGCGCGCCTCATCGACCAAGTCATTGATTTTGCGTGGCAATGAAGGAATGATTTGCGCCCAGTCGGGGGCTTCGTTTTTGAGGTTGCGCCAAAGGGCTTTGGGACCGACCTGCCCGTTCATCCATTTCACCAAAAACGGTTTGGCGGTTTTCCACAAGTCCAAATCGGGATCGAGTTGTCGGCCCAGACCTTCGATGTTGAGCAGCGTTTTTTGCAGTAGCACAAGCTGCGGTTGGATTTCGACATTGAAGCGGCGGCTGACTTCAAACAGGCGCATCAGCACCAAGCCGAAGGAAATCTGCGAAATCGGTTTGTTGAACACCGGTTCGCACACGGCGCGGACGGCGGCTTCCAACTCTTCCGCACGCGTGTCGGCGGGCACCCAGCCCGATTCGATGTGGGCGGTGGCGACACGCCGGTAATCGCGGTTGAAAAAGGCGAGGAAGTTGATGGCGAGATAGCGTTTGTCGTAATCGGTCAGCGTGCCGACAATGCCGAAATCAAGGGCGATGTAGCGGTTGTCGGCGGCAACCAGAATATTGCCGGGGTGCATATCCGCATGGAAAAAACCGTCGCGGAAGACCTGCGTGAAAAAGATTTCCACGCCGTAATCGGCGAGTTTGTGCAAATCGATGCCGTCTGCTTTGAGTTTGGCGATGTCGGCAACCGGCGTGCCGTCCATCCATTCGATTGTCAGCACGTCGCTTGTGCAGTAGTCGTAAAACACCTTGGGCACAATCAGCATATTGCTGTTTTGGAAATTGCGTCCGAGCTGTCCTGCATTGGCGGCTTCGCGCATCAAATCCAACTCGTCGTGCAGATATTTGTCGAACTCCGCCACCACTTCGCGCGGCTTCAGACGCCTGCCGTCTGAAAACAAGCGTTCGACCCAAGCCGCACCGAAACGCATCAGCGACAAATCCTGTTCTATAAGGGGCAAAAGGTTGGGGCGCAAAACTTTGACAGCCACTCGTTCGCCCGAATGCAGGCGGGCTTTGTGTACTTGGGCGATGGATGCGCTGGCGACGGGCTCGGTTTCAAATTCCGCATACAGCTTTTCGATGGGCTGGCCCAGCGATTTTTCGATTTGTTCACGCGAAAGCCGCGCGTCAAAAGGCGGCACTTTGTCTTGCAACTTTGCCAGTTCGACGGCGTAATCGTGCGGAATCAAATCGGGGCGTGTGGACAAAACCTGTCCGAATTTGATGAAAATCGGCCCCAGGCTTTCCAAGGCAAGGCGCAGACGGACGGCAGGCGGTTCGTTTTTCAATTTGGACGACTGCGGCATCATTTTCAGCAGAGCGCATATCCAACCGCTACCCATCAGTGAAGCGCACAGACCTGCCAGCCGATAGCGGTAAAAAGTCCCGACAATGACCGTCAGGCGTTTCAACCATTTCATATATAAAATCCCGAATACAGCATTTATCGGACAATCAAAAAATCTTACCGAGCAGATAGCTCAAAAAGGCAATCAGCAGCCCAAAAACCAGCGGTTTGATATTGCGGGGCGGCGGTTCGGGTTGCGAAGGTGCGGAAATATCATCTTCCCGCCCGCCATGAAGTTCAAGATATTCGGGCATTTCCCCATCCGCTCCTTCTCCTTCGCCCTCCCCTTCCTCCGGTGGCACGACCGTTTCCAACTCCATATATCTCCGGGTAATAATATCCAAACCCAAATAGCTGAAATAATCATGCAACTCTTCCCGTTTCGCCCAAGTGCATTTTTCCTCAACCAGCACTTGAGGTTTGGAATCGAGCGATTCGATCAATCCTTCCGCCTTTTCTTCGCCGAGATTCTCCTTAAGGCACTCCCGGATAAGCCCGCGATCCACTTGGGGCGGGTAGGAAACATATACATCGTACAAATCATTTCGGTAATCTTTACTCATCTCAATCATAAGGGAACAAATACGCCTGATACCGTTCCGCCCGTTCCTTTCGGGAAACCCGATTCATCTTCAAACAATCGGATTATATGTGAATTCATCCCGATAATATATTTTCCAAAAGTAAAAATGCCGTCTGAACGTTCAGACGGCATCACACAAACCAAGCGGTCATACGGAAAACGACGATCCGCAACCGCAGGTTGTTTCCGCATTCGGATTGCGGATGACGAATTGCGAACCCTGCAAACTTTCCGTATAGTCGATTTCCGCACCGACCAGATATTGATAGCTCATCGGATCGACCAAAAAGACCAAACCGTTTTTCTCGATTTCAAAATCGTCGTCGTTCTTAATTTCATCAAAAGTAAATCCATACTGGAAACCCGAGCAGCCGCCGCCGTTGACAAAAACCCGCAATTTCAAATCGGGGTTGTTTTCTTCGGCAATCAAATCGGCAACTTTCGTACAGCAGCTGTCAGTAAAGATAATAGGGCTTTCGTCCGACATGGTGTGATTCCTTAATATAATATTTACGCATTCTCTCTCAAACCCCTTGCAAAGGCAAGCGGGGGCTTGTTCCCTGAAAAGAAACTGCCTTACAGATAAGTTTGACCGCTCCCGATTTCAAGCCCCGGACTCAAACCGCCCTGCCGAACCACTCGACCCGCCCGATGATTTCCACATCATCGGCAGGATGATTCAAATTAATTTCAAAAGCAGGGTAAGCCTCGTTGGCGGAAATAACGTTGATTATCCCGCCGGGGACGATTTGCAGGCGTTTGACCAACAGGTTTTCATTAATCCGCAACACATACAGTCCGTCCCTCGGCGTATTCTCGCTATGGTTGACCAAAATCGAATCGCCGTCATTCAAAACCCCCTCCATAGAATCCCCCTTGACGGAAATTACAGACAGGTTTTTCGTATCGCGGGTAACATAATTCTCAATCCAATGCCGTCTGAACGCCATTGTAAATACCGGTTCCTCATGATCGACAAACTGCCCGTATCCCGCAGCCGCCCGAATATCATATCTCGGCACGAAAACAAACTCGTCCGTATCGACTTCATTACCCAAAGTATCGTAAGCAAGGGATTTTTTTGGGGCTTCATCCGGAAACGGATTACCCTCCCCGGTCAACAGCCAATCGATACTACACCCCTTCAACTGCTTGATTTTTTTTAATGTTTCAGACTTCGGCAAACCGCCTTCATTCCATATCCTGCTGAAGCCCGCAATCGTCATTTCAATATCGGATGCGATTTTTGCCTGCTTCGCTTCGCTTTTCCATAAAAAAACCAGTCTGTCTTTAAAGGTTTCCATAAATATCCTTCCGCTCCCCTTCATTCAATCATCTAAAGTAAACATGAAATATATTTTACCTTAGCTATCCCAAAAACGGAACAACTATGATAAACTAAATTTAAATTATGATTTTTCTTACTTAATACATAATTTTTCAGATTTTCCATAGGTTTAATCCTTAATTGACAGAAAAAGGATAGAAAAATGAAGAAAACCGGCAAATATCTTATCTATACTGCGGCATTTACCGCATTCTGCTTTGCCTTCCAAGAAAACCGTTCTGAAGCCAAACAGCCCGACATCACTTTATCCGCATCCCTGTGCGAACAATTCAACATACTGAACGCCAAAGATATGGATGCAGAACAAGTCTCCCTTTCCAAAGAATGCGACATCATCGAGTCTTCACACGACTGGGAAAAAGAGTACGGCAACTTGAACGAACAGGAAATGCTCGCCGGCATTGTCTATGAATAAACCTGCCTGCCATTTGAAATATTATGCTTGAATGCATTGGAGCCAAATGTATTAAATCAAATATAAAACCAATATATTCATAAAGTTATATAATTATAACCATGCTGTAGCTTGAAACAGCCCGCCGCCCGCCCTATTTACAGCCCATCGGGACAAAATGTTCCAACATATTTCTCAAAATAAGCAAAATCAAATAGGAGTATCCACATGGCAAAAGTAATCGGTATTGACTTAGGTACAACCAACTCTTGTTTGGCCATTTCCGAAAACGGTCAAACCAAAGTTATCGAAAACGCAGAAGGCGCACGCACCACGCCGTCCGTTATCGCTTATTTGGATGGTGGCGAAATCCTCGTTGGCGCGCCTGCCAAACGCCAAGCCGTAACCAACGCTAAAAACACTATTTACGCCGCCAAACGTTTGATTGGTCACAAATTTGAAGACAAAGAAGTCCAACGCGACATCGAATCCATGCCTTTTGAAATCATCAAAGCCAACAACGGCGACGCATGGGTAAAAGCACAAGGCAAAGAGCTGTCTCCTCCTCAAATTTCCGCAGAAGTCCTGCGTAAAATGAAAGAAGCCGCCGAAGCTTACTTGGGCGAAAAAGTAACCGAAGCCGTGATTACCGTCCCTGCCTACTTCAACGACAGCCAACGTCAAGCCACCAAAGACGCAGGCCGCATCGCCGGTTTGGACGTAAAACGCATCATCAACGAGCCGACCGCTGCAGCTTTGGCATTCGGTATGGACAAAGGCGACAACAAAGACCGCAAAGTAGCCGTATATGACTTGGGCGGCGGTACTTTCGATATCTCCATCATCGAAATCGCCAACCTTGACGGCGACAAACAATTTGAAGTTTTGGCAACCAACGGCGACACCTTCTTAGGCGGTGAAGACTTCGACCAACGCTTGATCGACCACATCATCGCCGAGTTCAAAAAAGAACAAGGCATTGATTTGAAACAAGACGTGATGGCATTGCAACGCCTGAAAGAAGCTGCCGAAAAAGCCAAAATCGAATTGTCCAGCGGCCAGCAAACCGAAATCAACCTGCCGTACATCACCATGGACGCAACCGGTCCGAAACACTTGGCGATGAAAATTACCCGCGCCAAATTCGAGAGCCTGGTTGAAGACCTGATTGCCCGCTCTATCGAGCCTTGCCGCACCGCATTGAAAGATGCCGGCTTGAGCACCGGCGACATCGACGACGTGATTTTGGTCGGCGGTCAGTCCCGTATGCCGAAAGTACAAGAAGCTGTTAAAGACTTCTTCGGCAAAGAACCGCGCAAAGACGTGAACCCTGACGAAGCCGTTGCCGTAGGCGCAGCGATCCAAGGTGAAGTATTGAGCGGCGGCCGCAGCGACGTATTGCTGCTGGACGTAACCCCTCTGTCTTTGGGTATCGAAACCATGGGCGGCGTGATGACCAAGCTGATTCAGAAGAACACCACCATCCCGACCAAAGCGTCGCAAGTGTTCTCTACCGCCGAAGACAACCAAAGCACAGTAACCATCCACGTACTGCAAGGCGAACGCGAACGCGCTTCTGCCAACAAATCTTTGGGTCAGTTCAACTTGGGCGACATCGCACCCGCACCGCGCGGTATGCCGCAAATCGAAGTAACCTTCGACATCGACGCCAACGGTATCCTGCACGTTTCCGCCAAAGACAAAGGCACTGGCAAAGCAGCCAACATCACCATCCAAGGTTCTTCAGGTTTGAGCGAAGAAGAAATCGAACGCATGGTGAAAGATGCCGAAGCCAATGCCGAGGAAGATAAAAAACTGACTGAATTGGTCGCTTCCCGCAACCAAGCCGAAGCCCTGATTCACTCCGTGAAAAAATCTTTGGCGGACTACGGCGACAAACTTGACGCAGCCGAGAAAGAAAAAATCGAAGCCGCGCTGAAAGAAGCCGAAGAAGCCGTGAAAGGCGACGACAAAGCAGCTATCGATGCCAAAGCTGAAGCTTTGGGTGCAGCCAGCCAAAAACTGGGTGAAATGGTTTACGCTCAAGCGCAAGCTGAAGCCCAAGCAGGTGAAAGTGCACAAGCCAATGCTTCTGCAAAGAAAGACGATGATGTCGTAGATGCTGACTTTGAAGAAGTTAAAGACGACAAAAAATAATTGATGCCGTCTGAAAAAAGCGCGAACCGTTTGGTTCGCGCTTTTTTAGGCTGTGTTTTAATATAGTGCCGACAGGCATACTCGGCTTCAAGGTATTTAATAGGATAGGTTTCTACCCAACCGGGAAAATAATTTTCTTTTCCCTGACAAGTAGTTGTAATCAACGGATTATTAAAATACAGCCTTTTTTTATCAGCCGCCGCAAAAACGACAGTATGGCAACAGTTCCAAATCAATCTGCCGCAACGCTCCAAAAATCAAGTTTCGACCGATGTATCACGCTCTAGGCGTTTTCATATCATTTTCTTGTTTACTTAAATTTTTTTTAATAGGATAATAAATAATAATTATTATTATGAGCTAAAAAATGAAACTAAATACTCTCACATGGGCTTTGATGACCGTTTTTTCCGTTGCTCCATCTTGGGCAGAACAACTGGCAAATACTGAAGAAATACAATCCGTCAAAACCTTCTCCCCTCCCAAACCGATTGCACCGACCGCAGCGCAAGGCTATTTCCCCGAAAACCAATTCGACCGCACCGACCGCAGCGATTATTACTTTGTTACTGAAAACATAGACCAAGCCTTCCGTCCGCTGAAGGCAAACAGCGGTTTTTACGGCAAAAGCTTTTACAACTCCATTACCGCACAAGCACGTGGGGCGAAGGTATACGGCGTAGCCAACCTCAATCACACCAAGGCAAACGGCTACAAAGATGGCGGTGGGCACGACACCGATTGGAAATACAGCCGCTTCAATCAGGCTTTGGTACTCGGTTTCGTGCCATCTGAAAATCAGGAATACCGCCTCACCTACCTGCACGACGACATCAACAACGACCGCCAGCCGCAGTTCGTCAACGACGCATTGGACACCGAACGCCACATCGCCAAACTCAACGCGCGTTGGGGCAATGCCGATTTGAGCAATACGGTCAACGCAGAAGCTGGTGTCATCAAACTCAAACGCCATGCCGACAATTACTCCCTGCGTCAAAACAATACGCAGCAGAAAGTGTTCGTAGAGCTTGACCGCAAAGTGTATGATTTCTCGCTCAAACACGATGCGGATTTCGGCAAGTTCCACAACAACGCCGCCGTCAGCTACCGCAACGACAGCCAAAACGGCGAGCGCAATGCCCACACCGCCATGCGCGATTTCCTCAACGGCTACCGTTTCGCCGATGTACACATCGACCGCTGGCGCATTGCCGATACCCTGTCTTACAAGTTTGACGACCGACACAAACTGGGCTTGGGCTTAAGCTACGAAATCAACGAAGCGGACGTTCGCAAAAATACGGCGCAACCCGCCCATCCGATGAACCGCAACCTTGCCTTTGCCTCGGCGCAGCAAATCTGGAAAACCCATTACGGCTACGACTTCAACGGCAAAGTGCGCCGTCATGCCTTCTCAGGCGAACTCAAATACGATTTCACGCCGTCTGAAACGCAAAAATACAGCGTTTCCCTTGCTCACTTAGAACGAATCGGCGACAACACCGAACGCTTCAACTCACTTGCCGCCATCGTGCAAAACCGCATGAACGGCGCGCTGATGAACCCAAACCCAACCGCTGCCATCGCAGGCAATCCCCTGCTGAAAACCGAAAAACACAACCGCATCAAGCTCACCGCCGACAGCCGCAACGACTACTACAACGGCTACATGAACTCTCTGGCAGGCGCGGGCTGGAACGTGGGCGGCACGCTTGTGGCGGACAAAGTCAAAGACCTGATTATTTTTGACCGAGCACACGGACAAAGCGGCACAGCTTCCAAAGGCGGCGGTATCATCACACGCAACGTGGACGCGCGATTGTTTACCGCACAGGCCTACGCGCGTTACAACTTCAATCCGCACTGGGCGGCAGGCATCAAAGCCACCTACAACTACGGGTACAACGAAACCGACGGCAGGCCGCTCTATCAAATCCGTCCGTTTGAAGCCGCCGTCCAAGCCGACTACAAAAACTACTTTGCCCACGGCAGCTACAATATCGGCGCGGCAACACGCTTTGTCGCCAAACAAACGCGCGGCGATTTTGATATGGCAAGCGGTCTGGGCATAGATAAACGCGAAGCTGCCAAAGGCTTTACCGTTGCCGACGTGTATGCCGGCATGAACATCAAAGACAAATACGGCTTGCGCTTGGGCGTGAACAACGTGTTCAACAAAAAATACGCCGAACACATCAGCGGCGACCACGTCCTAGCTCTATCCCCCAGTGTCGTGTATGCACCGGGCAGGACATATTGGTTGAGTTTGCATGCGGCTTTTTAAAATCAGGCCGTCTGAAAGAATGCCTACACTGGCTTATTAAGAATTAGGAGATAAAAAATGGACATGAAAAGACGTGATTTCTTAAAAATGACCGCCGCGCTGGCAGCCGCAGGCGTTTCGCCTTCATTGTTGGCAGCAGGTAAAGAGCAATTTACCGTATACGGCGCACCGGCAATGCCCAGCGTAACCATTGCCGTAGCGGCGTTGCAAGGCAAGCTGGCGAAACAGGCGGATGTGTCGCTAAAAATTTGGCGTTCACCCGACCAGCTGCGTGCAGGCGTAGCGAGCGGACAATTTAAAGTCATGATGAGTCCGAGCAATGTCGGCGTAAACCTGCGCAACCAAGGGCAGAAAGTCGGCATGGTGAATATTTTAACCAACGGCATCACGCAGCTGATGTGCAAAGGCAGCGCGATTACCTCGCCGCAGGATTTGGTCGGCAAGAAAATCCTTGTGCCGTTTAAAAACGATATGCCCGACATCGTGCTTCAAGCTTTGTTGAAAAAACTAAAAATCGACGCACACAAAGTCGGCATCACTTACACCGCCACGCCGCCCGAAGCAGTCGGACTGTTTTTAAGCAAGGACTACCACGCCGCCATCCTGCCCGAACCGATGGCAACCGCCAGCCTGCTTAAAGGCAAAACCATGGGCATAAACGTCGTGCGCGGCTTTGATTTAGTGAAAGCATGGGGGCAGGCATTTGATACCAAACCGCTGATTCCGATGGCAGGCATCATCGCCAACGAAGAATATTTCCACGCACACAAAGCGCAGTTCGACATCTTCCATCAGGATTTGAAAAACGCACTCAACTGGATACTGGCTAACCGCCAAAGCGCGGCGAAAATCGGCAAAAACTACCTCCCCGCCCCCGAACCCGCCCTAGTCATGGGCTTGGACGGCGCGCGACTGACGGTAACTAAAGGCAGCGAAGTGAAGAACGAGATTTTGAAGTTTTACGAAATCCTGATGCAGTTCAACCCGAAAATTTTGGGCGGCAAGCTGCCGGATAACGGGTTCTTCTTGGCTTAAAGGGAAAGAGGCCGTCTGAAAGTGTAGAATAGTTGTAAATATTCAATCTTCTATTTTTCAGACGGCCTATCAGGACATTATCAGCAGTTCTCAAACTGTATTGAAGGCAGACAATCGTTTATTTTGCGGCGGCAACCATGCTGTCCAGCCATTCCTGATGGCCGTTAATCATCGGATTGGGTTTGGCTTTGGCCAACTCTTTTGCCGGTTCGACATTCTGCGTTTCCTGCGTCAAAATCCGCACACGGCCTCCGTCCAATTCTTCCAGCAGCCAAGCGTGGTGCACGTCCAAACGTGTTTCGCCTTCGCCCGCCCAACCATGCCAGGCAATACGGCCTGCCTGTCCGTTTTTCGGCTCCACCAGTTCCACCACTTCGGCATCGACAGAGAAACCGAAAGTTTCAAAGTAAAACCGTTCGCCTTGTTCCAAATATGTTTTACCGTAGCGGATATTGGCAGAATTGGCGTAATAGGTCGGCCATTTGTGCGGATTAACAAGCAGTTCCCATGCTTCTGCCAAAAGAATGCCTTTTACGATGACTTCGTTGGAACAGAAATTGTCGGTTTCACCGGGGATGTAACCTTGCGGAAAAATGATGGCAGATTGGGTGTGACTCATAGTTATGTCCTTTCTCAACAAGAAATATATCGGATGGCAGCATTATCGGATTAGGAGTATTATTTGTCTAATCGATAGTTTGAATATAAGATATTCTTGATGCAAATATCTTAGGAATAAAGATGCAAGAACTGCGCCGTTTGGATTTGAACTTGTTGAAAGCCCTGTCCGTACTTTTGGACGAACAGAACGTCAGCCGAGCTGCCGAAAAAATGGCATTAAGCCAGTCAGCAATGAGCGCGATTTTGGCGAAGCTGCGCGACAGTTTTACAGACCCGTTGTTTGTCCGCACCCAATACGGACTGTCGCCAACGGAGAGGGCAAAATCGCTGCACCAACCGTTAAAACAAATACTTGCCGACATCAATGCGCTGTGGCAACCGCCGGATTTTGACCCCTTGCATGCAGAACTGACGGTAAGAATCGGCTTGACGGATTACGGCATGCACGCTGTGGGCTTGCCGTTTTTGCGCCAAATCAGACCGCTTGCACCACGCATCAAGCTTGCCTTCCTGCCGATACATGCCGGCGACGTTTCGCAGCGGCTGAATAAGGGCGAGCTGGATTTCGCACTGATTACCCAAGGTGAAACCCTGCCCGACTTTCATACCAAGGCATTGTTTGAAGAACATTATCTGTGCTCCTTGCGGCAAGGGCATCCATTAAGTGGGGGTGTGGATTTGGAGGCATTTTGCCAAGCCGAACACGCAATGGTTTCCTACCACGGCGGGCAGTTTCACGGCTTGGTAGACGACGAACTTGCCAAATTGGGTAAAAAACGCCACGTTGCCGTGTCCGTCAGCAGCTTCCTCTCCCTGCCAAAATTATTAGCAAGCAGCAACCTGATTGCCACCGCGCCCGCACGCCTGCTGCAAAACCAGCCTGGATTATCCGTTTGCCAACCGCCGCTAGAAATCCCCACTTTTACCAAACTGCTCGCTTGGCACGAACGCACCCACCACAGCGCAGCATTCAAATGGTTTCGTGAGCAGATGGCGAAAGCGGTTAGACAAGAGAAATGAACCAGATTGGCTGACCATAGATGTAATCCAATCAAACTATGAAATACCAAATCAAGGTAGCCTGAAAACCACTATTTTGAGAAACCCAAACCGTTTCTTTGATTTACAATATTCACTATAACTCAATCAATTATTTTTTCAGACGGCCTTCCCTTTCCAAAACATAACAACAAACCAATATTCAAACCATGATTAAAACCGACAAAATCCGCAAACCGCAGCCTGCGCTGTTTTACATCATCGACTACCTTTGGAGCGGCTTTGCCGGTCTGGGCGTGGCGATGGTGGTGGTGGCGTTGTGGGAGTGGGGCAGTGCCGTGTTCGGCGGATTTATGCTGCCTGCGCCGGTCGAGGTGTTTCAAAAGTCGTTTGATTTATTGAAACATTTTCAGGAAAACGAAATCGGGATTTCGCTGTGGCGGTCGGTGGTGGGCATTTCGGTTGCTTTGATAGCGGGATTGGCGGCGGGGCTGGTGGCGGGCAGTTTTAAGACGGCGATGGCGTTGCTCAAGCCTGTGATTACGGTTTTGTTGGCGATGCCGCCGATTATTTGGGTGGTGATGGCTCTGTTTTGGTTCGGTTTCGGCAATCCGAGCGTGTTGTTTACCATCATTGTGTTGGTTGCACCGCTGACGTTTGCGAGTGCGGCAGTCGGGATGGCGAGCGTGAACAAGCAGCATGAGGAATTGTTTGATGCTTATAAATTAGGCCGTCTGAAAAAAATCCGCTATCTGTATATCCCGCATCTGACGGGCTATGTGATTTCCAGCATCGGCGTGGCGGTGGCGATGGGGGTGAAGGTGGTGATTATGGCGGAACTTTTGGGCGCGAGCGAAGGCGTGGGCGCGCGGATTGCGGACGCGAGGGCGATGCTGGAGACTTCGACGGTGATGGCTTATGTGGTGTTGGTCATCGTGTTTGTGTCACTGTTTGAATACCTGATTACCAAGCCTTTGGAAATTTTGTTTATGCCGTGGAGAAGATGATGCTCTGTCTTGAAAACGTGCGTTTTGAAATTCTCCGCGACCCCATCGTGCGCGATTTCAGTTTGAACCTGCAACATGGCGAAGTGAAAGCCTTGTTCGGGCCGAGCGGCTGCGGCAAGACGACGGTTTTGCGGCTGATTGCGGGCTTGGAAACGCCAAAATCGGGCACGATACGCAATACTTTCCGCAAAACGGGTTTTCTGTTTCAGGAAAACCGCCTGCCGGAAAACTTGACCGCGATGCAGAATATCGCCATTTTTATGGACAAACCCGATGAAGGCGAAATCATCGCACTGGCGGCGAAAGTCGGGCTGACTGCGGGCGATTTGAACAAATATCCGACCGAGTTGTCCGGCGGCATGGCGAAACGGGTGGCGTTTCTGCGCCTGCTGCTGTGCGGCTGCGACCTTGCCTTGCTGGACGAGCCGTTTGTCGGGTTGGACCGCGATTTGCGCGATATTTTAGCCGCCATGCTGGTGGAAAAAATCGAGCGGCAGGGCATGGCGTGTATGCTGGTCACGCACGACCGCTTTGAAGCCGCGCGCCTGAGCCATGAAATCATGCTGCTTTCCACTAAGGGCATGAACGTGCAAAACGTGATTACCCTGCCCACGCCACTGTCCGAACGCGATTCGGCTTTTGAAGAAGCAGTGGTGGCTAGGGAGTTTCAGGGGATTCATTATTATGAATAAATTTTTCACCCACCCTATGCGGCCGTTTTTCGTCGGTGCGGCGGTGCTTGCCATACTCGGCGCGTCGGTGTTTTTCATCAGTCCGTCTGCCGTCGTCCTGCACCGCCAAATTTTCTTGGAACTTATGCTGCCGGCGGCATACGGCGGTTTTTTGACTGCCGCTTTGTTGGATTGGACGGGTTTTTCGGGCAACCTGAAACCTGCCGCTACTTTGATGGCGGTGTTGTTGCTTGTTGCGGCTGTTTTATTGCCGTTCTTACCGCAACTTGCCGCATTTTTCGTTGCCGCCTATTGGCTGGTGTTGCTGCTGTTCTGCACTTGGCTGATTTGGCTCGACCGCAACACCGACAACTTCGCCCTCTTAATGCTGCTCGCCGCGTTCACTATTTTTCAGACGGCATATGCCGTCAGCGGCGATTTGAACCTGTTGCGTGCGCAAGTACATCTGAACATGGCGGCGGTGATGTTTGTATCCGTGCGCGTCAGCATTCTTTTAGGCGCGGAAGCCCTCAAAGAATGCCGTCTGAAAGACCCCGTATTCATCCCCAACGCCGTTTATAAAAACATCGCCATCACCTTCCTGCTGCTGCACGCCGCCGCCGAACTTTGGCTGCCCGCGCAAACCGCCGGTTTTACCGCGCTCGCCGTCGGCTTCATCCTGCTTGCCAAGCTGCGTGAGCTTCACCATCACGAACTCCTGCGCAAACACTACGTCCGCACTTATTACCTGCTCCAACTCTTTGCCGCCGCAGGCTATTTGTGGACAGGCGCGGCGAAACTGCAAAATCTGCCCACCTCCACCCCATTACACCTGATTACCCTTGGCGGCATGATGGGCGGCGTGATGATGGTGTGGCTAACTGCCGGACTGTGGCATAGCGGCTTTACCAAACTCGACTACCCCAAGCTCTGCCGCATTGCCGTTCCCCTGCTCTTTATGGCCGCCGTTTCGCGCGCTGTTTTAATGAACGTGAACCCGATATTCTTCATCACCGTCCCCGCGATTCTGACCGCCGCCGTGTTCGTGCTTTACCTGCTGACGTTCGTACCGATTTTTCGGAAGAACGCGTTTACAGGCGACCCGGAATAAAAATGCCGTCTGAAACGGTTTTCAGACGGCATCGGATTGCCAATAATCAAGCCTCCTGCGGATCGACATCCACCGACCATCGGATTTTTCCGTCGCGGTTTTGCTGCAACACCTGCACCCACAAACTCACGGCGCGGTGCAAATCCTGTCGGGATGTTGATTCGAGGAAAACTTGCGCGCGTTCGCGTTCGGCAAGGCGCACCATCAGCATCGGGGCCGCGCCAAACTGGGAAACGCTTTCGGGCAACAGCGGGGCGAGGCTTGCTTTGGCGGCGTTGAGAAATTCCATCGCATCGGCAACGCGCGGCGCGTCGGCGCGGACGGCGGTCTGGAAACCGAAGGGCGGCATCGCGAACATTTGCCGCTCGTTCAATTCGTTTTCGGCAAACACGGCGTAATTTTGCGCTTTGACGGCGGCAAAAACGGGATGTTCGGGCAGCTGGGTCTGTATCAGCACCTTGCCGGGTTTGTCGGCGCGCCCCGCCCTGCCGGACACCTGCATCAGCTCGGCGAACAGCCTTTCCGGCGCGCGAAAGTCCGCGCTGTACAGGCTGCCGTCGGCGTTCAACACGATAACGAGGTTGAGCCGCGCGAAATCATGGCCTTTGGCGAGCATCTGCGTGCCGACCAGAATGTCGATTTCGTTGTCGGCGATGCGGCGGTACAAATCCGCCCAGTCGTTTTTGTGCGCGGTGCTGTCCCTGTCGACACGGACGACGGCGGCCTTTGGCAGGAAGGCGCGCAGGGTTTCTTCGACGCGCTGTGTGCCGTGGCCGACGGCGGTCAGGTCTTGGTTGCCGCAGTCGGGGCATTTGAACGGGATGGGTTCGCGGTGGTCGCAGTGGTGGCAGCGCAGTTGGCGGGCGCGTTGGTGCAGCACCATTTTGGCGGAGCAGTTCGGGCAACCGAAGGTATGACCGCAGTCGCCGCAAAACAGCGCGGGCGCAAAACCGCGCCGGTTGAGGTACACCAGCGACATGCCGCCTGCTTCGAAGTTCTGTTTCAAAAGCTGCAAAGCCTGCGGCGAGAAGCCGTTGTCGAGTTTCAGACGGCCTACGTTGAGTATCTCCACTTGCGGCAGTTGCGCGGCGGTATGGGCGCGTTCGGTCAGTTGCAGCAGGCGGTACGCGCCGCTTTGCGCCTTGTGCCAACTCTCCAAGCTGGGCGTGGCACTGCCCAACACGACGGGGCAGCCGCTCTGCTTCGCCCGCCACACCGCCAAATCGCGGGCGTGGTAGCGCAATTCGTTGTCTTGTTTGAACGAGCCGTCGTGTTCCTCATCGACCACAATCAGCCCGACATTATCCATCGGCGTGAACACCGCCAGCCGCGTGCCGATGACCAACTTCGCCTGCCCTAACATCGCGCGCAGATAATCCTGCGTGCGCCTGCCTGCCGCCATCTGGCTGTGCAACACGGCAGTCGGCACGTCGGCAAACCGGTTTTCCACCCGCTTCAAAAGCTGCGGCGTGAGGTTGATTTCTGGCAACAGAAACAACACCTGCCGCCCCTGCGCCAACACTTTCGCCATCGCATCGAAATACACTTCGGTCTTGCCGCTGCCGGTGATGCCGTACAGCAGAAACGGCTGAAAGCGTCCCAATGCCGTCTGAATCTCATCGGAAGCCTGTTGCTGGTCGGCGTTCAACACAAATTCAGAGTGCGAAGCCTGCCCGTAGCACGACCTTAAAACGGGTTTTGCCGCTTCCGCCGTTTCAATCCAACCTTGCTCCGCCCAATCCTCAATCAATTTCGCCGCCTGCGCGTTTACCTGCTTTAACCCCGCCATCGTCATCCCGCCCGAAAGCAGCGCGTTCCACAAAGCCGCTTTTTTGTTGAACCGCTCCGGCGGCGGCGTTTGCGCCATGCCCGCTTCGTTCAACGCATAAAACAACGGCGGCTGCGGCATTTCCACCGCGCGCGTTTCCTTCAAACCTTGCGGTAATGCGGCAAACACCGCCTGCCCGGTCGGATAGTGGTAATAACGCGACGTAAATGCCAACAAATCACGCCAGCTTTGAGGCAACGGCTTTTCTTCCACAAAGACCGTCTGAACGCTCAAAATCCGCGCCGTATCCATATCCGGCGCAATATCCGTTTCCCACACTATCCCGACCACGGTCTTGTTGCGGAAAGGCACAAGCACCCGCATTCCCTGCGGCAGCGGCTCGGAATGGGAATAAGTCAAAAGGCCGTCTGAAAGCGGCACGTTTACGGCAATACGGTGGTAGATCATAGCGTGGTCGGAAAAATGGTTTGAGACCGTCTGAAGAGACGAAAGTTATTTGCACAAATACAAACAGTCCTTATCTAAAGTAAAGCCGTAACCCTGTTTCCACAAATCGAAATAAGGACGGAGAAAATCGCTGTCGGGCTTGGTGCGGTAAAGCGGATATTGCAGATAGGCGGACAGGTAATAATCGCAATTTATAGAATAATAGGCTTCGTCCAACACTTGTTCGGGGCTGTTGTCATCTGTATTACTAATCCGCCATTCATCAAATGCTTCTCCAAACAAATCCCGAGTATCGTCAAACTCTTCCGCAGGCTCGCCAAAACGTATCTGTTTAATCGCTGCCAAGGCTGCAATCAGCTCTTCGTCTTCAACAAAGCGGGCAAATTCGCGCAACCCTTCCAACAAACGCTCACCCGTCTGTCTCACTTCTGCCTCATCTTGCGCAGGCGGGCAGAAATAGCCGGGAATATAGCCGCCGTCGAGGATTTCTTGGTTGTGTTCGGCAGTGTTTTGATACACAGGCATAATGCGCGCCAGCAATTCCTGTCCCTTTTCCAAAGGTTCAAACACCGCAGCCACGCCTTCTCCGTCGGGCATAAAACCTTGAAACAAACCGTAGAAATAATCTTCCCAGCCATTATATTTATCTGCTGCCTGCGGCTCTTCGCCCAGCAGCTTAAACAGATATTCAGCGTATTCTTGTTGGTTCATCATTTTTCTCAAAGTATCGGTAAAATCTTTCAGTTGCCCGCAGCAAATCTTTCAGACGACCTCAAGCGGCACTAAAGTCCGCCCAGCCATATGTTTACGGCGATGCGGTGGTAAATCATACAAACAAGCAAATCATTTTTTGCGTATTTTAACAGCCGGAAGCTATTTTCAGACGATAAATTGAGCCTCGGCGCAATGCAGGCGCAACAGAGGTTTGATACAATGCCCTCTTTTCCAACACGCGCAATCATCTGATATGAAAACCAAGTTAATCAAAATCTTAACCCCCTTTACCGTCCTCCCGCTGCTGGCCTGCGGGCAAACGCCCGTTTCCAACGCCAACGCCGAACCCGCCGTCAAAGCCGAGTCCGCCGCCCCCATACAAGGAAAAGTCGGCGAAGCCTTGAAAGCACGCCTCGAAAAAATTTACGAATCCCAAGACCTGAAAGTCATCAGCGTCAGCGAAACACCGGTCAGAGGCATTTACGAAGTCGTCATCAGCGGAAGGCAGATTATCTACACCGATGCAAACGCCGATTATCTATTTTCCGGCGAACTTCTTGACATCAACAACCGGAAAAACCTCACCGAACAACGTATGGCAGATTTGAACAAAATCGACTTCGCTTCCCTGCCTTTGGACAAAGCCATCAAAGAAGTACGCGGCAACGGCAAGCTGAAAGTCGCCGTCTTCTCCGACCCCGATTGTCCGTTCTGCAAACGCTTGGAACACGAGTTTGAAAAAATGACCGACGTGACGGTTTACAGCTTTATGATGCCCATTGCCGGCCTGCACCCCGATGCCGCACGCAAGGCGCAAATCTTATGGTGCCAGCCCGACCGCGCCAAAGTGTGGACGGAATGGATGCGTAAAGGCAAATTCCCTGCCGGCGGCGGCATCTGCGACAACCCCGTCGCGGAAACCACTTCCTTGGGCGAACAGTTCGGATTCAACGGCACGCCGACCCTCGTCTTCCCCAACGGGCGCACCCAAAGCGGTTACAGCCCGATGCCCCAACTGGAGGAAATCATCCGCAAAAATCAATAACCCATCCGCAAAACAAAAGGCTTGGAACCGTGTTCCAAGCCTTTTTCAAATGCCGTCTGAAGCCTGTCGCGGCAGCTTCAGACGGCATCTTTGTGCCAACCTCAATCCTGCGCCAATGCGTCTATCGGATTGAGTTTGGCTGCCTTATTGGCGGGCATAAAGCCGAACGCGATGCCGATTCCGGTCGAACAGGCGACCGCGCCGATGACGGACATGGCGGAAATGTCCATCGGGAAGTCGGTTACAAAATGATTGAACACGAGGCTGACGGCGGCGGACAAACCCACGCCCGCCAAACCGCCGATGACGCAGATTAACACCGCCTCAATCAAAAACTGCTGCAAAATATTGCCGCGCCGCGCGCCGATTGCCATCCGTATGCCGATTTCTTTGGTGCGCTCGGTAACGGACACCAGCATAATGTTCATTACGCCGATGCCGCCGACTACCAATGAAATCAGGGCAATGGAGGAAATCAGCAGCTTCATCGTGCCGGTGGTGCTTTCGACCATCTGCCTGATGCTGTCGCTGTTGTTCATAAAGAAATCTTCCGTGCCGTGCCGCGCTTTGAGCAGCTCGGTCAACCCTTTTTCGGCAACCTGGGTATTGGCATTGTCTTTGATTTTGACGGTGATGGAGTTGGTGTGGCTCTCGCCTGTGATTTGGTGCATCACTGTCGTATAGGGCGACCAAAGCATCAGCACGTCGGAATTGCCGAAAGCGTTTTCGTCTTTTTTCATCACGCCGATGACGGTCAAGGGGCGTTTCCTGAACAAAATGGTTTTACCCAACGGATCCGAGTCCGCAAAGAGTTTGTCTTTGACATTTTGGTCGATGACGACGACTTGCGCGTCTTCTTTCACATCGTTCTCATCAAACAGCCGCCCCGTTTCCAGCTTCAGCCCGCGCACGTCGAAATATTGTTCGCCCACGCCGTAAAGCGAGGCGGTCAGGTCGGTATTGCGGTAGGTCAGCGTGCCGCCGCTCGAAGTCATGGGCGTGGCGGAAGCAACGTAGCTTTGTTTGGCGATGATTTTTGCGTCGTCTATGGTCAGGGTTTTGATTTTGCCGCTGCGCCTGTCGCCGAAGCCGCGCCCGGGGAAGATGCTGATGGTGTTCGTCCCCATCGAACTGATGTCTTCAAGGATTTTTTTCTGCGAACCGTTGCCCAATGCAACGACGGAGACAACCGAAGCGATACCGATGATGATGCCGAGCATGGTCAGCAGCGAACGCATTTTGTGCGCCAATACTGCTTGCACCGACATTCTGAAGGCTTCGACAAACTGGTCGTAATAAAACGACCACGAGGCTTTTTCCTGAATCCTCCCGACCTTGCTTGTGGGGATTTCGGGATTTTTCGAGGTGTCGGAAATGATTTCGCCGTCCCGGATTTCGATGACGCGGTTGGCGTTGGCGGCGATGCCGGGGTCGTGCGTGACCATAATGACGGTATGCCCCGCTTCGTGCAGCCTGCGGATGATTTCCATCACGTTTTTGCCGCTGGCGGTATCGAGTGCGCCGGTCGGCTCGTCGGCGAAAATGATTTCGCCGCCGTTCATCAGGGCGCGGGCGATGGAGACGCGCTGCTGCTGTCCGCCCGAGAGTTCGCCGGGCTTGTTGCCCTCTTTGCTTGCCAAACCCAAATCCTGCAAGAGTTTGTCCGCCCGCGCGGAACGCTCTTTGCCGCCCATACCCATATACACGGCTGGCAGCGCGACGTTGTCCCTTGCGGTCAGCGAGCTTAAGAGGTTGTAGCGTTGGAAGATGAAACCGAAGCGTTCGCGGCGCAATGCCGCCAGTTCGTCAGGCTGCATTTTGGCAGTTTCGATGCCGTCGATTCGGTACGAACCGGAACCGGCGGTATCCAAACAGCCGAGTATGTTCATCAGCGTGGACTTGCCCGAACCAGACTGCCCGATGATGGCGACAAAATCGCCCTTCTCTATCGACAGGCTGATGTCTTTCAAAATATGGACGCGGTTCTCGCCGCTGCCGAAATAGCGGTTGATGTTTTTACATTCGATCAAGCTCATAATGTTCCGTCAATCAGTATGATAAATGCCGTCTGAAACCGTTTCCGTGTTCAGACGGCATATTCGTTTATCAGCGCGGCGGTCCGCCCATGACGCGTTCGCTGCTTTCCTGTTGCTCGGCGGCGGTCATTTCGGAGATAACCACTTTGTCCCCCTCTTTCAAACCGCTTTTCACTTCGGTATTCATACTGTCTTTCATACCGGTCCGGATTTCGCGTTCCACTGCTTTGCCGTCTGCACCCAACACGCGTACGAACGCCTTGCCGCCGCGATTTTTCACGGTCAGTGACGGAATAATCAGCACATTTTTCACACCGTCGATTTCAACCGTATTCTGCGTCGTCATCCCCGTGGCGAGTTTGCCGTCCGGATTGGGCACAAACGAACGGGCATAATAATAGACCGCATTGGAAGCCGTATCCGTACTGCTGTTGTAGCCGCCCGACGACATCGTGGTCAGCCCGGGGTCGACGCTGTCGAGCTTCGCCTTAATCGGCGTATCCGGTTCGGACAAAATCGTAAACGAAATATCCTGCCCCGCCTTCACCTTGGTAATATCGCCCTCGGCAATCTGCATTTTGTTCAACATCATATCCAAATTGGCAAGCTGGATAATCGTCGGTGCGGACTGCGCCGCGTTCACAGTCTGCCCTTCTTCCACGGGAATCGCCACCACCGTGCCGTCCATCGTCGCGGTAATGCGCGTGTAGCCCAATTCCGACTCGGCGGTATTGATGGAAATTTTGCTCTGTCTGATTAGAGCCTTCAGCTCGGCAACATTGGCTTTGGCGGCGGCAAGCGCATCCTGCGCGCTTTCCAAATCTTCTTTAGAGGTCGCATCATCCTTCCATAACGCCACCTGGCGTTTGTATTTCTTCTCCGCGCTGCCCAATGCAATCTGTGCCGACACCAGCTTCGCCTGATACGTTTCCAATTTGGATTTTTCCATATTGAGCGTGTTGGTCTGCGAGGTCGAATTGATTTCCGCAATCAAATCGCCCTTTTTGACCTGTTGCCCGAGCCGGACATAAAGTTTCTTAATCTGCCCCGATGCCTGCGCGCCGACCGATACCAGATTCGACGGCGAAATCTCACCTGTCGCAGAAACCGTCCGGCTGATGTCGCCACGCCTGACCGTTTCCGTAATATAAGAAACCTGCGGCTCGGGCTTCAGATAAGACCATCCGCCCCAAACCGCTGCCGCCGCGACTGCCGCAACAGCCGCCCATTTCATCATTTTTGCCATATTTTCAATTCTCTGTATGCGCCAATCCCATAAATCGGAAGCGGATTCTACCGCAAGTCCCTGCCCCATCCAAGGAGGCAAACTGCCGACAATAAAAATAACCATTTGTTTTAAATGGCTTATACAATCTGCTTTCCCTAAAATTTCAATCTGTTTACATATTCCGCCATTTCCGATACGGCGTTATAATGCCGCCGACCGATAAACAAATGGAAACACATTGCTATGAAAAACGTTCAAAAAGGCTTCACGCTGCTCGAGCTGCTGATTGCCGTCGCCATCCTCAGCATCCTGACGCTCATCGCCTACCCTTCTTATAAAGCCTACACCCGGCGCATCCGCCTGTCGGAAGTCAAATCCACCCTGCTGATGAACGCGCAAAACTTGGAGCGTTACTACCGCCAAAAAGGGACGTTTGACAACTACGACCCAAAAAAACTGAAACAAAACAAATATTTCAACATTACCTTAAGCAAAGTCAACCCCGACCACTTCACCCTTCAGGCCGTCCCCGATCCGACGACCAACGAAGGCGAAACCTGCATCGTCACGCTCAACGACGGCGGCACACTTTCCGCCGCCGGCAACGGACAATCCTGCCCGGACTTCGACTGATCCTCCGCCGAACCCGCAAACCCGTAAAAATGCCGTCTGAAGCTGTGTTCAGACGGCATTTTTGCGGGTTTCCCGTCCGGTTTTTTCAAACTGAAAACCTGCCGCCCCTTATCCGGCAACCGTCCGGATGCTGCGCCTTTCCAAGCCGTTATAGTATAACATATAACCCATATTTTTCAACAACATACTATTTGACCCGCAAGATGCGGAAGCGTATGCTTACCCTTATATCGGACAACATTCCGTTTACAGGTTTTTTTACCGTAACTAAGGAGCGCAATCATGAAAATGCAGGCAGTTGTTGTGAATAAAAATGTAGCGGGCGATGTGGAAGTAGTCGAACGCGAGGTTCGCCCGTTGGAATACGGCGAGGCGTTGGTGGAAGTCGAATATTGCGGCGTGTGCCACACCGACCTGCACGTTGCGGCAGGCGACTACGGCGAAAAACCGGGCCGCGTGTTGGGACACGAAGGCATCGGTTTGGTTAAAGAAGTTGCCGACGGTGTGAAAAATCTGAAAGTCGGCGACCGCGTCAGCATCGCCTGGCTGTTCCAAAGCTGCGGCTCGTGCGAATACTGCAACACCGGCCGCGAAACCCTGTGCCGTTCCGTATTGAACGCGGGCTACACCGCCGACGGCGGTATGGCGACCCACTGCATCGTCAATGCGGACTACGCCGTCAAAGTCCCCGACGGACTCGACCCCGCCCAAGCGTCCAGCATTACCTGCGCCGGCGTTACCTGCTACAAAGCCGTGAAAGTGTCCGGCGTGCGTCCGGGACAGTGGATTGCCATCTACGGCGCGGGCGGTTTGGGCAACTTGGGTGTCCAATACGCGAAAAAAGTGTTCGGCGCGCACGTTGCCGCCATCGACATCAACGATGAAAAACTGGCGTTTGCCAAAGAAACCGGCGCGGATTTGGTTGTCAACGCCGCCAAAGAAGACGCTGCCAAAGTGATTCAGGAAAAAACCGGCGGCGCGCACGCTGCGGTCGTAACCGCCGTATCTGCCGCCGCATTCAACTCTGCCGTGGATTGCGTCCGTGCTGGCGGACGTGTGGTTGCCGTCGGACTGCCGCCGGAATCGATGGATTTGTCTATCCCGCGTTTGGTTTTGGACGGCATCGAAGTGGTCGGCTCTTTGGTCGGCACGCGCAAAGATTTGGAAGAAGCCTTCCAATTCGGCGCGGAAGGTTTGGTTGTGCCGAAAGTCCAACTGCGTGCTTTGGATGAAGCACCCGCCATTTTCCAAGAAATGCGCGAAGGCAAAATCACCGGCCGTATGGTGATCGATATGAAAAAAGAATGCGGCTGCGGCCATCGTCACTGATTTGACGTGGCGGTACACATCAAAATGCCGTCTGAACGCTGTTCAGACGGCATTTTTGACATCCGTACTCGTCGTTCAGGCAGATTCTGCCATTTCCAATGCCTGCTTGATGTCCACGGCGACGACGCGCGATACGCCTTTTTCCTGCATCGTTACGCCGACGAGCTGCTCTGCCATTTCCATGGTCAGGCGGTTGTGGGAGATGTAGAGGAACTGGGTTTGCGCCGACATTTCTTTGACCAGGTTGCAGAAACGCGAGGTGTTGGCGTCGTCCAACGGGGCATCGACTTCGTCCAGAAGGCAGAACGGAGCGGGGTTGAGGCTGAACAGGGCGAACACGAGGCTCATCGCGGTGAGGGCTTTTTCGCCGCCGGAGAGGAGGTGGATGGTGCTGTTTTTCTTGCCGGGCGGGCGCGCCATGATGGACACGCCGGCGGTCAGAAGGTCGTCGCCTATCATTTTGAGGGTGGCTTCGCCGCCGCCGAACAGGGTCGGGAAGAAGGTTTGGACTTTGCCGTTGACGGCGTCGAAGGTCTCTTTGAAACGCGCTTTGGTTTTATCGTCGATTTGGGCGATGGCTTCTTCCAAAAGGGTAATGGCTGCCTGCACGTCTTCGCTCTGGCTGCGGTAGTAGCCGTCGCGTTCGCGCGCTTCTTCGAGTTCTTGCAGGGCGGCGAGGTTGACCGCGCCGAGTGCTTCGATTTGTTGCGAAAGGCTGCCGATGCTGCTGTTCAATACTTTCGGCGATTCTTTTGCCAACGCTTCGAGCGCGTCCAAATCGGCGGCGCGTTCGGTCAGGTTTTGATGGTAGCGTTTGGCGTTGATCAGGGCTTCCTGCTGCTGCAATAGGGCGGTTTGGGTAGCGGCCTGAAGCTGCGGCAGCTTGGTTTGCAGGGTTTGTACGCGGGCGTATTGCTCCCTGCCCTGTTCCTGAATCTGCGCGAGTTTTTCCTGCACGGCGATGTATTCTTCGTCCAGCGTGTGTACGGCTTCGGTCAGCTCGTCGAGCTTGATGTGCTGCTCGTCGTTTTGGAACTCGGTTTCATAGGCAAGGGCAAGCTCTTGCTGGCGTTCCTGCCAGTCTAGGGTTTGCTGTTCGAGCCGGGCGATTTGCTGCCGGTAGTTTTGTTTTTGCTGGTTGAGCTTGTGAACGGCGACTTCGGCCAGCCCGTATTGGCGGTTGGCTTCCAACAGGGCAAGCTGCGCCTGTTTCAGACGGCCTTGCTGCTCTTGGCGGCTGTGCGCGGCGGTTTGCTGCTGGTGTTCGAGTTCGGCGGCGGCTTCCTGCAAAATGGCGATGTCGTCTGAAAGCCCGTCGGACGTGTGTTGCAACACGGTCTGCTCTTCCGCCAACTGCGCCAGTTCGCGCTCGATGTGTTCGCGGCGGATTTGCCCTTGGTTGGTGCGCGCCAGAAGTTCGGCGGCGTGTTGCTGCGCCTGGCTGTATTGGCGCGTGTGCTGCTGTTGCTGCTGCATCAGGTTTTTGTGTTGCGTCTCAGACGAGCGCACGGCGGCTTCCGCCTGTTTGAACGCGGCTTCGGCGGCGAAAAGTTCGGGGGCGAGGTTTTCCAGTTCGGAAGCGATGCCGTCGAGGCGCGCTTTTTGGGCAATCAGGCTTTCCTGCGCGGGTTTGGCATAGAGCAGGACGCTGACTTTATCGACCTGATGGCCTTCGGGCGTGAGCCAGATTTGGTGTGCGCCCAAATCACTTTGATGCGCGAGGGCGTAGCTCAAATCGGGCGCGCACAATACGCCGTCGAGCCAGTGGTGCAATGCCGTCTGAAACGGCGGCTGAGCTTGGATTTGGTTCAGCAATGCCTGTACGGGCAGGGATTTTTTGATGCCGCCGGAGAGGTCGTCTGAAAGCCATGCCGCCTGCCCCTGCGGCAACGGCGCGGGCGGCACGAAGCCAGACGGCACGGCGCGGGCGTGCAGGCGTTCGGCAAGGATGACGGACAAGGCGTGTTGCCACTCGGCGGGCGCGGTGATATGTTGCCACAGTTGCGGCGCGGCGGCGTGGTCGGTTGCCTGCCAGAAGTCGGCGGCTTCCTGCTGTTGCGACAGGATTTGCGACAACGCCTGCTGCTGCGCCTGCAAGGTGATGTGTTGCTGTTTCAGGCTTTGGAAGCGGTCTGAGGCCGTCTGAAACGCCTGGCGGGCGGCGTGTAAGGCTTCTTCGGCGGCAATGATTTGTTCTTCGTAATGCTCTTGCCGGTTTTGCAACAAGGCGGCGGCTTCCTGCGCGGCGGCGGTTTCGGCTTCGTCGGGCAGGTTTAAGGCTTGGTTTTCCTGTTTCAGACGACCTTTGCGCTCTTCGTGCTTGGCAACGGTTTGTTCGGCATGGGCAAGCTGCTGCTGCTTCAACGCCAGTTCGCGGCGGATACGGTTTGCCTCGTCCTGCCGGGTTTGGAAGGCGGCGTTGAGCGTGGCTTGGGCTTCTTCCAATTCGGGCAGACGCTCTTCGTGTTCGGCAACCTGCATCGCCCATTCCGCCAACTCGGTTTGCTTTTCTTCGGCCTGCAACTCGTTTTCTTCAAGCTGTACGCGGATTTGCTGCTGCTCCTGATGGATGCGCTGCATCTGCGCCTGCGCCGCCTGTTTGTCGCGTTCGATGCGTTGGTGCAGGTTTTGCTGATGGCGGATTTGCTCTTCCAAACGGGCAATCTGCTCGCGCAACACGCCGCGTTTGTTGCTCAATTCGTGCACCGCCTGTTGCTGCGACTGTTCAGCGGCTTGCAAGGCGTGTACTTCGTCGTTTAACGCCTGAACCTGCGCGGCGGTTTCGTCCTGCTGCGCCTGCAAAGACTGATGCTGCGCGGTCGCCTTGTCGGCGGCGGCAAGCGATTGCTGCCATTGGGCGTAATCGAGCAAATCCTGTTGCCGGTTCAACTGCGCGGTCAGGGATTTGTAGCGTTCGGCAGTTTCTGCCTGTTTTTCCAGCTTTTCCACCTGACGCGCCAACTCGTTCTGCAAATCGCCCAAACGCTGCAAATGCTCGCGCGTGTCTTTCAGACGGCCTTCCGTCTCCTTGCGGCGTTCCTTATATTTGGACACGCCCGCCGCCTCCTCGATATAGGCACGCAACTCCTCCGGCCGCGCTTCGATGATGCGCGAAATCATCCCCTGCTCGATAACGGCATAACCGCGCGCGCCCACGCCCGTACCCAAGAACAAATCGGTAATGTCGCGGCGGCGCACGGTCTGATTGTTGATGAAATAAGTCGATTCGCCCTGACGAGTCAGCTGCCGCTTGATGCTCACTTCGGCATACTGCCCCCACGCTCCCTGCAAACTGTGGTCGCTGTTGTCAAACACCAGCTCCACCGAAGCTCTTGGCGCAGGACGGCGCGTTGCCGCACCGTTAAAAATCACGTCCTGCATACTCTCGCCGCGAAGCTGCTTCGCCGAAGCCTCGCCCAATACCCAGCGCACCGCGTCAATCACATTCGACTTGCCGCAGCCGTTGGGCCCGATAACCGCGACAAGCTGCCCCGGCACATAAATCGTGGTCGGGTCGGTAAAAGATTTGAAGCCGGAGAGTTTGATGTGGGTCAGGCGCATAATGGTCGGAAAAAATAAAAAAGAAGCGTATTTTAACGGAAATCTCGCCGCACCACCCCATATCTTTCCGGCAAAACCTTACCGCATCCTACGCCCGCGATGCCGTCTGAAGCCTTCAGACGGCATTTTTAACGCGCCCGAACCCCGGTTCCGCCAATGCCCGATGCTTGGCGCGGCATTTGCCGTATTGCCCCGCCGCCGGGCGCGTTATAATCCGCTACGACATCCGCCCGATTTGGAAACCTGCCTATGAAACCCGCCTATTTCATCTCCGACCTGCATTTGAGCGAAAAGCACCCCAAACTGACCGCGCTGCTGCTGCGTTTTTTACGTTCTTCCGCCGCCGGGCAGGCGCGGGCGGTTTATATTTTGGGCGATTTGTTTGATTTCTGGGTGGGCGATGACGAAGTTTCCGAGTTGAATACTTCGATTGCGCGGGAAATCAGGAAATTGTCCGACAAAGGCGTTGCCGTGTTCTTTGTCAGGGGTAACCGCGACTTCCTGATCGGTCAGGATTTTTGCCGGCGTGCGGGCATGACGCTGCTGCCGGATTACTCGGTTTTGGACTTGTTCGGCTGCAAAACCCTCATCTGCCACGGAGACACATTATGCACCGACGACAGGGCATACCAACGTTTCCGCAAAATCGTGCATCGGAAGCGGCTGCAAAAACTGTTCCTGATGCTGCCTCTGAAGTGGCGCACACGCCTTGCCGCCAAAATCAGGCGTGTCAGCAAAATGGAAAAACAGGTCAAGCCCGCCGATATTATGGATGTCAATGCCGCCTTTACCGCGCGGCAGGTTCGCGCCTTCGGTGCGGAAAGGCTGATACACGGGCACACCCACCGCGAGCATATCCATCACGAAAACGGCTTTACCCGCATCGTTTTGGGCGACTGGCACGGCAGTTATGCCTCGATTCTGCGTGTGGACGGGGACGGCGCGGTATTCGTGCCGCTGGAAAAATGCTGAAAATGCCGTCTGAAGCCTTTCGGGCGGCTTTTTTTACACGCCCCTTTCCCACACTCCCTCCGCCGCATCATCACCATCCTTAACCCGCATTAATAGCCATTATCGATAAAATGCTTGACCGATTACATAAGATTACGTAAAGTGTGCAAACGCATAATAATTGGTCTTACCAATTTATCTTTTAACCAAAATATCGGGTGTGCGGGATTTGAACGTCTTTCCAAACCTCGACGCGCCTTATGATGCAAATGCCTAAAAAGGATTCGTTATGGCACTTTTCCTCAGCATATTCCCCATCGTCCTGCTGATTTGGCTGATGGTGAAAAAAAACAGTATGCCTTCCTACGTCGCGCTGCCGATTACCGCAGTGCTGATTTACGCCATCAAACTTTTCTACTTCGGCGATGCGGGAATGCTGCTCAACGCCACCGCCGCTTCCGGCCTCGTCAAAACGCTCACGCCGATTACCGTGATTTTCGGCGCGATTATGTTCAACCGTATGATGGAAACCACGGGCTGCATCGATGTCATCCGCAAATGGTTGGCGACCATCAGCCCGAACCCCGTAGCGCAACTGATGATTATCGGCTGGTCGTTTGCCTTTATGATTGAAGGCGCGTCCGGCTTCGGTACACCTGCCGCGATTGCCGCGCCGATTCTGATGAGCTTGGGCTTCAATCCGTTGAAAGTAGCGATTTTCACTTTGGTGATGAACTCCGTCCCCGTCTCTTTCGGTGCGGTCGGTACGCCGACTTGGTTCGGTTTTGCACCGCTGAACCTGAGTGCCGAAGACATACTCGCCATCGGCAGGCAGACCGGCGTGATGCACTTCTTCGCAGGTTTCGTCATCCCCGTTATCGGCTTGAGTTTTATCGTACCTTGGTCTGAAATCCGCAAAAACTTAGGCTTCGTCGCCATTGCCGTTTTCTCCTGTACCCTTCCCTATGTCGCATTGGCAATGGTCAACGAAGAATTTCCTTCTTTGGTTGCCGGCGCAATCGGTCTGATGTTTTCCGTATTTGCAGCTAATAAAGGCTGGGGCTTGAGCAAAGACCACGCCAAAGACCCGAATGCCGAAAAAGTGCCGTTCGCCCAAGTCGCCAAAGCACTCGCCCCTTTGGGTATGCTGATCGGTATGCTGGTGGTTACGCGCATCAAACAGATCGGCATCAAAGGCATTTTGACCAGCAAAGAAGAATGGTTCAGCTTCCAACTGCCGTTTGATTTGTCCAAAATTACCGTCAGCGACTCCCTGACGATTACCTTCGGCAATATTTTCGGACAAGATGTCAGCGCATCTTACCAAACGCTGTACGTCCCGGCTTGGATTCCGTTTGTCTTTACCGTTTGGATCTGCATCCTGCTGTATAAGACCAAATTCAAAGATGCTTGGACGATTTATGCCGTAACCTTCAATCAAACCAAAAAACCGCTGCTTGCCCTGATGGGCGCGCTGATTATGGTTCAGCTGATGCTGGTCGGCGGCGACAATTCGATGGTGAAAATCATCGGTAAGGAATTTGCCGCAATGGCGGGCGAACACTGGGTTTATTTCTCGCCGTATCTGGGCGCGATCGGCGCGTTCTTCTCCGGTTCCAACACCGTGTCCAACCTGACTTTCGGCCCGATTCAGCAGCAAATCGCACTGGATACCGGCCTGTCCGTTACCCTGATTCTGGCGTTGCAATCCGTCGGCGGCGCGATGGGCAATATGGTGTGCCTCAACAACATCATCGCCGTATGTACCGTATTGGACGTGAAAAATTCCGAAGGTGCGATTATCAAGAAAACCGTTATCCCGATGGCGATTTACGGCGTGATTGCCGTCGTCGTGGCAATGATTTTCTTCCTCTAGGCGAAACGCCGCCATCCATAGCGGCAGCACGCGGGGAACGGAAACCGCCGTTCCCCGTCTGGGCGGTGCGTCGGGCAGAATCTCGGTGCCGGAACAGCCCACCCCACCAAACAAATGCCGTCTGAAACCGGAAAAGGCTTCAGACGGCATTTTTCCGCCGTTTGCATTCAGGCGTAATGATGATGCGGCATCTTTCCGTCAAGGCGGTAGCGCGTGCCGCAATACGGGCAGGCAACGCTGCCCGACTCTCCTTCGCCCAAAGGCAAAAACACCCTCGGATGTCCGTTCCACTGCTCGTTGTCCGGTCCCGAGCAATACAGCGGCAGATTTTCCGGCAACACGGAAATTTCCTGCGGATTCAGATTGTCCATTTGATTTTCCTTTGCGTGGTTGACGTGCGCCCATTTTACGCCATCGGCAGGCTAAAGGATATTTTCGGCGCAAAGCCGCAATCCGCTATAATCCCCACTTTTCAGACGGCATACCATGACTGCGCTTACCCTTCCGGAAGACATCCGCCAACAAGAACCATCCGTTCTGCTCTACACCCTCGTTTCCGCCTACCTCGAACACACCGCCCAAACCGGCGACGAATCCCTCTCCTGCCTGTCCGACGACCAGCACACGCTGACCGCATTCTGCTACCTCGACAGCCAAGTCGAAGAAGGCGGCTTCGTGCAGCTTATCGCATCCGGCTACGGAGAATACATTTTCCGCAACCCGCTTGCCGACAGCCTGCGCCGCTGGAAAATCAAAGCCGTGCCGAAAGTCTTGGACAAAGCCAAAGCCCTCTACGAACAACACGGCGAAACCATCGAAACGCTTGCCGACGGAGGCGCAGACATCGAATCCCTGCGCAAACAGTTCCCCGACTTTGAAGAATGGGACGGCGCATACTACGAAGCCGCCGAACAAGACCTGCCCCTGCTTGCAGAACACATACGGTCAAACTGGGAAACCTTCACCCATATCGGGCAGGCGTGATTGCGTCTGTTTCCAGCCCGTGTAAAACAGCGTAAAATCGGCAAACCCGAATGACCTTCCGTCCCCATCAAGGAGCAAGCCATGTTCTTCAACCATATCGAAGCCGCCCCCGCCGATCCGATTCTCGGTTTGGGCGAAGCATTCAAAGCCGAAACCCGCCCCGAAAAAGTCAACCTCGGCATCGGCGTTTATAAAGACGCATCCGGCGCGACACCCATTGTCAAAGCCGTCAAAGAGGCTGAAAAACGCCTGTTGGAAAGCGAAACCACCAAAAACTACCTGACCATCGACGGCGTTGCCGACTACAACGAGCAAACCCAAATCCTGCTGTTCGGCAAAGACCACGAAATCATTGCCAGCCGCCGCGCCAAAACAGCGCAAAGCCTCGGCGGTACAGGCGCATTGCGTATTGCGGCCGAGTTTGCCAAACGTCAGTTGAACGCGCAAACCATCTGGATTTCCAATCCGACTTGGCCAAACCACAACGCCATCGCCAAGGCGGTCGGTATCCAAGACCAACCTTATCGCTACTATGATGCCGCCAAACACGGTTTGGATTGGGACGGTATGATTGAAGATTTGAACCAAGCGCAAAAAGGCGACATCGTCCTGCTGCACGGCTGCTGCCACAACCCTACCGGCATCGACCCTACGCCCGAACAATGGGAAACGTTGGCAAAACTTTCTGCCGAAAAAGGCTGGCTGCCGCTGTTTGACTTTGCCTACCAAGGCTTCGGCAACGGTCTGGAAGAAGATGCCTACGGCTTGCGCGTGTTCTTGAAACACAATACAGAATTGCTGATTGCCAGCTCTTATTCCAAAAACTTCGGTATGTACAACGAGCGCGTCGGCGCGTTCACTTTAGTGGCCGAAGATGAAGCAACCGCCGCCCGCGCCCACAGCCAAGTCAAAACCATCATCCGTACCTTGTATTCCAATCCGGCTTCACACGGTGCGAACACTATTGCGCTGGTGTTGAAAAATGATGATTTGAAAGCCCAATGGATTGCCGAACTCGATGAAATGCGCGGCCGCATCAAAGCCATGCGCCAAAAATTTGTCGGGTTGCTCAAAGCCAAAGGTGCAAGCCAAGACTTTGATTTCATTATCGAACAAAACGGCATGTTCTCTTTCAGCGGTCTGACTCCCGAACAAGTCGACCGCCTGAAAAACGAGTTTGCCATTTATGCCGTCCGCTCCGGCCGCATCAACGTTGCCGGCATTACCGACGACAACATCGATTATCTGTGCGAAAGCATCGTAAAAGTACTGTAAAAGTACTGTAAAAGTACTGTAAAAGTACTGTAAAAGTACTGTAAAAAGCGCAGCCATATGAAAATGCCGTCTGAACCTCAACCAGTTCAGACGGCATCTGTTTTTTTGTTAAAAAACAATAAACTATAACAATTTCAAACAAGCTGAAAACATCTATAAAACCAACCCAATATGATGAACTCAAATAAAAATACGAATATCATCATTCTCAAATTCAAAATTTGAACGCCACCGTATTATCCGAAGCCACAAAAACCTTTCCGCCGTCATTCCCGCGCAGGCGGGAATCCGGGAACCCAATGCTGTAAGAATTGATTAGAAACAACTGAAACCGAGCAAAATGGATTCCCGCCTGCGCGGGAATGACGAAATAAGGCGAGCAAAACTGATGAAACAAATCAATTAATTAATTATTAAAAACAATAACTTATATTATTTTCTTTATAGTGGATTAACAGAAATCAGGACAAGGCGACGAAGCCGCAGACAGTACAGATAGTACGGCAAGGCGAGGCAACGCCGTACTGGTTTTTGTTAATCCACTATAAATTTTCGATAAAATCAATTTTCCGTATTCAATACTGCCCCAATCAATTCCTGCGCACCGTCGTCCGCCAATTTCTTAGCGACTGCGCGTCCGAGCGCGTCGGCGTATTCGGCAGGTGCTTGCGCGTCCGCCTGCAAAATGATCGAACCGTCAGGATGACCGACCAAGCCGCGCAAGGTCAGCAAGCCGTTTTCTTCCGTGCAATACGCGGCCAGCGGCACTTGGCAGCTTCCGCCCAAAGCGCGCGCCAAAGCGCGTTCTGCCGTAACGCAGGCGTGTGTGGTATCGTGGTTTAACGGCTTTAAGACTTCGTACAAATCTTCGCGGTGCGCTGCAATTTCAATACCCAATGCGCCTTGTCCGGCTGCAGGCAGGCTGTCGGATTCCGACAAAATCATGCGGATGCGTTCATCCAATTCCAGACGCTGCAAACCGGCGGCAGCCAAGATAATTGCGTCGTATTCGCCGTTATCGAGTTTAGACAAACGGGTTTGCACATTGCCGCGCAAAGGTTTGATAAGCAAATGCGGATAGCGCGCACGCAACTGGGCTTCGCGGCGCAGGCTGGATGTGCCTACGATCGCGCCTTTGGGCATTTCTTCCAAACGCGCGTATTGGTTGGACACAAACGCGTCAAACGGATTGGCGCGTTCGCCGATGGCCGCAAGCGCGAAACCTTCAGGCAAATCCATCGGTACGTCTTTAATCGAATGCACGGCTAAGTCGGCCCGGCCGTCATACAAAGCCTGCTCCAACTCTTTGACAAACAAGCCTTTACCGCCGATTTTTGACAAAGTTCTGTCCAAAATCTGGTCGCCGCGTGTGGTCATGCCCAAAATCTCGACTTCGCAATCAGGATACAGGGCTTTCAGACGGCCTTGGATATGTTTTGCCTGCCACATGGCAAGCAGGCTTTCGCGACTGGCAATAACGAGTTTTTTCGGGTTCATGTTCAATGCGTTCAAAGAATGGAAACGGCGTGAAGTCTATCATATTTTGAACGTTTCTTCAGACGGCATGAGGGTGAATATGTTATATTTACGCCCAAAAACCAAATTTTTCGGACAACATGAAACGCGCCAAACAATATCCTTTTTTATCCTTACAGCGGCAACGTTTTCATCTGAACTTTGAAAACGCCTCTTCCGCCGCCAACCTTCCAAGCGAACGCGATTTCTACCGCTGGGCGTGGTCTGCCTTGAAAAACGGATACCGCCGCGCCGACATCAGCCTGATTCTTCTGGACGAAGAAGAAGCCCGCGCCTACAACCGCGACTACCGCGGCAAAGATTACGCCACCAATGTCTTGAGTTTCGCGCTCAACGAAGGCGAAATCCTGCCCGACCAGTTTTCAGACGGCCTGTATGGCGATTTGGTGATTTGCCCGCAAGTGGTTTTGAAAGAAGCCGCCGAACAAGGCAAAACACCCGAGCAGCATTTTGCCCACCTGACCATACACGGTACTTTACACCTGATGGGCTACGACCACATCGAAGACGATGAAGCCGAAATAATGGAAGCCGAAGAAATCCGCCTGATGCTGGCGGCAGGCTTCCCCAACCCCTACCAAGAGGACGAATATTAAAATGGACGGTACGCAGTCGAAACCCAAGTTTTTCGAACGCCTGATCTCCCGACTTGCCGGCGAGCCCGACTCCGCCGAAGACGTATTGACCCTGTTGCGCCAAGCGCACGAACAGGAAGTTTTTGATGCCGACACACTGACCCGGCTGGAAAAAGTATTGGACTTTGCCGAGCTAGAAGTGCGTGATGCCATGATTACGCGCAGCCGTATGAACGTATTGAAAGAAAACGACAGCATCGAGCGCATCACCGCCTACATCATCGAAACCGCCCATTCGCGTTTCCCCGTCATCGGCGAAGACAAAGACGAAGTTTTGGGCATTTTGCACGCCAAAGACCTGCTCAAATATATGTTTAACCCCGAGCAGTTCCACCTGAAATCCGTCTTGCGCCCTGCCGTTTTCGTTCCCGAAGGCAAATCTTTGACCGCCCTTTTAAAAGAGTTCCGCGAACAGCGCAACCATATGGCGATTGTCATCGACGAATACGGCGGCACGTCGGGTTTGGTCACCTTTGAAGACATCATCGAGCAAATCGTCGGCGAAATCGAAGATGAGTTTGACGAAGACGACAGCGCCGACAATATCCATGCCGTTTCTTCCGAACGCTGGCGCATCCACGCCGCAACCGAAATCGAAGACATCAACGCCTTTTTCGGTACGGAATACAGCAGCGAAGAAGCCGATACCATCGGCGGCCTGGTCATTCAAGAGTTGGGACATCTGCCCGTGCGCGGCGAAAAAGTCCTTATCGGCGGTTTGCAGTTCACCGTCGCCCGCGCCGACAACCGCCGCCTGCATACACTGATGGCAACACGCGTAAAATAAAGTTTGCCCTATAAAACAAATGCCGTCTGAACCCGATACGGTTTCAGACGGCATTTCCCTAACCGGCTACTTCCTGCTCAAGGTCAGCCCCGTCCAACCGAATAACAGGGTCAACACCAAGCTCAAATAACAGAAAAAGGCATAAGGCAGATATTCCCAGACCGGCACACCCAGCGCATGGCTGATAAATACGCCGCACACGCTCCACGGCACGAGCGGGTTGATAACCGTACCCGCATCTTCGAGCGTGCGCGACAGGTTGCGCGAATGCAGGCCGAGCTTATCGTAAACAGGTTTGAACGTTTCACCCGACAACAAAATACTCAAATATTGCTCTCCAATCAGGAAGTTCACTCCAACCGAAGTCATGGCGACGCTGAACGTCGCGCGTCCGGCATTCGTCAAAAAGCTGCGGACGGCATCCAGCAAGGAAGGAATCGCGCCCAGCGCAAACAGCAGCCCGCCCAAACTCATCCCGAGAATCACGATGGTTTGCGTGAAAAACATACTTTCCAAGCCGCCGCGCGAAATGAGTTTGGCGATGTCTTTAAACGCTTCGCCTTCGAGTTTGTAGCCGCCGTAAAACCACGCGCCGAGCTGACGCAGATCGGGCGTGCTGTGCAGATACGTTACCGCAACGGCGGCAATGACGGTAAAGAGCATGGCGACGACGGCGTTGACGCGCATCAATGCCAAAACGACCAACAGTGCAAACGGAATCAGCGAATAGCCGTGCACCAATCCCGTAGCTTCAAGCTGGCTGCGGAAGGATTCGACGCTGCCCATATCGTATGCGGCGACATTCGGCAAAAGCCAAAGCATCAGTGCCGCGCTGATGAGCCATGCGGGGATAGTGGTGTACATCATATTTTTGATGTGCTCAAACAAGTCGATGCCGACGATGGACGCGGAAATGCCCGTCGTATCCGAAAGCGGGGACATTTTGTCGCCAAAAAATGCGCCCGAAACAATCGCGCCCGCCGTCATCGCCATATCGGCATGAAACGCCGCCGCCATCCCCATAAAGGCAACGCCGACCGTAGCGCAGGTGGTCAGGCTGCTGCCGATGGACACGCCGATGACGGAACACAGCGCGAAGGCGGAAAAATAAAAATAAGTCGGGGAAATCAGTCCGAAACCGTAATACATCAGCGTCGGAATCGCGCCGCTCATCATCAGCGCGCTGACCATCAGCCCGATGAAGAAAAACAGGTAAATCGCGCCCATACCCTGATTCAACGCACCTATCATCCCTGCCTGCATATCGTTGTATTTCAAACCGCGCGCCAAGCCGTACAAAATCAGCACGACGATGGCGGCAATAATGGACATATGCGGCAGCCACTCCAATGAAATGATGGTATAGCCCATCGCGGCAATCAGAGCGACGACGACGGCAAGTGCCTCACCGCGCGGCATATCGAGTAAGGATTTGAAAGCAAACATGATTCTTTGCCCGATTTGATATAAAGTTAACGGATTCTAACACACCATACCGAATCCGCCCGACGTTTTCAGACGGCATTTTAGCGTTTTACAAAAGCCGGGCAGAAACAAAACGGCAATTTTCTCAATTTAAATTAATTTTTTTGAAATATAATTTTTTATTTTTTTGTTTGTTGGCATATAAGACTTTTATGGATTAAAGTATAGTGGATTAAATTTAATCCACTATAAATTCGTCATTCCCGCAAAAACAGAAAAACAAAAACCTAAAGTCCCGTCATTCCCGCGCAGACGGGAATCCGTTTTTTTAAGTCTCGGTTGTTTCTGATAAATTCTTGCAGCTTTGAGTTCCTAGATTCCCGCTTTCGCGGGAATGACGGCGGAGAGGTGCTGTTTTTCCGATAAATTCCTGCCGCTCTTCGTTTTTGGATGGCGGGAAATATAGTGGATTAACAAAAATCAGGACAAGGCGACGAAGCCGCAGACAGTACAAATAGTACGGAACCGATTCACTTGGTGCTTCAGCACCTTAGAGAATCGTTCTCTTTGAGCTAAGGCGAGGCAACGCTGTACTGGTTTTTGTTAATCCACTATATTAAAACCTCGGCACACACGCCGCAAACACCGGTACGCAAAAATGCCGTCTGAAAGGTGTTCAGACGGCATTTCTCAAGAAAAAGATTATTTGTCCGCCCTATATCCGTACACCGCAAAAAACACGATATACAGGTAACAGATAACGGAAACGACAAACGAAGACATCAGGGTGTAAGTATCCGCCGCCCAACCTTGAATCACCGGCACGACCGCACCGCCGACAATCGCGGTACACAGCACACCGGAAGCCGCGTTGGTGAATTTGCCCAACCCTTTGGTTGCCAAAGAGAAAATCGTCGGGAACATAATTGAGTTGAAAAAACCGATGGCAAGCAGCGACCACATCGCCACATCCGCATTGCCGCTGCCCGTCGCCATCGCAACGGCAAGCAGCACGACCGCAGCCGATGCGTTAAACGCCAGATAGCGGTTGGGCGCGAATTTCGCCATTACTGCCGAACCGAGGAAACGTCCGACCATCGCGCCGCCCCAATAGAACGACAGGTAATGCGCGGCAGAGGCGTGGTTCAGCCCTTTCAGATAACCCAATACGTTGACCATCAGCGAACCGATGGAGACTTCCGCACCGACGTAGCAGAAAATGCCTGCCGCACCGAACACGAGATGTTTGTATTGCCATACGCCGGTTTTGCCGTCGTGGTTATGCGCACTTTCCTCGGCGGCAATTTTTTGCGCGTCGGGCAGGCGGATCATTTTCACGAAAACGGCAAGGATAATCAACAGCCCCGCCAGTCCCAAATAGGGAATCTGTACGGAAGAAATCTGTTCCGCCTTGCTGACGGTTTGGGTTGCGTCTGCCAGAATCAGGAACGCGCCGATTTGAGGCGCAATGGTCGTACCCAAAGAGTTAAACGCCTGAACCAGCGTCAGCGTTGCCGATTCCTTACCCGGTTTCGCCAGCAGGGTAACATAAGGATTACCGGCGACCTGAAGCAGCGTTACGCCGGAAGCCAAAATAAACAACGCGCCCAAAAATACCGCGTAAGAATGGCTGCCCGCAGCAGGATAAAACAGCAGGCATCCGGCCGCCGTCAGCAGAAAGCCGCCGACAACGCCGTTTTTATAGCCGACTTTACCCACCAGCGTACCCATGGGAATCGACATCACCGCATAGGCGGTAAAGAAACAGAATTGAATCAGCATCGCCTGAACGTAAGTCAGGTCGAAAATTTCTTTCAAATGAGGGATAAGGATGTCGTTCATGCAGGTAATAAAACCCATCATGAAGAACAGCGTGGTCAAGACGACCAACGGGGACGTATGGTTGTTTTGTGATTGCGCAGACATGATTTGCCTTTCATTTTATTGGAATACATTGCACGGTTCGGACGGCAAAAATTGACATTCTTCAAGGGCGGCGTGAATCATACTGACATTTCACAAATTTGCAAGCCGTCGGCATATCCTTGCCGGACAACATCCGCTATTATCCCGACAAGCACGCCGACGCTGTATTTTTTCAATCCTCATTTTGATTTATCACAAACCGTACATGACCGTTTTTTCCGCCTACGCCGCACTCGCCTTTTCCGCCTTCACTTCCGCCACCCTCCTGCCCGGCACATCGGAAGCCGCCTTTGCCCTATTCGTCCACCGCTTTTCCGAACATGCATACGGCGCGTTGCTGTGCGCCGGCCTTGCCAACGGATTGGGCAGTATGGTTTCCTATTGGATGGGGCGTTTGCTGCCTTCCCGAAAAATGCCGTCTGAAAAAACAATCAGGATAATGAAGCGTTACGGCGTATGGCTGCTTGCGTTTGCCTGGCTGCCCGTCATCGGCGACGCACTGCCGCTTGCCGCCGGCTGGCTGCGGTTGAATCCGTGGACAAGCGGGCTGATGCTGGTTATCGGCAAAACGGCGCGTTACGCCTTCATTCTGTGGGGAATGCAATATTACGCCGCCTGAACCATACGTTATAATGCCGAACACACAAACCCACCGTATAAAAAAATGAACAGACACATCCGCCAAGAAATTTTCGAACGCTTCCGCGCCGCCAACCCCCATCCGACCACCGAGCTGAATTTCAACTCCCCTTTCGAGCTTTTAATCGCCGTTCTGCTTTCGGCGCAGGCGACCGACGTCGGCGTGAACAAGGCGACGGCGAAACTGTTTCCGGTTGCCGATACGCCGCAGGCGATGCTGGATTTGGGCTTGGACGGCGTGATGGAATACACGAAAACCATCGGGTTATATAAAACCAAGTCCAAGCACATCATGCAGACCTGCCGCATCCTGCTGGAAAAATACAACGGCGAAGTGCCGGAAGACCGCGAGGCTTTGGAATCGTTGCCGGGCGTGGGGCGCAAAACGGCAAACGTGGTATTGAACACGGCGTTCGGCCATCCCGTTATGGCGGTCGATACGCATATTTTCCGCGTGTCCAACCGAACCAAAATCGCACCCGGAAAAGACGTTCGCGAAGTCGAAGACAAACTGATGCGCTTCATTCCTAAAGAGTTCCTGATGGACGCGCACCACTGGCTCATCCTGCACGGACGCTACACCTGCAAGGCACTCAAACCGCAATGCCAAACCTGCATCATCAACGATTTGTGCGAATATCCTGCCAAAACCTGACCGCCGCCGCCCTTCAAAATGAAATGCTTGAAAATTCGGACGGACGTTGTAGAATTTCAACCTATGCCGTCTGAAGCCGACAAAATGCGCTTCAGACGGCATTGAAGTCAATATCGGCACAACACAAAGGACGAAACGTGTTCAAAAAATACCAATACCTCGCTTTGGCAGCACTGTGTGCCGCCTCGCTGGCAGGCTGCGACAAGGCAGGCAGCTTTTTCGGTGCGGACAAAAAAGAAGCACCCTTCGTAGAACGCATCGAACACACCAAAGACGACGGCAGCGTCAGTATGCTGCTGCCCGACTTTGCCCAACTGGTGCAAAGCGAAGGTCCGGCAGTCGTCAATATTCAGGCAGCCCCCGCCCCGCGCACCCAAAACGGCAGCGGCAATGCCGAAAACGATTCCGACCCGATTGCCGACAACGACCCGTTCTACGAATTTTTCAAACGCCTCGTCCCGAATATGCCCGAAATCCCCCAAGAAGAAGCAGATAACGGTGGATTGAACTTCGGTTCGGGCTTCATCATCAGCAAAGACGGCTATATTCTGACCAATACGCACGTCGTTACCGGCATGGGCAGCATCAAAGTCCTGCTCAACGACAAGCGCGAATATACTGCCAAGCTCATCGGCTCGGATGTCCAATCCGATGTCGCCCTTCTGAAAATCGATGCAACGGAAGAGCTGCCCGTCGTCAAAATCGGCAATCCCAAAGATTTGAAACCCGGCGAATGGGTAGCCGCCATCGGCGCACCCTTCGGCTTCGACAACAGCGTTACCTCCGGCATTGTGTCCGCCAAAGGCAGAAGCCTGCCCAACGAAAGCTACACACCCTTCATCCAAACCGACGTTGCCATCAATCCGGGCAACTCCGGCGGTCCGCTGTTCAACCTGAAAGGACAGGTCGTCGGCATCAATTCGCAAATATACAGCCGCAGCGGCGGATTTATGGGCATTTCCTTCGCCATCCCGATTGACGTTGCCATGAATGTTGCCGAACAACTGAAAAACACCGGCAAAGTCCAACGCGGGCAACTGGGTGTCATCATTCAGGAAGTATCCTACGGCTTGGCGCAATCGTTCGGTCTGGATAAAGCCAGCGGCGCATTGATTACCAAAATCCTTCCCGGCAGCCCCGCAGAACGTGCAGGCTTACAGGCAGGCGACATCATACGCAGCCTCAACGGAGAAGAAATACGTTCTTCCGGAGACCTTCCCGTTATGGTCGGCGCCATTACGCCGGGAAAAGAAGTCAGCCTCGGCGTATGGCGCAAAGGCGAAGAAATCACAATCAAAGTCAAGCTGGGCAACGCCGCCGAGCATACCGGCGCATCATCCAAAACAGATGAAGCCCCCTACACCGAACAGCAGTCCGGTACGTTCTCGGTCGAATCCGCAGGCATTACCCTTCAGACACATACCGACAGCAGCGGCGGACACCTCGTCGTCGTACGGGTTTCCGATGCGGCAGAACGCGCAGGCTTGAGGCGCGGCGACGAAATTCTTGCCGTCGGGCAAGTCCCCGTCAATGACGAAGCCGGTTTCCGCAAAGCGATGGACAAGGCAGGCAAAAACGTCCCCCTGCTGGTCATGCGCCGTGGCAACACGCTGTTCATCGCATTAAACCTGCAATAACACACATAATTTAACCAAAATATTTTTTAAATGATAAAATGCCAGTCAATACCGATTAACGGGCATTTTACAAAAATCAGTTGGCTGATTTTAAACAAATATTTTTTACAACAAAAAATATTTCCGCCCATTTTGCCAACAAAACCCAAACCGGAGGCGGACAGATACCCTCCCATCCGGACGCTTGACACCCCCATAAACCATGCAGCTGATTGACTATTCACATTCATTTTTCTCGGTTGTGCCACCCTTTTTGGCACTGGCACTTGCCGTCATTACCCGTCGCGTACTGCTGTCTTTAGGCATCGGTATTTTGGTCGGCGTTGCCTTTTTGGTCGGCGGCAACCCCGTCGACGGTCTGACACACCTGAAAGATATGGTCGTCGGCTTGGCTTGGTCAGACGGCGATTGGTCGCTGGGCAAACCAAAAATCTTGGTTTTCCTGATACTTTTGGGCATTTTCACTTCACTGCTGACCTACTCCGGCAGCAATCAGGCGTTTGCCGACTGGGCAAAACGGCACATTAAAAACCGGCGCGGCGCGAAAATGCTGACCGCCTGCCTCGTGTTCGTAACCTTTATCGACGACTATTTCCACAGCCTCGCCGTCGGTGCGATTGCCCGCCCCGTTACCGACAAGTTCAAAGTTTCCCGCGCCAAACTCGCCTACATCCTCGACTCCACCGCCGCGCCCATGTGCGTGCTGATGCCCGTTTCAAGCTGGGGCGCGTCGATTATCGCCACGCTTGCCGGATTGCTCGTTACCTACAAAATCACCGAATACACGCCGATGGGGACGTTTGTCGCCATGAGCCTGATGAACTATTACGCACTGTTTGCCCTGATTATGGTGTTCGTCGTCGCATGGTTTTCCTTCGACATCGGCTCGATGGCACGTTTCGAACAAGCCGCTTTGAACGAAACCCATGATGAAACCGCCGTTTCAGACGGCAGCCGGGGCAGGGTTTACGCATTGATTATTCCCGTTTTGGCCTTAATCGCCTCAACGGTTTCCGCCATGATCTACACCGGCGCGCAGGCAAGCGAAACCTTCAGCATTTTGGGGGCATTTGAAAATACCGACGTAAACACTTCGCTGGTCTTCGGCGGCACTTGCGGTGTGCTTGCCGTCGTCCTCTGCACGCTCGGCACGATTAAAACCGCCGACTATCCCAAAGCCGTTTGGCAGGGTGCGAAATCCATGTTCGGCGCAATCGCCATTTTAATCCTCGCTTGGCTCATCAGTACGGTTGTCGGCGAAATGCACACCGGCGATTACCTCTCCACACTGGTTGCGGGCAACATCCATCCCGGCTTCCTGCCCGTCATCCTCTTCCTGCTCGCCAGCGTAATGGCGTTTGCCACCGGCACAAGCTGGGGGACGTTCGGCATCATGCTGCCGATTGCCGCCGCCATGGCGGTCAAAGTCGATCCCTCACTGATTATCCCGTGTATGTCCGCCGTGATGGCGGGGGCGGTATGCGGCGACCACTGTTCGCCCATCTCCGACACGACCATCCTGTCTTCCACCGGCGCGCGCTGTAACCACATCGACCACGTTACCTCGCAACTGCCTTACGCCTTGACGGTTGCAGCCGCAGCCGCATCGGGCTACCTCGCATTGGGTCTGACAAAATCCGCGCTGTTGGGCTTTGGCACGACAGGCATTGTATTGGCGGTGCTGATTTTTCTGTTGAAAGATAAAAAACGCGCCAACGCCTGACCCCTTTCCCTGTTCAGACGGCATATGCCGTCTGAAGCTTTTTGGAGCAAACCGAAATGACTGTTCCCTGTATTCCGCGCGGCCCCGTAATGGCTGACATTGCCGCCTTCCGCCTGACCGGAGAAGAAAAGCAACGCCTTCTCGATCCCGCCGTCGGCGGAGTCATCCTGTTCCGCCGCAACTTCCAAAATATCGCACAGCTCAAAGAACTCACCGCCGAAATCAAAGCCCTGCGCACACCCAAACTCATTATCGCCGTCGATCACGAAGGCGGAAGGGTGCAACGGTTTATCCAAGGATTTACCCGCTTGCCCGCAATGAACGTTTTAGGACAAATTTGGGACAAAGACGGCGCGTCCGCCGCCGAAACCGCCGCCGGACAAGTCGGCCGGGTTTTGGCAACCGAGCTTTCCGCCTGCGGCATCGACTTGTCCTTCACGCCCGTCTTAGATTTGGACTGGGGAAACTGCGCCGTCATCGGCAACCGCAGTTTCCACCGTAACCCCGAAGCCGTAACCCGTCTTGCCCTCGCCCTTCAAAAAGGTTTGGAAGAAGGCGGCATGAAATCATGCGGCAAACATTTTCCCGGACACGGATTTGTCGAAGGAGACAGCCATCTGGTCTTGCCGGAAGACAGGCGCAGCCTGTCCGAACTCGAAACCGCCGACCTTATCCCCTTCCGCGGCATGAGCCGGGAAGGTATGGCGGCGGTCATGCCTGCCCACGTCGTTTATCCGCAAGTGGACACAAAGCCCGCAGGGTTTTCCGAAATCTGGCTCAAACAAATTTTGCGCCGCGATATCGGATTCAAAGGCGTGATTTTCTCTGACGATTTGACCATGGAAGGCGCATGCGGAGCCGGCGGTATCAAAGAACGCGCCCGACTGTCGTTTGAAGCAGGTTGCGACATCATATTGGTCTGCAACCGTCCCGACTTGGTCGATGAATTGCGCGACGGTTTCACCATTCCCGACAACCCGGATTTGGCGGGACGTTGGCAATACATGGAAAACTCGCTCGGTCATGAGACAGCACAAGCCGTTATGCAGACAACGGATTTCCAAGCGGCGCAAGCCTTTGTTGCCGGTCTGGCCTCGCCGCAAGACACAGCAGGCGGCGTGAAAGTCGGAGAGGCCTTTTAAATCCGCCCGACACGCTGCAAAAAGGCAAAACGGTATAGGCACGCCGTATTTTTTGCGCTATAATCACGCCTTACTTAATTCGGAATGTAGCGCAGCCCGGTAGCGCACTTCGTTCGGGACGAAGGGGTCGGAGGTTCGAATCCTCTCATTCCGACCATATTCAAACCGCCTCGGCATCGATTGCCGGGGCGGTTTTTCCTTTTGGCGGCAACAGAAAAATGCCGTCTGAAACAGAATGCTGTTTCAGACGGCATTTCGTTTTCCCTAACCCTGCTATTTGCGTGCACTGACAAAGGGTATCGGCAAGGTTCAAAAGACTATCAGAATTTAGGAAGCCGAGCTTGTACTCAACGACGGCATCTTATTCAGTAAGGTTACAAACCAATTAGGCAGCGGAAATGTGGGCAGTTTCACGCGGAAGCGGTACACTTTCCCCATATGTCAAACATCGGCAAAACGGTACGCCGTCCCTTTGAGTTACACTGCTTAAACTACTCTATCCCCGCCCATTTATGCGTCTGCACGCTCAACTGCCAATGGACGGGCGCATCGGGGCGGCCGTTCAGAATACCGATTTGGCGGATGGTGTCGTAGATGTTCATCGCACCGTCTTGTTCGCAGGGCGAAAGGTAGTAATGATGCGCGCGGATTTTGCGTTCCATATTTTCGCAGAACGCAAGGACATCGCCGTCCGCCACGATGCGCACTTCGTCGGCTTCGGCGATGCAGTTTGTTTCATATTTGTCGGAGTAGCAGACTTTGGGGCTGGTGGCGACATAGTCGATTTGCGGCGGCGCGGGCTTAAGGCCGTTGGTTTCGATACAGAGGAAATAGCCTTCCGCCTTGAGCGCGTTCAAGAGGGTGTCGAGATGCGGCTGTATGGTCGGCTCGCCGCCGGTGATGATGATGTTGCGGGCGGCATAGGCTTTCAGACGGCCTAAGATGTCGGACAGGCTCATCATGCCGAATGTCAAATAATCGGTATCACACCAGCCGCAGGCGAGGTTGCATTTGCCCAAGCGGACGAACACGGCGGGCATACCAGTATTCCAGCCCTCGCCTTGCAGGCTCTCGAAAATTTCGACGATACGGTATTGGGGATTTTCGGGGGCGACGCTGATTTTTTTCATACCGCCAATACCGCAGCGGCTGCCAGCATCGCGGGCAAACCTTGTTTGACGAGTATGCCTTTGTTGCCGGAAGAGAACGCGCCCCACGCGGCGGCAATCAGGACGAAGCCGAGAAACAGTACTGTCGCGCCGTACACGGCGTTATCCGGCGCGGCAAACTGCGCCCACAAAAGCCCGACGGCAAGAAAGCCGTTGTACAGCCCTTGGTTGCCAAACAGGGTCTGCACGCGCTTTTGTTCCATAAATTCATAAGGCAGCTTGAATATTTCCGCCGCTTTTTCGCTGGGAATCTGTGTCATTTCAAGCCAGGCGATGTAGAAATGTTCGGCAGCGACGAGGAGGACAAGGAGGGTGGCGAGGAGTTTCATGGGTGTTCCTTTTAATGGGTACGTTTGAGATGGAATGCCGTTTGAAAAGACGGGGAATCCGTGCAGGAGAAAAAACCGTTTTACGGTATATTGGTAGATCTTATCTGCTCTGGCTCTCAGGCTTCGTTCGCCGGGTGTGAATCCGTCCAAACGGTCTAGGGCATTATTCTCCACCGCATTCTGCCCCAGCACGCCCCCTACCTGTGCACTGATCAGCATGAAAAAAGTGTAAACAATGCAATTTTTCCAATAAATAATCAATACAGAAATTTACTTGCATCTATTATATTCACTTTGCAACCATGTTAAATCACTGTATTTTATTTTATTAATTTTATCAAAAACTATTTGGTGCTTATTTATTTGAGCATTTTCTATACTATCAGTTAGTTTGTTAATACGTAATAGCTTTAACTTTTTATTTGTATAGCAGAAATCATGCACAATACCTCCATCAATATATGAAAAATAAATAAAGTTACCCTCTTCTATATAGTTATTAATAAAGAAATAAATAATGGAATTCTGATTTTTATCTATTAAGAAATAGTTAAATGGTATGCCAGAATTATAACTGTATGACTTCTCAAAAATAAATCGTTTTGTTGATAATTCCTTCTCATTTGGATAAAAAATGAAAATCCAAAATAAAGTCATAACTACCCATAAAATTATTTTTTTAATTAACAATATTAACTCTCCCTTTGAAATCTATCTTGAATTTTGTACCACTAGTGGATTAACAAAAATCAGGACAAGGCGACGAAGCCGCAGACAGTACAAATAGTACGGAACCGATTCACTTGATGCTTCAGCACCTTAGAGAATCGTTCTCTTTGAGCTAAGGCGAGGCAACGCTGTACTGGTTTAAATTTAATCCACTATAAAGCAGATTCAAATAAGGACGCCCCACACTGTCATTCCCGCGCAGGAGGGAATCCAGAGATTTGGAATTGCTGCAATTTTTAAATATTCCTGATAAATCAAGGTCTGGATTCCCGCCTGCGCGGGAATGCCGGCTTAGTGCAAGTTTCATTCAAATTCACTATATCGATACGTTCAAGATATTCCCTACCCTCCTTCATACTCCGCGCACGATGTCGGCGTTTCCCACAATTTCACGCTGCACACGTTCAACCCCGCGTTTTTCAGACGGCCATACATTTCGACTGCCATATTTTCGGCAGTGGTGCGGCAGGGCAGGCGCAGGGTTTTCATGTTCCAGCCTTCCAAGAGTGCGGCGATTTGAGATTCGCGACCGTTGCCGCCGTGGTAGATGAAGGCGTGGTCGAAGGGGTCGGTAATATGTTGTTTCACAATGGCTTTCAAGTCAGTAAAGTCCATCACCATACCGTCTTTCGCGCCGCCTTTGATGATGCCGTCTGAAACGGTGATTTCGAGTTTGTAGGTATGCCCGTGCAGGTTTTGGCATTTGCCATCATGCCCGTCGAGCATATGCGAGGAGTCGAAGGTAAATATCTTGGTAATTTTCATCCCGATTCCTTTTCAGTGAAAACTCCGCCGCTTTCCGCCCGGGACGGTGCGCGGCGGGTGGCTTGATGTGTCGTTTTGCGTGGAAACATATCCGCTGCTTCAAATGGGCAAATAGCCTTGAAAGCCGATTTCGGCGGGTTTGCCGTGCGGATTCGGGGTCAGGCGGATATGGAAATTGCCGATGCGGTCGAGCGCAAGCAGGTTGTCCACGTCTTTTAAGTTGTCTTTATGTTGCTGAACATGGTCGGTCAACAGGGTTTGCAGGGCTTTTTGTTTGGCTTCGGCAGGCGTGGCGGCGGCGAACAGCCCGAACGCGTGCGCCTCGGCAAGCTGCCCCGCGCGATAACCGCCGACATTGGCAAAATACAGGCGCGGGGCGTGTTCAGACGGCATTTCCGTTTTGGGCATTTCGGATACGGCGATGTCGTAACCGTCCGCCCATTCGACAACCTGCCAACCGTCGATGTGGATTTTGTCCGCATCGCCGAACCACGCGGCTTTGAGTGCGGGGACGGCTTCGCGGTAGTCGTCGCACACGGCAAATTGGATGTCGTGCACTTCGATATTGGAACTGCCTGCGTTACCGCCGAGGTAAAACATATGAAGCTTGGGCATATCGTATTCCTTGTGCTTTGCGCGCGTTCAGACGGCCTTTTTACTTTCCAAATATTCCGCCAGCCCACGCTCGCGCAACACGCAGCTCGGGCATTCGCGGCAGCCGCCGACGATGCCGTTATAGCAGGTGTGGGTCTGCTCGCGGATATAGTCCAGCACGCCCATTTCATCCGCCAACGCCCAAGTTTGCGCCTTGGTCAGGTACATCAGCGGCGTGTGTATTTGGAAATCATAGTCCATCGCCAGATTAAGGGTAACGTTCATCGATTTGACGAACACGTCGCGGCAGTCGGGATAGCCGGAAAAGTCGGTTTCGCACACGCCCGCGATGATGTGCCGGATGCCCCGCCCTTTGGCAAAAATGGCGGCGTAAAGCAGGAAAAGCGCGTTGCGCCCGTCCACAAAGGTATTGGGAACGCCATTGCCGGCGGTTTCGATGGCGGCGGCTTCGTCCATCAGGGCGTTATGCGTAATCTGCCGCATCAGGCTCAAATCGAGTACGGTTTGACTGACACCCAAATCCTGCGCGATCCATTCTGCGCGTTCCAGCTCGACGGCGTGGCGTTGCCCGTATCGGAAGGTGATGGCTTGGACGTTTTCGCGCCCGTAGGTTTGGATTGCCTGAATCAGGCAGGTGGTCGAATCCTGACCGCCCGAAAAGATGACCAAGGCTTTTTGGTTTGACATATCGAATCCTAGTTTTGGTAACGCGGGAGGTTTGCGAACCGCGAAGTTGGACAGTAAAGACGCGGATTATACAGGCAAACGCGTTCAGACGGCATCTGAACGCCAAGCCGTCTGCCTTGTGCGAAAGCGGTGTCGTTTTCTTCGGCGGTCGGGACGGGGCCGCTGTCGGGAATATCTTTTTCGACGGCTTCGCAGACGGCGGACACTTTGGGAACGGTAAGCGATACGGCTTCACAACCTTCGACGCTGTCGATGCCGCGAGCGATTCGGCGGGCGGGATTGCGGGGGCTGCCGTTTTGGGAATAGTAGAGGACGAGGATTTTGAGGGGGATTTGGGTTCATAGGCGGATTCCGTTAAAATGGTTCGGTCTTCAGACGGCATAACGGTTGTCCCGATGCCGTCTGAAACAGCCGCGGTTCAGGCATTTGTTCCTGACGGCAAAACTGGCTATAACATCGGGCATCAACGCCCAACCTACTGACCGGGCAAGAAATTATGACCTTTTTACAACGTTTGCAAGGTTTGGCAGACAATAAAATCTGTGCGTTTGCATGGTTCGTCGTCCGCCGCTTTGATGAAGAACGCGTACCGCAGGCGGCGGCAAGCATGACGTTTACGACGCTGCTGGCACTCGTCCCCGTGCTGACCGTGATGGTGGCGGTCGCTTCGATTTTCCCCGTGTTCGACCGCTGGTCGGATTCGTTCGTCTCCTTCGTCAACCAGACCATTGTGCCGCAGGGCGCGGACATGGTGTTCGACTATATCAATGCGTTCCGCGAGCAGGCGAACCGGCTGACGGCAATCGGCAGCGTAATGCTGGTCGTTACCTCGCTGATGCTGATTCGGACGATAGACAATACGTTCAACCGCATCTGGCGGGTCAATTCCCAGCGTCCGTGGATGATGCAGTTCCTCGTCTATTGGGCATTACTGACGTTCGGGCCGCTGTCTTTGGGCGTGGGCATTTCCTTTATGGTCGGGTCGGTACAGGATGCCGCGCTTGCCTCAGGTGCGCCGCAGTGGTCGGGCGCGTTGCGGACGGCGGCGACGCTGACCTTCATGACGCTTTTGCTGTGGGGGCTGTACCGCTTCGTGCCAAACCGCTTCGTTCCCGCGCGGCAGGCGTTTGTCGGGGCTTTGGCAACAGCGTTTTGTCTGGAAACCGCGCGTTCCCTCTTCACTTGGTATATGGGCAACTTCGACGGCTACCGCTCGATTTACGGCGCATTTGCCGCCGTGCCGTTTTTTCTGTTGTGGCTGAACCTGTTGTGGACACTGGTGTTGGGCGGCGCGGTGTTGACTTCTTCACTGTCCTACTGGCAGGGCGAAGCGTTCCGCAGGGGCTTCGACTCGCGCGGACGGTTTGACGACGTATTGAAAATCCTGCTGCTGCTCGACGCGGCGCAAAAAGAAGGCAAAGCCCTGCCCGTACCCGAGTTCAGACGGCATATCAACATGGGCTACGATGAATTGGGCGAGCTTTTGGAAAAGCTGGCGCGGTACGGCTATATCTATTCCGGCAGACAGGGTTGGGTGTTAAAAACCGGCGCAGATTCCATCGCACTGGACGAACTCTTCAAACTCTTCGTGTACCGCCCCGCCGCCCAAAACAAAGACAAAGCCAACCGAACCGTCGATGCCGTCATGCAGCCCTGTCTGCAGACGCTCAACATGACACTGGCGGAATTTGACGCGCAAACCGGGCAAACCGTTTCCCCCAATTCCCCCACAACATCCGGAGGATAAGCCATGTTACGCAAAACCTTCCTCATCCTTTCCGCAACCCTCGCCTTCGCGCACGCACACGCCGATGCGCCAGACGGCATTTTCGCCGTCAATTTCCAATCCCCCAGCGGCAACATCGTCTGCGGCGGCGACACCGGACCGCCGGAAGGCGGAGAACCGTGGCACGGCGTATCCTGCTTCATCCGTGAAACCGGCAATACCAAACCCGCTATGCCGAAACCCAAAGGATGCGGATTCGACTGGGGCAACGTGTTCAATATCGACAACAAAGGGAAAGCCTATATGAGCTGTTACAGCGACTACCCGTACAGCCCCGAACCGCCCGTCCTCGCCTACGGCAGCAGCATCAAAGGCACAGGTTGGCAGTGCGGCAGCCTCGAAAACGGCGTACTCTGCACCAACTCGGCAGGACACGGCTTCCTGCTCAACCGCAAACGGCAGCGTATGTTTTAAAACAGAATGCCGTCCGAACCGCAGTTTCGCAGCGTTCGGACGGCATACCCGCCAACCACACAAAGGAAAAACCATGAGCAAAAAAATCAAAGCCGGCATTGTCGGCGCGACGGGCTACACGGGCGTGGAACTGCTGCGCCTGCTTGCCGCCCATCCCGATGTCGAAGTCGCCGCCGTAACCAGCCGCAGCGAAGCCGGAATCGCGGTTGCCGATTACTTTCCGAGTTTGCGCGGCGCGTACGGCCTCGCCTTCCAAACGCCCGAGCAGGCAGGTTTGGAACAATGCGACATCGTCTTCTTCGCCACGCCCAACGGCATCGCTATGAAAGACGCGCCGCGCCTGATTGAACAGGGCGTGCGCGTCATCGACCTTTCCGCCGACTTCCGCATACGGGACATTCCGACCTGGGAACACTGGTACGGCATGACCCACGCCGCTCCCGGCCTCGTTTCCCAAGCCGTGTACGGATTGAGCGAACTCAACCGCGAAGCCGTCGCACAGGCGCGCCTCGTCACCAACCCCGGCTGCTACCCGACCTGCGTTTCCCTGCCGCTCGTGCCGCTGTTGCGGCAATGCCGTCTGAAAGCCGGTATGCCGCTGATTGCCGACTGCAAATCCGGCGTGTCCGGCGCGGGCAGGAAAGGCAATGTCGGTTCGCTGCTGTGCGAAGCCGGCGACAACTTCAAAGCCTACGGCATAGCCGGACACCGCCACCTGCCCGAAATCAGGCAGACCATCGCCGGGCTTCAGGACGGCATCGCCGAAGGATTCGTGTTCACGCCGCACCTCGCGCCGATGATACGCGGCATGCACGCCACCGTTTACCTCCACCTTTCAGACGGCAGCGACCCCGAAACCGTTTTGCGCGACTATTACCGCGACAGCCCGTTCGTGGACATCCTGCCTGCCGGTTCGATACCCGAAACCCGCAGCGTGCGCGGAAGCAACATCTGCCGCATCAGCATCCAACAGGCGGCGCAATCCGACGTGTGGGTCGTCCTTTCCGTCATCGACAACCTCGTCAAAGGCGCGGCGGGACAGGCAGTCCAAAATATGAACATTATGTTCGGACTGGAAGAAACGCACGGCTTAGGCGGCATCCCCCTGCTCCCCTAAAGCGCAAACGGCAAACCGCAGGCATCGTGCCTGCGGTTTTTGATGCCGTCTGAAAGCGGCGGTTTTTAGGTTCAGACGGCTTTTGGCTCATTATTCCGCGAAAACAAAAACCTAAAATCCCGTCATTCCCGCAAAAGCGGGAATCTAGTTTATCCGGCTTCAGCGATTTCCGACACATTCCCACACGCTTCGATTCCGTCATTTCTCCGGTTTCAATCGTTTCCGATAACACCGTGGTTTTTCATTTCCAGATTCCCGCCTGCGCGGGAATGACGGCGGAGGGCTTGCCGTTTTTCCCGGTAAATACCTGCAATTTAAAATCCCATCATTGCCACGAAAACAAACCAAAAACCTAAAATCCCGTCATTCCCGCAAAAGCGGGAATCTAGTTTATCCGGCTTCAGCGATTTCCGACACATTCCTACACGCTTCGATTCCGTCATTTGTCCGGCTTTAGTCATTGCCGATAACACCGTGGTTTTTCATTTCCAGATTCCCGCCTGCGCGGGAATGACGGCGGAGGGCTTGCCGTTTTCCCGGTAAGTCTCTGCGGCTTCTCATTGCCGGATTTCCGCCCACTTGGGAATAACGGGATTTGAAATGATAAAAATGTGTCAAAAATAGCGAAAAATCAGATTCCGTTACACTTTTTTCTAATATTTCAGACGGCATTTTGCTCACACGCCCAAATACCCTTCCCTGCCGGAAAGCCACCTTGCCAAATGCGCTTCGACGATTTCGGGGTTTTGCTCAATCAGCAAAGGGGCGGTTTCGTGCGCCTGTTCCAAAAGGTGCAGGTCTTCTTCGAGTTTGGCGAAACGCAGCATAGGCACGCCGCTTTGACGCGCGCCGAGAAATTCGCCGGGTCCGCGGATATTGAGGTCTTGGCGGGCGATTTCGAAGCCGTCGGTGTGTTCGTAGATGACTTTCAGCCGCGCTTTGGCAAGTTCGCCCAAGGGTTCGGCAAACAGGAGGACGCACACGCTTTCCGCTGCGCCGCGCCCTACCCGTCCGCGTAATTGGTGAAGCTGCGCCAAGCCCATGCGCTCGGCGTGTTCAATCACCATCAGGGCGGCGTTGGGCACATCTACGCCGACTTCGATAACGGTAGTCGCAACCAGGACGTTCAGCTCCCCCGAAAAAAACCGCTCCATCACTTCGGCCTTTTCGGCGGCCTTCATGCGCCCGTGTACCAGTCCGATATTGAGTTCGGGCAATGCCGTCTGAAGCCGGGCAAGGGTTTCGGCGGCGGTTTGCAGTTGCAGGGTTTCGCTCTCTTCAATCAGCGGGCAGACCCAGTATGCCTGCCGCCCTTTGCGGCAAGTGCCGAGGACGAAGCCTTCGACTTCGGCGCGGCGGACGTTGTTGACGAGGCGCGTTTTAATCGGCGTGCGCCCGGGAGGCAGTTTGTCGATGACGGACACGTCCAAGTCGGCGAAAAAACTCATCGCAAGCGTGCGCGGGATGGGTGTGGCGGACATCATCAATTGATGGACGTCGCGCCCTTTGTTTTTGAGGGCGAGGCGTTGGGCAACGCCGAAACGGTGCTGTTCGTCCACAATGGTCAAACCCAAATTGTGAAACGCCACGCCGTCTGAAAACAGGGCGTGCGTGCCGACGGCGATTTTGACGCTGCCGTCGGCGAGTTTGGCTTTGGCTTCGTCTTTGGCTTTTTTACGCAAACTGCCAAAAAGGCGGACAACTTCAATGCCCAAAGGTTCGAGCCATTGTTTAAATTTAATAAAATGCTGTTCGGCAAGGATTTCGGTCGGCGCCATTACAGCCACCTGCGCGCCGGATTCGATAGCCGTCAAAGCAGACAAAGCAGCCACAATGGTTTTGCCGCTGCCGACATCGCCTTGCAGCAGGCGGTGCATCGGGTAGGTTTGCGCCATATCGCGGCAGATTTCGGAAACAACTTTTTCTTGTGCATCGGTCAGGGCAAACGGTAGGGCGTGGCGCAGGGCTTGGGTCAACGTGCCGTCGCCGCACAATGCCGCCGCCGTGCCGCTGACACGCTTCTGCCGCGCCAGCCGCATGGAAAGCTGTTGCGCCAAAAGTTCGTCGAATTTGAGCCGTTGCCATGCAGGCAGCGTGCCGTCTGAAAGTTGATGAATCGTGAAACTCGGCGGCGGCGAATGCAAAAGGCGCAGGCTTTCGGCAAGGTGCGGCAGCTTCAGACGGCCTAATAAAGCATCAGGCAAGGTGTCGTGCAGCGGCGTAACGTCCAACGCCGTCTGAATGATGCGGCGCAAAGTGGGCTGGTTCAAGCCGTTTACAGTCGGGTAAACCGGCGTGAGGCTTTCCGCCAAACCGCTGCTCTCGGCATCGCGGATTTTGGGATGAATCATCTCGTCGCCGTAAAACCCGTGTTTGATTTCGCCCACGGCGCGGATGCGTTTGCCGGCCGCCATCTGCTTCTGATGGCTGGCGTAAAAGTGGATGAAGCGCAGGAAAAGGACGCTGCCGGAACCGTCGGCGATTTGGACAATCAACTGCTTGCGCGGTTTGAACGTTACTTCCTGATGGATGACCTCACCCTCGACCTGGCACGGCACGCCGATCGGCGCGTCCTTAATCGGCATAATGTGCGTCTCGTCCTCGTAACGCAGCGGCAGGTGCAACACCAAATCCCACGCGGTATGAAGGTTGAGTTTGTCGAGCTTCTTGGCGGAAACATCGGTAATTTTGAGCTGTTTCTGGGTTTCGGGCGACATCATAGGCAGATTCCTTTGGACGCGCTTATTTTATCCGAAAACAAAAATGCCGTCTGAAACGGATTCAGACGGCATCGGCAGGCAAGAATCAAGCCCCGGCGGCTTCGGCTTCCTGCTGTTGTTGGTAAATCGCCTCAAAATTAATCGGCGCAAGCAGGACGGGCGGGAAGCCGGCGCGCGTTACCGTACTGGAAACAGCTTCGCGCGCGTAAGGGAAGAGGATGTTCGGACACGCCACGCCGAGCAGCAGGTCGGCATCTTCTTCGGGGATGTTTTCCAGACGGAAAATACCGCTTTGGGTTACTTCGTTCAAAAACATCGTGCGCTCGTTATCCAATTTGGCGGTAACGGTTACGGTAACGTCCACGTTGTAGTAGCCGTCTTCCAGCTTTTGGCTGCCGGTGGAAACGCGCATATCCACTTCGGGCTCGCCCTGTTCCAAAAAGATTTGCGGCGCGTGCGGCACTTCCAAAGACAAGTCTTTGACATACAGTCGCTCGATGCTGAATACGGGTTGCAGTTCTTCGCTCATTTTGTTTTCCTAGTTGGGGGTTAAGGGTTCAGCAGTCCGTCCAGCCCGCCTTCCTGCTGGAGGCGGTAGAGGTCGGTAAATCCGCCGATGTGCGTTTCGCCGATGAAAATCTGCGGCACGCTGCGCTGTCCCGAAAGCTGCTGCATTTCGGCAAAGGCTTCGGGGCTTGCATCGACACGGATTTCGTCGATATGTCCGACACCTGCCGCGTGCAGCAGCCTTTTCGCCATCGTGCAGTAAGGACAAAACGGACCTGTGTACATGGTAACGGTCTGCATATTGGGTTTCCGAAAGTTTTGCAATGATAATCAATATAGGGGCAATCGCTCCGTTTGGCAAGTGCGGAACAGATGCACGTTCAGACGGCATGTGCGGAGTGTGTCAAAGTTTCTTTTTTAAAGTATGATAGGCATTGTGAAAAATATTTTTGCACCCGCGCTGCGCGGCGGAACGGGTGCAAAAATATTTTTATTACATTTTCAGGAAAAACCATGTTGTCAGGACTCCCCATCCCCAAAGACATCGCGCGCCCGCCCGAAACGATATTGGTCAACATCACGCCGCAGGAAACGCGCGTGGCGGTGTTGGAGGAAAACAATATCTGCGAGCTGCACATCGAGCGCAACAGCGGGCACAGCCTGGTCGGCAATATCTATCTGGGCGTGGTGCGCCGCGTGCTGCCCGGGATGCAGAGCGCGTTTATCGACATCGGTTTGGAACGCGCGGCATTTTTACACATCGTCGATGTCCTCGAACAACGCCGCAACCCCGAAGAAACCCAGCGCATCGAACATATGCTGTTTGAAGGGCAGTCGGTTTTGGTGCAGGTCATCAAAGACCCGATCAACACCAAAGGCGCGCGCCTTTCCACACAAATCTCGCTGGCGGGGCGTTTCCTCGTCCACCTTCCGCAGGAAGAACATATCGGCGTATCCCAGCGTATCGAGGACGATACGGAACGAAGCAACCTGCGCGAGCGTCTCAACAAGCTCCTGCCGGAAAAGGCATGCCACGGCTACATCATCCGCACCAACGCCGAAAACGCCACCGACGAACAGCTCCAGTCCGACATCGACTACCTGACCAAAGTGTGGGAACACATCCAAGAACAGGCGAAAATCCAGCCGCCGGAAACCCTGCTTTATCAGGATTTGCCTTTAAGCCTACGCGTGTTGCGCGATATGGTCGGCTGCGACACGCAGAAAATCCTCGTCGATTCCACCGTAAACCACAGACGGATGACGCGTTTTGCCGAACAATACGTTCACGGCGCATTGGGCAGGATAGAATTGTTCAAAGGCGAACGCCCGCTGTTTGAGACCCACAACGTCGAGCAGGAAATCAGCCGCGCCCTGCAACCGCGCGTCAACCTCAACTTCGGCAGCTACCTCATCATCGAGTCCACCGAAGCCATGACCACGATAGATGTAAACACCGGCGGCTTTGTCGGCGCGCGCAATTTCGATGAAACCATCTTCCGCACCAACCTCGAAGCCTGCCACACCATCGCCCGCGAATTGAGGCTGCGAAACCTCGGCGGCATCATCATCATCGACTTCATCGATATGGCGCAGGAAAGCCACCGCGAAGCCGTGTTGCAAGAGCTTGCCAAAGCCCTCGCCTTCGACCGCACGCGCATCACCCTGCACGGCTTTACCCATTTGGGGCTGGTCGAGCTGACGCGCAAACGCTCGCGCGAAAACTTAAACCAGGTTCTCTGCGAACCCTGCCCTTCCTGCCAAGGCAGGGGCCGCCTGAAAACGCCGCAAACCGTGTGCTACGAAATCCAGCGCGAAATCGTCCGCGAAGCGCGCCGTTACGATGCCGAAAGTTTCCGCATCCTCGCCGCCCCCAACGTCATCGACCTGTTTTTGGACGAAGAATCGCAATCCTTGGCAATGCTGATAGATTTCATCGGCAAACCGATTTCTTTGGCGGTCGAAACCGCTTACACACAGGAACAATACGATATTGTGCTGATGTAAAAAAATGCCGTCTGAAGCCTTCAGACGGCATCTGTCTATTTCAGGGTTTCCTTGTCCAACAAGGCGCGTATCAGCAGACCGTGTCCGAAACGTCGGCTGTCGGTCAGTTCCAAATATCCGCCGTATTTTTTGGCAAGCGTGTCGGCAATCGACAGCCCCAGCCCCGTCCCCTGCTGCTCCGTTCCCAAAATACGGTAAAACGGATCGAGGACGCGGGCACGTTCGGATTCGGGAATGCCGTTCCCGTTATCTTCCACCCACACGGCAAGATATTTCCCTTCGTCCGTGAAACCCAAATCTATCCTGCCTTCGGGCGGCGTATAACGTACCGCGTTGTCGGCAAAGGTTTTAATCAGCGTATAGATTTCTGTTTCGTCGGCAGACACTTCGACATCGCCTCCGACCGCCACACCGATGTCCTGACGTTTTTCCAAAGCCAGCGGCATCAGTTCCTGCAACACTTGGCGGAAACGGCTTTGCAGACCGAATGTCGTTTTCGTCAGAGGGGTTTCGTCCGACTGCGAACGCGCCAGTGCCAAAAGCTGTTCGAGCAGGTGTTTGTTGCGCCTGATGCTCTGCTGCAAAACGGCGGACTGCCGCGCCGCTTCTGGCGGGAGCGGCATATTGTTGAGCCGTTCCGCCTGAAGGGAAAGGGCGGTCATCGGCGTACGCAATTCGTGTGCCGCGTCGGCAACAAACCGCTGACGGTGGCGGATGTCTTCATCCGCACGTTTCAAAAGCAGGTTGATGGCGGTTACGAACCCTCTGATTTCACTGGGAATATTGTCCACACTCAAAGCAGACAGGTCATTGATTCGGCGTTGTTCGAGACTTTGCGACAATTTGCGGACGGGGCGCATGGCTTTGTGCGTAATCCACACGGTCAGCAGTATCATCAGCGGCAGTGCCGCCAGCAGGGGCAACACGCTTTGCCGTGCCGCATCCGCCGCCAAATCTTCACGGTATTCGTTTTCCTGCATGACGGCAATCCGTCCCTGTTCGGTCGTGCGGATATAGACGCGGTAATAATCGTCGTCCCCGTTCGCCTGAAGCGTGTGCAGACCGTCCGCCAGATGCACGGGCAGGCTGACAACAGGGTCTTCCTGCTGCGGCATCTGCACGAAAATGCGCGTATCGCCGTCGCCCTCGGGCAAAGTTTCGGGTTGGGAATCGGGGGCGACGTACAATGCCGTCTGACGGAGTAGGTCGTCCTGCAACTCTTCCGTTTCGTGGAAGGTTTCGTAGTAGGAAAACATACCTGCAAGCATTGCCAGCGGAACAAACATCCAAATCAGGGCAAGGCTGATTCTGACCTGAAGCGAATGTTTTAAAATTTTAAAAAAACGGTCCGGCATCTTCGTTCCTGTTCAGACGGCATCTTGACGCGGCATCAGCCAGCCTACACCGCGCACATTTTGTATGCTTTCCTTACCCAGTTTCTTACGCAGCGCGTGAATCAGAAAATCTACCGCATTGCTTTCGACTTCCTCGCCCCAACCGTAAACCTTGTCCTCCAAATCCGAGCGCGACAAAATGACACCCGGTCTCGCCAGCAAAGCCTGCAATACCGAAAACTCCTTGTTGCTCAACGCGACCTGCCGTCCTTCGGCAACAATTTCCGCCTGATACGTTGCCGGATTCAGCGAAATCACACCGTTGGACAGGCAAACCTGTCCCTGACCGCCGCCGCGCCGCAACACCGCCCGCATCCGTGCCTTAAGCTCCGCCATATCGAACGGCTTGACGATATAGTCGTCCGCACCGCCGTCCAAACCGTTCAGCCGGCTGTACAAATCATCCCGCGCCGTAACGATCAGCACGGGGACGGCGCAGCCTGCCGCGCGTATTTCCGACAAAACATCCAAACCGTCCCGCACCGGCAAACCCAAATCCAGCAGCATCAAGTCATAAGGCTGGGCAGCGGCCGCCGCCGCAACCTGCGCGCTGTTTTTGACCCAATCTACCGCATAGCCGCCGTCTTTCAAATTTGCCGACACTGCCTCCGCAATCATCGCATCGTCTTCCACCAGCAAAACACGCATCAACTTTCCCTTCAAAATAAACCGTGCCTATTCTAACACCCCAAAATTAGCCGCAATTTAGCGGCAGCAAAAAACCGCAGAACCAAGATTCTGCGGTTTCTGTCCTTGTTCAAACTACTTGGCGTGTTTTTCCACCAAAGCGGCAAACTGGTCGATATAGCCTTGGACAAACGCCCTTGCCGATTCGTTCAACTTACCGTTTTCATCAAACAGCGTCGGTGAATTGCCCAAAAATACCTCAGGCTGCCCTGTCAGCGGCATATCGAAATACGACAGGGCAAGGCGCAGGTTTTTTTGCGAACTGTACCCGCCCATCTTGCCGACGGAATGGCTGATGATGCCGGCCGGTTTGTTTTTCCACGCCACGTCGGCATTCGGTTTCGAGCCGATGTCCACCGCATTCTTCAAACAGGCGGGAACAGTGCGGTTGTTTTCGGACGTAACGAACAAAATGCCGTCTGAAGCCTTAATCGTTTCGCGGAAAGCCGTGTAACTTTCGGGCAGCGGCACATCTTCCACCGCAGGGTCGTCATAATCGAAATTGTAAAGCGGCAGATGTCCGATTTCGACGATTTCCGCCTGCCAGCCTTCGGGGAACATCTCCGCCGCATTCAATGCCACTTTGCGTGCAAACGAAGCACGGCGCAGGCTGCCCACCAAAATACTGATTTTCTTAGCCACAATCATTCCTCCTGAATATTAAGTTTGTGCGTTTCAATCATTTTATAATGATAACGATTATTATATATGTGATTTCCCCTGCAAACAAGCCGGCCCGCCGCCACGGCGTTCCCACTTATCCGGCTTTGCCTTATAATTGCTTTTTTTATGTAACAGATTCACCTATGAATTTCCCCAAAACAGCGGCCTCCCTGCTGCTGCTTCTCGCCTCCCTCGCCGCACACGCGCTCGATACCGGCCGCATTCCGCAAAACGAAATCGCCGTATATGTCCAAGAACTCGGCAGCGGCAGGGTCGTCATCGACCACCGCGCGGATGTCCCCGTCAACCCCGCCTCCACGATGAAGCTCGTTACCGCGTTTGCCGCCTTCAAAACCTTCGGCAGCAATTACCGCTGGGCGACCGAGTTTAAAAGCAACGGCAAAGTGAGTAACGGCACGCTGGATGGCGATTTGTATTGGGCAGGCAGCGGCGACCCCGTTTTCAATCAGGAAAACCTGCTTGACGTTCAAAAACAGTTGCGCGACAAAGGCATACGCAATATCACGGGACACCTGATGCTCGACCACAAGCTGTGGGGCGAAGTCGGCAGTCCCGACCATTTTGAAGCCGACGGCGGCTCTCCTTTTATGACTTCCCCCAATCCGACTATGCTGTCTGCCGGTATGGTTATGGTGCGCGCCGAACGCAATGCCGCCGGCAGTACCGACATTCTCACCGATCCGCCTTTGCCGCATATTTTCGCCCAAAACAACTTGAAAATTACCGCCTCCCAAGCTGCCTGTCCTTCGGTCAAAAAACTGATGCGCGTATCTTTTTCGGACAATACGCTGAAATTGCGCGGCAATATTCCCGAAAGCTGTTTGGGCAAGCCTGTCGGTGTCCGGATGTTCGCACTTGACGAACTGATCCAGCAAAGTTTTACCAACCACTGGCTGCTGGGCGGCGGACGGATTTCAGACGGCATCGGCATAGCCGACACACCGGAAGGCGCGCAGACGCTTGCCGTTGCACACTCAAAGCCGATGAAGGAAATTTTGACGGACATGAACAAGCGTTCGGACAATCTGATTGCGCGCTCCGTCTTCCTGAAACTGGGCGGCAACGGCAAACTGCCCGCCGTTTCCGAACAGGCAGCGTCTGCCGTCCGGCGCGAACTTGCCGTGTCTGGCATCGATGTTGCGGATTTGGTTTTGGAAAACGGTTCGGGCCTGTCCAGAAAAGAAAGGGTAACGGCGAGAATGATGGCGCAAATGTTGGAAACGGCTTATTTCAGCCCGTTTGCACAAGATTTCATCGACACGCTGCCCATCGCCGGCACAGACGGGACTTTACGCAACCGCTTCAAACAAAGCGGCGGGCTTCTGCGCCTGAAAACAGGCACGCTCAACAATGTCCGCGCATTGGCAGGCTACTGGCTGGGCGACAAACCGATGGTCGTCGTCGTCATCATCAACAGCGGGCGCGCCGTTTCCCTGCTGCCCGACTTGGACAACTTCGTTGCCAAAAACATCATCTCCGGCGGCGACGGCTGGCTGGATGCGAAACTAATGTGCAAAGAACGCCGAGCCTGAACGGACAAAATATAGTGAATTAACAGGTTACCGCATTGCCGTACAGTTTGCAGTTTCACCGCCTTGTTCCGATTCCTGCCGACCCACGATGAAATGCCGTCTGAACTTGCACTGCCCCAACTGATAGGGTGCAGTCAAGTCCAGACGGCATTTTTATTTTTCCATCAAATCGTAGCTCCAATCCAACAGCGTCAATATTTTATCCGTTTCCGCACCATAATCCAACACGATACCGACCCAATGCTGCTTGTTCATATGGTATGCAGGTAAAAAATTTTTCCCCCGCCTCAAAACGGAAACCATATCAGGATTACTCTTCACATTAATGGATGTTACCCCTCCATCCCCTGCAAACCCAAACGGCTTTTGGCAATCCTCCCGATTAGTGCATACCATTTCCCCCTATTCCCACCATGCCTCAACACGGCAGAATCGGGATATTTTATCCACAAATACTTAAGAACCGTGCCGCATTGCTTCTCTACGTATTCTAAAATCCGCCTTGATTGGGTCACAACTTTCCCTCCATAAAAGAATGCCGTACCGGACTCCCTGACAAAAACAAAACCCTCTAAGAAAATACTTAGAGGGTTTTGGAATTTGGCTCCCCGACCTGGGCTCGAACCAGGGACCTGCGGATTAACAGTCCGTCGCTCTACCGACTGAGCTATCGGGGAATAAGCGCGAATAATAAAACAGAAATACCGAACGTGTCAATATAAATTTGCAATCGATTGCACTTTATCTGCAAGCCCGTAATCTTTATATATTATATGGCTTCCGCAATATGCCTTGCCGCCCGTTTGGCATCCAATAGGATTAAACCAAGTTTGCCGGTTTCTTTTGCCATCAGCACCAACACGGCATCTTTACCCGCCTGACTTAAAAGGATATAGCCTGATTTTCCTTTAATCATCACTTGCTCCAATTCCCCGCAGGCGAGTTCCTGCACCGAGCGGCTGCCTAAAGCAAGCAAAGTGGCAGAAATCGCCCCTACCCTGTCCGAATTCAAATGTGAAGGAAGCATTGTCGCCATCGGCAATCCGTCGGTTGAGATAACGGCAGATGCGACAATATCCGGAGATGTGTTGTTCAAGTCTTCCAAAACCGAAATTAATAATTGCTGCATAAACCCTCCTATCCCAAATTTTACACACGGTTGCTGTAACGGCGGTATAAAATCCTGACCAAAGTAACAAATGCCTCCTTGCTCAAATCGGGTATGCCGCCGATGACCAAAATAAATTTGGTTGAACCGATATACAATGGGAAAAATGTCAATTCGCTCTGACCGGAAGGGTCGCAAACGCCCCAAGCGTTATTGTTGATATACAGGTTGTTCTTAATCAGCAGCCGGTGTTTCTTTTCCATCTGTGCAACTTCTGCCGCCAGCAACCCCAACTCTTCAGCCGCCTCATGGTGGAAATTGGCGTTGGCAAGATACAGGCCGTTCCGATCGACCAATAATGCCTTACCGCTGCCGGACAATTGTTCCATCAGCAACGGCAATTGCTCGTCCGACAGATTGATGCCGTCTGAATGACCGTTTTCATCGCCATAGAGAAATTCGAGTTTTTGCAAACGGTACAACAGGTTCAAAGCGGTATCGATGTCGGCGGTGTCCGCCCAAGCGAGCAGCTTCTCACTGCTGACCACTTCGTCCGCATCCGCTTTCAACAGGCTGTGCAACAAAGTTTTACCGGCACTGGGGGTATCGCTGGATACGGCATAAAATGCACCGGCAGGAGTCAGGCGGGGATATAAATTTGCTTGTAGTGAAAGTGTTGATTCCATATTAAACCTCCAGTCCCGGATCAATAGAAAATAACATTGCGCTAACCAATTGCTTTACGTCATCTTCCTTACGGGCATCAATTTCAAAAACCGGAACATTAAGATTATGTTTTGCAAGATATTTGTGATACACGTCGATACCGGGCTGAGAGCGTATATCCATCTTGGTAATACCGACAACGACGGGTGCCTTCTCCAGCAGCCCTCGAAACGAATGCAAAAAGAATTCTAAATCTTTCAATGGGTTGGTTCGGGCATTATCTAAAAGCAAGACCAAACCCATACTGCCTTGGCTTAAGATTTCCCACATAAAGTTGAACCGTTCCTGACCGGGCGTACCATATAAATGGACTTTGGTATCCTCATCCAAGCTGATGACCCCGTAGTCCATCGCCACTGTCGTATTCCTTTTCCTATCCAAAGTCATATCGGATGCGGAAGCATCGGTCTGGACGGGTGCTTCGTCCGAAATAGCCGCAATGGCGGTGGTTTTCCCTACGCCGACAGGTCCTGTGAAAATAATTTTATTTTCTCTCATCTCTCCGCCTCTTAGCTGCCCAACAGTTTTTTCATCAGCCTTTGCAGAAGGCCGCGCGGCTGGGATTGGGATGGTGTCGTGATTTTTTCCGCTTTTTTCACCATTTCACTATCAGAGGCAGAATCGGTCCCGATATTTATTTTATCCGCCATATCGGAGTATGCCTGTTGTGAAACCGTTTTCAAATCTACCGACAAAAACCCGGTTGTATAGGTTGCCGCAAGATAATTCAGAATATCATCAAGGTTTAAAGGCATCACTTTATACAACACGTTAAGGTTGACGGATGCCTTGGTCAGAAATGCCGACAAGCGTATCGATCCCGGTACATTTGCCAACCGGGTCAGGTTTGGCCAAGATTTCAACGTAAACGGAGTATCGGGAGAAATCGGATAAATCAACCTGCCCTGCGCCGTCCAAATGGAAAACTGCCACATACAGGACATAATGCCTACTTTAGCCTTTTCGCGCCATTGCGGGTTATCGGGAACAGTCTTGCAACTGACCTGCAAATTTTCGTCTTTGCACAATTCTTCGAGTTTTTGCACACTTTCTGTCAGCAAAACCCGTTGTATCAAGGGGAAAACAATAAGGACCGGCTTATTTCCATGCAAGATAGCGATGTCCCGCCTGTTCTTTTCCGCAAACCGCAACGCCCCCAATAATCCTTTATTCGGGTTAAACCGGCGTATCGTAACCGTACGCTGTACGTTCACGTTGTTTTTCGCCGACCGGTCTGCGGGTGCAATAAACGATTTCCCATAAACATTCTCGCCCTGCAACAACTTGCGGAGCATAGGAAACAATGTTTCAAACCGAATCGGTTTGGGCAGGTAGGGAACTTCAGAATCGGGAACTTTCTCCGAACAGACGGCGACAGGTATATCCTTATAACGCTCGGCAAGCTCTTTCCAAAGTTCAAAACCGCCCTCGGCATCGGTATCCGCCAAAACCAAATCGGGCACGACACTGCCGTCTGAAGGTAATACCGTTTCATAACGGGTGGTATTGTGCATTTTGAATGCCATTTTGAAAACGGATTCCTGCTGCGCCGTCATCCCCGCCAACATTACGCGTACTGTTTTAATTTTCGGCAGTTGAACTTCCATTTTTATTTTCCGTACCGTTTTATTTTTTTATATTTTGATTCATACGCTGCAGCAGCCGGCTCATCAGCATAACGACCTCTTCAGGAAGCCTGTCCGCACGTTCCCTCAATACCCTTAAAAACTGCCCCAACCTATCCCAATCTTCAGTACGTTCATAAATATCAATCAACGTAATATAAAGCTGGGACTCGTCGGGATATTTCAATACCGCCTGCTCCAACACATCCATTGCCGCCTCAATCTGACCATACATCAGCAACGACTCTACTTCTTTAACCGCATCGTCTGCCGGAGACGAACCGGTGTTGATCAATGAAGAATCTTGAAGCACCAAATCCCGATGTTGCGCTTTGAATTTCTGTATATTTTGCGGCAGATATCCGTGCCCCATACCGATGTCTTTGATTTGCCGGTCGTTCGGCCCCTTTTCCAAATCATCGAAAACTTCATGGTAACCCAGGCTGTACCCCCAACCCAGCATCCGCTCTTTAACCTGCCTGCCATAGTTGCCCAACGTTTGGTAAAGCTTCCACAAATGTCCGGCAAAACGGTCTATGTCCGCGTGTTGGTAATCGAGTTTCAATGCATCGATAATCAGGTTTGCAGGTTTTTCGGAAGTTTGGATGGCGCGGTCGTATTGTTTCGATGCCGTTTCGTAGCTGACTTTGTCTTTAAGGATTTTCGCACCTTGATCGGCACGGACCAGACCGGCAATCGCACCGATTTCCTCTTGGCTGATTTCGGACACGTCTTTTTTGCCCCGCACAATCGGGATGCGCTTGATTTCTTCGGCTCCATAAGCCTTACCGCCGGCATCCGGCTGGGGCGATGCGGAAACTGCCGTCGCAGAACCGCCTTCCGCGCGTTTTTCAATCTCCTGAATGCCCCATCCCAAACCTTCTTCCGCCAAGACGCGGATACGCAAATGGTTGGGATCACGCTGTAATGCCTGTTCGATATATTTTGCCAAAAGTTCGGAAGGGATCAGTTTGCCGTATTTTTGCAGATTGTCTGCCAAAGTATCCGTATTTCCTGCTTCAAGATTGGCATCGAGCAATTCCAAGATAAGGTTTTCAGGTTTTTCCTCCCCGTCCGGAATGCCGTCCAAATAGGCAGCCAAAGACTCGGCAGCCTTGCCCTGATAACCGAACTGCTTATAAACCTGATATTCCGTCAGCGGATCGACTTCTTGCGCGGATACTGCCGCAGATGCGTTTTCGGCACTCTCATTCCAAGAAAATCCCGTCTGCGTGCCGTCTGAAACCGATTGGTCAACCTGATCGACCCAATCCGAATCATTGCTTCCAGGCGGCTGCCCCTGCGTATTGCCGACACCTTGGGATTTGCGCTTCGGCATTTTCTTACCCTGCTTCGCACGCATAACCAAAAGCACCAGCAATACCGCCAGTGCCAAACCGATAATTAATGAGTTTTCCAAAGGATACTCCCGATACCGTAACGAGCGGATAGCTGACTGCCTGCAACGGCAATTGTCCGCTTTTATTATTAACGATTTACTGAAATAGACTTGTAAGTTTCAAATCATACCATAATTTAACGTTTGACAATATGCCTTCTGCACAAGCCTTGCCATATGACCTTTTATGTTTTATACGTTTAAATGTATTTGTCGGGCACTATCTGTTTGCACCCCCTCCCTTAATTATTCTTTGCCTTTGATTTTCAAAAAGTTATTTTCCTGTTTGCGGCAACAAATCGAATACGGCGACAGACTCGGTATGAGATGTCTGGGCAAACATATTCATTATCCCTGCCCCGCTGAGTATATAGCCTTTTTCAACCAACACGCCCGCATCCCGTGCCAAAGTGGAAGGGTTGCAGGATACATAAACGATTTTTTGCGGAAGGTAGGGTGTATGCAGCGATTTGACGACTTCATACGCACCGCTTCTGGGAGGATCTATCAGCATTTTGTCAAACCTTCCCCAAGAGGCGACTGTCTTTTCGGTGCAATCAAAGAGGTTGGCAGCAATAAAATCCGTCTGTCCGTCGCAACCGTTCAACCGTGCATTCTGCTGGGCGCGCCCGACCAGGTTTTCCGCACCTTCGACACCAACCACACTCGCTCCGCTCTTGGCTATGGGCAGACTGAAATTGCCCAAACCGCAAAACAGGTCGGCAATCCTTTCGCCCCGCCGTATGTCGAGCATTTTCACGACACGTGAAACCATCAGCCGGTTGGTATCGGTATTGATTTGTGTAAAATCTCCCGGACGGAATGGCATTTCAATGCCGAATTCAGGTAATGTATATTTTAATGTTTTGTCTGTTTTGGGATAAAACGGTTGCGATACGCCCCCTTCGATTTGCAGCCAAACCTGCCAGCCGTCCGACAATTCCGAATCAAACCACTGCCGAATCCGGTTTTCTTCGTTCTGCCGAAGTTTGCTTTTGAACGCGATGTTCAATACGGTGATTTCACTGCCGCGATAAAACTCGGCAAACCGGGCAACACTTCCCTCTTCCACCAAATCCTGCAACAGCCCCCTGATGGCGGGCAGCTTGTCTGAAACCGGCTTCGGAAGAAGCATACATGACGAAATATCCACCACATCATTCGTTTTCTTTGCCTGAAACCCCAGTTTCAGACGGCATGATTTGTCTAATGACACACTGAACCGCGCCCTGTCCCGATAATGCCATACATGTCCGTAAATCGGCGGCAATATCTGCTTCGGTTTGACCTTGCCGATACGCTCGAGCTGCTCTTCCATAATCCTTTGTTTGAACGCCACCTGCGCTGTCGGAGAAATATGTTGCAGGGAACAACCGCCGCAGCGTTCAAAATAACGGCACTGCGGGACGGTACGCTCATCCGAAACTTTGAATATCGCTACTGTTTCCGCTTCGTCAAACTGCTTTTTCTGTTTGGTAATCTGAAAACCGACTTTTTCAGACGGCAATGCCCCTTTAATAAAAACCGTTTTGCCGCCAACCTTTGCCACACCCCTGCCTTCATAATCCAAGGCGGAAATTTCCGCGACATTTACTTCCGTCTCCATTCCCAAAACCGTCCATACTGTACCGAAACGCATATTTTCGCACAAAACCGCACGGTTTCAGGTATGATTTGCCAAAACACCATCGAACGCACACTACATTTTGATATGAATAAAACAATCTGCCTCACCGCCGTACTGTCTATAACCAGTTTTTCATACGCGCATACAGTTATTCCCGATGTTTCCCCTATTGCGCAAGGTCAACATGTCTTCATCAACATCCCTCAACAACGCCTGTTTCTCTACACCGACGGCAAACTGACCAAGGTTTATCCCGTTGCAGTAGGTCGGGCGATGACGCAAACCAATCTAGGCGAACATAAAATCGGTGCAAAAGCCTACAACCCCGTTTGGCGCATCCCCAAATCCATACAAAAAGAACGCGGCGACGGCGTGAAAACCATAGCCGCCGGTCCAGACAACCCTTTGGGGCCGGTTTTTGTCCGCTTAGGCGACCCGAAACTCGGTTTGGGCATACACGGAACCAATGCGCCGGCCAGCGTCCCCGGGGTTCGGAGTCACGGCTGCGTCCGCATGAAATCGCCCGACGCGCTCGAGTTTGCCAAAACCATCGCCAGCGGCTCGCCCGCCTCCGTCATCTATCAAATGGCGGGTCTCAATGAAGATGCGGATCGCAACCTGTGGCTTGCCGCCTTCCGCGACCCTTACGGCAAAAACAATCTTGACACCGCCTCCCTGAAAAAAAGCATCGGGCAATGGGCAAAAACACAGGGCAAAACCATCGCACCCGAGAAAGTCGATGCCGTACTCAAAGACCGCACCGGATCGGCCGTCTGCCTGACCTGCGGCAAAAACGGCAAGATGAAGATGCCGCTCAAATCGCTGGCGTGGATACAGGGTTCTTCCTCATACAGCCAAGCTGAAGCAGCTAAGCCGAAAATTACCCGGGTTAACCCTGTCGAACAGCCGGCTTCCCAAGCCGCCGAACAACCCGTCCGTCCCCTTCCCGCCCTGCCGCCGGCCGATGTCGAACCGGTTACCGAATCCGTACCGCAGGCAGAAACTGAAACTTTTAAAAACACTGCTTCCGAACCGTTTGATTCGCTGTTCTAAATCCGTCTCCCCACCGGAAAACAAAATGCCGTCTGAACGCTTCAGACGGCATTTTGGTTCATCTTTCCATCAAAGGAATCAGCGATCGAGCTGCTCTTTGATGATTTTCAGGTCGGGGTAAGACAACACGATGTCGTATTCGCGGCCGTCTTTATAGGCTTCCACTTCCAAAACCGGTTTGCCCCAATGGTCGTCGGCATCGACATCGTGAACTTGATAACCGCGCTGTTCCAACATTTTCACAGCTTTTACGCGGTTCTGTTCAAAATTAGGATCACCGTAAATCTGACGCTCTGCATGGTCACCGGCGAATGCAGCAGCGGCACTCAGGGAAATAACAGCGGCCAATAACAATTTTTTCATTTTCAGTCCTTTCTTTATCGACTTATTGAACAAGAAGTGTTTTTCAATGCTGCCATTAAAACACAGCAAAATTAGGTTTGAATTAGAGGGAAGTTAAGAAGCGTAAATGCCGTCTGAAAAAAACAGAGCCGTCAAACGGCTCTGTTTTCCTTATGCTTCTTTTGTTTCAACTGCTTTCTGACGCAGACGCAGGCTCAATTCACGCAACTGCTTGTCGTCCACGCTGTTGGGCGCGTTGGTCAGCAGGCATTGTGCGCGTTGGGTTTTCGGGAAGGCAATCACGTCGCGGATAGATTCGGCACCGGTCATCAGGGTAACCAGACGGTCGAGGCCGAATGCCAAACCGCCGTGAGGAGGCGCACCGAATTTCAGGTTATCCAAGAGGAAGCCGAATTTCTCTTGTTGCTCTTCAGGGCTGATTTTCAGCGCAGCAAACACTTTCTCTTGTATGTCTGCACGGTGGATACGGATAGAGCCGCCGCCGATTTCCCAGCCGTTCAATACCATGTCGTAGGCACGGGCCAGGCAGTTTGCAGGGTCGGAAACCATCAGGTCTTCATGACCTTCTTTTGGCGCGGTAAACGGATGGTGTACGGCAACGTAGCGGTCGGCTTCTTCGTCGTATTCGAACATTGGGAAGTCGACAACCCACAAAGGTTTCCATTCGTCTACGAAGTAGCCGTTGTCTTTGCCGTGTTCCAAGCCGACTTTAATGCGCAACGCGCCGATGGCTTCGTTCACGACTTTGGCTTTGTCTGCGCCGAAGAAGATGATGTCGCCGTTTTGCGCGCCGGTACGCGCAATGATTTCTTTCAGGGCGTTTTCAGATAGGAATTTCACGATTGGAGATTGCAGGCCGCTGTCTTCGCCGTTGGAGAGGTTGCTGACATCGTTCACTTTGATGTATGCCAGACCTTTCGCGCCGTAGATGCCGACAAATTTAGTGTATTCATCGATTTCTTTGCGGCTGAATTTTGCGCCGTTCGGCACGCGCAAAGCGACCACGCGGCCGCCTTTCATATCTGCCGCGCCACGGAAGACTTTGAATTCTTCCGTTTTCATCAGGTCGGTCAACTCGGTAAATTTCAAGTTGATGCGCATATCGGGCTTGTCGGAGCCGTAGTAAAACATGGCTTCAGAGTAAGGCATGCGTGGGAAGTCGCCCAAATCTACGTTTAAAGCATCTTTGAAGACTTGTTTGGCCATGCCTTCAGTGATGTCCATGATTTCATCCTCGTTCAGGAACGAGGTTTCCAAGTCGATTTGAGTGAATTCAGGTTGACGGTCGGCACGCAAGTCTTCGTCGCGGAAGCACTTGGTGATTTGGTAGTAACGGTCGAAACCTGCCACCATCAACAGTTGTTTGAACAATTGCGGAGATTGCGGCAGCGCGAAGAATTCGCCCGGATGGACGCGGCTCGGCACGAGGTAGTCGCGCGCGCCTTCCGGAGTGGATCGGGTCAGCATCGGCGTTTCGATGTCGATGAAGCCTTGCGCATCCAAGTAGCGGCGAACGCCCATAGCGACTTGGTAACGCAGACGCAGGTTGCGCTGCATCACAGGGCGGCGCAGGTCGATAACGCGGTTGGTCAGGCGTACGTTTTCGCTGATGTTTTCATCGTCGATTTGGAACGGCGGCGTAGCGGCGGCGTTCAAGACTTCGATTTCTTTGGCAAGGATTTCGATTTTGCCGGAAATCATTTTGTCGTTGGTCGTGCCTTCGGGGCGGTTGCGTACGCGGCCGGTAATGCTTAAAACGTATTCGTTGCGGGAAGAGTCGGCAGCGGCAAATGCTTCCGGAGTGTCAGGGTCGATCACGACTTGGACGATGCCTTCGCGGTCGCGCAGGTCGATAAAAATCACACCGCCGTGGTCGCGCCGGCGGTGTACCCAGCCTTTGACGGTAACGGTTTGGTCTAAGTATTGCTCGCTGATCAGACCGCAATAGTTGGTACGCATAAAATCACCTTTTATTGATTTAAACTGAAAACAGAAAATGCCGTCTGAACGGCGGCTTTATTGTTGTTCGGGCAAATCCGCCTTTTCAGACGGCATAGGTCCTGCCAATGTTTTGACGGGCAGGTCGTCAGGGATGACCATACCCAGCGAAATCACATATTTCAACGCTTCGTCCACGCTCATATCGAGTTCGCGCACATCACTTTTCTTTACCATAATATAGTAACCGCCGGTCGGGTTGGGCGTGGTCGGGACATACACGGAAAGATAATCGCCATCCTGAGGCAATGCGGCCTTAACCGCATTCGACACCTGCCCTGACACGAAAGCAATCGTCCAAATACCGGGCTGGGGAAACGGCACGAGTACCGGTGTTTTAAACGAACGGCTGCTGTCGGAAAGCAGGGACTCGGATACTTTTTTCACACTCGAGTAGATGGATTTCACAACCGGAATCCTACCCAACAAGCTGTCCCACGCGGCAAGAATCTGCCGACCCAATACATTGGCGGCAAATAATCCGGTTACAAACAATACGGCAATGGCAACGATAACGCCCAGCCCAGGGATATTAAACCCCAAAACATATTGCGGCCGCCATTGCTTCGGCAGCAGGTTGACAAGCTGGTCGGACGCGGAAACGATATAGGAAATCACCCAAACCGTTACCGCAATCGGCAGCCAGACCAAAATGCCTGTAATCAGATATTTTTTTAACGCCTTGGCAGCTTTGCCGCCTTCGGCCGCAGGTTCCGTCATCTTGCTTGATTCCGACAAAGTCCGTACAAACCGCACATTATACGCGTTTGCCCGGATTCAAACGAATTTTTTATCCCGCCCCGCCAAACCGCCGGCGGCTTCAGACGGCACGGCAACTTGATATGCCGTCTGAACGCGCGGTTCAGATGCCGTCCCAGTCGTTGAACATCAACCCGATACCGATACCGTTCTGCTTGTGGTTGTAATCGATCAGGCTTTCCCCGTAGCCGTGGAATCCGCGTACCACGCCTTTGAGTTTGCCCTTAATCGGAAACGTGTAGGCGGCTTCAATTGCGCCGTAGCCCGTTTTGGGGTTGTAGCGCAATACGGAATACACATTCTTCCTGTCGTTCAGGCGGTACTGAACTTTCACATCGCCATACCCCATATAGTCGGCAATATCGGGATTGTCGTTTTTATCGCCGCTCTGATCGAACGCACGCACCCACACGCGCGGAATTACCGTCAATTTGCCCCACTCCATCCCCGCCACGGCGTAAATCCTGTTCCACGAACGCGATTCGGGACGGCTTTGCCCATTGGACTGGTGGACAAAACCCGCACCAAACATACGCAGCCTGCCGCCAAAGGGAAGGTCTGCCTTCACAGGCTGGGTCAGGAAGATTTCAGGCTCGTAATCGGTATTGCGGAACGGCGCGGATTTCCTGCCTTGGTTGTAAATCTGCCAATCGGATTTTTGGGTGTAGCCGAACCACAAATCCGCGCGGGTTTTAAACAAATCTTCGGCAATTTTGCTTTTGAACGAAACCTGCAATTTGGTTTCCGCACGTTTCTGCTGTCCGAATTTTTCCTGTACAGTCGTACCGCGCGTCGGCGAATCCGGAGCATAGTTGGGCGAACTGTTGTACCAAACCGGCATAAGGTACATCGGATTGTGTTCGCGCACGCCCAACAGCCCGCGCGGGTCGTTTTTGTCCAAGTCGTACATCAGGCTCAAAGGCGTATAGATGTCGGCGGTTTCGCCCATACTGTCGGCAGGAAGCGCATCCCCGCCTTTTTCAACAACAATGACCGCCTCACCCTTATCCAGGCTGCTGCGGACGGTTTCCGTCAGATTGAGTACGGTTTTCGACTCCCGCCCTTCCTGCCCTGCCGAAGACGGAAGCTGTGCCGCAAAAATCCTGTCGTAACACGCCAAACGCGTAACATTGTCCGTCAAAGCGGCGCATTGCAGCGCGGTCTCTCCAAAAGCGGATGCCGTCGGCAACAGTCCTGTCAAAAGGATATAGCGCATATTCCGTGTATTCATCTCCACCCCCATTGTCGGCATATTGGTTTTCAGACGGCATTTTATAGCGGATTCGGATAAAAAACCGCACCCTTTCCGCCATTTCGGGATTTTGTCCCCACAATGCGGAAAACCCCGAAACCGTCGGGCTTCAGGGTTTTCCGCTTATCGCGTATCAACCGCCGTGGCGGTTCTGCAAAAATCAAGCCAAGGCTTTTACTTTTGCAGACAGGCGGCTTTTGTGGCGAGCCGCTTTGTTTTTGTGGAACACGCCTTTGTCGGCGATGCGGTCGATGACTTTGACAGACTCTTGGTAAACCGCTTGTGCAGCTGCCTTATCGCCTGCTTCGACTGCTTTCAATACTTTTTTCACTGCGGTGCGGAATGCGGTACGCAGGCTAGCGTTGTGGGCGCGTTGTTTGACGGACTGGCGGGCACGTTTGCGTGCTTGTGCGCTGTTTGCCATATTGGAATCTCCTGGAAGAAAAATAAATTCTGTAAACGCGAAATTTTAAAGGGGGTTTACATTATATGCAAGCCTTTTCTCTCTATCCGCCCGTCGGACACCCTGACAGCGCAGGAAAACGGCAAAATCGGGCAACCGTTTTCCTCCCCTTTTGGAAACAGGGTAATTTTTTAGGAAAATCAGTCCAATATCGCTTTGAGTTCGCACAAATTTACTTTACAATGCCCAAACCTTGCGCTGGGGTAACGATGGGGCGCGGGGATTTCTTTTTTTCAACCTCTTTCATCAGGAATCTGCCCGTATGAAAAAATCCGTATTAGCCGTTTTGGCCGCGCTGTCTCTGGCAGCCTGCGGCGGCAGCGAAAAAAACGCCGTGCAACCTCAAGCAGACGCTGCGTCTGCTGCCAATGCCGAAGCCGCTGCCACCGATACTCTGAACATCTACAACTGGTCGAACTATGTTGACGAGAGTACGGTCGAAGACTTTAAAAAAGCCAACAATCTGAAGCTGACTTACGACTTGTACGAAAACAATGAAACGCTGGAAGCCAAAATGCTGACCGGCAAATCCGGTTACGATTTGGTTGTGCCGGGCATCGCCTTCCTGCCGCACCAAATCGAGGCGGGCGCGTATCAAAAAGTCAACAAAGACCTGATTCCCAACTATAAGAACATCGATCCCGAACTCTTGAAAATGCTGGAAACCGCCGACCCGGGCAACCAGTATGCCGTCCCCTATTTCTCCGGCGTGAACACGATTGCGATTACGGCGAAAGGCAAAGAGCTTTTGGGCGGCAAGCTGCCCGAAAACGGCTGGGATTTGCTGTTCAAACCCGAATACACCCACAAGCTGAAATCCTGCGGCATCGCCCTGTGGGACACCCCGAGCGAAATGTTCCCGATTTTGCTGAACTACTTGGGCAAAGACCCCAAAGGCTCGAATCCTGAAGATTTGAAGGCGGCGGCGGAAGTGTTGAAGTCTATCCGTCCGGATGTCAAACGTTTCAGCCCGTCCATCATCGACGAGCTGGCGCGCGGCGACATCTGCCTGGCGGCAGGCAACGGCGGCGATTTGAACTTGGCGAAAGCACGTTCCGAAGAAGTGAAAAACAACGTCGGCATCGAAGTGTTGACGCCGAAAGGTATGGGCTTTTGGATTGAGTCTTGGCTGATTCCCGCCGATGCGAAAAACGTCGCCAATGCCCACAAATACATCAACTACACGCTCGACCCCGAAATCGCGGCGAAAAACGGCATCGCCGTAACCTTTGCCCCCGCCAGCAAACCGGCACGCGAAAAAATGCCTGCCGAGCTGGTGAACACCCGTTCCATCTTCCCGAACGAGCAGGATATGAAAGACGGTTTCGTGATGCCGCAAATGAGTACGGATGCGAAAAAACTGTCGGTCAGCCTGTGGCAGAAAATCAAAGTCGGCACCAACTGATTTGAAGCATTAAAAATGCCGTCCGAACAATGTTCGGACGGCATTTTATATTGGATTGAAATAGAAATATTTATATAGTGGATTAACAAAAATCAGGACAAGGCGACGAAGCCGCAGACAGTACGAGACCTTTGCAAAATTCCCCAAAATCCCCCAAATTCCCACCAAGACATTTAGGGGATTTCCCATGAGCACCTTCTTCCGGCAAACCGCACAAGCCATGATTG
>NZ_CAUJAJ010000001.1 GCF_962747995.1 Neisseria viridiae | reverse complement strand
TGAAACGAAAACAGCCGAAAACCTGTGTTGGGGTTTCGGCTGTCGGGGGGAAAGGAATTTTGCAAAGGTCTCCAACCGTATCGGCGGCATTCAACCACCTAAAAAAAGCCCGAACCATTTTCAGGTTCGGGACTTCCTCAATGCCCGAAGGCAAAACCGCCGTCGGTACGCGCATCCGAGTGCTTGTCCGGCAGATAAATGCCGTCTTTCGCCCCCGCAACGCGCCGTTGCCGGTTCCTCACGCCCGCCATAATGTTTTCCGACTTAATGGCACGCTCCGGATGCTTCCTGTTCCACTGCGCCACCACGCCGCGCAACTCGTGCAAAGCCGCCGCGTGCCGTGCCGCACCGCCCAATCCGCCCTTGACGGACTCCTTAGCCGTCAAAGCCGCAAATTCAGGCATTCCCTTAGCCGCCGCAACGCCCATTTTCTTCAATACAGCCTTCTCGGCGGCTTTCCTGCCCATATTCAAAATACCGCCGCCAAGCCTCATCGTCGCCTTGTCCACCACACCGACACCTTCGCCCTATCCCAAGCCACGCCAAGCTCCCTGGAAGCCTGAGACTTACGCCCCTCCTGAATCTTCCGATAATCCATATCCTCAGCCTTCAGTTGGCCGAGTTCCTCTGTATCGCCCGTAAAATCATTCTACGCCATACGCGCCGAACGTATAGAATTTTTAAACCCGCGCGTCAACGCCGTGTCGTCGGAAGCCGCCCACGCATCTTTTTCAGTAAAGCCGTAATGCTTCTTCAAACCTCCGGCAAGCTGCCTGTGTTCCAACGGATCGTATCTAACCAAATCATTCATTGCCCAACCCTCTTCTCGCCTTTTCCATTCACATATAAGTTACACAAAAAAACGCACCGACAAGCCATTTCCCGAGGGCAAATAAAAAGCCGCCTGAAGCAAATTTGCTTACAGACGGCATCATTCCGATGTTATTCAAACAAAACCGATTTAAAGATTCCCCAAATATTCCAACAAAACCAACCAACGCGTGTGCGGCATATCGCAATGCGCTTTCAAACCCATTGCCGCCTCCCGCTTTTGTTCCGTCACTAAAGTTACGCCCGTAATCTCGGCAACCCGCTTTTGCGTCAAGCCGTATTTATGGCGCAATTCCTTCAGGTTGTCGGGCGTGTAACCGATGTTTTAACGTAATGCAAGAGGTTTTTGAATATATTTCAATATTCTGATTTATATGGTTTTAAATTTATCCAAGCCCGATAAAAAAGCCACCTGGTTAAATCAGGTGGCCTGTATTTTGCGTCCCTAAATTGTCCCAATGTGTATTAATTGCTTGATTTATTTGTTGTTAATGGTGCGACGGAGAGACTAAAATTGAACGCTTAAGATTCTGATATTTATATATATTATTTTTAGTAATCATCAAAATACCCCCAAATATACCCCCTATTTGTCAAAGTCAAAATTTTTCGGCGGTGTTTTGTAGCTCTCATGATACACATTTCCCCGCGCTCGGTCGTCTGAAAATCTGGCGGCAATCGGCGGGCGGTCATCTCGAATTATCCCACTTCTTCCTACATTATCCCAATTCAGAAAAAAACGCTATATATACACACAAAGGTGTCGTTACCGTCGTTACCGTCGTTACCGTCGTTACCGTCGTTACCGCGCCCGCAAACCCTTACGGGGCAAGGCTTTCACGGTAACGACATAAAAAAATCTGTGTCGTTACCTGTCGATACTTACAAATTTTTACACGATAAGTCTATGAAAAGAAAAGGGTAACGACGGTAACGACACGGTAACGACATAAAAAAGGGGGGGTCGTTACCGCTTTTCTTCCTGTTTTATATTTATATTCATTTACTTATATATTGTAAAGTTTTGTGGTAACGACGGTAACGACACTTTTTTGTGTTCCTATATAGGTTTTTTTCGGCGTGGGCGGCAGGCTGTTTCCGGTGGTGGTGTGGCTTGACGGCAAAATTTGAACGCTAACGGGGTAAATTTGCGGAATTTGGCGGGTTTCATTGTTTTGGTATAGATAGATATAGGCAGACAGGAAAATGCCCGCATTTCGCAAATTTGGCGGTTTTATGTTTTAAGGTCGTCTGAAATTGACGGGTAAAAACCGCAAACGCAAAAAAGCCCGCCTGAATGTTCGGGCGGGCTTGGTTTATTCGTCGGTATCGGGCGGGGCTTCGCCTATGAGGACATAGAAACGGCTGATTGCGCCTTTCCGTTTTCGTTGGTGCGTCCAGCCCCTTTGATTTTCAGGCTTTTTCAGCCATCGGATAGCGTTGAGGACTTCGCATACTTTCTGCCTGTCAAAATCTTGGCAAATCTCGGTTTCAAAAGTAACAGGGATTATCCAATATTCATCCGTTTCCCCCTCTTGTCGTCTGTATCCTGCATGGTCGCGGTTTACGGTTTGGCTGTTCCAATCGGAAAAGCGCATAGACAGGGCGTTTATATCCATGAATGCCGCTGCCTGTCCGATAATGGCGCGGTCTTCGTATTTGCCGCCGCCCGTCCGTTCGTGCCAGTCTTCAAAGCATTGTTTGATGGCGGCAATTCCGCCACCTATGGGTAACGGTATCAGGCGGGCACGGGCGGCAAGTTCCAGTGCGGCGGCGGTGGCGGCTAGGCGTAATGCTACGGTTCGCGCCTGTCCGTTCAATGCGGGCAGGGTCTGCATGAAGTCGTCTTGCAAGGCGCGGGCGGTAGCTACGGATTCAGGGGTATTTTGTATCAGGGCAATCAGGGCGCGCCCCAATGTGCCATAGTTGGCGGCGGCTGATTGGTTGATGTGTTCGCTCAATAATGCCCCGCTCTCAAAGTCATGCAACGTGTCGTAAATGCCTAATCCTGGGGATAGACGGCAAGCGGGCTGCCTGCCCTGCCTGCCATTTTTCGCCGCCGCGCTCTACGAAGTTTTCAAGCGGCTTTTCCCCTGTGGAAAACAATAAGACTTTCCAGCGGGTCGATTCTCGGTTGCCGCCGTCTTTCGCGCCCTGCACTTTGGATATACCGTTGATAACTGAATAGGCTGTGTGGGCTACTTGGCGGGGGTTTGCCTGCCCGATTTCGTCCAATACAAGCAAGCCGTCATTACGGGCGTTGGCTAAGTTGCTGAATCCGTGTGCCGTGCCTGTCCAAGTTTGCATGAGGGCGACGGGGTTTCCCCATACGCTCAATGCGGCGCGGGCGGCTGTAGATTTGCCGTCGCGTGAATCGCCGAAAAGATGGAATCCGCCCGCTTCCAATCCTAAAAGCTCAATCAGGGGCGCGGCTAGTGCTGTTCCAACTGCAAGGCAAAAACGGCTGTTTCCTGTCAGGTGTTTGCCGATGGCGGCGTTCCAGTCGTCCAGCGTTCCCGCTGGGGCGTATGCGGCGGCTTGGCTTTTATCGCCGTTGTAAATGGTTTTTGCCTGTCCTTTTGGGGCGTGTTCGGGCTGTATGGTTTCGCCGCTGGGTAAGATGTAGGCGTTGCCATGCCAGCCTGCTTGTGCGGTTACGGTGTATGGGGTGTCCTGCCCGTCAGTTTGTAGGTAGTCTGCCAGTCTTTCGCGCTTGGCTCTGCCCGATAAGACAGTCAAACCGTATGACTGCAAACGCTGCCAGCCTTGATTTGTGCCTATATCGGCGGCAGACAGGGCGGCTTGTTTGGTTTGGCGGGTCAGGCGGTCTCTGTATTCGATAATGCAGTAATGATTGCCGCCGCCGTCTATGCCGCGCCCGATAAGCCGTATCGGGTCGGAAAGCCAAAGCGGGGCGGCTTCGCTCGTGTTGCCGTCTTTATCGGTCTTTATGCCGATAAAGTAAACACCGTTTTTCGTGCATTCGTAACGGGGTTTAATGGTAAAGGTTTCAAATTCCGACAGCGTATCATTTGCGGGGGCGGCGGTTTGGCTGTCGTTTTTGCTTTGGTGTAGCATGGCAGTATCCTTGAATGGAAAATGTAGCTTTCGGTCGTCTGAATCAGGTTTCAGACGGCTTTTTTGTCTGCTTGGCGGGTGTTGTATTCGTCCAATGCGTCGAATCCTGCCATATCGCTCTGCCATATGGCGGCGGTCAATCCGTCGGAAACGGCGCGGCGGGCTAGGCTTTCGGCGGCTTTGATTCCTGTCTTGCTGTTGTCGTTGTCAGCGGCGATAAACAGGGCGCGGGCAGTTGGCGGATATTGCCAGCGGGTCATGCCGATGGCGGAAAGGATGGCAACGGCGGGAATACCGAACAAGGCGTGCGCGGCTAGGGCGGTTTCTATGCCCTCTGATACCAAAATCCGCCCGTCCTTATCAGGGGCTGCTAGGGCTACGGCTGCCCCTCGCAATGCTTCGGGGTATCGCGCCCGCATTTTCTTTGCGGGTAGCTGCTCGCCTGTTTCGGGGTGGGTTGCGTTCAGTTTGTGCCAGCGTCGCGGGGCGTCTGAATCGGGGGCTAGGTAAGTCAGGTGCAAACCTTGAAGACTGCCGCCCGTATCGGTAACGGCGGCTATCATGGTGGGGTAGTAACCAATCAGCAAAGGGGCGGCGGTGTATCCGTCAAGGGCGCGTAAGGCGTAAAGGGAAAGGGCGGAATGAAAACGGATTGCGCCGCCTGTCCACTGCCAAGAATCGGGCGGCAAGCCCCGCGTTTGCAGATACAGGCTAGCGGGGTCGTTGCCGTCCAACGGGCAGGCTTCATGCCATGTTTTCAACAAGGCGGGCTGTTTGTCCTGTATCGGCGCGGCGGGTTCTGACGGCAAGGGGTGGCGGGCTTGATATTGCCCCGTCATGCCGTCTGAAAACCCCAAAACGGCGGCTACTTGGCGGGTGGCTTCCTTGAAGTCATAGCCGAAAACAAGCATAAGCAAATCAAAGCCGCTGCCGCCTTGCGGGGTGCATTGATTACAGATAAATCCGCCCGTTCCCCGATGGTCGGTATAGCGGTAACGGTCTTTGCCGCCGCAATACGGGCAGGGGCAATGGCGGCGCGTATTCAAATAGCGGGGGTCTATGCCTAATGCGACGTGGATTTCCTGCCAGCGTCCAAATGCGGCGGCTTTGAGGTCGGAAAGGTCGTATTTCATGGCGTTTTGCCTTTCGGGTATATCTACCCCTTGCCAAGCGTAAAAAAGGCGTATTAGGTCGGTCAGAATGCGGTCAGAAATGCTTTTTTGTTTCTTCGGGCTGCAAAAATCCCGCCGTTGCCGTTTCAGGCATGGCAAAAGGTCGATTCAAAGGATTAAATACAGTTCCAAGAAATGGATTTTTCGAGAAGCTCGGAAGCAAAAGACAAGGTATTGAATAGCTGCTCTTCGCGCTTGTCGCTACCGCGTGAGTAGGTCGCCATTGCTGCCAGCATATCGGCTACGCGCTCGATTTGACGGTAGGCGGCTTCGTTCAGGATATAAATATCCTGTTCGCCGTGAAAGAATGATTGCGGGATTTCTGAGTTAGTGAATTCGGGTGTGATGGCTTTTGTGATGACTTTAGTCATGATGTTGTTACCTTTCTGTGTGGCTAATATACCGCCTTTCCGTTCCTACACGGTGGGGCGGCGGGCAAAGGGCAAAGGGTAGGAAACTGGCACACAGCACCAGCGGGCATAAGCCCTCTTTGCCCCTGCCTGCCATTGAAAAAGGTAAAACAGGGGGAATGCAAGATAAGAAAATGCCGCTTGGGGTATTCGGGCTATCGGGTAGCTCTGATACTCTTTTGGCGGCTTACTTGCCTGTGTGGTTTCAGCTTCCTACGGCTGTCAGTCCTATTGAAGACGACAGGCGCATTATTGCCCCGCCTTTTGCCGCTGTCAAGCGGTTTGCGCCCCAAATTCTTTGATTGCCGCGTCCAATTCGGCTAATTTCCCCTCTAAATCTTTGATTTCGTTTTGCATATCAATGATTTTTTCTCGGCGTTCGGATACGCTCGGCAAGTCGTCATTGCCCCATTTTTCGCCGATTTCTTCTTCTACCGTCTGCATGATTCGGTCGTGAATGGTGTCGGGGAATAGGAAGCAAAGCAGGCTGCGGATTCCGCCCGCTCCGTTTTCCAGTTGGCTGTAAGACAGAAAGTCATAATCGGTTTTCATGCCTGAAAAAAGCCAGCCTGAATGAATATTGGATTCAAGCGATTCCAGCGGGCGGCGGTTGTAACGGTCAAATTCCAAGCCGTTACCGTCTGAATTGGGTTTTGTCTGCTCAAGGGCGGAAGCAAGGCGGTTTGCGCTCTGCTCCGATTGCGCCTTGATGTGCTCTTTTAAAATCAGACTAAAATCAGCACGGGAAACGGGCATATCGCGCAAACGCTTGATTTCTGCTTTCAGTTTGCCGATTGAAGAGGCGGTATTTTCGCGCTCTGTTTGAATTTTGGCGGCTTGTGCTTTAAAAGTATTTACGACAGATTTTGCGGTATCAATTACAGTCATTTCATTGTCCTTTATCGGTAGTTCGTCAGGTGTAAACAGGCTCTTACGGCGGCGGCATAGTCGGCTTGCGGGTGTTCCTGCATATAGGCGCGGGCGTATGCGTCCAGTCGGTGCGCTTCGCTAGGATATTCAGGCTCGGAAAACTGGCATATTTCGGTTTCAAATGTGATGTATCCCGCCTGCCCTGCACCAAAATCCAGCGCGTCCATGCCTTTAACGGCGGGATGGTTCAAAAAGGCAACGTGATTCAGTTTCAAGCCGCCGCCCTTCAATAAGTCGAAACCTGCCGAACAGTGCTTATAAACGCCGCGTCGTATTAGGTCGGTCAGTTCGTCGGTTGAATACGCTTCTGCGTATAGTTTGCCGTCTGAAAAGGTCAATTCAGTAACCAAGCCCAAAGGCTTTGGTGGGGTTTTCAACATGGACGGATGCCCGATGAACAGGGGCGCGCTTTTGCCCTTTGCCGCTTTTCGGCGGTTGTACTCGTCAGCTACGGCTTGCAGCTTTTCGCTGCTAAAAATATGTTTCGTGCCGCGTGAATCGGTATGCGTTCCGACTTTTGAAATTTGAAAACGCTTGATTTCAAGATTCATTTTTTGCCTTTCTCAAAATCATATAAACCGACTGCATGGAAATTCCGTATTTGCGGGCGATTTCCCCCACGGTCATCAAGCCGCTTTTGTATTCTTCGATAATTGTTAAGTTTCTCTCTTCAATATCTTCTTTTTTGCACTGCTTGAAATAGACAAGCTGTCCGCCGAACTCAAAAGAAATATGGTCGGCAACGGCAATAGCGGCGCGGTGTGCATGGGCTGAATTTATACCCAAATTCTTCAATACTTCGGCGCATTTGTCGGAAATTGTGCTTAAAATCTCATCGCCGCTGGTTGTTGTTCTTTTATCCATGTCATACCCCTGTTTCAATGCTCAATGCCTCGCCGCCTGATACGGTTTTGATACCGTCTATCGGTGTTTTCAGTTTGCCGATTTCGGCAATGATGGCGGATTTGTTCAATTCTTCTTTTACGCGGATAAAGCGGCTCAAGCGGCGGCGTTTCAGGGCGGCAATGATGATTTCCGTATCGCCCGTGATTTCCAGTTTGTCAGGCTGTTTGCGCCATTTCAGACGGCCTTTGCCGATAGTGGCGGTCTTGGTTTTGCCGTTGGCGGTCAGTTCGTCGCGGTGGGCGGCGGCATAGTCGGCAAGCGCGGCGCGGATAGCGGTTTGTTCGCTTGCCAGCGGCTTAATATCAGCGGCGTGTTTGTCGGTCAATGCCTGAATCTTGACTTTGTGCTTGGCTTCTTTAGCGGCTTGTTGCTGTTCCAGCTTTGCCAAACGGCTGAATGCGGCTTCTGCTTCTTTCATGGTCTGATAAGCGGTCTTCATGCTGCTGCTCCTGTATCTTTGCACTGGGCGGCGCATTTTTCGATGTATGCCGTTATTTCGCTCTCAATCCAGCCTGTAACGTTGTCTGATATTTTGACGGGCTGGGGAAAATCGGGGCGGTAATGGCGGCTTTTGGGATTTGCCTTATTCCAAAGTGTCGCGGTAGATATACCCAATTTTTCCGCAGCTGTTTTGGCTCTCAAAATCCTGCTTGTATCGTTCATATTTAAACTTCCTTGCTTTCAGATAGATTGAATTAGACGACAAGCGAATAAGATAACAACATTAAGCCGTGTTAAAAAGTCGATAACTTATTGAAAAAGTGCAACAACGTTTCACTTTTAGCGAAATATTTCAAAATATTTCAATAAAAAAAAGTGCAACAATGTTGCACTTTTTTTCAGAAAACACGAAAGAATAACGGACAGGCTGTTATTTTTTATATGCCAATTTTTACAAGCATTAAAAACATTCTTCTAAAACTGTTGTTATGTAAATTATGTAAATGTTAGTTAACTTGTATTTTGAACGATTCTATGTGAATTTATTTCATCTTATGAATTTCTATCGTTATTTGGGAGATTTTCTATGAAAATTTCCGCCGCCATCTGTCGTGAAGATTTTTGGCAACGGCGGCGAAAAAATACGTTAATTCCGCGTGCCGTGCTCAATCAATCTTAATGCTTGGCGGTATCGTTCCCGCAAAAAATCACTATACCACTGCATAAACTCTTTGCGCTCGTTCAGATAATCGGCGCGGTTGTAGGCGGCGCGGATTTTGTTGTTTTCAATGTGGGCAAGCTGCCGTTCTATCGCGTCAGGGTTGAAGCCTTGTTCATTCAAAACGCTGCTGGCAAGCGAGCGGAAACCGTGCGGGGTTACTCTGCCTTTGTAGCCCATGCGCTCAATGATACGACCTATTGTTGCGTCGCTGATAAAGCCGTCCGTCTTGGTTCTGCTCGGAAACAGAAACGGCGTATTGCCCGTAAGCTCTTTCAGTTCTGCCAAAAGTTCAAGCGTCCAGTCAGCCAGTGGGACGGCATGGGGCGGTTTCGGCGCGGTCTTCTCGTGCTTCATACGCTGGGCGGGAACTGTCCATACTGCCGTGTCAAAGTCTATTTCATTCCATTGCCCGCCCCTTAGTTCCGTGCTTCGTAAAAAGGTCAGCATATTCAAAATCAGGGCTATTCTGTTTTGCGGCTCAATCTCTGTCAGTATCAGGCGGCGGAAACAACTCGGTCAGTTCTTCACGGGGCAAAGCGGGGCGATGGTCGGTCTGCTTGGCGGGGATGTATTTCCGCAATGAATAGGCGGGGTTGGTTTCCACAATCTCAAGCATGGCAGCATAGTCAAATATTGCGCCCGTCCATTCCCTGATTTTTTCGGCGGTATTGCTCACGCCCCGCACCATTACGCCGTCAAGAACCGCTTTAATATCGCTTACCCTGATTTCCTGAATCGGCATTGCGCCGATAACGGGAAAAACGTCCGTTTCAAAATATCTCAACACGCGGGCGGCATGGTTTTCTTTCCAGCGGGTCAGGTTGTCGGTATGCCATCGGCGGGCGATTGATTCAAAAGTATTTAGGGCGGCGGCTTGCCGTTCGCGCTTTTCCTGTTGCTTGGCTTCGCTGGGGTCTTGCCCCGATACAAGCAAGCGGCGGGCATTCTCGGCAGCGGTGCGGGCTTCTGCTAGTGATACAGTCGGATATTTTCCGATAGTTAGTGTTTTCTCTTTGCCGTCTATACGGTATTTCAAACGGAAAACTTTCCCGCCTGCTGGGGTAACTTCAAGATACAATCCGCCGCCGTCAAACAGCTTGGTCTTTTTCCCTGTTTCGGCGGGCTTGGCATTTTTGATTTGTCGGTCATTCAGCGGCATGGTGGGGGTATGTTTTAGGGGGTATTTTCAGATACCCCGAATCATACCCCCTGATTTTGGTTGATTCAATTAGATTAAATTAGACGGCGTTATGCAGCCAAAAAGAAAACAACGGGGTATAAAGAAGCCTGAAACCCTTGCATTTACAAGGATTGGTTAATGGTGTTAGACGGGATTAAATGAAAAAAACGCTTAGAATTTCTAAGCGTTTTTGTATGTTGGTGCGGACGGAGAGACTCGAACTCTCACACCTTTCGGCGCCAGAACCTAAATCTGGTGCGTCTACCAATTTCGCCACGTCCGCATAAGGGTGGAGATTATACAGATTTTGTCCGATTGCGCAAGGCTTTGGGCGTAATAGTTGAGGCTTATGCTTTGCAGCGGTAAAATCCGCTATTCGTCCGCCTGGCATCGGAATCCGGCGGTTTTATTTTATTGACGGAATTTGAGTATGCCTGCTGCTTTGATTAAAGATTTTCTGCTGACCCAGGGTTTAAAGCTGCCGCCCGACGGGGTAAGGACGGCGTATCTGACCGTAAAGGCGGTGATGGATATGGGGACGGCTTCGATAGACCGTTCGGTTTTGTGGCGCAATCATGAAGGTTGGAAACTTGCCGATTATCTGCCGTGCGATGATGGTCGCGAAGACAGCCTGAAACGGCTTTTTATGGCTCTGGATTCGGTATTCTCGCGCTGTGAAGGCGTGCGCGCCGCAGCCGTTTATGCCCTGATGCCGTCTGAAAACGCCGCCTTCCGGCTGGTTTGCCTGTCCCAACAGGGAGAAGGTTTGGAAAACATATGGAATCCGGATGAAAATGTTGCCGATGTTTCGCTTGCCTGCCGTTGCGCGCAAAGCGGTTGGATGAATATTGCTTCGGATGTGGGCCGCTGGCTGGCATTGGGCGAGCTTTCCGGCGAACGCAACCGGCATTCGGCGGCGCAGCTTTCCATTCCCGTTTGTACAGAGAGCGGCGGCGTGCTGGGCGTGGTTCACGTCGAATTTGAAAAAGCCGGTTGTGCGGATGAGGCGGCGCAGGCGGAATGGGTGGCTCTTGCCTTGGCGTTGTCCGAACCTTTGAAGCAGCTTTTGGGCATCATTGCCGCAGAAGGAAATGAAAATGTCTGAATTATTAAACTATGTCGCTTCCTGCCGCCTACCGACCGAATGGGGTGTATTTACGATGCACGGTTTTGAAGAGGCAAACGGGCAGGAACACGTCGCGCTGACCGTCGGCGATTGTTCAGACGGCAGTCCGGTGTTGACGCGCATCCACTCCGAATGCCTGACGGGTGATGCGCTATTTTCCAGAAAGTGCGACTGTGGGCCGCAACTGGAAGCGGCCATGAGGGCGGTACAGGCAGAGGGGCGCGGCATCATCGTCTATCTGCGTCAGGAAGGACGCGGCATCGGGCTGATTAACAAAATCCGCGCCTATCATCTGCAAGACCAAGGTATGGATACCGTTGAAGCCAATTTGGCACTCGGGCTGCCCGTCGATGCCCGCGATTTCCGTTTGGCGCAATCTATCTACGAATATCTGGGCATCCGCTCGGTCAAACTGCTGACCAATAACCCCGAAAAAATCCAAACCCTGAAAGATGCGGGGATTAACGTGGTCGAACGCATCCCCCTGCACGTCGGGGAAAACCTTGAAAACAAACGTTATCTTCAAACCAAGGCGGACAAGCTGGGACATTTGATGTCGGAATAGGCAAAGGTGCAGGGAACGGACATCCTGCGCCGCCTTTTGAGAAACAGCTTTCCATACCTTGATAAAGCAATAAGTTTTATAAAGTTGCAAGGCGCGGATGCAAACGCATTGCGGGCGCGGGTTTGAGGCATACGCGCAAACATCTTAATATAATGGATTGATATTTATGATTTTCTCCGTCATCGTTCCTATTTACAATGTGGAAAAATACCTCCGCTGCTGCGTGGATTCCGTGCTTGCCGAAAATTTTGCCGATTATGAAATGATTTTGGTCGATGACGGTTCGCCGGACGGCTGCGGGAAGATTTGCGACGAATATGCAGGCAAATATCCGCATATAAAAGTTATTCATAAAGAAAACGGCGGGCTGTCGGATGCCCGCAACGCCGGTATCCGGGCAGCAAAAGGCGATTACCTGATCTTTTTGGACAGCGACGACTATTGGGCCGATACCAACCGTTCAAAAAACGCGGGGGGGGGATTCTCTTTGATTTACAACAACTTGCAGATAAAAAGATTGATTTGATCCTGCACCCTTCGTCCTTCAATTACCGCGACATCTCCAAAGGGGAGGACTTTTCGGATAATGATTTTGTCCGCCATTTTGAAATGCTGGTGGAGGGGCGGTACTATATCTCCAACGCGTGGACAAAGATTGTCAGGCGGGAAATAATCATCAAAAACAATCTGTTTTTCCCAAAAGGAGACATTCACGAGGATTTCCCGTACAGTTTGCAATTGGCGCGTTTTATCAAGACTTTTGCCTTTTACGATAACCATTTTTACCAGTACCGCGTTCTCGGCGGCTCTATCAGCCACAACATCAAATACAAAAATTTCAGCGATGTGCTGACGCATCTCGACCGGGGTGTGGATTTTTTAGTCGAAAACAAAAATTCCCCCATCTACGGCGGTTTGCAAAAATTTGTCTTCGACAATATCGGCTATCTGAGGTCTATATTGGTAAGGCTTTATTTTTCCAAAAACATTATCGTCATCTACCGGAAATATTTTTCATTTAAAGAAAAATGCAGAAAGATATTCGGCGCGAAGGAAATCCGTCCGGTTTTTATCGGGAAGGCGGCATTCATCATAGGATTGCCGGTATTGCGCCTGCTCGTACCGCCTATGCTGTATCCGGCAATCAAGGCTTTTTATCAGAAATTTTTTCGGAATAACCCTCCGGAAAACCCCGAATCAGAAGCGGGCGGGAAGAAACAGCCGCCCCGCCGGCGGGGTTGAGGCAATGCCGTCTGAAGCCACGAATCCGGCTTCAGACGGCATCTGTTTACCAAAAAGAAAATAAATCGGTTTAGCGAAAAAACAGATTTGCTTTTTGGTAAATACGCGCTTACAATCCGCTGCATCCGATTTTTATAAAGGATGAAACAATGACCGATACAGCCGACCTGCGCCGCCGCAACCTGCGGCAATGGATAGCAGAACACTACGGCGGTTTGCAAAACCGTTTTGCCGAAGCCGTCTGCCTCAATACGGGCGAACTCTCCGCCCTCTTAAAAAACAAATCCTTCGGCGAGAAAAAAGCCAGAAAAATCGAACAGGCGGCGAACATGCCCGCCTTCTGGCTCGATACCGAACACACCGCCCGCCCGCCCGAACATACAGGAAAACACACCATGTCCCATATTTCCACCATCCCCGAAATCCTCGCCGACATCAAAGCCGGCAAAATGGTCATCATTACCGATGCCGAAGACCGCGAAAACGAAGGCGACCTGCTGATGGCGGCTCAATTCGTTACCCCCGAATCCGTCAACTTCATGATTAAACACGCGCGCGGCCTGGTCTGCCTGCCGATGGAGGGCGAAATGGTCGAAAAACTCGGCCTGCCGATGATGACCCAAAAAAACGGCGCGCAATACGGTACCAACTTTACCGTTTCCATCGAAGCGGCGCACGGCATCACCACCGGCATTTCCGCCGCTGACCGCGCCCTGACCATCCAAACCGCCGTTTCCCCGTCCGCCAAACCCGAAGACATTGTCCAACCCGGCCACATCTTCCCGCTTCGTGCCCAAAAAGGCGGCGTACTCGTCCGCGCCGGACACACCGAAGCCGGAGTCGATCTGGCGCAAATGAACGGGCTTATCCCCGCCGCCGTCATCTGTGAAATCATCAACGACGACGGTACCATGGCGCGTATGCCCGAACTGATGAAGTTTGCCGAAGAACACAAGCTCAAAATCGGCACGATTGCCGACCTCATCGAATACCGCAGCCGCACCGAAAGCCTGCTCGAAGATATGGGCAACGCGCCCGTACAAACCCCGTGGGGCGAGTTCCAACAACACGTTTACGTGGACAAGCTCTCCGGCGAAACCCACCTCGCCCTCGTCAAAGGCACACCCTCTGCCGACGCAGAAACCCTCGTCCGCGTCCACGAACCCTTCAGCGTGATGGACTTCATCCAAGCCAACCCGCGCCATTCCTGGTCGCTGCCCAAAGCACTCGAACGCGTCCAACAGGTCGAAAGCGGCGTCGTCATTCTCCTGCACCGCACCGAAGACGGCGCATCCCTGCTCGACCGCACCCTGCCCAAAGGCGCAAACCAAGCCTACAAATGGGACAGCAAAAGCTACGGCATCGGCGCGCAAATCCTCGCCGGCCTCAACGTCAAAAAACTGCGCGTCCTCGGGCAACCCTCATCTTTCACCGGTCTGACCGGATTCGGTTTGGAAGTCGTCGGCTTTGAAGAAGCGGAAAACAAATAAACCGCCTGTCCTATCAAAAGGTCGTCTGAAACCCGAATTCCGGTTTTCAGACGACCTTTTGCTATAAATTACCTGATTCAGCCAGAACCTCCCATAAAAGTCATTATTATAGTTTATTCTAAATAAAAATAATAATATAATAAAATAAGAATAATTTAAGAGTAATTTTTATTGCATAAAAAATAGAAATATAACATAATGATCGCCATCAAGAATGAATCCTCTCCTCCTGATATTTTATTTAACCCCAAAACAAAAGGATATAATTATGCCTAATAGCTTTATCGACCGCCGCACAGAAATATACAACCAACGAAATCAAAATAAGATTACGTTGAGTTTACGTTTATCCATTAAAGATGATTTGATTTTGCAAGAGCTTGCCGATGCTTGGGAAACAACCCGCCAAGATATCATCAATGATTTAATTCAAGAATTCATTATTCAAGACTGGGAGAACAAACGAATGATTGACAAACAAAAAGAAGAAGAATTTGATAATTCAACTACAACACGATATTTCTTATTAAATACTAATAGTGCCAACGACCTGGAAGACCATAATTTTATGATGACAAACCAAGTAGCTGCTGCATTTGAAGATGGCTACAAAGAAAAAATCTGTCGGATTAAAAAAGGAGACTATGTATTCCTATACGCCTCTGGACAAGGAATTGTTGCATATGGTCAAGCAACAGGAATCATAGAGAAAACTCATCATTACGGCGTTGATAATAAAACATTTTTTCAAAAACTAGAACATTTTTTCGATTTAAGTCAAAATCCAATCAAAGCAAAACAGGTTAAATCCATTTTGGGACGTTCTTTTCCTTTTGCCCAAACATTATCTCAGATTACTGATGGGGAAAAACTGTTGGAGAATCTCAAATAAGACAAAGTAAGGCTATCGGTCGTCGCTGCAATCATGCCTGTATTGACCAGTTTACCCTCAGCATTCTAGGTGCATGAGTAGTACCCAAAGGAACAGATTTCACATGAGCGCTGCCTGAATCACTATCGGCACAGCTTTTACCCTCGCGCTTCACATTCTCTGCAACAACCATCAGGCAACCGCGACAAGAGTTGAAGATGATACGATAGAGGGTTTTGTTTATGATTTTAGTTCCTTGATTTTTAGAGAGTTATTAAAAAATAGATAATCTTAATTATTCTAATTCAAGGATTTTATCTAAATCAAATGCTTACTGCCATTCGTTTATGAGAACTTGTATTCAATACAAGTTCTAACATCTTAATCATGGCACAGCGTATAAGCGTGGATTTGCAGTCCAATCTATATCGCTGATTCTATTCATTAAGCTAATTATGCTTATTCCTCAATCACAGTCTCCACCACCGAATGAATACTTTTAGGCAATTGCAAAAAAGCATTCCAAGCAATTAAAGCAGTTTTAAAAGTATGCAGCGAACAGCTTAAATCAGGCCAGCCGTCTTCTTCATCAAATTCGTTGTGATAGAAAACTACTTTTTCAGCAGAAATATCCCAGCAAAAACCTTGTCCACCTCCTGAATAAACTTCATTGGGATTATTTTCTGCTTGATGGATAAATTCTAAATTTTCATCTATGTCTTTTTGTAGATAAAGGTCTCCTGTTAAAACATAAATAATATATTGATACACTGTTCCTCGTGTATTTATCTTTTGATTAGAAGAATTATCTAAAAACTGGCAGTAGTTAAATAATTCACCAGAACTAAACTGATCATAAAAACATTTTATTTTATACATTTAAAAACACCTTTTTAATCAATACTTCATTTACTATTATAAAGTGGATAAGCTGTTCGATTAGGTTCCGTAAATCCTTCTATTTCAACACCAGATTTACTTGTACCTCTCCATTTTTGACCTTCTAATTCCTTTCTTTTCTCCCAAGCCGAAGTAACTTCAGCCCTAATTCTAGCCTCATCCCAATCTTTTGGGAACATAGAATGATTTGTCATAGGTTTTCCGCCCCTTCCTTTTTTCATTTCCCAACTTCCATCAGGCTTTTTAATTTCCACTGTCGCTTGATAAACCCCATGTTTATCAGGTGCCGAGGTTTGTTGTATCACCCGTACATCACCACGGGTTAGACTATGCCCTCCTGTTACTGTGCCTTTCTTATTGATATCACCACCTATAAAATGATTAAAATCTAACCCTGTTTTATTTTCCCATTCTCGTTGCGCATGGGCTTTAAACTGACTACTCTGACTCCTTCTTCTCGTTTCCTGAACATTTTTCTCCACCTGCTCACGAGTTGTCAATTTATTAAGCTTCCTATCAACCTCCCATCTCGGTTTCGCATCAAACACAGGCTTAGCCTTAGGTATACCGCCCCCCGATTTACCCACACTGAACAAATCCAGTGAGAATTGAATATATTCCGCAGCCTGCTCCGACAACCCCAACTGCTTCAAGGTCTGGACCGTAATCGCAAGTATCCTGTAAAATGGCAATTAAATTTTAAAAGGCCGTCTGAAAGTTTTCAGACGGCCTTTTAAGTTTGTTATCCAATTCAAAAACAGCAAATATAAAAAAGCCGATACACCTTTCCGATGTATCGGCTTTCGCTATCTGCCCAACGCTTAATTTTTGCTGGGCAATTCTTTTTCGCTCAATGGTTTGATGTACCAAATATCGCGGCAGTAGTCGGCGATGGAGCGGTCGGATGAGAAAAAGCCCATATTGGCAATGTTGATCAAGGCTGATTTGCGCCACGCGGAGGTGTTGCGGTAGTGTCCGTCCGCTTTGTATTGCGTGTCGATGTAGCTGCGGAAATCCGCCATCAGTTGATAGAAATCGCCGTACGGCTGCAACACGTCTTTGTAGCGGCCCGGCTCTTCCGGCGAGAACGCGCCTTGGCTGATTTGGTTGACGACGCGGCGCAGGTCGCTGTCGCGCTCGATATAGCCCAAGGGGTCGTAACCGTTGCGGCGGATTTCTTCGACTTGTTCGACGGTGTTTCCGAAGATATAGCAGTTGTCCGCGCCGACTTTTTCCAAAATTTCAACGTTCGCGCCGTCTAGCGTACCCATACAGATTGCGCCGTTGAGGGCAAATTTCATATTGCCGGTGCCGGATGCTTCCGTACCCGCCAGTGAGATTTGTTCGTGCAAATCGGCGGCAGGAATGATGATTTGGGCGAGGCTGACGCTGTAATTCGGGATGAACACGACTTTAATCAGGTCGCGGATGCGTTCGTCGTTGTTGATGACGCGTGCCACATCGTTAATCAGGCGGATGATTTTTTTCGCCATATAGTAGGCGGATGCGGCTTTGCCGGCGAAGATAAACACGCGCGGCTGCCAATCGTAATCGGGGTTTTCCAAGATTTTATTGTAGCGGTCCACGATGTGCATCACGTTCAAAGCTTGGCGTTTGTACTCGTGGATGCGTTTGATTTGGATGTCGAAAAGCGCGTCGGTACTGACTTTGATACCCAGCTCGGTTTCGATGTATTTGGCAAGGCGTTCTTTGGCGGCTTTTTTCACTGCGCCGAATTCCGCCTGTACGGCGGCATCGTCCGCCGTGCCGTTGAGCTTGGTCAGACTGTCCAAATTCATGCGCCAGTCTGCTTCGCCCAAATGTTTGTCGAGGAAGCGGGTCAGTTCGGGGTTGGCGATGTTGATCCAGCGGCGCGGGGTTACGCCGTTGGTAACGTTGGTAAAGCGTTCTGGGAATACTTTGGCGAAGTCCGCAAAAATGGTGTTGACCATCAGGTCGGAGTGGATTTTCGCTACGCCGTTGACCTTATGCGAACCGATGACGGCAAGCCAGCCCATACGCACGCGGCGGCCGTGGGTTTCGTCGATGATGGAGACGCGGCGGACAAAGTCTTCATCAAAACCCTGTTCCTGTACGCTGTTGAGGAAGTGGGCGTTGATTTCAAAGATGATGTCCAGATGTCGGGGCAGCAGGCGCGCCATCAGCTCGACCGGCCAGGTTTCCAAGGCTTCGCTCATCAATGTGTGGTTGGTGTAGGAGAAGATTTTGCAGCACATTTCCCATGCTTTTGTCCATTCGAAGCCTTCTTCGTCAATCAGGATACGCATCAACTCCGGAATGGCGAGTACGGGGTGGGTGTCGTTCAGGTGGATGGCGGCTTTGCCGGCAAGATTTTCAACGCTCGGGAAACGGCATTTGTGGCGTGCGACGATGTCTTGAACCGAGGCGGAAACAAGGAAATATTCCTGTTTCAGGCGCAGCTCTCTGCCGCTGTCGGTAGAATCGTTCGGATAGAGGACGCGGGAGATGTTTTCGTCGCTGTTTTGCGCACGGACGGCAGAGGCATAGTCGCCCTTGTTGAAGTCGGCAAGGTTGAACAGTTTGCCGGCGTGCGCCGTCCACAAGCGCAACGGGTTGGCACATTCGCCGCCGTAGCCCGGGATGATTTCATCGTATGCCATCGCGGAGATTTCTTCTTCGGGCAGCCATTCTTTTTTGCCGCCCATATTCAGAAGCTGACCACCGAAACGGACGGAATACTGTTTGTTCGGACGGGCAAACTGCCAAGCCAAATCCTGATCCAGCCACAAATCGGGTTTTTCGACCTGCTGTCCGTCCGCGATTTCCTGTTTGAACATACCGTATTGGTAGCGGATGCCGTAGCCCATTGCCGGAATCCGCAAAGTGGCGAGCGAATCCAAGAAGCAGGCGGCAAGGCGGCCCAAACCGCCGTTGCCCAAACCCGGGTCTTGTTCTTGTTCGCAAACGTCGGCGAACGCTTTGCCCAGTTGTTTGAACGCCTCTTCAAATTCGGCGTAAACGCCTTCGTTGATCAGGGCGTTGACAAATGCGCGGCCGAGCAGGAATTCCATAGACAGGTAGTAAACCATACGCTTCCCGTTTTCGATGTGGGCGCGGCGGGTTTTCAGGAAGTCTTCGGCAATCAGGTCGCGTGCGGCAAGCATCGCGGCGTTGAGCCATTGGTGTTCGTTGGCATCTTTGGGGTCTGCGCCCAAGATGAAAATCAGCTTATAGACGATTGCCTTGCGGATGGTCTCGGCATCCGGCTTGGGCATGACGTAGTCGAAACCGGAAATGGGAAGTTTTTGAGCCATGTGAAACAGCCTTTCTCTGCGGGGTGATTGAAAAATAGGTTTCCGTATGCCGTCTGAAGGGTAGCCGGTTCAGACGGCATTTCTTTTATTTATGTTCGGACGGGTCATGCTTCCTGCTTCAAAACCCAAATGCCCATATGTCCGGCGGCAAACCGATTTTCAGAAACATTGTAATTAAATTTCTCCGATGGTACGCAAGAAACCTGCCACCGTCCTTGAGGCAGGTTAAAAAACTGCCGATTACGCGCACCGTTGACCAACAGCAGCCATTGCCCGTCCAGCAGAACCTGCATCGATTTCGCCGTCTTGTCGTGCCAGTTTTCATGATTCATCGGCACTCCGTCGGCATTCAGCCAACGTACCCTGCCCTCCGTCCACCAGATGTTTTCGTTCAAAATGTCGATTTCCCGGCGCAGGGCAATCAGCGATTTCGTGTAATCCTGCAACATTTCGTCCGCGTCCTGCCAGTCGAGCCACGCAATCGGGTTGTCTTGGCAATAGGCATTGTTGTTGCCCTGCTGGCTGTTGCCGAACTCGTCGCCGCCGAGCAGCATCGGGATGCCGTTGGAAAGGAACAGCGAGGAGAGCAGTGCTTTAGCGGTGTATTCGCGGCTTTGCCGTATGTCCGTATCGTCGGTCGCGCCTTCGATGCCGTGGTTGTAGCTGATGTTGCCGTTGTGTCCGTCGCGGTTGCCTTCGCCGTTGGCATCGTTGTGTTTTTCGTTGTAACTGACCAAGTCGCGCAGGGTGAAGCCGTCGTGTGCGGTAATGAAGTTGAGGCTTGCCGAGGGCTTGCGTCCGCCGTGCCGGAACAGGTCGGATGAACCTGCTAGACGTTCGGCAAACGCACCCAAATTGCCGTTTTCCCATACCCAAAACGCACGCATATCGTCGCGGAAACGTCCGTTCCATTCGGCAAACGGCGGCGGAAACTGCCCCAAACGGTAGCCGTCGCCGCCGATGTCCCACGCTTCGGCAATCAGTTTCACATCTGCCAGCACGGGGTCTTGGTAAAGCGTTTGGAAAAAATGCCCGTCCGTTCGGAAATCTGGCCCCCGTCCCAAAACCGTTCCCAAGTCGAAGCGGAAACCGTCTATATGGAAGTGTTCCGCCCAATAGCGCAGGCTGTCCGCAGCCCAACGCGCCACATCGCGGTCGGCAATACGCAGCGTGTTGCCGCAGCCCGACCAGTTTTCATAACCGCCGTGCAGCTTGTGCCAATACCAGCGCGCATTGTCGATACCGCGCTGGCACAGCATCGCGCCTGCTTCGTCCTGTTCGGCGGTATGGTTGTACACCACGTCCAAAATCACTTCCAAACCTGCCGCGTGCAGCGATTTGACCGCCTGTTTCAGCTCCGCCGCAGCCTGTTCCGCCTCCGCCGCGTAGGACGGCTCGACCGCGAAATGGGCGCAAGTGTTGTAACCCCAATAGTTCGACAGCCCTGCCTGCTGCAAATGGTATTCGTCAAGATGCTGCTGAACCGGCAGCAGCTCGACCGTGGTAACGCCCAAATCCTTCAAATAGGCAATCACGCGCGCATCGGACAGGGCGCGGTATGTGCCGGCATGTGCCAAATCGGGAAACTGTTTGGTCAGCCCCTTGACGTGCGCCTCGTAAATCACGGTTTGCGCCAAGGGGATGCGCGGACGGCGGTCGCCGCCCCAGTCGAAACCGTCATCGCCCCACACCACGCTTTTGGGCGCAAATGCCACGTTGTCGCGCCCGTCCTCCGATCTGAACCATGCCATCTCTTCCGCATTGCGGAAACTCGGTTTGCCGTCGGTCTGCCGCGCATACGGATCGAGCAGCAGCTTTTGCGGATTGAAACAGGATTCCGCCTCCGTGTCCGCCCTGCCGTACACGCGGTAGCCGTAACGCTGCCCCGTGCCGATTCCGCGCACAAAGCCGTAAAACACCGTGCCTTCGTACGAAGGCAGCTCCAGCCGCGTTTCCCTGCCTTCGCCGTCAAACAGGCACAGCTCCACTTTTTCGGCATTGCCTGAAAACAAGGCGAAATTGACCCCACCGTCCATCGGGGTCGCCCCCATCGGATAAGGAAAGCCGCTTTCGATAACATATTTTTCGGCAACCATAAAACCGTTCCAAAAATAAAATAATAAAATGATTCAGTATGATACGAACAGATAAAGCCCTAATGCCGTCTGAAGCAGGCTTTCCCGCCTTCAGACGGCATCTCAAACTTCAAAACCCGATTCACAGGGCGACGCTTTATGTGCAGTCCTGTGTGTTGGAACATCGGTTAAACATCGTTTACAAAAACGCCGACGCGCCCCGCCGTATTCAGACGGCATCCCAAGGCTCGGAATGCCGTCTGAACGCCTTTGCGGTAGGCAGTCAAAGCCGCCCTGCCCCCAATCCGCCCTATCCCCTAGGCAATGCCTCTTCGTCCAGCGATTTCAACCATGCCAGCTTTTCGCCAATTTTGATTTCCAATCCACGAGGGACGGGTTGGTAGAAATCGGGTTCGTCCAAGCCGTCGGGCATATAGCTTTCTCCGGCGGCGTAGGCGTTCGGTTCGTCGTGGGCATAGCGGTATTCGCGTCCGTAGCCCAACTCCTTCATCAATTTGGTCGGCGCATTGCGAAGATGGACGGGCACTTCGTCGCTGCTGTTTTCTGCAACAAACCGGCGCATTTGGTTATATGCCTTGTAGCCCGCGTTGGATTTGGCGGCGGCAGCAAGGTACAGCACAGCTTGCGCCAAAGCGAGTTCCCCTTCGGGCGAGCCTAGGCGTTCAAAGGTGGCGGCGGCATCGTTGGCGATTTGAAAGGCACGCGGGTCGGCAAGCCCGATGTCTTCCCAAGCGATACGCACGATGCGGCGGGCGAGGTAGCGCGGGTCGGTGCCGCCGTCGAGCATACGGCAAAACCAATACAATGCCGCGTTAGGATGCGAACCGCGCACGGATTTGTGCAGGGCGGAGATTTGGTTGTAGAAACTCTCGCCGCCTTTGTCGAAACGGCGGATTTGCGCCCCGAGACTGTCAGTGAGAAATTCGGCGGTCAGGGTTTTCAGACGGCGCGTGTCGGCGGCGCGTAACAGTTGTTCCAACAAATTCAACAATCTACGCGCATCACCGTCAGCGGTATTCACGAGTAATTCTTGCGCATCCGCTTCAATCGTAAACTCTTGGTATTCAGGCAAAGCCAAAACTTTGGCAATCAGCTTTTTGAGGCCGTCTGAAGACAAGGGCTGCAAAACATACACCTGAGCGCGGCTCAACAGCGCGGGATTGACTTCGAACGACGGATTTTCCGTCGTCGCGCCGATAAAGGTCAGCAAACCGTTTTCCACATAAGGCAAAAACGCGTCCTGCTGCGCCTTGTTGAAGCGGTGGACTTCGTCGACAAACAAAATCGTCGCCCGCCCCTGCTGCAAAGCGATTTCGGCCTTGTCGATTGCCCCGCGTATGTCCTTCACGCCGGAAAATACGGCGGAAACCGGCAGAAACTGGGCATTGAAACTCTGCGCCAAAATCCGTGCTAGCGTAGTTTTGCCTACACCCGGCGGCCCCCACAGCAACATAGAATGCGGCTTTCCTCCCTCCACCGCCACGCGCAAAGGTTTGCCTTCGCCGATGAGGTGTTCCTGCCCCACCACATCGTCAAGCGTATGCGGACGCAATCGTTCGGCAAGCGGCGCGTCGGGTTCTCGGGCAAACAAATCGGTCATAAGGGCTCCGTCGACAGGTTTTCAAACAATATGATTATACGGCAGGGAAAGGCGGCGTGCCGCATACGGATTCCGCCCCGCCGTTTGCATTAAGCCGATATTAGGCGCATACTGAAAAAGACGAGAGACTTCACACACTATATCCGGCCGGAGTCCGATTCCGCACCGGCACAACAATACTCAAATCAGAGTTTCAATTAAACATTAAGGAGACTTTGATGAAACAAAATAGAAAATTTGCTTTATCTACCATTGCTTTGTTGATTCAATCGGCATTATGTTTTGAGGCAGAAGCCCATGAATATACTAATATTCAAGAGATGGAATGGGTGTCTTTATTTTCTGATCCGCAAAGAGACGATGATAGTCTTATAACCCTTAAAGATGAAAAAATCACTGTAAAAAACTATATTGTGCCTTGGTGGAAAAAAGGTGAAAACTTTAGAAAATTAGAACTTATTACCACTGGTAAAAATGATAATGGAAATTTAACGGTAAAGGGAAGTTACGGTATTCTTTCTTATGCAGACAAAGAGCTAGAATACAAACCAGAGCTATTGCTTAAAAGCAATAATGACATTCTATTTAAAAATAATCTCCAATCTGTTGAAATTAATCCTTATTCTAATGATGTCAAGTTAGAAGCCGAAGGAAAAATAGACTTTAATCTAGATATTGCCGAGAAAGCACTCACCCAACAAGGACAGGAATTTCTTGTTAATGATAAATCTTTAATTAAATATCTCAACTACACCACAGACGGTACTAAAGGCTCATTATCTCTAACCTCCAAATTAGGCAACCATCTTAACTTAAATGCAAAAATACACAAAGGTATTCACCATAGCGGTATTGTCAACCATTTAAATACAAATGTTAATTTGACGGCAACAGAAGGCGATAATGTTATTGCCCTTAATGCACATTTAGAAGACAAAATTGATAACCCAGCAAATTTTAGCACCCCAAGTTATTTAAGAGGAATTGAAACCGCCTTTAAATCTCACACCACCTTAGTTGGAGAAAATAATAAAGTTTCCATTACAACTGAAGGCAATGGATTAGGATTAGGATTAGGTAAACAAAACCCCAGCAAGGACAGCCCTTATTCAGGGCATACCACAGGTATTTTTATTAATAACCAGCCTAATAATTTAGATCAACCCACTATTGATGGGTTTAGCTCTGTAAATTTAAAAGCGACAAAAGGCAATAATGAAGTAGATATAAACGTAAGAAACCACTCTTCTGTAAAAGGAATTATTGCCACTCATAATTCAAAAGCAACTCTTGAAGCAGAAGAAGGTAATAATATCATTAAGGTAAAAAATCCGGATTTAAACACACCTATTGAAAGAGCTGAAGGCGAACACTACAGAACAGGTATTCAATCATCAACCGACAGTCAAGTCACCTTGACTGCCAAAAATAATATTGTGGAAGTGGCCGGTAATCCGATGTATCAAGAAGGTTTGCAAGTTGATTCTAACTCTTCCATTACAGCAACAGCAAAAGAAAACAATGAAATTACGGTTGAAAATGCAGCTTATGGCAGCGATGGGGTGTCGACTTTAATCCCCCAAGCTAATGGCCGCCCTTCATTAACCAATGATGGTAATAAAATTATCTTAGAGGCAGGTAAAGATAATATCATTACCATGAAAGCCACCGATGCAGATATGGATTATCTTGAAAATTCTGCTGTGTTAAAGGAAACCAATCATTATAAAGGTAAAAAAGGCTCAAATGGCATACTTAGTGCAGGAGATAAGTCTTTAGTTAAATTGACGGGTAAAAATAATTATATTCTCACTGAATTAAGCGATAAAGCGCGAGCTTTTGAACATAATGGCGTGGTATCGCAAGACGGTGCTAAAGTTGGGATTACCGCCAAAGAAGATAATGCTATTGCAGGAGCAAATGATGGGTCTAATGCTCACACTCAAGCCACTGTCACTATTGATGGTAAAAACAATACTATTTTAGCCTTTCAAAATGGAATGAAAGCATTTGGTAAAGGTCAACAAACGGTAACTGCCAGCGAAAAAAATGAGATTATTGGTGGTGGAACAGGTGTTTGGACTAGACATGAGGGTAGTCATATTGCTCTGAATGGAAAGGAAAACCAAGTATCTAGTAAATTGGGACTGTATGCTTCTGAAAAAAGTCAGCAAACTTTAAAAGCAGAAGATAAAAACGAAATTAATGGCAGTAATGTTGCTATTTACAGTGATGATTCAACCATTAATTTAGATTCTCAAAAAAGCAATATTGTTAATCTTAATGTTAATTCTAAAGCAGATAAAACTGTTAATATATTTGCCTCAAATAATGGATCAATCTTATTAACTGCAAAAGAAGACAATACGATTAATGCCAAACACGAAGGGATTAAATCCGACACTAAGGCAAGTGTTACTTTAGCTGCTAGAAACAATACTATTAATGCCTCTGAAACAGGTATTTATTCATTAAACAGTGCTAAGATAGATGTAAATGGTCAAATTAAATTAAGTTCGAAAATCGCTAATCACGCATCAACAGAGGGGCGCATCAACTTAAATTATGCTGATAAGAGTGAAATTACGGGCGCAACCATCGCAAATGGCGGTAATATTGCTATTAAACCATTAAATTTCTCTACTAACACTATGACATTAACAGGTGATGTGTTATCCGCAAATAATGGCAAAGTAGAGTTAGACTTCACACCAAACAGTCATTTAGTAGGTCGTTTAGATAACTTTGCTGGGTTAAATAATCCTACCCATAAAGATTTATTCAACCGATATGTCAATAACCTAGAAGGCAAAAGTGCGGGCGAAATTAACCTTAATTTAGCCAAAGACGCATTATGGACGATGACAGGTCAAAGCTGGATGGATAAATTGAGCGGCGAAGGTACGGTTGATTTTGACAGTAACAGCAAAACGAGCGGACGCGCCTTACATATCGGCGAATTGGCGGGTGCCAATAAATTCTTGATGCATCTGAATAAAGACGGCATTCACAGCGATATGCTCTATGTGAAAAAAGGAACGTCCACTCCGCAAGAAGTCGTCGTCAAAAATCTGTCCGAAGTGCTCGACAGTATGAATTACGGCGACCGCCTGCGTTTTGCGACTGTTCGAGAAAATTCAGGCAATGAATTTGTGAACGGTAAGAAATATATTGATGATACACATCTTATGGAGCAGGCTTTAACGGTTGAATATTCTGACCATAAAACTGATCCGAGCAATAACGATGATTACAATCGCAGATTTAATGGTGAAACAATGACTGCTGAAAAAGCAGGTAACACAGATGTGGATGCGATGTATGGTAGCGAGCATAGAAAAAATGTCTATTTAGTCAAACAAACTACGGGCAATCCGAGCCGAAATGTCAAAAATATCAATGATATGTTCGACTCAACCGCACATTATGCGTTCACTTTGGATACTTATACCAAACGCGAAGGGGAGCGGGCTTTTTCAACGTTGGACAAAAAAGAAGGCGATTGGATAAGGCTGACGCATACCCGTTTGATTCAATCCAATGCGTTTAGGTTTCATAACAACGATTTTGAAATCGGATATGACCGCTTCAGCCTCAACGAGCAGGAGAAAAAACGCAAATGGGGCATAAGTTTCGACTACGGCCACGGCAGGACATCATTATGGAATACGTTTGGCAAGGGCAAAATCAGGAAATATGAATTGGCCCTGTACAATACTACCCAATACATAGATAAAGAAGGAGACGAAACAGGATATATCGACAATGTATTAAAAATAGGAAAACTGCGTAACCGTGTGATTGCACGAAATCATATGGGGCAATTATGGGGCAAGGGAAAATATAGCAACACCCTATTCTCTATCAGCACCGAATACGGCCGCCGTAAATTTTTGGATGACGATAAATTGTGGCGGATTACACCGCAAGCACAGTTGCAATATTCCTATTTGAGAGGTGCAGGCTATCGGCTCGACAATGGTATAAATGTCAACTTAAGCCACGTAAACAGCCTGATAGGCCGCTTGGGTTTGGATGTTGTGAGAAAATTTGACGAAGATAAAAAACTTTTCTATGTAAAAGGCAATATTCTTCATGAATTCTTGGGCAGCCGCTCCTTTAAGGCATTTGAAGGCAACAGCAGTTATGCTCAAAAATGGAATACGAGGGGGACTTGGTATTCCGCCGGATTGGGCTACAATGCGCGGACAGGCAAAAAAACGAATGTCTTTGCCGATGCGGAAAAAGAGTTTTCCGGCGGCAAAAAAGGTTCGTACAACATCCGCTTATCCGTTTCCCATCAGTTTGACTGAATGATTGAAACCTTATCGCAACAATAGGTTAAATCCATTCAAGTCTTTAGGATAAACCACAATGAAATGCCGTCTGAACCGGTTTCAGACGGCATTTTTGCAAACAGGCAAAATGACGGCGGCGGGATTTTTTATTTTCCCGATTGAAGTATAATGTCGTCGGTTTCAACCGGATATTCAAACGGTTTGCTTCAGCACGCGGAACGGCGCATAAAACGCCGCCCTGTGCGTTATCCCGAACGGGGCGGCTAATCAGATCCTATCGCCATAAAACGGCGGGGTTTCAACCGAAAAGGAATTGAGATGAACAAAACCTTGTCTATTTTGCCGATGGCAATCTTACTCGGCGGCTGCGCCGTCGGCGGCGGCACATTCGGCAGCTTAGACGGCGGCACAGGTATGGGCGGCAGCATCGTCAAAATGGCGGTAGAGAGCCAATGCCGCGCGGAATTGAACAGGCGCAGCGAATGGCGTTTGACCGCGCTGGCGATGAGTGCCGAAAAACAGGCGGAATGGGAAAACAAAATTTGCGCTTGCGTCGCCCAAGAAGCACCGGAACGGATGACCGGCAACGATGTGATGCAGATGCTGGATCCGTCCACGCGCAATCAGGCGCTTGCCGCCCTGACCGTCAAAACGGTTTCCGCCTGCTTCGGCAGGCTGTACCGCTAACCTCCTTCAGACGGCATGAGGCAGATGCCGTCTGAAGCCGTTTTCCTGCAATTTCGACAGACGAGAAAAATCATGAAATACATCAGCACGCGCGGCGAAACCGCACACAAACCGTTCAGCGAAGTTTTATTGATGGGGCTTGCCCCCGACGGCGGCCTGATGCTGCCGGAACATTATCCGCAAATCGGTCGCGAAACCTTGGACAAATGGCGCGGTTTGGCTTATCCCGAATTGGCGTTTGAAATTATGCGCCTATTCGTTACGGATATTCCGGAGGACGATTTGCGCGATATTCTGAACCGTACTTACACGGAAGCGGCGTTCGGTACTAAGGAAATCACCCCCGTCCGCACGCTTTCAGACGGCATCAAAATCCAAGCCTTGTCCAACGGCCCGACGCTGGCGTTCAAAGATATGGCGATGCAGTTTTTGGGCAACGCGTTTGAATATGTTTTAAACAAAGAAGGCAAAAAACTCAATATCTTGGGCGCAACCAGCGGCGATACGGGTTCGGCTGCGGAATATGCCTTGCGCGGCAAAAAAGGCGTGAACGTATTTATGTTGTCGCCCGACGGCAAAATGAGCGCGTTCCAACGCGCGCAGATGTACAGCCTGCAAGACGGGAATATCCACAATATCGCCGTGAAGGGTATGTTTGACGACTGCCAGGACATTGTAAAGGCGGTGCAGAACGATGCCGCGTTCAAGGAAAAATACCATATCGGTACGGTCAACTCGATCAACTGGGGACGCATCGTCGCGCAAGTGGTTTATTACTTTGCGGGCTATTTCAAAGCGACGCAAAGCAATGACGAGCAGGTCAGCTTCTGCGTGCCGAGCGGCAACTTCGGCAACGTTTGCGCGGGACATATCGCCAAACAAATGGGCTTGCCCATCCGCCGCCTGATTGTTGCAACCAATGAAAACGATGTGTTGGACGAGTTTTTCAAAACCGGTGCATACCGCCCGCGCAACAGCGAGCATACTTATGTTACCTCCAGCCCGTCTATGGACATTTCCAAAGCGTCCAACTTCGAGCGTTTCGTGTTCGACCTGATGGATCGCGATCCTCAGGAAATCAATACGCTGTGGGCGGAAGTCGCGGCGGGTAAGGGCTTTGACCTGCGATTTGCCTTGGACAAAGTCGGCGGCAAATACGGCTTTACCTCCGGCAAATCCATCCACGCCGACCGCCTCGCCACCATCAAGCAGGTTTACGAGCAAAACCAAGAACTCATCGACCCGCACACTGCCGACGGCGTAAAAGTCGCCCGCGAAGTGCGTGAAGAAGGGGAAACGGTGGTTTGTTTGGAAACCGCGTTGGCGGCGAAATTCGATGCGACCATACGCGAAGCCGTCGGCGATGTCGCCATTCCGCGCCCCGCCGCGCTGGAAGGTTTGGAAAAATTGCCGCAGCGCGTGCAAACCGTGCCGAACAGTGCGGATGCGGTAAAAGGCATCATCGAACAAACCCTTGCCTGATGTTCCGTATGGGCGGCATTCCGTCCGAGCTTAAGATTGAAAGAAAATGACCTTACCTATGCAGGAAACCCGTTTTTCCATACTGTTGGACGAATTGGCGGCAAAACAGGAAGCAGCCATCGCCCCCCACCTGCTTGCCGACGGAACAAAGGTATGGGTACGCAAAGCAGGCAGGCACAATGCACGATGGCGTTACGCGCTACTCGGTATGGTTGCCCGATATTTGAAACTGGGGGTGTTGAAGCCGGTTCCCAGTCTCGGCGGTGAGCCTGCCATTGCAACCGAGTCGAAACGCCTGTACGAATTGCGCGCGGCGGGGATAGTCGTTCCCGAATTGCTCGCCGTCCGGAAAAATGCCCTTATGTTCGGCAATTTGGAAGGCATCCCGCTCGATGCGCAAATCCGCCAAGAAGCCGAAGCCGGAAAGGCGGACGCTTGGCTTGCCGGTTTGGAAGCCATTGCACGCGTGCATAAAAAACAGCAGTTCCTCAGTCAGGCGTTTGCACGGAATATGATGTGGGCCGGAAAAAACATCAGCTTTTTGGATTTTGAAGACGACCCTTCCGAAGTCCTGACCATAGCGCAATGCCAAGCCCGCGATTGGCTTTGCTACATCCATTCGACCGCGCTGATATTGAAAAACGGCGGACTGCTGGAAGCGGCTGCGGAAAAATGGGGCGGCGTATTGTCGGATCAGCCTGCCGAAATACAAAGGCTGATTGCCGCCACCGTCAAACCGATTCTCCCGATACGCAGGCTGGAACACCCCCGCTGGGGACGGGACGCGCTCAGGCTGGCAGCCTCGATTTCCCTGATTTCCCTTGCCGATATGCCGCCGTAAGCCGCCGCCCGCCCCGCGATGCCGTCTGAAGCCCTTCAGACGGCATATAACCAACGCGCATCAAGCATTGTCGCAACCATCCGTTTCGTTTAGAATTTTGACTTTATCCCGAATCGGGCAGACATTTTCACTCTGCCGCACATCCCGAACAAGCACTATCCATTTCTTTTACTGACAGGAAACCCAAATGGCAGCATTCAATACCCAAAAAGTATTGTCCGTACACCACTGGACAGACGCATATTTTACCTTTACCTGCACCCGCGACGAATCGTTGCGCTTTGAAAACGGACAGTTCGTTATGGTCGGATTGATGGTGGACGGCAAGCCGCTGATGCGCGCATACAGCGTCGCCTCCGCCAACTGGGAAGAACACCTCGAATTTTTTAGCATTAAAGTCCAAGACGGTCCTCTGACCAGCCGCCTGCAACACCTCAAAGTCGGCGACGACGTGTTAATCAGCAAAAAACCGACCGGAACCTTGGTTGCCGGCGACCTGAATCCGGGCAAACACCTTTACTTGTTGAGCACCGGTACTGGCATCGCTCCTTTCTTGAGCATCACCAAAGACCCCGAAATTTACGAGCAATTTGAAAAAATCATCCTCGTACACGGTGTGCGCTACAAAAAAGATTTGGCGTACTACGACCGCTTTACCAAAGAATTGCCCGAACACGAATACCTCGGCGACTTGGTTAAAGAAAAACTGATTTACTACCCGATTGTTTCGCGTGAAGAATTCGAACACCACGGCCGCCTAACCGACCTGATGGTAAGCGGCAAACTGTTTGAAGACATCGGCCTGCCCAAAATCAATCCTCAAGACGACCGCGCCATGCTGTGCGGCAGCCCCGCGATGCTGAAAGACACCTGCAAAGTTTTGGACGATTTCGGTTTGACCGTCTCTCCGAAAACAGGCGTGCGCGGTGATTACCTGATTGAGCGCGCATTTGTGGACCAATAATCTACTTGAAAATGCCGTCTGAACGGCATCAGCAATCAAAAATCCCGAATCCTGCCAATCAGGATTCGGGGTTTTTATAGTGAATTAAATTTAAATCAGGACAAGACGGCGAGCCGCAGACAGTACAAATAGTACGGAACCGATTCACTTGGTGCTTCAGCACCTTAGAGAATCGTTCTCTTTGAGCTAAGGCGAACCAACACTGTACCGGTTTAAATTTAATTCACTATATAGTGGGTAAAAATTAGAAATGCACATTTCCGTCATTCACGCGCAGGCGGGAATCCAGACCTATCCGTTTCATTAGCATTTGAAAATAAAAGAAAAACCAAGCATATGGGTTCCCGCTTGCAGGGGAATGGCGACGGTATTCTGCCGTAGCCAAAGCAGAAAAACATCCTTATTGTCATTTCATCATGATATGACAGTAAGGATGTTAAAAATTAATTATCATTATATAATTGATATATAAGAAAAATTGTCCCAATAAGAAATGTTATGCAGAAAATAAAATGAAAAGGATGGTTTTCATTGAAAATGGTTGTTCTGCCATCGTCATACACAGAGCCAGTATTTGGAAAAAAAATAATCCATATTGACATAATTATTCCATTTATCGCATAAATCCACTTTCTAATTTTTTTCCACATTAATATAATCTCTTATTTAATAAAATCAAAATAAAAATCAAATACCTAGCAATTCGATCTCAAATTTTGAACGCCAACGTGTTTGAGCGGTAACAATACATACTTTAAGTTTGCAATCCTTCATCGTCTCATTTTTGTTTTCATCAACTATACGTCTAAAGCAACGCTGTCCGTCATTGTTCGGACGGCATTTTTTCAGACGGCATGTCCACCTGCTTATGAAGCCGCATGGCGTTGCCCAATACGACCAGCGAACTGAAGCTCATACCCAGTGCGGCAATCCACGGTTGGACATAGCCCAAAACGGCAAGCGGTACGGCAATGATGTTGTAAGCACTCGCCCACGACAGGTTCTGACGAATAATCTGCTGCGTCCTTCCCGCCTGTGTCAGCATATGCGGAACGGTATTCAAATCTTCGTTTAAAAGGACGATATCCGCGCCGTCCCTTGCAATATCGGTTCCGCCCGCCACCGCTGCAGAAGTATCGGCCTGTGCCAAAACAGGGGCGTCGTTGATGCCGTCGCCTATCATCAACACTCTTTTCCCTTCTTTCTGCAAAGCCTTGACATATTCCAACTTGTCTTCCGGCATGGCTTGGGAACGGTAGTGTCCGATACCCAAGGCGACGGCGGTTTCTACAACGGCGGTTTCACGGTCTCCGCTGAGCAGGTGCAGGGTCAGGTTTTGCCGCTTCAACTTGCGGACAACTTCCTCTGCCCCCTCCTTCAACGGGTCTTGAAGATAAAACACAGCTTGGAAACCGAGCTGGTTGCCGAGATAGACCGCGCTGCCACTTTCTGAAGCCTGTTCATCCTGCGGAGGTTCTCCAGCGATTTTGGCAACATAAGCCGCCCTGCCCAATGCCCACACCTGCGTTTCCCCGTTGACGGTCAGTTGCGCACCTACGCCTTCACCGACGTGATTGAGGCGTTGTCCGACCCGTATGTCAGGAATCATGCCGTCTGAAACACGATGGTTGAGGATGGCGCGGGCAAGGGGATGTTCGGACTGTTGTTCCAACGCCTGCGCCACCGCGAGAACAAAGGCTTCGTCTGTACCGCTCAACAATAAGATACGGCTGACGGTGGGATTTCCCCGAGTCAGCGTTCCTGTTTTGTCGAAGATGATGTCGGTGGTTTGGGCAAGCGTTTCCAGGGTTTGCTTACCGCTGATTAAAATGCCTTCGCGCGCCAGCGCACCGGTAGAAGCTGCCAAGGCCGTCGGCGTGGCAAGCGACAGGGCGCAGGGGCAGGTAATGACCAGCAGGGCGACGGTAATCCAAAGCGCGGTGTGTGCGTCGGCGTACAGCGTCCAGCCGATGAAGACGGGGACGGCAAGCAGGAGTTCGCCGAATATGAAAGACGAGGCGTATTGTTCCGCCAACTCGGCAGTGCGCGGTTTTTGCGCCAAGGCGCGGTCGAGCAGGCGGACGATGTGCGACAGGCGCGTGCCGCCGCCGGTGCGGTCGGTGCGTATAATCAGGGGGCTTTGCGTGTTGAGTGTGCCTGCGGTTACTTTTTCAGACGGTATCTTGGCGACGGGCAGGCTCTCGCCGGTCAGCATAGATTCGTTGACGGCACTGCTTCCTTCCAGCACCGTGCCGTCAACGGGGATGGTCTCGCCCGGTTTGACCAGCACCACATCGCCTGCTTGGAGCTTGACGACGGCGGCTTCGCGGACATCCTGTACGGCAGGATAGCCGGGCATCCGGTGGCAGAAGGCGGGTATCAGTTTCACCAGCCTTTCGGCGGCATCGCCTGCCTTGCGTCGGGCAATGTGTTCCATAAAGCGTCCGCCCAGCAGGAAAAACAGCAGCATCGCGATGGATTCGAAATACATCCCCTGCCCTGCGTTGGTGGCGAGGCTGTAAATGCCGGCGGCAAAGGTCATAATGATGGCGGCGGCAATCGGCGTATCCATACCGACGCGGCGGTTTTTCAGGTCGCGCAATGCGCCTTGATAAAACGGGACGGCGCAATAGAATACGACGGGCAGTACCATCAGGAAGCCGCCCCAATGGAGGATTTGCAGGAAATCGGGTTCGATGTCGCCGCCGTAAAGGTAGGTCGGCAGCGCGAACATCATGGTCTGCATCATCCCCAGTCCGGCAACGGCAAGGCGGACGATGTATTGTTTGCGTTCTTTTTGGTTGGCGGCTTCGATTTTTTGCGCGTCATAGGGTGCGGCGGTGTAGCCTGTCTGCCGGATTTTCAACAGAATGTCGGAGAGGTGGATTTTGCCGTCCTCCCAGACGACGCGGCAGCGGTGCGTGCTGTAATTGAGGTCGATGCGGACAATGCCGTCTGTACGCAAAAGCTGCTGTTCGATCAGCCAGACGCAGGCGGCGCAGGTGATGCCGCCGAGCATTAAAACCGCCTCGCGCGTGCCGCCGTGTGTTTCGACAAAATCGGACTGCACCTCGGGCAGGTCGTACAGGAGGATTTGCTCGAGGATTTCTTGGGGCGGCAGCTCGGTTTTTTGCGCGTCGGCGGTGCGTTGTTTGTAATAACTGCCCAAACCCGCGTCAATAATGCTTTGTGCGACTGCCTGACAGCCGGCGCAGCAGGTTTCGCGGTCTTCGTTTTCGTAACGGACAGTCAGGTGGAGGTGTTCGGGAACGTCCAGCCCGCAGTGGAAACAGGTTTTTTTCATGGCATTTCGGTTTCGTCTGTGTTTGGTGCGGTGGCACAATACTCGGCAATGGCTTCGCGCAGTGCGTCTATACCGGTATTTTCAGCAACGGAAATGCGGACGGCGACAATTTTTCCCGCAGCGTCGCGCCATATGCCTGTGTTTTGTTCTTCAGACGGCAGCAGGTCGGTTTTGTTGTACACCTTGATGCACGGAATATCGCCGGCATGGATTTCTTGCAGTACGTTTTCCACGTCTTCAATCTGCTGCCCGCTGTTCGGGGCGGCAGCATCGACGACGTGCAGCAGCACATCGGCTTGCGCGGTTTCTTCCAAGGTGGCGGAAAATGCCGAAATCAGTTTGTGCGGCAGATCGCTGACGAATCCGACGGTATCGGTCAGGATGATGCTGCATTCGGGACTGATGTACAGCCGCCGCGCCGTCGTGTCGAGTGTGGCGAAAAGCTGGTCTTTCGCATATATGCCCGACTTGGTCAGCCGGTTGAACAGGCTGGATTTGCCGACATTGGTATAGCCGACCAGCGCAAACGTTTTGATTCTGCCCGATTCGCGGGACTTACGGCGCAGCGCGCGCTGTTTTTTGAGGTTGGCAAGCTGTTTTTTCAAGACATTAATCCGATGGGCGATCAATCGGCGGTCGGTTTCCAGTTTGGTTTCGCCCGGTCCTTTCATGCCGATGCCGCCGCGCTGGCTTTGCAAATGTCCGTAACCGCGTATCAAGCGTCCCGCCAAATGGCTTAATTGTGCCAACTCGACTTGCAGCCTGCCTTCCTGCGTGCGGGCGCGGCGGGCGAAAATCGCCAGAATCAGCCCTACCCTGTCCAATACGCGGCACTTCAGCTCCTTTTCGAGGTTGCGCTCTTGCGTCGGCGTCAGTTCGTGGTTGAATACGACCAAATCGATGCCGTCTGCGGCAACTGCTTCCGACAGCTCCGCCGCCTTGCCCGTGCCGACAAACAGCGCGGTGTGCGGACGGTCGCGTTTGGCGGTCTCCACAATGACGGGATTGCCGCCCGCCGCCTTGACCAGCTCGACGGCTTCTGCCAATGCCGTCTGAAAACTGTTCAGACGGGCGGCACTGCTGCCCGTACCATCTTTGTCCAACATTACGCCCACCAGCATGACGCGTTCCGGTTGCGCTTGGGTACTGCCGTTGCAGTCTGTTCTGCCTGTCATGTATTCAATCCTGTAAATAAAGGGTAACGCCGCGTTCCGGGCTGTCTTCCGGCGCAAGCGTGATGCGGCTGCCCGTTATTCCGCCAACGCTGAAGACGATGCCGCCCGCCTCGTGCCTTCCTATGGACAGGCGGCTGCCGGGCCGCTGCCGGTAGGTATAACGGGTACACGCTTCCAAGCACCAGCGTCCGCGCCAGTGGATGAAATATTTTTCGCCTTTTCTAACCGCAAGTGTCTCGCCGCCGTTCACCTCAAAATAAGGGTAATCGGGTTTTCGGGTTTTAAACTGCCATTTCGCCTGCGCGCGCCGTCCGTTGCGGACATAGTCGAATACCGCCGTATAAAGCGTGCCGTATTCCAAAGGCTTGAGCGGGAAAAGCGCGAATTGGTACGCGGTCAGCCTGCCGTTGGGGTCGTTGTCGGCGGTTAAAACCCTGACGGGGCGGATTTCGTTTTTACCCTGATACAGCTTGAAACTTTTCATCGCAATTTTGCCTGCCGCCTCGGAAAAATCAATGCTGGCAGGATTTCCCGTCATTTCATATCCCGGCATAGGGGCGGGACGTTCCCCGTAAAAATAAGGCAGCGCGCCGCTGCCGACCGGATAGGCAGTATAAAGCAATTCCGTTGTGGGCATGACTTCGTCGGCATAAACGACCGCACCGTTATGGCAGGCGTTGCGGTAATAGTGCCGTCCCGCTTCAGGCTGATTTCTGCCTTGGGCGCAATGCCGCTCAAACCTGCCGTTACCCTGATTGAATACGACGACGGTTTTGCCGTTTTCGCGCACAAATGCCGCACCTGCTTCGTCGGTATGGCGGTCAAGCAGCGAAAGGCGGTGGTAGATTGCGCTCATCAATCCGTCAACCTGGCGTTGCTGCGTGCGGATGTCGCTGTCGGACGATTCGGCGGCTTCCTCTTCCGTGCTGATGTTTTCATGCACGCCGTTGTAGAGATACCCGGCAAGGCGTGTGCGTCCGGTCAGCTTTTGTGCGGTGTAGTGCGGATTGTCGGGATGGTGTTCGCCGTGTCCGTCTTCGGGATTGAGCGTGAGGTAACGTGCGTGCCTGCGGGCGGAGTTTTCCAGTACAGGCGCGTGTGCCAGCGCGTGCAAACCGATTTGGGCGCGGATGCGGTTGAGGTAGTGCAGCGCATCGCCGCCGTCCCTGATTTGCGGTGCGGACGGATAGACAAGTTCGCCCGCCGGCAGGGATTGGTTTTGGGTATGGTAGAAAACGCCTGCCGCCGAACCCAACAGGAGCAGCCAAATAAAAAGGGATTTCATAATGCCACCCTCCCGAAGCGGCAACGGGGTGTTTTATCAAAACGGCAAACTTGTCAATGCGGTTTCCGCTTGCCGATTGCCAAACCGGCAAACCTTTCCCCGTGCCGATGCCGAACCCGATGCCGTCTGAACCTTCAGACGGCATCGGGTGTTTATTTGTCCACCCGGACGGGTGCGGGTTCGTATTGTGTCGATTCGTCCCCGTAATACAACACGCCGAGTTTGATGGGGATTCTGCCTTGTGATTTGCGGTGGGCGTTGGAATCGCGCAAGGAATAGGCGCAGCCGCAATATTCCTGCTGGTAGAAGTTTTCACGTTTGCTGATTTCAATCATGCGCGCGCTGCCGCCGCCTTTGCGCCAGTTGAAGTCCCAATACACCACATCATCGTAAGGCGCGGCGGCGCGGCGGCCGCAGTCGTTGATTTGCGCCATATTTTTCCAGCGTGAAATGCCCAGCGAACTGGTAAAGACAGGGAACCCGTGCTCATGCGCGTATTGCGCCGCTTTTTCAAACCGCATATCGAAACACATCGTGCAGCGGATGCCGCGTTCGGGTTCGAATTCCATCCCTTTGGCTTTGGCAAACCATTCTTTGCGGTCGTTTTCGTAATCGTCGTCTTTGTCGATGAAGGGGATGCCGAACTTTTCCGCAAAGCGCACGTTTTCCTCTTTTCGGAGCATATATTCTTTGTGCGGATGGATATTGGGATTGTAAAAATAAATGGTGTAATCAATACCGCTGGCGAGCATAGCCTCCATCACTTCGCCGCTGCACGGGGCGCAGCAGGAATGCAGCAAGACTTTTTTATGTCCGCCGGGCGGGACGAGTATGGGGCGGTCGATGTCGGTAACGGTAGGTTTGTTTTGTGTTTCCATTAACTTAACAATATCTGTCGAATACGGTTGAAGCGGCTATTTTATCAGAGCCGCCGCATGTAAAACAGAGTGTCAGGGCATCAACCCAAGCTGCCTGAACGAACAGACGCTTTGCGCCGTTACGATAAAATGGTCGAGCAGCGACACATCGACCAGCGACATGGCCTGTGCCAGCCGCCTTGTGAACATGATGTCTTCCTGCGAAGGCTCGGCGGAACCGCCCGGGTGGTTGTGCGCGATAATCAGGCTGTCGGCGTATTCGTCCAATGCCAGTTTGACGATTTCGCGGATGTAGGGCGTGTTTTCCGCAACCGTCCCGCGAGATAGTTCCCTGACGGAAATCAGCCGGTTTTGGCGGTTCAGCAGCAGTGCGACGCTGACTTCGACTTTTTCCTGTCCCAAATGAAAGCGCAGGTAATCGGCGACCGTATCCGGATCGGACAGGACGATGCCCTCCTGCAATTCTTCCGCCAATATCCGCCTCCCGATTTCCCTGACTACGGCGAACTGTGTGAAACTCGCTGTCCCCATACCCTTGTATGCCGACAGTTTGCCGACCTCCGCGCTCATCAGCTTCCCCAAGCTGCCGAACTCCTGCAACAGGTAGCGCGCCAAATCGACCGCGCTCATCCCACGCGTTCCGACGCGCAGCAGGATTGCCAAAAGTTCGGCATCGCTCAACGCCGCCGCCCCGCGTTCCAACAGCTTTTCCCTGGGCCTTTCGCCTTCCGGCCATTGCTTGATGCTCATATTTTCCCTTTTTTAAAATAGTCTGAGATGCCGTCTGAAACAGATATTCCCACACACCAAATATCCGAAATGCCGTCTGAACCGGATTTCCGCTTCAGACGGCATCTGTATTTCAAAACGGTCTTACGCCGTTTCTTCCAACTCGATTGAAGCCGCCAAAAGCGACAGGCGCGCCATAACGCCGTACACATAGAGGCGGTTGTGGACATTATCGACATCGCAGTCTTTTTCGGAGCGCGGCATACCGAGCGAATCCCATTGTTCGAATACGCGTTTGCAGGCTTCGGGGGCTTCTTGCGAATTATCGCCGTTACCGGTAGGAATGCTGTTGGACAGCGGCACAAACACCATACCGCCGGCGTTGAGGTTTTCGTCCGCACCGCGCCCTTCGTGCACGCGGAAGAAGCCGCCGATGACGAAGCGGTCCATCATATAGACGACGGGTTCACACACCGCGCCGTTTAAGGTTTCATAAGTATAAATCCCTTCTTGGACAATCACTTCGCTGACTTCCAAGCCTTCTTTGACTTTCGCCATTTTGTTGCGGTTTTTACGGTTCAAGCCGCGCACTTCGTCGGCGGATTTGACGCTCATCACGCCCATACCGTAAGTGCCCGCGTCGGCTTTGACGATGACGAAAGGTTTGTCGGCAATGCCCGATTCGTCGTATTTGGCTTGGATTTTCGCCAGCACGCGTTCTACCGCTTCCGCCAGCGCGTCTTCGCCTTCACGCCCTTGGAAATCCAAACCGCCGATTTTTTCAAAATACGGGTTAATCTGCCACTCGTCGATGTCGATCAGCTTGGCAAATTCGGCGGCAACTTGGTTGTACGCGCCGAAATGAGCTGTTTTGCGGCGCGTTGTCCAACCGCCGTGCAACGGAGGCAAAACGGTTTGGCTGATGTCTTTGAGAATGTCGGGAATGCCGGCGGACAAGTCGTTGTTCAACAAAACCACGCAAGGCGAAAAGCCGTCGGCAAGATGTACACGCTCACGGGTACGCAATAAAGGCTCAAGCAGGATTTTGTCACCCAAGGCGGTTTCAAGCTCGGTCGGCTCGGTTACCTCAGGATTCAGGCTACCCAAGCGCACTTCATACCCTGCCGAACGCAAAATCTCGCTGAGGGCGTAAACGTTTTGCAGGTAAAACGTATTGCGCGTATGGTTTTCAGGAATAATCAATACGGACTTTGCCGTTTCGCAGGCGCGTTGTACCGCATCTTGTGCCGCGACTGCCGCCAGCGGGATGAAATTCGGATTCAGATTATTGAAGCCGCCCGGAAACAAATTCATATCGATGGACGAAATTTTGTAACCGGCGTTGCGGATATCGACCGAACCGTAAAACGGCGGACGGTGCACATTCCACTGCGAACGGAACCACGCCTCGATTTTGGCGTGATTGGACAGGATTTTTGCCTCAAACGCCTGAAGTTGCGCCGAATGTTCGGGCGACATAACCGGTAATTTCATCTTTCGTCTGCCTCTGTGTGTTTTTTGACAAGGTACAGATAATAATGCCTTTGAAAGAATGACGACAAGTATTCTTTCATATCGGATCATTCTTTAGATATAACTGTTTACTGAAATGGACAATATGTCTAATTTTTTCGTTAAAATTGTTTACAAAATAACACCGACTCAAAAATTAGACAAAATCTGTTGCGCGGCGTAAAGAATACGTCTAAAATCCGCCCAATCCGCATCACCATTTATCCAAAAGAACAACATCATGACAGCACAAACCCTTTACGACAAACTCTGGAACAGCCACGTCGTCCGCGAAGAAGAAGACGGCACCGTCCTGCTTTACATCGACCGCCATCTGGTTCACGAAGTAACCAGCCCGCAGGCGTTTGAAGGTCTGAAAATGGCGGGGCGCAAGCTGTGGCGCATCGACAGCGTCGTTTCCACCGCCGACCACAACACCCCGACCGGCGATTGGGACAAAGGCATCCAAGACCCGATTTCCAGGCTGCAAGTCGATACTTTGGATCAAAACATCAAAACATTCGGCGCACTCGCCTACTTTCCGTTTATGGACAAAGGTCAAGGCATCGTCCACGTTATGGGGCCCGAACAAGGCGCGACCCTGCCCGGTATGACCGTCGTCTGCGGCGACTCGCACACTTCCACCCACGGCGCATTCGGCGCACTGGCGCACGGCATCGGCACTTCCGAAGTCGAACACACGATGGCGACCCAGTGCATTACCGCGAAAAAATCCAAATCCATGCTGATTGCCGTTGAAGGCCGTCTAAAACCCGGCGTTACCGCCAAAGACGTGGCACTTTACATCATTGGCCAAATCGGCACGGCGGGCGGCACGGGTTACGCCGTCGAGTTCGGCGGCGAAGCCATCCGCAGCCTCTCTATGGAAGGCCGCATGACCCTGTGCAACATGGCGATTGAAGCAGGTGCGCGCTCCGGCATGGTTGCCGTCGATCAAACCACCATCGACTATGTAAAAGACAAACCCTTCGCACCCAAAGGCGAAGCATGGGACAAAGCCGTCGAATACTGGCGCACGCTGGTTTCCGACGAAGGCGCGGTATTCGATAAAGAATACCACTTCAAAGCCGAAGACATCGAGCCTCAAGTCACTTGGGGTACGTCGCCTGAAATGGTTTTGGATATCAGCGGAAAAGTACCTAATCCTGCCGAAGAAACCGATCCGGTCAAACGCAGCGGCATGGAACGCGCCCTCGAATACATGGGCTTGGAAGCCGGTACACCATTAAACGAAATCCCTGTCGATATCGTCTTTATCGGTTCTTGCACCAACAGCCGTATTGAAGACTTGCGCGAAGCCGCCGCCATCGCCAAAGACCGCAAAAAAGCCGCCAACGTACAGCGCGTGTTAATCGTCCCCGGCTCCGGTTTGGTCAAAGAACAAGCCGAAAAAGAAGGCTTGGACAAAATTTTCATCAAAGCCGGTTTTGAATGGCGCGAACCGGGCTGCTCTATGTGCCTCGCCATGAATGCCGACCGCCTGACCCCGGGACAACGTTGCGCCTCCACTTCCAACCGTAACTTTGAAGGCCGTCAAGGCAACGGCGGACGCACCCACCTCGTCAGCCCCGCTATGGCCGCCGCCGCCGCCGTTACCGGACACTTTACCGACATCCGCACGATGGCGTAAGTATATTCAGACGGCCTTTAAGAATTTGACGAGGTCGTCTGAAATATGTCCCGTAAGGCAGAAACACCTTTAATATTCAAACCAAGGAATTTAAGCATGAACAAACTTTTCATTACCGCCCTGTCCGCCCTCGCCTTGTCCGCCTGCGCCGGCACTTGGCAGGGCGCGAAACAAGACACCGCCCGCAATCTTGACAAAACACAGGCCGCCGCCGAACGCGCCGCCGAACAAACAGGCAACGCCGTCGAAAAAGGCTGGGACAAAACCAAAGAAGCCGTCAAAAAAGGCGGCAATGCCGTCGGACGCGGTATTTCCCATCTCGGCGAAAAAATCGAAAACGCCACCGAATAACCGATTCGCGATGCCGTCTGAAACCGTTTCAGACGGCATCGTCAGCACAAGACACAAACCCATGAAAGCCTTTACCAAAATCACCGCCATCGTCGCCCCGCTCGACCGCAGCAACGTCGATACCGACGCCATCATCCCCAAACAATTTTTAAAATCCATCAAACGCAGCGGCTTCGGCCCCAATGCCTTTGATGAATGGCGTTACCTCGACCACGGCGAACCGGGCATGGACAACAGCAAACGCCCGTTGAACCCCGATTTCTCCCTGAACCAGCCACGCTATCAAGGCGCGCAAATCCTGTTGACGCGTAAAAACTTCGGTTGCGGCTCTTCACGCGAACACGCCCCTTGGGCATTGGACGACTACGGCTTCCGCGCCGTCATCGCCCCCAGCTTCGCCGACATCTTCTTCAACAACTGCTACAAAAACGGACTTTTGCCTATCGTTTTGACAGAAGAACAGGTTGACCAGCTTTTCAAAGAAGTTGAAGCTAACGAAGGCTATCAGCTCTCCATCGACCTTGCCGAACAAACCCTGACCACCCCTAGCGGCGAAACGTTCACATTCGACATTACCGAACATCGCAAACACTGCCTCTTAAACGGCTTGGACGAAATCGGACTGACCCTGCAACACGCCGACGAAATTCACGCCTTTGAAGAAAAACGCCGCCAAAACCAGCCTTGGCTGTTTAACGGTTAAAACCATGCCGTCTGAAAACCGTTCAGACGGCATTCCTGATAACAATAATTGCTGCGGCTAATGTAAACAGAGGGGCGATAAATTGCTTTCATCTTTTAAGCTGGCTTAGCAACACTCTAAATTAATGCAATAATGCAACTCTCCATTTCAAATAAATTTTTAGATTTTTAATATGCAACAAATTAAATTTATTGACTTATTTTCCGGAATGAGTGGCATCAGGAAAGGATTCGAACAAGCCTGTCGGAAACAGTCGGTTGCTTGCGAATGTGTTTTTACTTCAGAAATCAAACCGGCAGCTTTGGAAGTATTGAAGCAAAACTACCCTGATGAAGTGCCGTATGGAGATATAACGAAAATTGAAACAGGGGATATTCCCGATTTTGACATCCTGTTGGCAGGTTTCCCTTGTCAGGCTTTTTCTTTCGCCGGAAAAAGGTTAGGCTTTGAAGATACACGTGGAACGCTTTTCTTTGATGTGGCAAGGATTTTAAAGGCAAAAAAACCAAAAGGTTTTATTTTGGAAAATGTGGAAGGATTGGTGACGCACGATAGAAAAGATCCGACACAAAAAATAGGACGCACCCTGACCGTTATTTTGGAAACCTTGGAAACATTGGGCTACTATGTTTCTTGGAAAGTTTTAAATGCAAAAGATTTCGGCATTCCCCAAAACAGGAAGCGCATTTATCTGACAGGCAGTTTGAAATCCAAACCCGACTTATCTTTTGAAACAACCCTAAGTCCGAAATTAAAAAATATTTTGGAATCGGGACTGCCTACCGAAAGCAGTCCTTTCATCAAAAAATTGCTAAAGAAATTTCCCCCGTCCGAACTGTACGGAAAATCAGTAAAGGACAAACGGGGAGGGAAAAACAATATCCACAGTTGGGATATTGAATTAAAAGGCACAGTAACCGAAGAAGAGAAGCAATTATTAAATATGCTTCTAAAAGAACGGAGGAAGAAAAAATGGGCTTCAGAAATCGGCATCGATTGGATGGATGGGATGCCTTTGACAAAAGCGCAAATTTCAACTTTCTATAAACACCCCAATCTCCAAAATATTTTGGACAGCCTGACAGATAAAGGCTATTTGGTTTTGGAGCATCCGAAACAAAAAATTGGCGGGCGAAGAATCAAAGATGAATCCCTGCCCAAAGGCTACAATATTGTTTCAGGAAAAAAATCATTTGAAATCAATAAAATATTAGACCCAAATGATGTTGCGCCAACCTTAGTTGCAATGGATATGGAGCACCTTTTCGTCGTTGACAACGGCGGTTTGCGCACACTTACCGGAAAAGAAGGTTTACGCTTATTCGGCTATCCGGACGATTATTCGTTTGATATTCCTAAAAAAGACAAATACGATTTATTGGGCAATACCGTTGCCGTTCCTGTGATTAAGGCGGTATCTGAAAGGCTTCTGCATACTTTATAAACCGATAGGGATAAAATGGTAAAACTTACTGCACAACAAATATTTGATAAGTTGCTGAATGAGGAAAAAATCTTATCGGCTAATGGTCAAATTAGATTTTTCTTGGGCGATGTGGATATTATCGTCAAACAAAAAGATGTCGTCGGCAACATCATTCAGGAATGGCTCGGCGGATGGTTGAGAAAAAGGGAAATTGAATTTGATGTTTCAACCAATACCCAAATGCCCCCCGATTTCTTTTTAAATAAAAAAGACCGCAGTAGAGAATTGTTGGAAGTAAAGGCGTTCAACCGAAATGCCAGTCCGGGTTTTGATATTGCAGATTTTAAAATGTATTCTGATGAAATCATTCATAAACCCTATATGCTGGATGTAGATTATTTAATATTCGGTTACGATATGGACGACAACGGCAATGTAACCATCAAGGATTTATGGCTTAAAAAAGTATGGCAAATTACCAGAAGTATGGATGGATGGGCAATTAATCTTCAAGTCAAAAAAGGCGTGGTGCATAAAATCCGCCCAGGTGTTTGGTACAGCATAAATAAAAAGAATATGCCAATGTTTGAATGCTTGGAAGATTTTGTTTCCGCAATTGAAGAAACCGTTTATCAAAACCCGGCAACACGGCATAACGCATCCTTATGGAAAAGGAAATTTGAGGAAGCCTATAAAAAACACTACAACCGATCGATTTCCATACCCCGTTGGCACGAAATTGCACATAAATACCAAAAGAAATAACCCTTCAACCATCAACCCGTAAGGAAACTTAAAATGACCAAACATATTGCCATCCTCCGAGGCGACGGCATCGGTCCCGAAATCGTCGCCGAAACCGTCCGCGTACTCGACAAACTTATCGCCCAAGGCTTGGACGTCAGCTACGAATACGCCCCACTAGGCGGCGAAGCCTATGACGAATACGGCCATCCTTATCCCGAACTTACGCAAAACCTCTGCCGCAAAGCCGATGCCGTCCTGCTCGGCGCGGTCGGCAGCCCGCAATACGACAATCTTGACCGCCCGCTGCGCCCTGAGCGCGGTTTGTTGGCGATTCGTAAGGATTTGAACCTGTTTGCCAATTTGCGCCCCGCTATCCTCTATCCCGAATTAGCCAACGCCTCCACGCTCAAGCCTGAAATCGTTGCCGGTTTGGATATTTTGATTGTGCGCGAACTCACCGGCGATATTTATTTCGGCGAACCGCGCGGCATCCGCGTTTTGGAAAACGGCGAACGCGAAGGCTACAACACCATGAAATACAGCGAAAGCGAAATCCGCCGTATTGCCCACGTCGCCTTCCAATCCGCCCAAAAACGCAGCAAAAAAGTCTGCTCCGTCGGCAAAGCCAACGTTTTGGAAACCACCGAACTGTGGCGCGAAATCTTTGAAGAAATCGGCAAACAATACCCCGATGTCGAACTCTCCCACATGTATGTGGACAACGCCGCCATGCAGTTGGTACGCGCGCCCAAACAATTCGACGTGATTGCCACCGGCAACATCTTCGGCGATATTTTATCGGACGAAGCCTCTATGCTGACCGGCTCCATCGGTATGCTGCCCTCCGCCTCGCTGGACGAAAACGGCAAAGGTCTGTACGAACCGTCACACGGCTCCGCTCCCGACATCGCCGGACAAAACAAAGCCAACCCGCTGGCCACCATCCTCTCGCTTGCCATGCTGCTGCGTTACAGCCTGAACGACGAAGCCCGCGCGCAACAAGTCGAAAACGCCGTCCAAAAAGTGCTGCAACAAGGCTTGCGCACCGGCGATATTTACGAAGAAGGCACGAAACTCGTTTCCTGCTCCGAAATGGGCGACGCGGTACTCGCCGCCTTGTAAAAAACAAAGCGCGGTGTTATCCGCGCTTTTTCATCTGCCCGTTCGTCAACCGCCTGCAAACCCACCGTTTACCGGCAGGAAATGCCATCAATCCCCGCCTATGTTAGGATAAACGCCTTTACCGGCCCACACAAAGGATTATCATCATGAAAAAAATCATCATCGCCGCACTCGCAGCCGCCGCCGTCGGTACTGCCTCCGCCGCCACCTACAAAGTGGACGAATATCACGCCAACGCCCGTTTCGCCATCGACCACTTCAACACCAGCACCAACGTCGGCGGTTTTTACGGTCTGAGCGGTTCCGTTGAGTTCGACCAAGCAAAACGCGACGGCAAAATCGACATCACAATCCCCGTTGCCAACCTGCAAAGCGGTTCGCAACACTTCACCGACCACCTGAAATCCGCCGACATCTTCGATGCCGCCCAATATCCGAACATCCGCTTCGTTTCCACCAAATTCAATTTCAACGGCAAAAAACTTGTTTCCGTTGACGGCAACCTGACTATGCACGGCAAAACCGCCCCCGTCAAACTCAAAGCCGAAAAATTCAACTGCTACCCAAGCCCGATGTTGAAAACCGAAGTTTGCGGCGGCGACTTCAGCACCACCATCGACCGCACCAAATGGGGCGTGGACTACCTCGTTAACGCCGGTATGACCAAAAACGTCCGCATCGACATCCAAATCGAGGCAGCCAAACAATAAATCTTGATACGAATCAATAAAAATGCCGTCTGAAATATTTCAGACGGCATTTTTATTTCCATCATGATAAATTTACCATATCATATCGTACTAATCCTTATTAATTATATTGGATAAACTTTATGACTACTCCGTTTAAGCTAAATACGCATCGTCTTTTTAATCTCAACATCATCCTGCTATCTCTGCTTTCCGCATCATGCTACGCAGAAGGCATGACATCTGCCGAGTTGCCGCAAGTCAACGTTAACGCGCACAAAGACAAAAGCAGCCGCGACCTGCAGGCTAAGGACGTTTTGGGCGACGGCGACGTGCTGACCGCCCATGATTTGAAAACCAAACGCGCCGTCTCACTCGGTCAGACTTTGGAAAAAGTCGGCGGCGTACAAAACGCCGGTTTCGGCCCCAATACCGGTCTGCCTCAAATCCGCAGCTTGAGCGGTTCGCGCGTCTATATCAGCGAAAACGGCATGGGTGTGTCCGATATGGCGGCAATCAGCGGCAACCTGCCGACCATGGTCAACCCGTTTTTAGCAGATAAAATTACGGTTTTGAAATCTTCAGCGGCAGTCCTGTACGGCGGCAACGCCATCGGTGGAGCGGTTGATGTCGATACCGGCATCATCCCGCACAAACTGCCGGAACAAGACTTCGGCGGTAAAATCGAATTGAGCGGCGGCTACAACACCCCGCACAACGAAGCCTTCCGTTTCGACGGCAAGACCGGTAATTTCGCATGGCATCTTGATGCTTCCAACAGCCAAATTTCAGGCTACCGCATCCCCGGCTCAAGCAAGCCCGATTTGTGCTACGACCCGGCGAACCGCCTCAACTCGCGCCTAATGTGGTCTTGCCAGATTACGCCGGAAATTGAAGAAAAACTCAATTACGGATATTTCAAATATAAACTCAAAGACAGCGCATCTTTTTTTAAGAAATACCCAGATGCCGATGAGAGTGAAGCCTACAAATTGGTAAAACCGATGTGGGGTGAATGGATTGACAATCCGCTTTACGACGGTTCGAAAGAGTTCCGTAAAACCACCGTCCACGCCATGCGCGACGATACGCCCGTCCGCGAAGGCCGCCTGGGCAACAGCAGCCTGAAAAACCGCAGCGTTTCATTCGGCGGCAGCTATATCGGCGAGAGAGGCCACATCGGTGCCGCCGTCAGCCGCAGCCTGTACCGTTCCGGTATTCCCGGTTTCTCCTATTACAATATCGACGGCAACGGCAATCGCAAACTTGCCGCCGAACCCGCATCCGTCTATTCTCAGCAAACACGCTGGCTTGTGGACGCACTTTACCGTCCGCAATCCTCTTGGGTGGACAACGTCAGCTTCCTGACCTCATACACCGATACGCCGAATACCGAACTCTTGGGCTCGACCAAGGTTAACAGCCTCGACAGCCGTACCCTCCAAAACCGTATCGAACTGAACCACCACTTCTCCTCTCTGTTTAACGGCAGTATAGGGGCCGACTACAAACGCCGCCATACCGAATCTTCGGGCTTGAACGGCAAACGTACCGGCAACTATTCCTACCTGCCCGATACGAACAGTCGTGAATACGGCATATTTGTCTTGGAAAACCTCAAATACCGCAACTATGAAGCCTCGCTCGGTTGGCGTTATGGCAATGTCCGCCACGGCCTTGACTTGGGCAGCTACAAAACAGCCCGTAATACTGGTTCCAAAAAAGGATCTGAGCAACGGAGCAGCCTCAAATACAGCCTCAACAGCTTCCATCGTCAACCGGTTGGAAACCCCTTCCGTTTTGGAAAATAAATGCCCGCTACAGCCGCTCCCAACGCGCGCCGGAAATTAACGAACTCTATGCAAGCGGCAGCCATTATGCGCAACTTGCTTCGGAAAATCATTTTTCCGATTCCGTCTTACGTCCGGAAACTGCCAGAACATGGGAATTCGGCAACGAATTCGCGTGGAACGGCGGCAAACTCCGCGCCAACTATTACCAAACCCGATTCAACGACTACATTTATCTGTCTGACTCTGCACATGACGGCGGCGACCGCCTGCCGACCAAATACTGGCGTGCGGCAGATACCCGCATCCAAGGTTTGGAAATCGAGCTGACCCAACTTTTCGACCTGAAACAATACGGACAACTCGAACTACGCCTGTTTGCCGACAGGGTTCGCAATCATGCCGACGACAAAGACAGTAGGAATGCGGACTCAAACCGCCTGCGCAATGACGGCTACTATATGCCCAACCTGCCTGTTTCCCGCTACGGGCTGGGTGCAAGCTGGAACAAAGGAGCATGGCAAATCGGCAGCAGCCTGACCCGCTACGCCGCCGCCAAACACACCGGAAACATGGCTGCGGCATACAAAGAACCCTCACTCGGCTCCTACGCCCTGCTCGATGCCTATGTCAGCCATACGCAAAAACACAGCAGATACAGCACAGAATGGTTCTTGGACGGCCGAAACCTGACCAACCGTACCGCGCGCGCGCAAAACTCCATACTCAAATACATTGCGCCGCTGCCCGGACGTTCTATCCGCGCCGGTGTGAAAATTTCGCTGTAAACATCAAATACCGCCTGTAAACGAAATGCCGTCTGAACATTCTTCAGACGGCATTGATTTATTTCAAACACCGATACAGCGTTCAATCTGCCACTTTTTTCAATTCCGCACGCATAGCATCAATTACCGCCTTGTAATCCGGTTTGCCGAAAATTGCCGAACCTGCCACAAAGGTATCCGCGCCGGCTTGGGCGGCGGCGGCAATATTGTCGGTTTTGATGCCGCCGTCCACTTCAATGGCAATACGTCTGCCGCTTTTCTCTTCATAGCAGTCAAGCATGGCGCGAGCCTGTCTGATTTTTTCCAAAGTGTGCGGAATGAAGCTCTGACCGCCGAACCCGGGGTTGACCGACATCAGCAAAACCATATCCAGCCTGTCCAATACGTTTTCCAACAGATATACGGGCGTTGCCGGATTCAACACCAGCCCCGCCTGACAGCCCATGTCCCGAATCAGGCTCAAGCTGCGGTCAATATGGCGGCTCGCTTCGGGATGGAACGTGATGATTGATGCTCCTGCTTTGGCAAACGACTGAATCAGGTCGTCCACGGGTTCGACCATCAGATGCACATCGATCGGCACGCCCGCATAAGGCTTCAATGCCGCGCAAACCATAGGGCCGAAAGTCAGGTTCGGCACATAATGGTTGTCCATCACGTCAAAATGGATCAGATCTGCACCCGCCGCAATGACGCTTTCCACCTCTTCGCCAAGCCGTGCAAAATCTGCCGATAAAATGCTGGGTGCGATACGGTAAGTAGTCATGTTTTTTCCTTCAATATCTCTTTTATAGTGGATTAACAAAAATCAGGACAAGGCGACGAAGCCGCAGACAGTACAAATAGTACGGCAAGGCGAGGCAACGCTGTACTGGTTTAAATTTAATCCACTATACGTTCCGATTCCGCCGTTATGTCTGCCTGCCGGACATACGTACGCATTATTAACAAAAGTTAACCGCGATAATACCATCTTTCACACGTCAATCTAGTATATTTCCTAAAATTTCCAACAAGAGGAAAAGCCGTGCCACTGCCCGTTTCCAGCCATTTTGCCAAACCTGTTGCCTCTTTTTTCGGTATGGCTTTGCTTTCCTGTCAGATTTCCTACGCCGCGCCGTCTTATATTTCCCTAACCGATTTCCAACCGAACTGCGACATACGCCGGCTCGGGCTGACACAGGGTCAGCATAATGAGCTGCGTAAAATCCGCGCCGCCTTCAAAATGGCGGGCGACAGGGCGCGTTTGAAGGTTATGCATTCCGAACACAGCCGCCGCCGGTCTGTCGTTGAAATCATTTCTTCGGATGTTTTTAATCGGAACGAGGCGCGCGATTATGTCGAAAGCCGCTACCACTCCAGCATGGATTTTGCGGTGGACGAGTTGGAAATCCAACACCGTTTCTTTCATATCCTCACACCTCAACAGCAGCAAATGTGGCTTTCTTCCTGCCTCAAATAATCCCCGAAACGCTCACGGCGCACGTTGCTCCGGCAGCCTGCCCGCCCAGTCGCAGGCAAACTGCCAGGCGGAACGTCCCGAGCGGTTGCCCCGCATCTGCGCCCACTGCAACGCCGCCGTCCGGGCGGCTTCGTCATATGGCACATCAAAATCTTCCAACCAGCTTTGCACTGCCGACAGATAATCGTTTTGATCGAACGGATAAAAACTGAGCCACAATCCGAAACGGTCGGACAAAGATACTTTTTCTTCCACCGCTTCTTTCTGATGGATTTCTCCGCGCACGCCTGTCATACCTGCGTTTTCATCAAAATATTCCGGCATCAGGTGCCGTCTGTTGGAAGTCGCGTACACCAGCACGTTGGCGCAACGTTGGGACAAACCGCCGTCCAACGCGGTTTTCAATGCCTTATAGGTTTCGTCGCCGCTTTCAAATGACAAATCGTCGCAAAATACAATGAATTTTTCCGGGCGTTCCTTCAAAAGCGTCAACAGATACGGCAGGCCGATCAAATCGCTTTTATCGACTTCGATCAGGCGCAACTCCTTATCCGCATATTCGTGCAGCAGGGCTTTGACCAGCGAGGATTTGCCTGTTCCGCGCGCGCCGCTCATCAATACATTGTTCGCCGGTCGGCCGGCAATGAATTGTTCGGTATTACGCACCAGCAATTCGGTCTGCCTGCCGACTCCGGCAAGCCGCGACAAAGGGAAAACGTGCGGATCGGGCAAGTGTTCCAAAAAACCTTTTTTGCCCGCACTCTGCCAGCGGAAGGCAAGCGCGTTCCAATCCGTATGCCCGGGTTCGGGCGGAAGCACGGCATCCAAACGCCGCAAAACGGCATAGGCTTTATCGAGAAATTCGTTCAATTCCATCTCTACCTCACTTTGCATATCTTTGCGCCATCAGCCGTTCGACGGTATCGACGATTGCCTGCGTATTCGGATCGATTTCGATGTTGATCCTGTCTCCGGCCTTTCTGCTGCCGAACAGCGTCCGTTCCAAAGTTTCAGGAATCAGATGGACATTGAAACGGCTGTCTTCGACTTTGCCTATAGTCAGGCTGCAACCGTCCAAGCCGACGAACCCTTTGGTCAGGATATAGGGTTTGAGTTCGTGCGGGAGCGCAAACCAAACCGTGCGGTTGAACCCGTCCCGTTCGATTTCGACAATGGGCACGGTTGCCATAATGTGTCCGCTCATGACGTGTCCGCCGATTTCGTCTCCGAAACGCGCCGCCCGTTCGATGTTGACGCAATCGCCTTCCTTCAGCAGCCCCAAATTGGTTTTTGCCAAAGTTTCCGCCATTAAATCGAAGCTGACGCGGTTTCCTTCGATTTCGGTAATCGTCAGGCAGCAGCCGTTGTTGGCGACCGATGCGCCGCGTTGCAGATTGTCCGCCGCCTCTTGCGGAAGCTCGACGACATAAGTCTGAAACGCCTCCGACGGGCGGTGGATTGCCGTCAGTTTTCCCAATCCTTGAACAATGCCTGTAAACATAATCCTGTTTCCCTATGTCGGTAAAATAGTGCAAATTGTAGCATTTCCCCGCGAAAAATGCCGTCTGAAACGCCTTCAGACGGCATTGTGCCTCCGATTCGGGCAAAAACCGCCCGGTACGTCTTGACCTTTCCTTTCCGCGCCGGTCGGCAGTGTTGCCCTTATCCCTCCTGCAAATCGGTTTGCGTGTTCAAGTCGGCAAAATGCCCGTCAAACTCGAATCTGACCGGCCGCGCCCTTTGCTGCTGCAACCAGCTCCTCAATGTTTTCATACCCGAAAACAGATAAGGAATCGCGCTTTGCAGAATTTGCGGACGGATATACATAGTGTTGTAGTGCATCGTTACCGGCGTTTCCACATAAAACGCATTGCACAACGGTGTGCGTTTGGAGACGCTTTCAAAGCGCGCGACCAAATCGTCCGGCAGATACGGCATATCGCACGGCACAACCAAAAGCCAGTCGGCAGTCGCCAACTGCAAATCGTTGGCTGCGGTACACAATGCCGAAAGCGGGCCGAAATGCTGCCACTGCCGCGCATCGGGAAAAACGTGCGGGCTGCGGCGGGCATATTCTTCCAAATTCCGGTTGGTACTGATGGCGATATGGCTGACCTGCGGCCTGACCCTGTCGATGACATGGTCTATCAGTGCCTTACCGCCCAAAAGAGCAAGCCCCTTGTCCTCGCCTCCCATACGGCTCGCCTGCCCGCCGGCCAGTATCAGAGCAAAAGTTTTCATTGCGGATGTTCTCTTGGAAAAGTTCGAGGTTTTCATGATTGCAGTCTGCTGTTTCCAATAGTTCAAAATGCCGTCTGAAGCAGACGGCAAATAAATTCATGTTATTTGAATTTTATCATAACATGATTTAACACTGAAGCGGTACGGATTGAGTTTTCCTTAACCAATTCTTTCTGAGAAGTTGTATCTAATCCCAAAGAATGATATTGTTTGCATTATTTGGAACAATTTTTCGCCGAGCATGATACTGCCAGCCCGTTTTTCAGACGGCATCAGCCTTTCCCTGCGCCTGAAACTCCTGACCGGACTGTGGGTCGGGTTGGCGGCATTGTCTGTCGTTTTGACACTGCTGCTCTCTTTGCGTCTGGAAAACGCGGCCTCCGTCATCGAAGAAGCGGGCAACTTGAGAATGCAGGCATACCGTCTGGCATACATGGCGGGTGAAGGCTCGCCCCGTGCGCAAATTGACAATCAGGTTGCCGAATTTGAAAAAAGTTTAAAACGCATTGCCCAAAGCGATGCCATCCATCCGCTGATTCCCTCCGACAATCCCCTTGCCTACGATTTGATACAGTCCATGCTGATTATCGACTGGCAGGCAAACATCCTTCCCCCGCTGCAGGCCTACCGCCGCCCGACACAAGTCGAACTTTACCGCTTTGCCGGCAATATCGAACTGTTTTTGCAGGCATTGGAAAATGCCAACGAAAAAAACACATGGTGGCTCAGGCGGTTTCAATGGGCGATTATGCTGATGACGCTGGTGTCGTCGGTACTGATGCTGTTCTGGCACCAAATCTGGGTTATCCGCCCGCTTCAGGCATTGGGAGAAGGTGCGGAACGCATCGGTCAGCGGCATTTCGACATCCCTGTTCCCGAAGACGGTACGCCGGAATTCAAACAGGTAGGCCGCTGTTTCAACCAAATGGGCGGTAAACTCAAAGCCCTGTACGACAATTTAGAAGGGCAGGTTGCCGAACAGACCCATAACCTTGAAAAGCAAAACCGCAACCTGACCTTGCTGTACCGGACCACGCGCGACCTGCATCAATCCTATACGCCGCGACAGGCGGCGGAAGAATTTTTGAACCACATCCTGCCCGCCGTGGGCGCGCAATCCGGCAGCATCTGCCTGGAAAACGGTTCCGACACAGACATTTCCGTCCATACGGCCGAACACGGCAAAAAGCCCCCTTTGGAAAAATACCATGACGAAACCTTTCCCATCGAATATCAAAACGAGAAACTGGGTATGCTTTCGCTCAGCTTTTCAGACGGCATTTCCCTCACCGGAGACGACCGCACACTGCTTCAAACCCTGATTCGGCAATTGGGCGTATCGCTTGCCGGTGCAAAACAGGAGGAAGAAAAACGTCTGCTTGCCATATTGCAGGAACGCAGCCTGATTGCACAGGGGCTGCACGACAGCATCGCACAAGCATTAACGTTCCTGAACCTACAGGTACAGATGCTGGAAACCGCCTTTGCCGAAAACAAACGGGAGGAAGCCGCAGAAAACATCGGCTTCATCAAAACAGGCGTGCAGGAATGTTATGAAGATGTCCGCGAACTGCTGCTCAACTTCCGTACCAAAATCAGCAACAAAGAATTTCCAGAAGCCGTTGCCGACCTGTTCGCGCGCTTCACGCGGCAGACCGGCACGACTGTCGAAACCGCTTGGGAAAACGGCACGCACCTGCCTACACAGGACGAGCAGCTCCAAATGATTTTCATCCTTCAAGAAAGCCTGTCCAACATCCGCAAACACGCCCGCGCCACCCATGTAAAATTCACCCTTTCCGAACACGGCGGACGCTTTACCATGACCATCCAAGACAACGGACAAGGTTTCGACACGGAGAAGATAGGAGAACCTGCGGGCAGCCATGTCGGGCTGCACATCATGCAGGAGCGTGCCAAGCGCATCCATGCCGTTTTAGAAATCCGTTCCCAAGCCCAACAGGGAACCACCGTCTCATTGACGGGTGCACCCAAAGAAAGCCTACTATGACCATCAAAATCATCCTGATAGACGACCACACCCTCTTCCGCAGCGGCATCAAAGCCCTTTTGTCGCGCCAACACGGTTTTGAAGTCATCGGCGAAGCCGCAGACGGCCTCTCGGGCATCAAAATGATCAGCCGGCTGCAACCCGATGTCGTCCTGCTTGACCTTGATATGCCCGGTATGAACGGACGCGAAGCACTCTCCCAAATCATCAGCATCAATCCGCAACAGGCAGTGATTATGCTGACCGTTTCCGAAGACAACGACGATTTGACCGAATGTATGCGTATCGGCGCGCGCGGCTACCTGCTGAAAAACATCAACGCCGACTTTCTGCTCGAAAGCATACGTAAAGCCGCAGAAGGCGATAATGTATTCTCGCCCGAGATGACCGCCAAACTCGTCAAAAGCCTGATTTCCCCTCAACCCGCACAAGGGACGCAGCCGCTCTCCTCACTTACCCCTCGCGAACTGGAAATCTTGGGCTATCTCGCCGCAGGACACAGCAACAAAATCATCGCCCGCCACCTCGATCTTGCCGAATCCACCGTCAAAGTCCACGTTCAAAACCTGCTCCGCAAACTCAACCTCAGCAGCCGTGTCCAAGCCGCCGTTTACGCCATCCGGCACAACGTCCCCCAACCTGTGCTGGAATAGGCGTTCAGACGGCATCGGGTCGGGAAGGAAAGCAATGCGCCCCTTTGACGGGGTGCAATATATAAGGGACGGCATCCGGTGTGCCGTCCCTTTAAGTACGCCATTACTGCCGCCCCGAACGGGATGGCAGGCGGTTTATTTCCAAGAATATTTCATCCCCGCAGTGCCTTGGCAGCCGTGATGTTTGTTGCCGCCGAATGATTTTCCGCAACGGGCATCGGCATAAAGGTAAGTGTTTTCGGTTAATGAGAATTGAGTGCCCAAGCCTAATTCCCACCAAGTACGGACAAACTTCCCGGCTAATTTGTCCTGCCCGATTAATGCGTTGCCCCCTGCCTTAAAATCGTGCCAAATATTGCCGGTGAAATAATAGGTGCGCGTGCGTTGCTTATCGTTCGGTTGGTTATGCGCCAAACGGAAACCGACACGGCCGCGCAAACCGTAACCTTTTTGCGAAACGGCACGAGTGCCGTCGTTAAAGTTGCCTAAGCGCAAGTATTGCGCAATCAGTTGTGCTTGCGGCTCTAAAATCCAGCTATCTCCGTTGTTGGTTTTATCTTTGCCTAAGGCGTAAGGGCGGCCGGTTTCCACTGAAAGGGCAGCTCCCCAACCGTGATTTTTCGCACCTGTACCGTCAACCGCCGAATAACGGTTATTTAACCAAGAAAGCTGCCCCACCAAATCAATGTAAGTGCCGTTTTCATGGTAACGCGTATCGGTTACACCAAGATTAAGTGCGGTAGTTTTTACGTGGGAAGTTAATTTATCTGCAATCACGATGCCGTTTTTCGCGCGGTATTCATCATAGAATTTGCTGTGAGAACGTAACGCACCGAAATACAAGCCGGTAAAACGACGAGTGAGTTTGCCCTCATCATCTTGTTTGGTTTTAACATCAAAATCGTGTCCCACTTGGAAGCCGTACATATTGGTTTTGAAACCAAAACGTTCTTTTCCATCGAGTTTGAGGTGTTTGCCGATTACGCGCCCCCAAGATTGTTTTTCCACATCCTGCCAATAACTGCCTTGCTTGTCCCAAGAAAGGGTTTGGTTTTCGCCACGGCGTTGGTGAAGTGTATCCAGCATCGCATAGCCTGATTCCAAGTTTTGACGTGGAACGAGCGTATAAGCCGGTGCGCTTGGCGTGATGATGGTTTTATCTTGATTCGGCGTGGTTAAAGTCCAGAAGTATTCTGTCGCGCCCGCCTCATCTTTGCGGGAAACCAATTGCAATTCCCCTGCACCCGTGGTTTTTGCTGTACCAGTAAAGGTTGAACGTGTATTGTAAGCGTAAGGTTTAGTTGCATCCGTAGAATTTATTTCACCGTTTGCTGTTCCTTTGTCATCGCCTAAAACTTTAATAACAGGGACACTACGTTTGTAGCGATCGGCAAGTTCGCCGATTGAGCCATCAATAACATTTTCAGTACCATCTGTTTTAACGGCTTTAACAGTCGTATTACCAGAGGCATCACCTGTAATCGTTAATAAATCCGATTCTGAATGTGCGCCGGAATAATCGCCCGGGGTATCCCATTTGGTGTTTACTTCTAACACACCATCTTTACCAACATAATTCCCTTCAATGGTCAGTTTGTCTGCATAGGATTGATTGGCAAGCGTAATGATGCCGCCGTTGGTGAACGTTCCCTTTTCAGTTTCATAACTTGTACCTGATAAAGAAACACCCGCACTTGACTGGGTAAATGTACTTTTAGCAAGTTGTATATTCCCATCCGGTGTCTCGACTACACCTTTTGTAATTGTGAAACTACCATCTTTGATTTTAATTGTTCCTGCCTTATCTTCTATTTCTATCACTCCGTTTACAATTTTGAATGGTTTCGTAACATATTTAACGGTATTATCATTTGGTTGTTCTGTGCCATCTGTTTTTAATAGCGTACTTGATTTTATTTTGAATAGACCTTTGGCATTTATTGTGCCATTAGTGATACTCTTTTCAATTTTTTGCTCATTCGCAGCGTGAGTCAAGGTTACTTTATAATCTGTTCCTACCCCCATAGAATGTTTTGAAGCATCTAATACACCGCCATCAGCAAGCTTCACATCATAAGCTGTCGCACCTTGAACTGACTCATCTATTTTAGGTGCGAGTTCCCAAATAGCCCCATTTTTGATTGCAACATCAAGTTTAGAACTGACGAGTCCTTCACTTTGCTGATGCGTCAAGCCAATCGCTTTGGCTTTATTATCTAGCGTAAAAGTGAGATCTGAGGCTTTGTTTTTTGCCAATTTTGTTTCAGCCAACCAACCTTTATTTGCTGCCTTTGCTTCAGATTGCGCGCCTTTTAATAAGAATTTTGCATTTTCGGCAACAAATTCCCCATTGTTAAACCAGTTGGCGACGCTCTTTCCTGCAATAGATACCGCAGGGCTGTTCACATTCTCTGCATTAGCGACAATCAATGAGGCATTTTCAGAATTGGTTGAAATTTTGGTATTGTTCAACCTCACTTCTTGATCTTTGTTTGGTTCGTTACGGGAAACGGGTACAGTGAAAAAATAGGTTACATCAGTAGCGTAATCCCCTGTATCAAATACAATAGCGGAATTACCTGATGTGATTGTTCCTGAGCTGGTTTCACTATCCGCGATTAAACGGGATTTTGTTCCGAACAAGCGTACCGTAGCTGAATCTTTTGTTTCTGAAGTATCCAGCTCCATTTTGCCTGTCGAGTTGATTACCGCACCTTCGTAATCATCAGCTTTTGGCGTGTTAGGTAATTCCGGTTTACCAATTTTCAGTGCTGCGGAATGTTTACCATTTGCTTTTACAGTGATTTTGCTGTCTTTTAAATTGGCTTTAGCACCATCACCTGCAATGTAGATACCCACTAAATAATCGCCAATTTTTGCGGTTGATTTATCTTCAACGTCGATAGTTAATGATTTTTCAGAATTTAAAATAGGGGTTGAATGAGTGGATGATTTTCGATAAATCCTAATCCCTGAAAGTTGATGACCGGTGTTAGCTGTTGCACCGCTATAGCTCATAGAACCAAGAATAGTACCCGGGGTATTATCTACTGTAATTGTTGCATTATCTTTTAATGTTAAAACAGTCTCATTTTTACCACCACCATTATAATCATACCCAACCGCAATGCCATAAGCGGCGTTAGAGTCGGGAGACATACCAACTTTTCCCTCACTGGCTAAAGTAACAGCAATATTGGTTTTTCCTTGAATTTCTTCGCTGCGATCGCCACGAATAATAATGGCTTTAGGATAAGTGTGTTTTTTAGGGTCTTGTGGTGTAACCGTGATATTTACATCACCGGTAACGGTGTTTGTAGCATCGGTAACTTCGTGACCAATAGGCGTTTCACCGAAAATTTGTTTATTTTCATTAATACTGGGATATTCAGCTGAAAAAGCTGTTGCAGAAAGAGAAGAAATCAAAATGCTCAAAAGCGTTTTGCGATAGGGAAATGGTTTCATAAGGGGGCCCGTAATTTCAGAACATAAAGATAAGTAAAAATTGATGTCAATTATTTTAATAAGGATAAACCTATTAAGAGTTTACCCCCCCCCCCGAATATGGCAAGCAAAAAAATGCTAGCATAATGAAAATGCCGTCTGAAACAGGTTCAGACGGCATTGGCTTTCAGACGGCATTTGATGCTTGGAAGTCAGGAAACTTGGGTTTGATGCTCGTTCCCTTGACGCTCTCGGATGCAACCCAAACGGTACACTGTCTCGCCCTGCCCGCTCAGGAATGACCGAACCGCATCAGCATCTTCGGCAGCAACGATGACAACCATACCGATGCCGCAGTTAAAGGTCCGGTACATTTCTTGGGTTTCCACATTGCCCGCCTTTTGAAGCCATTGGAAGAGCTTGGGCAATTCCCACGATTCGGCATCGATTTGGGCAACCGTGTTTTCAGGCAACACGCGCGGCACGTTTTCGGTAATGCCGCCGCCGGTAATGTGCGCCATACCTTTAATGGTAAATTTTTCCAAAGCGGCAAGAATCGGTTTCACATACAGACGGGTCGGCGCAATAACGGCTTCTCTCAAGGTTTTGCCATTATCAAACTCGGCATCCAAATCGGGATTGTCGCGTTCGATGATTTTACGGATAAGGGAATAGCCGTTTGAATGTGCGCCGTTGGAAGCCAAACCCAATACTACATCGCCCGCACCGATGCTGCGGCCGGTAATGACATTCTCTTTTTCCACCACGCCGACGGCAAAACCCGCCAAATCGTATTCTCCGACGGGATACATGCCCGGCATTTCGGCAGTTTCCCCGCCAATCAGGGCGCAGCCTGATTCTTCGCAACCTTGTGCAATGCCTTTGATCACATCGGTAGCACGGGCGACATCCAATTTGCCGCAGGCAAAATAATCCAAGAAAAACAACGGTTCAGCTCCTTGAACCAAAATATCGTTGACGCTCATTGCAACAAGGTCGATGCCCACCGTATCGTGTTTGTCCCAATCGAAAGCAAGCTTGAGCTTGGTACCCACGCCGTCCGTACCGCTGACCAATACGGGATTTTTATATTTTTTGCTGATTTCGACCAATGCGCCAAAACCGCCCAAATCCCCCAATACTTCCGGGCGCATCGTGCGTTTGGCAAACGGTTTGATGTTTTCGACCAGTTGGTCGCCTGCGTCGATATCGACGCCCGCATCGCGGTAACTCAATGAAGTACTCATCGTTTTTCCTTGGTAAATGGGGATTGGACGGTAAAATAACAGGGCGTATTCTACCTTATTTCACGTTTGCAGGTTCAGATTTTTGGGCAATATTGTAAACAATATTCTTTGTATGGCAGATTTTTTGACAAACCGTGCAAGGATGTTGATGATCCAAACAATATCAGGTTCGATATTTGAAAAATTGTCCGGAAAAACAAGCCCGCCGGATTTTGACGGATTGCCCCGTAAAATTAAAAATGCGGGTTTCCCGAAACGGCAACCGTTCCGAGACCGTAAGTACGGGCATCACCTGTCCGCAGATAATCCGGTACAAACTTTTTTATTGTTCATACAATGATTTTATTTAAGAAAATATATAACCTATCGGGCAACCTGCTTCCCGATACCGGCCAATAAAATGCCGTCTGAACTTTTTTCAGACGGCATCGCATATCATTTAAACATTAATCCAGCTTCTTAAAGTGGCGGCGGCGTTCCAGTTCGCTCAGGTAACGCTTGCGCAGGCGGATGGATTGCGGAGTGATTTCAACGAGTTCGTCATCGTCGATAAACTCAACCGCGCCTTCCAGCGTCAGCTTGATCGGCGTGGTCAGGCGCACGGCTTCGTCGGTACCGCTGGCGCGGATGTTGGTGAGTTTTTTACCTTTGAGCGGATTGACCACCAAATCGTTGTCGCGGCTGTGGATGCCGATAATCATGCCTTCGTAGATTTTGTCGTTGGGCGATACGAACATACGGCCGCGGTCTTCCAGATTCCACAAGGCATAAGCGACTGCCTCGCCCTGCTCTTGGGACACCAGCACGCCGTTGTGACGGCCGGGCATATCGGGTTTCACGGGCGCGTAGTCGTCGAACACGTGGCTCATCAAGCCGACGCCGCGCGTCAGGGTCATGAATTCGCCTTGGAAACCGATTAAGCCGCGCGCTGGAATATGGTATTCGAGGCGGGTACGGCTGTTGCCGTCGCTTTCCATATTGGTCAGTTCGCCGCGACGGCGGCCGAGTTCTTCCATTACCGCACCTTGGTTGTCGTCGGGTACGTCCACGGTCAGGTTTTCATAAGGTTCGCATTTTTGACCGTCGATGTCGCGGTACACGACGCGCGGTTTGCCGACGGCGAGTTCGTAGCCTTCGCGGCGCATATTTTCCAGCAAAATGGTCAGGTGCAGCTCGCCGCGTCCGGATACGCGGAACACGTCGGCATCGGCGGTATCTTCCACGCGCAGGGCGACGTTGGTCAGCAATTCTTTTTGCAGGCGGTCGCGGATTTGGCGGCTGGTTACGAATTTGCCTTCCGTACCCGCCAGCGGGCTGGTGTTCACCATAAAGTCCATGGTCAGCGTCGGTTCGTCCACGCTCAACATCGGCAGGCCTTTGGGATTTTCTTTGTCGGTGATGGTTACGCCGATACCGATGTCTTCGATACCGGAAATAATCACGATGTCGCCGGCTTCGGCTTCTTCAAGCGGCACGCGTTCCAAGCCTTTGAAACCCAAAAGCTGGTTGATGCGACCTTGGGCGATTTGCTGCTCGTGGTTCATCACGGCAACGGTTTGACCGGGCTTGATGCGTCCGTTCAGGATGCGTCCGATGCCGAGGCGGCCGGTGTAGTTGTCGTAGTCGAGCTGGGAAATTTGCAGTTGCAGCGGCTCGTCCGCGCTGCCGCTCGGTGCGGGCGTGTGTTTTAAGATGGTGTCGAATAGCGGGCGCATATCGCTGCTCTCGTCGGTTTCTTCCAGCTTGGCAAAGCCGCTCAAACCTGAAGCGTAAACAATCGGGAAATCCAACTGCTCGTCGGTCGCGCCCAAGTTGTCGAAGAGTTCGAAAGTTTGGTCGATGACCCAGCTCGGACGGGCGGACGGTTTGTCGATTTTATTGATGACGACGATCGGTTTCAGCCCCAAAGCCAAGGCTTTTTTGGTCACGAAACGGGTTTGCGGCATCGGACCTTCCTGCGCATCCACCAACAAGACGACGCAGTCCACCATCCCCAAAACGCGCTCCACTTCGCCGCCGAAGTCGGCGTGTCCCGGCGTGTCGACGATATTGATGTGGTAGCCCGCGTAATCGATGGCGGTATTTTTGGCGAGGATGGTGATGCCGCGTTCTTTTTCGAGGTCGTTGCTGTCCATCACGCGCTCGTCAACCTGCTGGTTGGCCCGGAATGTGCCGGATTGGCGCAGCAGTTGGTCGACCAATGTGGTTTTGCCGTGGTCGACGTGGGCGATGATGGCGATGTTGCGGATTTGTTTCATAATTAATGTTTTTCAAAAACTGTAAGAGATAACTGCGCATTATACCACGCTTTACCGGGCAGTATTTGGGAAATGAAGATGCCGTCTGAAGCCTTTGCCTTTCAGACGGTATAGTGGATTAACAAAAATCAGGACAAGGCGACGAAGCCGCAGACAGTACAAATAGTACGGAACCGATTCACTTGGTGCTTCAGCACCTTAGAGAATCGTTCTCTTTGAGCTAAGGCGAGACAACGCCGTACTGGTTTTTGTTAATCCACTATATCTTCTTACATACTTTCAGTTATCCGGTTGCGCAGCCACCTTGCCGCCGGGGCGATTTCGCCAGCCAACAGCCCCGCCGCAATGCCTGCCGATTCTTTTATGACATCCGCCGCCGCGCCGTGCAGCCACACGCCCGCGCAGGCGGCTTCAAAAACCGGCACGCCCTGTGCGAGCAGACTGCCGATGATGCCGCCCAATACGTCGCCACTGCCCGCCGTTGCCAATCCCGCGTTGCCGCTTTCGTTGACATAGATTTCCGTATCGGACGCGGCAACCAATGTTTTGTGCCCCTTTAAAACCACGGTTGCGCCGAAAATTGCCCCTATCTTCCTCACTGCCGCCGTCCGATCCGCCTGAACCTGTGCAACCGTCGTTCCAAGCAGGCGCGCGGCTTCGGCGGGGTGTGGCGTTAAAATCAGGTTTTTACACCCGCGCGCCAGATTTCGGGTTTCAGCATCGGTTGATAATATGTTCAGCGCGTCCGCATCCAAAAGGACGGGCTTGTCCGTGTGTTCCGTCAAAATTCCGGCAAGCGTTCCGACCACCGCCCTACCTGTACCCAATCCGCAACCGACAACCCAGGCGTTTATATCTTGACGCTCGGTCAAACCGTCTGCCGTGTCCAACATAATTTCGGGAAAACCGGCAATGACGGCGAAAGGCAGCGTTTCCTGATTGAAACCCGCCCACACTTTTCCGCAGCCGAGATACATTGCCGCCGATGCCGCCAAAATGGGCGCGCCGCTCATCCCTGCCGCGCCGCCGACTACGGCGAGCGTACCGAAAGTCCCTTTGTGCGAATCTTCCGCACGGGCTTTGAAAACATGGGGAAAACGCAATGCCGTCTGAAGCATCCGGCGGCGGCTTTCGCCTGAAAGATGAAAAACGGGAAACATTGCCCCTCCAATCGGTTAAAATTAAGGCTCGAAAACAAACCGATTCTACTGCCGGAAACCGATTATGAAAAACAAAACCAAAGTCTGGGACTTCCCCACCCGCCTTTTCCACTGGCTGCTTGCCACGTCCCTACCCTTTATGTGGTATAGCGCGAAAGCCGGCGGCGATATGCTGCAATGGCACACGCGCGTCGGGCTGCTCGTCCTTTTCCTGCTCGTCTTCCGCCTCTGCTGGGGCATTTGGGGCAGCGATACCGCCCGTTTTTCCCGTTTCGTCCAAGGCTGGGCAGGCATACGCGGCTATCTGAAAAACGGTATTCCCGAACACATCCAGCCCGGACACAACCCCTTGGGCGCACTGATGGTCGTCGCGCTTCTGGCCGCCGTGTCGTTCCAAGTCGGCACCGGGCTTTTTGCCGCCGATGAAAACACCTTCAGCACCAACGGCTACCTCAACCATTTGGTTTCCGAACATACGGGCAGCCTTATGCGGAAAATCCACCTCAACTTTTTCAAGCTGCTCGCCGTTTTTTCCGCAGTCCACATCGCTGCTGTCGCCGCATACCGCGTGTTCAAAAAGAAAAACCTCGTCCTCCCGATGATAACCGGCTTCAAATACATCGAAGGCAAAACCTCAATCCGCTTTGCCGGCAAAGCCGCGCTTGCCGCCGCATTATCGGTTGCCGCGCTTGCCGCAGCCGCCATCCTGCTCCTGTCCTGAAACCCGACATCAATGCCGTCTGAAGCCCTTTTCTGCCTTTCAGACGGCATTCCGAACATTGCCGCTTCAAAAATACCGTTGCACAGAATATCCCACCATTCCGCAACTTCCACACAATACCGATACTTGGTATAAAATACTTTCTTTTTTCCAGCTCTCTAACACAGTACAAAATGTCATCTGAAACCCTTCGCTTTTCAGACGGCATGAAAACAAGGAAACACACCATGCCAGAATACCGCTCCAAAACCTCCACCCACGGCCGCAATATGGCAGGCGCACGCGCATTGTGGCGTGCGACCGGCGTAATGGAAACCGACTTCGGCAAACCGATCATCGCCGTTGCCAACTCCTTCACCCAATTCGTTCCCGGCCATGTCCACTTGCACAATATGGGTCAACTGGTTGCCCGCGAAATTGAAAAAGCAGGCGCAATCGCCAAAGAATTCAACACCATCGCTATCGACGACGGCATCGCCATGGGACACAGCGGTATGTTGTACTCCCTGCCCAGCCGCGATTTGATTGCCGACTCTATCGAATACATGGTCAACGCCCACTGCGCCGACGCGCTGGTGTGCATTTCCAACTGCGACAAAATCACCCCAGGAATGCTGATTGCCGCGATGCGCCTGAACATCCCCACCATCTTCGTCTCCGGCGGTCCGATGGAAGCAGGCAAGGTTATCGGCGTGGCAAACATCCAACCAGAACGCCGCTTGGACTTGATTGACGCGATGATCGAATCGGCGGACGACAATGTCAGCAACCGGCAAGTCGAAGAAGTCGAACAAAACGCCTGCCCGACCTGCGGCTCGTGTTCGGGTATGTTTACGGCAAACTCGATGAACTGCCTGACCGAAGCACTCGGCCTTTCCCTGCCGGGCAACGGTTCTTATCTGGCTACCCACGCAGGTCGTAAAGAATTGTTTCTCGAAGCCGGCCGTATGATTGTCGAAATCACCAAACGTTATTACGAGCAAAACGACGAAACCGTGCTGCCGCGCAGCATTGCCACCAAAAAAGCGTTTGAAAACGCCATGACCATGGACATCGCCATGGGCGGCTCCACCAACACCATCCTGCACTTGCTCGCCGTTGCCAACGAAGCGGGCGTGGATTTCAAAATGGCCGACATCGACCGCCTGAGTCGCGTCGTGCCCTGCATCTGCAAAACCGCGCCTAACAACCACGACTACTACATGGAAGACGTGCACCGCGCAGGCGGCATCTTCGCCATCCTGAAAGAATTGGACAAAGCGGGCAAACTGCACACCGACGTGTACACCATCCACGCGCCGACGCTGAAAGACGCGATTGAGCAATGGGACGTAACCAATCCCGAAAACACCCGCGCCATCGAGCGTTTCAAAGCCGCACCGGGCGGCGTGCGCACTACCCAAGCATTCTCGCAAAGCCGTATGTGGAAAACCCTCGACCTCGACCGCGAAAAAGGCTGCATCCGCGACGTGGCACACGCCTACTCGCAAGACGGCGGTTTGGCAGTCTTGTTCGGCAACATCGCCGAGCGCGGCTGCGTGGTAAAAACCGCAGGCGTGGACGAGAGCATCCTCAAATTCACCGGTCGCGCCCGCGTGTTTGAAAGCCAAGAAGCCGCCGTCGAAGGCATTTTGGGCAACCAAATCGTCGCCGGCGACATCGTCATCATCCGCTACGAAGGCCCGAAAGGCGGCCCCGGTATGCAGGAAATGCTGTACCCGACCTCCTATCTGAAATCCAAAGGCTTGGGCAAAGCCTGCGCCCTCTTGACGGACGGACGCTTCTCCGGCGGCACATCAGGTTTGTCCATCGGACACGCCTCGCCCGAAGCGGCAGAAGGCGGCGCAATCGGTTTGGTACACGAAGGCGACACCATCGAAATCGATATTCCAAACCGCAGCATCAACCTGAAAGTATCCGACGAAGAACTCGCCGCCCGCCGCGCCGAAATGGAAGCGCGCGGCAGCAAAGCGTGGAAGCCGGAAAACCGCGACCGCTACGTCTCCGCCGCATTAAGGGCTTACGGCGCGATGGCGACTTCCGCCGACAAAGGCGCGGTGCGCGACGTATCGCAAATCGAGAGATAAGCCCCAAAACGTGCGGCAAATGCCGTCTGAACAGTAAAGGTCTGATGATGGACAAATTTATCTGGGCGATGGCGGTATTTTCCGCAATTTTGGCCCTCGTTATCGGCAGCGGCTTTACCGCGCTCGAATATGTGAAAGAGCCGCTGCCGGCCGCCCCTTATGCCGCTTCCGCGCCGCAAACCGCCGGGGTCAAGCCCTCGGCGCATTCTGACGGAACGGAATCCCCCGTACTGCCGGTTGACGGTTCAAACCCCGCCCCCGTTTCAAACACCGGCGATGCGGACGGACAGGACGCGCCTGACGGAAAGGCAGCCGATACCGTTTCCATCATCGGGGTCGGCGACATTATGCTCGGCAGCAATTATCCGGTCGATTACCTGCCCGATACCAATATCCTGAAAAACGTCGAATCCGTCTTGCAAGACGCGGACATTACCGTCGGCAACCTTGAAGGCACGCTGTTTGACGAAGGCGGTACGCCGAAGAAATGTGCCAATCCGAACATCTGCTACGTTTTCCGCACGCCCTCCGCCTACGGGCAATACCTTGCCGACGCGGGATTCGACTACCTCAGCCTCGCCAACAACCACAGCAACGACTTCGGCGCGCAAGGCATCACGGCAACGGCAGGCAACCTTGACGAATTGAACATCAAATATTCGGGCATCGAAAACAGGTTTGAAACCGCCATCCTGAAGAAAAACGGCGTGAGATACGGCTTCGTCTCCTTCGCCCCCAACCTTGCCGCCGTCAAACTGAACGATTATGCCAAAGTCAGAAAACTGATTCGGAAAACCAAACAGAAAGCCGACATCGTCATTGTGATGTTCCACGGCGGCGCGGAAGGAAAGCAGGCGGAACACCTGCCGTTCGATACCGAAATATTCTATGGGGAAAACAGGGGCAACGTCGTCGAGTTTGCGCGGCTTGCCGTTGATTCCGGCGCAGATGTCGTATTCGGGCAGGGGCCGCACGTTACTCGCGCCGTCGAACTTTACCGCGACCGCTTCATCTCCTACAGCGGCGGCAACTTTGCCACCTACGGCGCAATCAACACCTCCGGCATCAGCGGCATCGCGCCGATTTTCAAAATCATCACCGACAAACAGGGGCGGTTCGTTTCCGGCAACATTATCCCCATCACTCAAGTCGGCGATAAAATCCCCAAAATCGACCCTGAAAAAACCGTTATTCAGCGGATTATTTATCTGAACCACAGCGATTTCCCCAACGGGAACGGACTGGATGTCTCGCCCGACGGCAGCATCACGCGCCGGTAAAAGATATTCAAAATAATGTCTGAAAGAAAATGCCGTCTGAACAAATACCGTCCGAACCTTTCCGGGTTTCAGACGGCATTTAAGTTTCAGACGGCATTTTTGCAATCATCAATAATCGACTTTAATCCCTGAGGCTTTTTCCGCTCCGTCCGCGCCGCCTTCCGGCTCGAACTGCAAGGGATACAGGTTGAGCTTTTCCATCAGGATTCTGTCGCCGTCCTCATCAGGATTACCTGTGGTCAACAGCTTGTCGCCGTAAAAAATCGAGTTCGCGCCCGCCATAAAGCACATCGCCTGCATCGCTTCCGGCATATTGCTGCGCCCTGCCGACAGCCGGACATAACTTTGCGGCATCGTAATCCGCGCCACGGCGATGGTGCGGACAAACTCCGTCCAGTCCAAATCCTCGGCATCGGCAAGCGGCGTACCTTCCACTTTGACCAACCGGTTAATCGGCACGCTTTCGGGCTGCGGGTCGAGATTGGCGAGGCTGGCAATCAGCCCGGCACGTTCGGCGCGGGTTTCGTTCATCCCGACGATGCCGCCGCAGCAGACTTTCAAACCGGCGTTGCGGACTTTGCCCAAGGTGTCCATACGGTCTTCGTGCCGGCGTGTGTGGATGATGTCGTTGTAGCGGTCGGGGTCGGTGTCGAGGTTGTGGTTGTAATAATCCAAGCCCGCCTCTTTCAAATCTTCCGCCATACCTTCTTCGAGCATACCGAACGTGCCGCAGGTTTCCATACCCAAACCCTTGACGGCTTTGATGATTGCGGAAACCGTCTCCACGTCTTTGGGTTTGGGGCCGCGCCACGCCGCACCCATACAGAACCGGCTTGCGCCGCGCGATTGGGCGATTTTGGCTTTTTCGACGATTTCATCCACATCCATCATCTGCTCTTTGCCCAGATTGGTGTTGTGGTGCGCCGATTGCGGACAGTAGGCGCAATCTTCGGGACAGCCGCCGGTTTTGATGGACAACAGCGTGGAAAGTTGGATTTCGCGCGGGTTGAAATTTTGGCGGTGGACTTCTGCCGCCTGATAGACGAGTTCTAAAAACGGCAGTCCGAAAAGTGCCTCGACATCGCATTTTTTCCAATAGTGCGCGGTAGGATGCGGCTTGCGCTCGGTCTTACGGCGCAAGGCGACGGGGGATACGGTCATAATGTGTTCTTTCGTATTTACAGCGGCGCAATGACGCTGACGTGCAGACCGCCGGCGCAATGACGGCGGTTGCGGGTAATCAAATGGCTGAAAACAGCGGCGGCAAGTGTAACGCGTTTGAAAATACGGGGCAAACGGTTTTTCCGCCTTTGTGCCGCGCAGGTGGAAAATGCCGTCTGAAGGGCTTTCAGACGGCATCGCCCAAACTATTTTAAAGCGTCCAGCAGCTTTCCGTGTATTCCGCCGAAACCGCCGTTGCTCATCACCAAAATATGGTCCCCGGTTCGGGCGTTTTTCACGATTTCGGCAACAAAGGCATCGAAATCCTTGCCGACGTGCAGCCTGCCGCCCAAAGGTGCGAGGGCTTCGTCAACGTCCCAGTCCACGCCGCCGGCGTAGCAGAACACTTGGTCGGCTTCTTTAAGGCTTACAGGCAGGGCGGACTTCATCGTGCCCAGCTTCATCGTGTTGGAACGCGGTTCGAGGACGGCGAGGATACGCGCGCCGCCGATACGTTGGCGCAAACCTTGAATCGTGGTTTCGATGGCGGTCGGGTGGTGGGCGAAGTCGTCGTAAACGGTGATGCCGTTTGCCGTGCCTTTGATTTCCATACGGCGTTTGACGTTTTTAAACGCGCCCAAGGCTTCGCAGGCCGTCCGAATATCAACGCCGGCGTGACGCGCGGCGGCGATGACGGCAAGTGCGTTCATACGGTTGTGCCTGCCCATCAAATCCCATTTGACGCGTCCGGCGGTTTTGCCGTCAAGCAACACGTCGAACGAGCCGTCGGCATTGGCTTCGCCGGCCTGCCAGCCGTGTTCCATGCCGAATTTCTCCACCGGCGTCCAGCAGCCTTTGTCCAAAGTGTCTTGCAGGCTTTGTTGTTGTCCGTTGCAGACGATGAGGCCTTCAGACGGCACGGTGCGCACGAGATGGTGGAACTGGGTCTGTATCGCGCCCAAATCGGCGAAGATGTCGGCGTGGTCAAATTCCAGATTGTTCAACACGGCGGTACGCGGACGGTAATGCACGAATTTAGAACGTTTGTCGAAAAAGGCGGTGTCGTATTCGTCGGCTTCGATGACGAAAAACGGCGATTGGCTGTTCGGGTCTTGACGCGGCGTTTGCGGCAGGCGGGCGGAAACGCTGAAGTTTTCCGGTACGCCGCCGATGAGGAAGCCCGGCGCGAGTCCGGCATATTCCAAGACCCATGCGAGCATGGACGCAGTGGTCGTTTTGCCGTGCGTCCCCGCCACGCCAAGTACCCAATGATGGTGCAGCACGTTTTCAGCCAGCCATTGCGGGCCGGAAATATAAGGCAGCCCTTTGTTCAAAATTGCCTCGACCACATCCATCCCGCGCCTGGCGACATTGCCGATAACGTAAACGTCAGCTTGAAATTCCTCCAACTGCGCCGCATCGAAGCCTTCGTGTACGCCTATGCCCAAGGCTTCGAGCTGGGTGCTCATCGGCGGATACATCTTCGCGTCGCAACCGCTGACTTTAAAGCCCGCTTCTTTGGCAATGGTGGCAATCCCGCCCATAAACGTGCCGCCGATACCAATAATATGGATGTGTTTCATCAAAGTTCCCCAATCGTTCAAATTTTGCCGTCCGACAGCGCAAGGGCTGATTCGGCTTCAATCAGTGCGGCTTGATGCCGGCAGCCGAACCGTCTTTCTGTGCATTTCCTTTCGGATTTTGGACGTGTTCGTCCCTCACCGTGTCCGAATAATCGCCGACCCCTGCGTCTTCCGCCCTGTCTTTCACGGCAGGTCTGACCGAACTGTACACACGATCCCGCCCCAAACCCGCGTTGGTACAATGTTTTCCCGGAGTTTGGCTGTAACTGACCTTACCGTTTTGACGGCATTCATACACTGCCGCAGATGCCGTCTGAACCGCCACAGCCAGCATCAGCCCCGCAATCATTTTAGATGTTCTCATATCAAGACTCCTTCAAAACCATTTCCACCACATCCAAGCCAAAACCGCCGCCGCCACGGCATTAGACAATAAGATGAGTTTCCACTGTCCCGCCTTATGCGGCACAGCCCTTCTCGGCTTCAAAACGCCGCCATAAAAAAACGGCGACAGCAGCATAGAAGCGATACATAAGAAAATCAATACGCCGTAATAGATTTTTTCAGACGGCATTTCTTTTCCTCAATACGCCGCCCGCTGCCGCATCTGCTCGAACAGGCAGATTGTCGCCGCCATCGCGACATTTAAAGACTCGGTTGCATCGTGCATCGGTATCCTGACGCACTTGTCCGCCCTGTCCAAAACCGCTTTGCCGACACCCGCGCCTTCGTTGCCGAACACCCAGGCTGTCGGTTCGCGCAAATCTTCGTTATACAGAACCGCCTGTTTTTCCTCACGCAAGGCGGTGGCAAACACACGGTCTTCATAACGCGCCAACCATATTTCCAAATCCGCCTGCGGATAAATCTCCGACAAGAAATGCGCGCCCATACCTGCGCGTAATACCTTGGGCGACCAAACATCCGCTGAACCCCTGCCCAAGACGACCGTACCTACCCCTGCCGCCGCCGCACTCCGTAAGACGGTGCCGACATTGCCCGGATCTTGTACGCCGTCCAAAACCACACAGTCGCCTTTGTCCGGCAAGGTTCCGCCCAATGGGATGTCAATCAGCGCAAGCACATCATCCGCACAAGTCAAGCTGCTGATTTTTTTCAATATGCCGTCTGAAACGGAAAAAATCCTGTCTTCCGGCAAAACCGCCGTCAATTTACGGACTTCTTCAGACGGCATTTTAGCTTCGGGAATATATACCCCGACCGGTTTTCTGCCGGATTGCAGGAAAACCTGAAGCAGGTGCACGCCCTCCAAAACGGTTTGGGCATACTGCCGCCTGAACTTTCCTTGCGACAACAGGCGGTGCAGGTGTCTGATGTGTTCATTATTGGTCGAACTGATGTGTTTCACTTCACAAGCCTTTTAGAAATATGCAACCGGACAATACCCGACTGAACGCCGCCGAAATCTGTTTGCGATATTATCAAAATAAAATGGGAAAGTCAGGATGGACGGGCAAAATGCCGTCTGAAACCGAGATTTGAAAATCCGCACAACAGTTTGCCAACGCCAATGGACGGTTTCCGCTGTCGGCAACAAGCGGCCAGATTGGGCGCAGGGCAGGCAAAACCCGTTTCCCCTGAAGGATTTTTTTCACATTTTTCTGGATGCCGCCCACGGTCAACGTATCCGATGCCGCTACCGTCCTCAAAATCCCGTCCTGTTCCAAAAGATGTCCGGGAAGCCCGAACGGATGGCGTTTTAAAACAAATCCCTGATCCGTCAATATTTCCCTTAAATTTCCGCTTACCTGCCTGTCTTTCAAAAACCGTAATTTATCCGTTTTTTCCAATCGGAACACAAACAGCCTGTCCGCATAATGATACAGCTCAAAACCGGACAGCGTCCATTGGCCTGTCTTCGCCTCCGTCAAAACGCGGGCAATGTCGGCAAGGGCATTCTGATTCGGCACGGTGATGCCGTTTTCCTTCAGAAAATGCCGCAAAATATGGGTTTTCCGGCGCGGGGAAAATGCCTGCCAACGCACCGTATCGAAACTGCCTTCCTCACAGACCCAACGGCAGTCCTGAACGACGACCTCGTCCAACAAAGCCAAATCTTCCTGCAAAGCGCGGACATTGTTCAGCACATGCCGCCCGAAATGGGGAATCTGCGCCGAGAGTTCGGGCAAAATACGGTGTCGGAAGCGGTTTCGCAAATAAGCCGTATCGCTATTGCTTTCGTCCTCGATATTCGGCAAACCGTGTTTTTTTGCATAATCCTGCACATCTTGCCGTGAAAAAGGCAGCAAGGGCCGCCAGATGATGCCGTTTTCCCCAAAAGGACGGACGGCGGGCATAGCCGCCAAAGCGCGCAAACCGCCGCCGCGCGCGACTGCCAGCATAAAGGTTTCGATTTGATCGTCCCTGTGGTGCGCCAACGCCAAAACATCAAAGCCTTTTTCGGCAAACGCTGCATACCGCTTTTGCCGCGCCGCCGCCTCGATGCCCAAACCGTTTTTTTCCACGCAGACCTTAACCGTTTCCAGCCCCACCCCGAGCATATCGCAATAGTTTTGGCAGAAATCCGCCCAATCGTCGGCACGGGGGCTCAAGCCGTGATGGATATGCAATGCCTCCGGCACAAATCCTGCCCGTTTCCCGGCACAAACCAGCAGATGCAGTAAAACGACGGAATCCAATCCGCCGCTTAATGCCACTGCTGTTTTTTTTCCATTCAGACCTTGAGGAAAACAATCCTTCAAGCATTGCTCAAACGCATCTAAAGTCAGCACGGCTCCGTCCCGATAAAGAAAAAGCAAGCAGTTTCAGACAAACTGCTTGCTGCTTGTTCTACCCGAATTATTGTTCCGAAAATTTGCCGTAAGCCATAATGCGGTCGAAACGGCGTGAAAGCAAATCGGCGAGCGGCATACTTTGCGCTTCGTGCAGTTGTTTTTCCAAAACGGTTTTCACGTTTTTCATGGTTTGCCCGAAATCCCGATGCGCGCCGCCCAATGGTTCTTTGATGACGGTATCGACCAAGTCCAGCTTTTGCAGGCGGTCGGCAGTAATGCCCAAAGCCTGTGCCGCATCAGCCGCTTTTTCGGCGGTTTTCCACAAAATAGACGCGCAGCCTTCGGGGGAAATAACGGAATAGGTCGAATATTGCAGCATATTGACGTAATCGCCTACGGCAACCGCCAATGCGCCGCCCGAACCGCCTTCGCCGATGACGGTACACAAAACGGGAACGCGCAGGCGCGTCAGTTCGTACAGGTTTTTGCCGATGGCTTCCGACTGCCCGCGTTCTTCCGCGCCGATGCCCGGATACGCGCCCGGCGTATCGATAAAGGTCATGACAGGCAAGCCGAATTTTTCCGCCGTTTTCATCAGGCGCAAGGCTTTGCGGTAGCCTTCGGGACGGGGCATACCGAAGTTGCGGCGGATTTTTTCTTTGGTGTCGCGCCCTTTCTGATGCCCGATAACCATCACGCTTTGTCCGTTGAAACGCGCCAATCCGCCGACAATCGCATAATCGTCGGCAAAGTGGCGGTCGCCGTGCAGCTCTTCAAAATCGGTAAACAGCGCGTCAATGTAATCCAAAGTATAGGGACGCTGCGGATGCCGGGAAACCTGTGAAATTTGGGCGGGTGTGAGTTTGCTGAAAATCGATTTGGTCAGGTCGTTGCTTTTTTTCTGCAAACGGTGTATTTCGTCCGAAATATCGACGGCAGACTCGTCTTGGACGAAACGCAGCTCATCGATTTTGTTGGTCAGTTCGGCTATGGGTTGTTCAAAATCCAAAAAAACAGGTTTCATAAAATGAAGCTCTCATCAACAGATTCTGCCGTTATCATACGCTATTTGCGCATATTACGCAGTTAATTTATTGCCGCAGACCGTTTCCCGCCCCCTATTTTTTATATTCGGGAGAATGGGAAACAAAGGATTAGTGTATATACACTAGTTATAAAGCTGCGTATCTTATGCTAAACTCAAAACAAATTCAATTGCTTCAAAAATCATAATGAAAGACAACAATGATTCTTCCGCCATACGACTGGACAAATGGCTGTGGGCTGCACGCTTTTTCAAAACCAGGTCGTTGGCACAAAAACACATCGAACTGGGCAGGGTTCAGGTAAACGGTTCAAAGGTTAAAAACAGCAAATCCGTCGGCATCGGCGATATTATCGAGCTGACGCTCAATTCCCTACCCTATAAGATTGAAGTTAAAGGTTTAAACAATCAACGCCGTCCGGCATCGGAGGCGCGTTGCCTTTATGAAGAAGACCAGGCAACGGCAGACTTGAGGGAAAAACGCAGGCAGCTCGACGAATTCAGCCGTATCAGCCACGCGTATCCCGACGGCAGGCCGACCAAGCGCGACCGCCGCCAACTGGACAGGCTGAAAAAAGGAGACTGGTAAAACCGTTCCCGCTGCAAACAGAAGTACGAACCGCGTACCGCCGTATTTCAGACGGCATTGCCGAAACTTATTCTGCCTCGTCTATCCATGCCTGCTGCACAGCCTCGAGGATGCGTTCGCCGCAACGGGCGGGATCGTCGTCAAATTCGGGCAATGCCATAATCAGGTCGCGCAGTTGGGTAAAGCGCACGGTTTTTGGATCGATGGTTTCGCCGTGCAGGTCGTAGAGTTCTTCGGCGATGCGCCGGGTGTCGGTCCATTTCATATGAATTTCCTTTTATCGTCCGGCATTGAAGCCGTGTAGAATATGTTTCGGCAAAACTGCCGCCCTTTGAGGATGGCTGAATGTTTCAACTCGCCGGACACCACCCTATGTGTCCTAATCTGGGAGGAGTTGCCCCTCCCAAACAAATCTGATTCTACCGCCCCGAAGAGCGGGGTTTCAACCGACAAGGAAGATTGATGAACAATCCGTTGGTCGCAAAATTGTCCAAACTGGTTTATACCGCTTCCGACCATCCCGACTCCCTGTCGGAGATGGAGGAGTTTGACCGTCTGATTCTGCTGATACGCAAACTGTATCAAATATTGGACGGACAACATACCCTCTACAGAGTAACGGTTTGCCTTCACTACCGGAACAGGCGCGGTCTGATTGCCTTGGATAAAGCGGCTTCCGGTTGCGATGCGGCAATGTTGCGCGCCCGGCGTTGGCGCATCTACACGCAGATTGCGGAACGCCTTTCCGGGTCGGGCGGCGGCTTCACGGTTACGACAGAAAGCGTGTCCGCCGCCTGCCCCGAGCTTGAAGGACGCTATCTCGACCTTGTCCGCCGCGCCGCCGTCTCTTTCGGTTTCGCGCAAGGATGGGAAAATCCGGCAGGCGGACAGGAAGAAACGCAAGCCGTCTCGGATGCCGCATCGGGTCGTTCCGTCAAAAAACCAATCAAAATCAATATAGAAGCGAAAGTGGAACGCTATCCGGCATACCGCCCGACCGCCGCCCTGAAAGTAACCCGCCGGCGGTTTTTCCGGCTGCAAAACCGGTAAATACCCGTGCATCGCGTCCGAGTAATCCGTCTCGGATGCCGCACCTGCCCGTTCCGTCAGAAAACCGATAAAAATCATATAGAATCGAAAGTTCCGCCTGTACGAACGCCTGTTTTCGGGCGATTGCGCCTTATCCGCGCAACAATGCCGTCTGAAGCGCGCCGGCTTCAGACGGCCTGTTCTCAGTGTTCTTCGCGCGCGTGGTTGATGGTGTATTTGGGGATTTCCACAATCAAATCTTCGCCGGCGACAACCGCCTGACAACTCAGGCGCGAATCGGCTTCCAAACCCCAAGCCTGATCGAGCAGGTCCTCTTCCAATTCGGTCGGCTCTTCCAAACTGTCAAAACCTTTGCGGATGATGACGTGGCAGGTGGTGCAGGCGCAGGATTTTTCGCAGGCGTGATCGACTTCGATGTCGTGGTCGAGCAGCACATCAAGGACGGTTTTGCCTTCGGGCGCGTTATCGATGACTGCACCCTCGGGACATAATGTTGCGTGTGGAAGTACGGTGATTTTGGGCATTTTTATTGTCTTTCTGTAAAAAGTGGTTGTGTCCGTTTTTCAGAAAACTGTCTGCCTAATGTCGCGGTTCGAGCAGGTCGGCAACATTTTGCCAGCCCGTCAGGCGGGCAAAATCGAGGGCGGTATAGCCTTCCGATGTCTTTGAGGCAGGATTTGCGCCGTATTCAAGCATGGCTTGAACCATAAGTGCATTTCCTGCGATGGCTTCATGATGAAGCGGCGTATAGCCGTCTTCGTCCTGCTCATGCAGAAAATCCGGATTTTGGGACAACTGTTGCCGAAAATCGTCAATACAGTTCCGGCACATCGGATGCTCTTCCAGATTTTCGGGGTGTTCTTTTTCTTCATACACCAGCAATATCTGTCTGGGATCGCCGAAATCGATTCCCCATGTGGCATCGTGTTCTGCGCACTCCTCTTCCGTCATCTGTCCGCGCATTGCCTGTATGGTAAAGCCGCCGTAGGGGATGCCGTTGCACACGAACATCCAGTCGCTGATGTCGTCAACCGGAACGCAAACGCTTTCGCCTTGTTCGACATTGGTCAGTTCGCCGGGTTCATTGTTCAGCACACCGTAAATATAAAGACCGTCAAAATAAATATCGTCGATCCACATATGTTCGCAAATTTCGCCGTCTTCGCCGTCTTGGAAAAAAGGGACTTTGACCATAGCAAAATCCAGGGCGGGAATAATGCGTCGGCGTTCCCAAAAAAGCTCGCGCCAAAAGTATTTGAATGTTTTACGGGCGCGTTCGCCGGCACGGTTTACCGGTTCGTCTGCCTGTTCTACATAATAAATGACGGAATCGCCCATCATACTGCTCCTCAACGTGTACGGTATCTGTTTGCACCTTACTGCGGTTTTCTGCCTTCGGCATCCGATTCGGATTTGAAAAATTCCAAATATTCGGAATAGGCTTTTTCCAAATCCGCCCGCGAAAAACAGGTGTAAATATGGATGCCGTCTGCAATTTCGTCGGTCAGCCTCGTGCCGCTTTTGCCGAAATATGCTTCTTTAAAAAGGCGGATTTTCGATTTTCTCGGCTTGTAGGATGCCGCGCCCGCCAAAAGCCGGGGCAGCGCGTAAGGGTATTCCCGGTGTCCGCGCCGTACAAAATCAAGCAGTTGTTTGCGGCCGGATACGGCATTCCCTTCCTGCCGGCGTTCGTGGACGCTTTTTTCAAATTCCGATTCCGCCGTTTCGTTTTTCGGGAACACGATTTCGCCGCGAAGCGATAAAAACAAACGTTTTACAAGATTCTCGTCCACGGCGAACAATTCGGTATCGCCTATCCTGCTTTTACTGAAAATTTCATGGAGCAGGTTTTCTTTTTCTTTGTAATTGTCGGTTTTGACGGCGAGGATGCGCTCCAATCCGGCAACGTTCGCATAGCCGTTGTTTTCCAAATGGCGCATTCTGCCTTCAAAATTGCTTACGTCCGAAATGCCGATTTTATACACGCCCTTGATGACGGCCTTCATCAGATAGACAATGCCTGACTTTTCCATATCGATGTTTTTCAAGTGTTTTCGAGCCTTCAGACGGCATCAGGTTATATCTATGCCGTCTGAAACCGTTTAAGTATCAAATATTATCGACACTCTGGCCTGTCAGCGCGCGTTGGATGTTGCGGTTCATGCGTTTGGCGGCGAAATTGTCGGTGATGCTGCCGAGTTTGGCGGCGGCGGCACGGATGTCTTCGGCTTTTCCGTCTTTCAGACGGCCTTGCAAATCGGCGATGCCTTGCCGAATCTGTTGCAATTCTTCGGCTTCCAGCAAATCGCTGTCCAACTCGAGGGCGGCGTTGACGGCATCGGTCAGGCTTTCGGCTTCGACCACGGCTTCGGCGCGGGCGCGGGCCGCCATATCTTCGGCGGCGTTGTCCATACTGTCTTTAAGCATTCGGGTAATCGCGCCGTCGTCCAGGCCGTAGGAAGGTTTGACTTCGATTTGCGCGTGTACGCCGGTGCTTTGTTCTTGGGCGGAAACGGACAGCAGCCCGTCCGCATCGATTTGGAAGGTTACGCGGATACGCGCCGCACCCGCCGCCATAGGCGGAATGCCGCGCAAGGTAAATTTGGCAAGGCTGCGGCAGTCGGCAACCAGTTCGCGCTCGCCTTGTACGACGTGTATCGTCATCGCGGTTTGACCGTCTTTGAAGGTGGTAAAGTCCTGCGCGCGCGCAGTGGGGATGGTGGAATTGCGCGGGATGATTTTTTCCGCCAAGCCGCCGTAGGTTTCCAAACCGAGCGACAAGGGCGTAACGTCCAGCAGCAGCCATTCGCCGTCGGCTTTGTTGCCTGCGAGGACGTTTGCCTGTATGGCTGCGCCGAGCGCGACAACTTCGTCGGGGTTGAGGTTGTTCAGCGGGGTTTGTCCGAAAAAGGTGGCGACTGCCTGCTGGACGTGCAGCATACGGGTCGAACCGCCGACCATAATCACGCCTTTGACTTCGTTTTTACCGACACCGGCATCTTTCAACGCCTGTTTGACCGGTTCGAGCGTTTTCATCACCAAATGCTGCGTCAGGTTGTGGAACTCGGCGCGACTGATGCTTGTGTCGATTGCCATGCCGTCTGAAAACGTCGCCTGAATACGTGCTTCGGTTTGCGTGGTCAATTGTTCTTTGGCGGCGCGGACAAGGGAAAGCAGGAGTTGGCTGTCTTGTTCGTTGAGTTGGGAGAGCCCGTTTTGTTCGAGCAGGTAGCAGAACAAACGATGGTCGAAATCGTCGCCTCCCAACGCGCTGTTGCCGCCGGTGGCTTTGACTTCAAACAGCCCTTTGGTCAGTTGCAATACGGATACGTCGAATGTGCCGCCCCCTAAGTCGTACACGACAAACGTGCCTTCTGAGGCGTTGTCCAGCCCGTAGGCGATTGCGGCGGCGGTGGGTTCGTTGAGCAGTCGCAATACGTTCAAACCGGCCAGACGCGCGGCATCTTTGGTGGCTTGGCGTTGGGCATCATCGAAATAGGCGGGAACGGTAATAACAGCACCAACCAAATCGCCGCCCAAGGTTTCTTCGGCGCGCAATTTAAGGGTTTTGAGGATTTCCGCCGACACTTCGACAGGCGTTTTCACCCCCTGCCGCGTATGTAGTTCGATAATGCGTTGATTGTCGCCGAAACGGTAAGGCAGGTAATGCGTATTTTGATGCAGATCGGCAAGCGTCCGTCCGATAAGGCGTTTGGCGGAGCTGACGGTATTCAGCGGGTCGGATTTTTGCGCGGACAGGGCGGTTTTGCCGACTTCAATGCCGCCGTTTTCCAGATAGCGGACGACGGAAGGCAGGGTAACGCACCCGTCGGCATCGGGCAGGCAGGCGGCACTGCCGCTGCGGACGGTGGCGACTAGGCTGTTGGTCGTACCCAAATCGATGCCTGCCGCCAAACGGTGCCGGTGCGGGGCGGCGGACATACCCGGTTCTGAAATCTGCAAAAGAGCCATAAATTCTGCCTGTCGGTGCGGTGTATAAAGGAAGGAAGTCGGCATTTTAACAGAATTTGCGCCGATAGTTGAGCAAACCGCTAAGGATTGGGCCGTGCCGCCGAAATTGCCCTCTGCCGCCAAATGCCGATAAAATCCGCCTTTCCCGCCCATCATTAGGAATATAAATCGTGAAAGGACTCGACTATTGCCGTCAAAAAGCAGAAGAAAGCCGCTCCAGTTTTTTATCGGGCTTCCGTTTCCTGCCGCAGGAAAAACGGGATGCGGTAACGGTTTTATATGCCTTTTGCCGCGAATTGGACGATGTGGTTGACGAATGTTCCAACCCCGATGTTGCACAGGCAACATTGAACTGGTGGCGCGGCGATTTAGACAAGGTGTTCGGCGGCGAGATGCCGGAACACCCCGTCAATCAGGCCTTGCAGCAGGTTAAGGAAACCTTCAATCTGCCGAAATATGAATTGGAAGCCTTAATCGACGGGATGCAGATGGATTTGGTTCGGGCGCGTTACGGCTGTTTTGAAGAATTGAAACTGTATTGCCGCCGTGTTGCAGGCGTGGTCGGCTGCCTGATTGCGCGGATTTTGGGGTTTTCAGACGGCAAAACGCTGGAATACGCCGACAAAATGGGGCTTGCGCTGCAACTGACCAACATCATCCGCGATGTCGGCGAAGATGCGCGCAACGGCAGGATTTACCTGCCGATGGAGGAAATGCGGCGGTTTGACGTACCCGCAAGCGTGATTTTGCAATGCAGCCCGACGGACAATTTTGCCGAATTGATGGCGTTCCAAATCAAACGCGCCCGCGAAACCTACCGCGAAGCCGTATCGCTGCTGCCTGATGCCGACAAAAAAGCCCAAAAAGTCGGACTGGTTATGGCGGCGGTTTATTACGCGCTTTTAAACGAAATCGACCGAGACGGCGCGCAAAACGTCCTCAAATACAAAATCGCCCTCCCTTCGCCGCGCAAAAAACGCATTGCCCTGAAGACTTGGTTATTCGGATTCAAACCGCGCCCCGGCACGCCGGAACGGGCATAAGGCGCATACCGCCCTTCAGGAAAACCCAACCCCCGCCGCCCCGAAAACGGGGTCTCAACCATTGGAGGAATAAATGATGAACACGCCGCATCCGCGCCCGAAAATCGCCGTCATCGGCGCAGGCTGGGCCGGCTTGTCCGCCGCCGTTACCTTGGCGCGGCACGCCGACATTACCCTGTTTGAAGCCGGCAGGCAGGCGGGCGGCAGGGCGCGCACACTGGCCGGAAATACCGACGGTTTCGGTTTTTTGGACAACGGGCAGCACATTTTGCTCGGCACATACCGGGGCGTGTTGCGCCTGATGAAAACCATCGGTTCAGATCCCCGTGCCGCCTTTTTGCGCGTACCGCTGCACTGGCATATGCACGGCGGTTTGCAGTTCCGCGCCCTCCCCCTGCCCGCACCGCTGCATATTTTGGGCGGCGTGCTGCTTGCCCGGCGTGCACCGACTGCATTCAAAGCCAAACTGCTTGCCGATATGTCCGATTTGCAGAAGTCCGCACGCCTCGGACAGCCCGACACGACAGTGGCGCAATGGCTGAAACAGCGGAACGTGCCGCGTGCCGCCGTGATGCAGTTTTGGCAGCCCTTGGTTTGGGGCGCGCTCAACACGCCTTTGGAAACCGCAAGCCTGCGCGTGTTGTGCAACGTTTTGTCCGACGGCGTGCTGACGAAAAAATCCGGCAGCGACTATCTCCTACCCAAGCAGGATTTGGGCGCAATCGTCGCCGAACCCGCCTTGGCGGAGCTTCAACGGCTCGGCGCGGACATCCGCCTCGAAACGCGCGTATGCCGTCTGAACACCCTCCCGGACGGGAAAGTGCTCGTCAACGGCGAAGCTTTCGATGCCGCCGTCCCCGCCACCGCGCCCTACCACGCCGCCGCGCTCCTGCCCGAAGGCACGCCCGAACACCTTCAGACGGCATATCAAAACCTTCGCTATCACGCCATCACCACCGTCTATCTGCGCTACGCCGAACCCGTCCGCCTGTCCGCCCCGCTGACCGGCCTTGCCGACGGCACGGCACAATGGCTGCTTTGCCGGGGCAGGCTCGGCTTGCCGGAAAACGAAGTCTCCGCCGTCATCAGCGTTTCCGACCGCGTCGGCGCGTTTGCAAACCGGGCGTGGGCGGACAAAGTCCACTCCGACCTCAAACGCATCCTTCCGCATTTGGGCGAACCCGAAGCCGTGCGCGTCATCACCGAAAAACGCGCCACAACCGCAGCCGATGCCCCGCCGCCGGATTTGTCGTGGCTGCACCGGCACCGCATCTTCCCCGCCGGCGACTACCTCCACCCATACTACCCCGCCACGCTCGAAGCCGCCGTACAATCAGGTTTCGCGTCGGCGGAAGCCTGCCTGCAAAGCCTGAACGATGCCGTCTGAAAACGTCGGCCGGCATCGGGACGCTTTACAAGGTGCTGCAAAACGCTAAAATACCCCCGACCGACCACCAAAAAGGAAAAAGTATGGCGACACTGTCCGACAAAACCATCTTAGTAACCGGCGCATCGCAAGGCCTGGGCGAACAGGTCGCCAAAGCCTATGCGGCGGCAGGCGCAACCGTGATTCTGGTGGCACGCCATCAGAAAAAACTGGAAAAAGTCTATGACGCGATTGTCGAAGCCGGACACCCCGAACCCTTCGCCATCCGTTTCGACCTGATGAGTGCGGAAGAAAAAGAATTCGAACAGTTCGCCGCCACCATTGCCGAAGCCACGCAAGGCAAACTGGACGGCATCGTCCACTGTGCCGGCTATTTTTACGCCCTCTCGCCGCTGGATTTCCAAACCGTCTCCGAATGGGTCAACCAATACCGCATCAACACCGTCGCCCCGATGGGGCTGACACGCGCCCTGTTCCCGCTGCTGAAGCAGTCGCCCGACGCGTCCGTCATCTTCGTCGGAGAAAGCCACGGCGAAACACCCAAAGCCTACTGGGGCGGCTTCGGCGCGTCCAAAGCCGCATTGAACTACCTGTGCAAAGTCGCCGCCGACGAATGGGAACGCTTCGGCAACCTGCGCGCCAACGTCCTCGTCCCCGGCCCCATCAATTCCCCGCAACGCATCAAATCCCACCCGGGCGAAGCCAAAAGCGAACGCAAAAGCTACGGGGACGTGCTACCCGCATTTGTCTGGTGGGCAAGTGCCGAAAGCAAAGGGCAGAGCGGCGAAATCATTTACCTCTAAATCTCCTTTTTGTTTTGCCATTTAGATTCTCCAATAAAAAAGCAGCCTTTTCAGGCTGCATATAAGGGAAAGGCCGCCGGAAGGCAGCCTAAAAAAGAGGGTCAGACGGAAATGCCGTCCAACAGAACATCGGCGTGTTCTTTTAATTCCGGCTTGGTCGTATGCCCCATATGGGCAAGGAAAATCTGTACGCCTTCGGTACGGGCAAGTTTGACAGCGGGGACGAAATCGCTGTCCGCCGTTACCAGCACGATAATGCCGACTTGTTTTTTCAATGCCAATGTTGCCATATCCAAACCGATTCTCATGTCCACGCCCTTTTGCGTGATATTCGGCGTGATGTCGTCGGGGTTCAGTGTAGCACTGTTTGCGCCCGGGACGGGGTTCAGACTGCTTTGCCTTTTGATTTTCCAGCTATCGCCGTTGGTGGATGCCTGCCCCATGCGCAGGGCAAAAAACGGCAGTAATTTCAAACCTTCCAGCAGCTGTTTGTTGTTGCGGGCAACATTTGATGCCGACAAGTCGAATGTGCTGCCGTCCAGCGGGTTGTTTAGTTTGCCGTCGGCAGGCGGGGCATCGTAGTAGAAAACGCGGTACAGGTTTTTGTCCGTCAAGTAGGCATTTCTCCTGATACTTTCCACAAGACTGGCAAAGTCGGCCGCCTGTACGGGTCTGCCCGTTTGGCTTTTGATTTTGCGTTTGGCAAAACCCGCGTCAATAAGGATGGCGAAAGATGTATTCATGATAAATAGGCGTAAAAAATTGGCCGTTAGTGGGTAGCAGGCTGGTTACTGCACTTGGATAGGTCACCCACATTGGCCGTTTTTGTATGTGGCTGCATTATGCACGAAAAATAATATCCTGTAAAGGCCGCCTATTTCAGACGGCCTTGTTTACGGTCGGCTTAGCTCACCGTCATGGAAGCAATGCAGAACGGGCGGTAGATAATCGCGCCCCATGTGCCCTGCGATCAAAGGGCGGGTTCCACACCCGCCCTCCTTTTCAGACGGCATCAAAAAACACGCCATATCCGCCAATATGCCGACACAGGCAAATCTTTCGACACCCCGGCAGACAAAAACACCTTGACTAAAAATTACATGCAAATAATAATAACAACCTCTTTATTCCTCTAACAATTTTGGAGTAGTTTTCATGAAGAAAATTTCCGCCGCCATCGCTTTTGCCGCCGCTGCCGTTTCACTGACCGGCTGTGCGGTCGAATCCTCACGCAGCCTCGAGGTAGCAAAAGTCGCCTCCTACAATACGCAATATCACGGTGTTCGCACCCCGATTTCCGTTGGAACATTCGACAACCGCTCCAGTTTCCAAAAAGGCATTTTCTCCGACGGGGAAGACCGTTTGGGCAGCCAGGCGAAAACCATTCTGGTAACGCACCTGCAACAAACCAACCGCTTCAACGTACTGAACCGCACCAACCTTAGCGCATTGAAACAGGAATCCGGCATTTCCGGCAAAATGCAAAACCTGAAAGGCGCAGATTATGTCGTTACCGGCGATGTAACCGAATTCGGACGCAAAGATGTCGGCGATCATCAGCTCTTCGGCATTTTGGGTCGCGGCAAATCGCAAATCGCCTATGCAAAAGTGGCTCTGAATATCGTCAACGTCAATACTTCCGAAATCGTCTATTCCACACAGGGCGCGGGCGAATACGCACTTTCCAACCGTGAAATCATCGGTTTCGGCGGCACTTCCGGCTACGATGCGACTTTGAACGGCAAAGTTTTGGACTTGGCAATCCGCGAAGCCGTCAACAATCTGGTTCAGGCTGTCGACAACGGCGTATGGCAACCCAACCGTTAAGGACAAATGATGAATCTGAAAACCTTGAGCCGTTTGTCGCTGTGTGCGGCGGTCTTGGCTCTGACCGCCTGCGGCGGCAACGGGCAAAAATCCCTGTATTATTACGGCGGCTATCCCGACACCGTCTATGAAGGTTTGAAAAACGACGACACTTCGTTGGGCAAGCAGACCGAAAAGATGGAAAAATACTTTGTGGAAGCCGGCAACAAAAAAATGAATGCCGCCCCGGGTGCGCACGCCCATCTGGGACTGCTGCTTTCCCGTTCGGGAGACAAAGAGGGCGCGTTCCGCCAGTTTGAAGAAGAGAAAAGGCTGTTTCCCGAATCGGGCGTATTTATGGACTTCCTGATGAAAACTAGTAAAGGAGGCAAGCGATGAAACCTTTGATTTTAGGGCTTGCCGCCGTGTTGGCACTGTCTGCCTGCCAAGTTCAAAAAGCGCCCGATTTCGACTACACGTCATTCAAGGAAAGCAAACCGGCTTCAATTTTGGTGGTTCCGCCGCTGAACGAGTCGCCCGATGTCAACGGCACTTGGGGGATGCTGGCTTCGACCGCCGAGCCGCTTTCCGAAGCCGGCTATTACGTCTTCCCCGCCGCAGTCGTAGAGGAAACCTTCAAACAAAACGGCTTGACCAATGCCGCCGATATTCACGCCGTCCGTCCGGAAAAACTGCATCAGATTTTCGGCAATGATGCGGTTTTGTACATTACGGTTACCGAATACGGCACTTCATATCAAATTTTAGACAGCGTAACCACCGTATCCGCCATAGCACGGCTGGTCGATTCCCGCAACGGGAAAGAGTTGTGGTCGGGTTCGGTCAGCATCCGCGAAGGCAGCAACAACAGCAACAGCGGCCTATTGGGGGCTTTGGTCGGCGCAGTGGTCAATCAGATTGCCAACAGCCTGACCGACCGCGGTTATCAGGTTTCCAAAACCGCCGCATACAACCTGCTGTCGCCCTATTCCCACAACGGCATCCTGAAAGGCCCGAGATTCGTCGAAGAGCAGCCCAAATAAGCATATGCCGTCTGAACCTCTCCGAGCTTCAGACGGCATATGCGAATCTTGATACTTGCAAGCCGTACCGCCCAAAATCGGGCGGCCGGTTTCAATATCCGAACAAGGTTCGGGTTCTGTATTTTGCAGAACCCGAACCTTTTATTCAAATTTAAACTTAATTCCGGAGTGGTTGTATGGTAAATTAACACGCAATGTACCCTGACCGGCAAAACTTCCCCAAATTTCATCAAAAAATCAACTGTACCCGTCTTTTTCAGACGGCATTGATACCGTAAGAGATTTCCCATGCAAAAATGGCAAACCGAGCTTTATTCCACACCGCTTTGGCTTTTACAGACTCTCTTGATAGTTTCCGCCGCTTCGGCGGTGATTCTGTTTTTAACACGGAAAACGCGTTTCGGGCGCGAGTTTGCCTATATCCTGCGCCTTTGCCTGACACCGAAAAGCGCGGTCAAAGTCTTACTGCTGATTACGGCGATGATTACGCTGCTGTTAACCGAAGTGCGGCTGAATGTATTGAGTACCTTTATGTCCAAAGGGCTTTACGACTCGATGCAGGATTTGAATGCTTCGGCATTTTGGATGTTTGCCGCGATGAACGCGGGCGTGGTGCTGATACGGGCGTTTAACAATGTCGTCAACGACTTCCTCGATCAAGGCTTGGCGATTAAATGGTCGGAGCGGCTCAATGAAGTTTTGACTTCACGCTGGCTTGCCGACAAAAACTACTACCGCCTGCAAATGCGCCGCCATGCGCCGGACAACATCGACCAGCGTATCCAACAGGACGCGCAGGAATTCATCGCTTCGACCATCGAATTTGTGCGCGGCATGGTCAATTCAGTCGTTACCTCTTTAGAATTTGCCGTTGTTTTGTGGGGCTTGGCGGGTATCCTGACCGTGTTCGGCTTCGACATTCCGCACGGCATCGTTTGGTTTGTCTATATATTTGTGATTTTGGCGACCTTTATCGCCATGTGGATAGGCAACCCTTTGATTCGTTACAACTATGAAAACGAAAAACTCAACGGCGACTACCGTTATTCCCTTATCCGCGTGCGCGACCACGCCGAAAGCGTGGCGTTTTACAGCGGAGAACAACACGAACACGACCAGCTTTCCAACCGCTTCAAAGCCATCATCCGCAACCGTTGGCGCATCGCGCGGCAAAGCGTCTGCCTGAGCGGCTTTAACGATATGTTCACCAACGGCATCAAGCTTTTTCCCATTATTTTGCAAGCGCCGCGCCTGTTTGCCGGACAAATCAAAATCGGCGACATCCAGCAAACCGTCCAAGCTTTCGCACGACTGCAAAACGCACTGTCTTTCTTCCGGATGTTCTACAACAAATTCACCGCCTACCGCGCCCGATTGGAGCGTCTGTACGGCTTTTTGCTGAGTACCGAAGAACAACACAGCGCACAGCAGCCCGAGATTAGCGAAGTTTCAGACGGCATTGCACTGGAAAACGTCGCCCTGTTCCGCCACAACGGCGAAGTTTTATTAGACGGTATCAATATCAAGCTCAAAAGCGGTGATTCCCTGCTGATACGCGGTCCGAGCGGTTGCGGCAAAACCTCGCTGCTGCGCGCGCTGGCTGGGCTTTGGCCGTTTGGCAGCAGCGGCAAAGTCAGCCATCCGCCTCATCAAGACATCCTCTTCCTGCCGCAACGTCCGTACACGGCGCAAGGCAGCCTGCACGATGCGATTTGTTATCCTGACATCGACAAACAGCATCCGGAGCTAATCGAAGCTATGAACACCTGCCGCTTAGGTTATCTGGTTGATAAATTAGACAAAGCAGACGACTGGCAGCACAAACTCTCCCCTGGCGAACTGCAACGCGTCGCCTTCGTCCGCGCCCTGCTTTCCAAGCCCAAAATCGTCCTGCTCGACGAAGCCACCGCCGCCTTGGACGAACCGACCGAAGCCATGCTCTACCGCACCTTAAAGCACAAACTGCCCGACAGCATCATCATCAGCATCGGACACCGAAGCACGCTCAACGCGTTCCACAATATGCACCTCAATGTCGGCAACGTTGCCTGCGACTGAACGATGCCGTCTGAAGCCGTTTTCAGACGGCATCGTCAAATTGGAAAGGCGCGCAAAAACAACGTACAATAAACCTATCTGCCAACCTCTGAAATGCTGCACCGTGAACCAGCTTATTTTTGATTTTGCCGCACACGACTACCCAAGTTTCGACAAATTCCTCGGCACGGAAAATGCGGAGCTGGTCTATGTCCTCCAACACAAACACGGACAGTTCATCTATGTTTGGGGAGAAGAAGGAGCGGGAAAAAGCCACCTTTTGCAGGCATGGGTCGCACAGGCGCTCGAAGCCGGCAAAAACGCCGCCTATATCGATGCCGCCTCCATGCCGCTGACCGATGCCGCGTTCGAGGCGGAATACCTCGCCGTCGATCAAGTCGAAAAGCTGGGCAACGAAGAACAAGCCCTGCTTTTTTCCATCTTCAACCGCTTCCGCAACAGCGGCAAAGGCTTTTTGCTGCTCGGTTCGGAATACACGCCCCAGCAGCTCGTCATCCGCGAAGATTTGCGGACGCGTATGGCGTACTGCCTCGTTTACGAAGTTAAGCCCCTAACCGACCAAGAAAAAATCGACGCGCTCGCCAGTATGGCGGCGGCACGCCAAGTAACCGTCGATTCCGAAATTTTCGAATACCTGCTCAAACACTGGCGGCGCGATATGGACAGCCTGATGATGATGCTCGACACGCTGGACAACTACGCCGTAACCATGGGCAAACGCATCACCCTGCCGCTTTTGCGCCAGCTTTTGAAACAACAGGAAACCCAATGAACAACCTCGCCATCTTCGACCTCGACAACACCCTCATCAACACCGATTCCGACCACGCCTGGCCGCAATACCTCATCAAAAAAGGGTTGGTTGACGCTGCCGAAACCGAAGCGCAAAACGAAAAATTCTACCGCGACTACCAAAACGGCTGCCTCGACATCGACGCATTCCTCAAATTCCACCTCGCCCCGCTCGCCCGTTACAGCAAAGAAGAGCTGGCAGAGTTTCACCGCGAATTTATGGCGGAATACATCATCCCCCACATCTCGCCTATGCAGCGTATGCTGGTACAGAGCCACCAAATGGCAGGCGACGAAACCCTCGTGATTTCCTCGACCAACGAGTTTATCATCACCCCCATCTGCCGCCTTTTCGGCATTACCAACATCATCGGCACACAACTCGAAACCGGTGCCGACGGCCGCTACACCGGCAACTACATCGGCACGCCCAGCTTTAGGGAAGGAAAAATTACCCGCCTGAACCAATGGCTTGCCGAACGCGGCGAAACGCTCGAAAGCTATGGCAAAACCTATTTTTACAGTGATTCCAAAAACGATCTGCCGCTGCTGCGCCTTGTCGACGAACCCGTCGCCGTCAACCCCGATGCCGAACTGGAAAAAGAAGCCAAAGAAAAAGGCTGGCCGGTTTTGAATTTCAAATGACGCAATGCCGTCTGAAGCCCGATTCGGCGTTCAGACGGTATTGAGGCTGAAATCCCAAAAACTCAAAGCCACAGGAATTTATCCGGAAAAACAAAAAACACAGGAATTCATCGGGAAAAACAACAATCTTTCCACCGTCATTCCCACGAAAGTGGGAATCTTGATCCGTCCGCACGGAAACTTATATTTCGTCATTTGCACCCGACATAATTCAATACTTTATTTTGCAATAAATTAACGGATGCTGACAAATTAGATTGGATTAATTACCCTATTATCTATATTGGGTTATCGGGTTGCTAATTGAGCAGAGCGTAGCAAACCATAAAGTGAGTGTTTCCACCCACTCTGCATTTACTATGAAGTGGTTATTAAATATGATAATGAGACCTATTAAATTTAGTATGGTAAATATGTTATTATTTATTGTTATATGTAGTTCATTTTTTGATCTGCTCGTTCAACTATGTACAATTTTATTTCATAGTCAAAAAATATACTTTATTACATTATTTTTATTATTTATTTTTAATTTTACTACAAAATCTATCTATATGGCAATTATTTATCCTATTTTATATTTTTTATCGTAAAAAAATATTATCCTTACTCTAGGAAAGTGATAATTCTATTATCATTAGCATTATCTATATATTTTAGTTTTATGGACTTTTACTTTTTTTCCATATATTCAGATAACCTTAGCTATGAAACGGAGCCTTTACATTTATACATCCCTATTATTATTAATTTTTTCTCACTTTTAGTTTCTAATTTTATTTTATCTTTTATCAACAAGTAAATGTATATACAAAATACAATCCAAAAGATCCTAAGCAAACCACCAATCCCACACCACCCTTACCGGTTCAAATCCGCACAAAAACCCACATCCCGTCATTCCCACGAAAGTGGGAATCTAGGACGTAAAATCTAAAGAAACCTTTTTTCCCGATAAGTTTCCGTGCCGACAGGTCTAGATTCCCGCCTGCGCGAGAATGACGAAATTTCAAAGTTATGGCGTTATCGGAAAAACAGAAAATCAAAGCCGGAGAATTTATCCCAAACAACCGGATTTCAAAAAACCAGATTCCCGGCGGGAATGACGGATCTTAGGTTTCTGTTTTTGTTTCTATAGTGGATTAAATTTAAATCAGGACAAGGCGACGAAGCCGCAGACAGTACAAATAGTACGGCAAGGCGAGGCAACGCCGTACTGGTTTAAATTTAATCCACTATATTTTTTCAGGAATGACGGTTTGGAAATTGCCCGAAACCCAAAAAAGCGGAAACCGGACAACCCGGCTTCCCGCCAAAGCCGGCATTTTCCGCCTTTGCTTCAGGCATCTTCCCCTCCGCCCAAAATCATCGACCCGATACCGGCATCGGTAAAGATTTCCAGCAAAAGCGCGTTGGGCAACCTGCCGTCGATGATGTGCGTGGCTTTCACACCGTTGACGGCGGCTTCGACCGCAGAAGCGATTTTCGGCAGCATACCGCCATACAGCGTGCCGTCGGCAATCAGTTCGTCAATCCGTTTCGGCGTGAGTTTGGTCAGCAGATTGCCCGTTTTGTCCATCACACCGGCGATATTCGTCATCATCAAGAGTTTTTCGGCGTTCAATTCTTCCGCCAATTTGCCTGCCACCAAATCGGCGTTGATGTTGAACGCTTCGCCTTTTTCACCTACGCCGACGGGGGCGACGACGGGAATGCAGCCGCGTTCTATCAGCCCTTTAACCAAACCGGTATCGATGCTTTCCACCGTACCGACCTGTCCGATGTCCACGCCATTCTGTTCGGGCGTATCGACCAAAAGTTTCTTCGCCTTAATGAAATGATCATCGCGCCCGCTCACGCCGACCGCGTGCCCGCCATATGTGTTAATCATCGACACGATTTCTTTATTGACGTGCCCGCCCAACACCATTTCGACAATATCCATCGTCTCTTTGTCGGTAACGCGCATTCCTTGGACAAACTCGCCCTTTTTGCCGACTTTTTCAAGCATCGCATTGATTTGCGGCCCGCCGCCGTGAACGATGACGGGATGGATGCCGACCAGCTTCAGCAGCACGACATCGCGCGCAAACCCTTCTTTCAGCGCAGGCTCGGTCATGGCGTTGCCGCCGTACTTGATGACGGCGACAGAACCGGAAAAACGGCGGATATAAGGCAGCGCTTCGGCAAGGATACGCGCTTTGTCGGCGGCGGAAATCATGTTTTCAGACTCCATAACGGCTCCCTATTGTTGACAATTTCGGCTTATGTTAACGCCAAACGCCGTCTGAAACAATCTTCAGACGGCATCCGGCACACCTTCGGGCAGGTTGAAGCCTTGCAATACGGGCGGTAAAATCACAACTTATCCGGTTCGAGAAACCGGCCGACAGCAAGGACTCCCTATGATTAAAATCAGCACCCGCTTCGATGCCGGTTCCGTCATCGTCAAAGACTTAAGCAATCCTGACAACATCCGCCTCGCCCTGCGTCCCGACAATGCTTCCGATTTCGCACAATGGTTCTACTTCCGGCTGCAAGGCGCGGCATATCAAAACTGCACCATACGTTTTGAAAACGCGGCAGAAGCCGCCTACCCCAAAGGCTGGGAAGATTATCAGGCTTGCGCCTCATACGACCGCCGCAACTGGTTCCGCGTACCGACCTCCTACGAAAACGGCGTACTGACCGTCAATCATACGCCGCTGTCCAACAGCGTGTATTACGCCTATTTCGAACCCTATTCCGAAGAACAGCATTTAAACCTCCTCGGCGACGCGCAAGGCAGCGGGCTGTGCCGCATCGACGATTTGGGCAGCACCGTGCAAGGGCGCGACATCAATCTGCTGACCATAGGCAATCAGGTCGAAAGTGATTTGAAAATCTGGATTACCGCCCGCCAGCATCCGGGTGAAACGATGGCGGAATGGTTTATCGAGGGGCTGCTCGGCAGACTGCTCGATCCGCAAGACCCGACAGCACGCACCCTGCTTGACCGCGCCACTTTCTACATCGTACCAAACATGAATCCCGACGGTTCGGCACTTGGCAACCTGCGTACCAACGCCGCCGGTGCGAACCTCAACCGCGAGTGGGAAAACCCGACTTTGGAAAAAAGCCCCGAAGTGTTCTTCGTGCGCGAAAAAATGCTGGAAACCGGCGTAGATTTGTTTTTGGACATCCACGGCGATGAAGGTCTGCCCTTTGTCTTTGTTGCAGGTACGGAAGGCGTGCCGAACTACAATCCGCGCATTGCCGCGCTGGAAGCGCAGTTCAAAACCGCCCTTTTGAACGCCAGCCCCGATTTCCAAGACGAATACGGTTACGAAAAAGACGCGCCAGGCGAAGCGAATATGACCTTGGCGACCAACTGGGTCGGCAACCGTTTCAACTGCCTTGCCTACACGCTGGAAATGCCGTTCAAAGACAATGCCAACCTGCCCGACGACGACTTCGGATGGAACGGCCAGCGTTCGCTGCGTTTGGGCGAAGCCGCGTTGTCCGCCATCCTCAACGTCATCGGCGATTTGCGCTGACATTTCCCCTCCCCGAAAATGCCGTCTGAAGCCTTCCGCCTTTCAGACGGCATTTGAAATCAAGGAACATCATGATTACCCATCCCCAATTCGACCCCGTCCTCATCAGTATCGGCCCGCTTGCCGTCCGCTGGTATGCCCTAAGCTACATCCTCGGATTTATTCTTTTTACCTTTCTCGGCAGAAGGCGCATCGCGCAAGGCTTGTCCGTTTTTACCAAAGAATCGCTCGACGACTTCCTCACTTGGGGCATTTTGGGCGTGATTTTAGGCGGGCGTTTGGGTTACGTCCTGTTTTACAAGTTTTCCGACTACCTTGCCCATCCGCTTGATATTTTCAAGGTATGGGAAGGCGGAATGTCGTTCCACGGCGGCTTTTTGGGTGTAGTTATTGCCATGTGGTTGTTCAGCCGCAAGCACGGCATCGGCTTCCTCAAACTGATGGACACGGTCGCACCGCTCGTTCCGCTGGGTCTCGCTTCGGGACGCATCGGCAACTTCATCAACGGAGAACTTTGGGGACGCGTTACCGACATTAACGCATTTTGGGCAATGGGCTTCCCGCAGGCGCATTACGAAGACCTCGAAGCCGCCGCGCACAATCCGCTTTGGACAGAATGGTTGCAGCAATACCATATGCTGCCGCGCCATCCCTCGCAGCTTTATCAATTTGCACTTGAAGGCATCTGCCTGTTTATCGCCGTGTGGCTGTTCTCGAAAAAACAGCGTCCGACCGGACAAGTGGCCTCACTCTTCCTAGGTGGCTATGGCGTATTCCGCTTTATTGCCGAATTTGCACGCCAACCCGACGACTATCTCGGGCTGCTGACCTTGGGGCTGTCGATGGGGCAATGGTTGAGCGTCCCCATGATTGTTTTGGGTGTAGTCGGCTTCATCTTTTTCGGCAGCAGGAAAAATTAAACCTTTCCGACAAAAATGCCGTCTGAAACGCAAACTACATTCAGACGGCATTTTATTCCGCTCGAACCATCAATTTTTACCGCAACACGCCTTGTATTTTCTGCCGCTGCCGCACGGACAGGGATCATTCCTGCCTGTTTTTTCTCCTTCCCTGCGGACGGTTTGCGGTTTATTGATGACTGCCTGCCAGTAGCGGTAGATATCCGCCAATGCATAAGGCAACTCGGATTCCAGCTCCGCTAGCTCGCCTTCTGTGAATTGCAGACGGATAGAGCCGTTGTCCTCTTCGTCGTAAATACCGCCCAATGCCATGATGGGATAAAACAACTCTTCAAACTCTTCATCATCGACGGCTTCAAACCAATCGGTCGGCACAATATCCAAACCGTAAAGATAAGCATTGCACCATGTGTAAAAATCGCTGCTGCCGTCTTCGTTTTCATACAGCCACAAATCGGGCAGTTTTTTATCCGACATTGCGGCGGTTGTTTCCATCGCCATTGCCAAAACCAGCCGTTCGATTTCGGAACGTTCAGCAGCGGTAAATTGCGATTCGTCGCCCAACACTTCAGGCAGCCAGTCAAGCGGTGTCAATTTGTCCGGCCCGCTCAACAGTGCCGTCATAAAACCTTGAACTTCGTCGCAACGCATGGTATTGCCCTGTTCGCTTTTGGCATCCAACAATTCGCTCAACCGCTGTTTGGACGCTTCGGTAAATTTTTGGGAATCCATCATTTAACCTTTTAAAATGGGTCGGATACCTAATTATAATCGCAATATGCCGTCTGAAGCGTTTTCTACTTCAGACGGCATAACTTTCGCCCAACCGTTAAATCGTACCGCTGCCTTGCGCTTTCGGTTTGGCAGAACCAAATTCCAGCTTGCTCAAAGCGGAAAGGTAGGCTTTGGCGGTGGCGACCAAAACGTCGGTATCCGCGCCCTGACCGTTGACGACGCGGTTGCCGCGCACCAGACGGACGCTGGTTTCGCCCTGGCTTTCCGTGCCTTGCGTGACGGCGTTGACGGAATAAATCTGCAAAGCCGCGCCGCTTTGCGCCACGCTCTCAATCGCTTTGAAAATCGCATCGACGGGACCGGAACCGCTGGCCGAAGCGCGTTTTTCTTCACCTTTGATGCTGAACACGATGTCGGCGCGCGGTTCTTCTCCGGTTTCGGTGCTGATTTTTTGGGAGATGAATTTGTAGCTTTCCGCGGTCATGCTGCCCATTTCGTCGGACACCAGCGCGTGCAGGTCTTCATCGAAGATTTCGCGTTTTTTGTCGGCGAGTTCTTTGAAGCGGGCAAACGCGGCGTTCAACGCTTCTTCGCTTTCCAATTCGATACCCAAATCTGCCAGCTTGGTTTTGAAGGCGTTGCGGCCGGACAGTTTGCCTAACGTCAGGCGGTTGGTTGACCAGCCGACCGATTCGGCAGTCATGATTTCATAGGTTTCGGGGTGTTTCAACACACCGTCCTGATGAATGCCTGATTCATGTGCAAAGGCGTTTGCGCCGACCACTGCCTTGTTGGGCTGAATCGGATAGCCGGTAATGGTGGACACCAGTTTGGATACCGGCACGATTTGCGTGGTATCGATGCCGGTTTCCAAGCCGAACAAATCATGACGCACTTTCAACGCCATCACGATTTCTTCAAGGCTGGCATTGCCCGCGCGTTCGCCCAAACCGTTGATGGTGCATTCCACCTGGCGCACGCCTGCCTGAACGGCGGCCAGCGAGTTGGCAACCGCCATACCCAAGTCGTTGTGGCAGTGGGTCGACCAGACTACTTTGTCGCCGTTGGGCACACTTTTGATAATGTTGCTGATACGTTCGTACCACACGGAAGGGATAGAGTAGCCGACGGTATCGGGAATATTGATGGTGGTCGCACCCGCTTCGATAACCGCCGTAAAGATTTTGGCGAGGAAGTCCAAATCCGAACGCACAGCGTCTTCGGCAGAAAATTCCACATCGTCGGTGTATTCTTTGGCGATTTTTACCGCTTTGACCGCCGCATCAATGACCTGCTGCGGCTTCATTTTCAGTTTGTGCTCCATATGGATGGGGCTGGTGGCGATGAAGGTGTGGATGCGTTTTTTCGTAGCGGGGGAAACGGCTTCGCCCGCCTTACGCACATCGTTTTCAACGGCACGCGCCAACGAGCAGACTGTGGATTTGGTGATGATTTTGGCAATCGCATTGACCGATTCGAAATCGCCCGGGCTGGCGGCGGCAAAACCTGCCTCAATCACATCGACACCCATTTTCTCCAACTGGCGGGCAATACGGATTTTCTCCTCTTTGGTCATGGATGCACCGGGCGACTGCTCGCCGTCGCGCATGGTGGTGTCGAAAATAATTACGCGGTTAGTCTGTGTCATTTCTGTTCTCTCCAGAGATTCGTTTTTTTGTAAAAAAGCATTCAAATCCAGCGGTCTGCCTTGCGCTTCCGCCAGCGCGGTCAACTTTTGCAGCTGCGCCAAAGGCAGCGACCCGCGCGTGCGCCATTTGTAGATGGCGGCGGTTGTTGCGGCATTTTCGGGATCGTGCCGTTTCAACGCTTCGGCAAGCGCGTTCACGCCGCCGAAATAGGCGACCAGACGGTCTATATCTAATTGCATGGTAGTCCTTGTCTAAAATCAATCTGCCCGCAGCAGAAATATGGACAGGATTATACGCATTTTAGACAAAACGGCAATATCAATTTGAAAGAATCTCAATAACTCATCATAGATTTTATTAATTTTATACATTTTGTCTATTTTATTGCAGGCGCGCCGCAATTGTTGACAATTGCGGCAGAACAGGGCAAATTCGACAGCAACAAACCAAACGCTACAAACGCAAAGAACAGAAACAATGAAATACAAGAGAATCGTATTTAAAGTCGGCACATCTTCGATTACCCATTCGGACGGCAGCCTCTCGCGCGGCAAAATCCAAACCATTACCCGCCAGCTTGCCGCATTGCATCATGCGGGACACGAGCTGGTCTTGGTTTCATCCGGCGCGGTTGCGGCAGGGTTCGGTGCGCTGGGTTTCAAAAAACGTCCGGTCAAAATCGCCGACAAACAGGCTTCCGCCGCCGTCGGGCAGGGGCTGCTAATGGAAGAATATACGGCAAACCTGTCTTCAGACGGCATCGTGTCCGCGCAAATCCTGCTCAGCCGCGCCGACTTTGCCGACAAACGCCGCTACCAAAATGCCGGCGGCGCGCTTTCCGTGCTGCTGCAACGCCGCGCGATTCCCATCATCAATGAAAACGATACGGTTTCGGTTGAGGAGTTGAAAATCGGCGACAACGACACATTGAGTGCGCAAGTGGCGGCGATGATACAGGCAGACCTTTTGGTGCTGCTGACCGACATAGACGGGCTTTACACCGGCAACCCGAACAGCAATCCCGATGCCGTACGGCTGGACAGAATCGAACACATCAACCATGAAATCATCGAAATGGCAGGCGGCGCGGGCTCGTCAAACGGCACGGGCGGTATGCTGACCAAAATCAAAGCGGCGACGATTGCGACCGAGTCCGGCGTACCGGTCTATATCTGTTCCTCGCTCAAACCCGATGCACTTGCCGAAGCGGCAGATAATCAGGCGGACGGCTCGTTTTTCGTCCCACGCACCAAAGGTTTGCGGACGCAGAAGCAATGGCTGGCGTTCTATTCCGAAAGCCGGGGCGGCGTTTATGTGGACGAAGGTGCGGAACACGCTTTGTCCGAACAGGGAAAAAGCCTGCTGATGTCGGGCATTGCCGGAATCGAAGGGCATTTCTCCCGTATGGACACCGTAACCGTGTACAGCAGCGCAAGCAAACAGCCTTTGGGCAAAGGGCGCGTCCTGTTCGGCTCTGCCGCCGCCGAAGACCTGCTCAAATCGCGTAAGGCGAAAGGCGTATTCATCCATCGGGACGACTGGATTTCCATCACGCCCGAAATACTCCTGCTTCTGACCGAATTTTAGAAAAGGAAACCCATGTCAAACACACAAAAACAGCTTGCCCTTGCCAAAGCGGCAAAAAAATCCGCCAACACGGCGGATACGGCAGAAAAAAACCGCGCGCTGCTTGCTATGGCGGACAGTCTGGAAGCGGCGGCGGAAGATATTTTGGCGGCAAACCGTTTGGATTTGGAAGCGGCGGCAGGCAAAATTCCCGAAAGCATGACCGACCGCCTTTTGTTGGACGGCAAACGCATTTGTGCGATGGCGGACGGCATCAGGGCGGTTGCCGCGCTGCCCGACCCCGTGGGCGAAATACTGGAAACCTCGACTTTGCCCAACGGCTTGGAAATCGTTAAAAAGCGCGTGGCGATGGGCGTTATCGGCATTATTTACGAAAGCCGCCCGAACGTTACTTCCGATGCGGCGGCTTTGGCACTGAAAAGCGGCAGCGCGGTCGTACTCCGCAGCGGCAAAGATGCATTCCAATCCGCACGCGCCATCGTTGCCGCCCTGAAAACGGGGTTGGCGCAAACCCGCATCTCCCCCGACGCGCTCCAGTTGATTGAAGACACCGGGCGCGAGGGCAGTTACGAAATGATGAGGGCGAAAGATTATCTAGACCTGCTGATTCCGCGCGGCGGGACGGGGCTGATACGGGCGGTGGTTGAAAATGCCGTCGTGCCGGTCATTGAAACGGGGACGGGCATCGTCCACATTTATATCGACAAGGACGCGGATTGGGACAAGGCGCTCCGTATCGTGTACAACGCCAAAACCAGCCGTCCGTCCGTGTGCAACTCGATGGAAGTGCTGCTGGTGCATGAAGACATTGCTGCCGACTTCCTGCCCAAGCTCGAACGGCTGTTGGTTCGCGACCGTATAGAAGCCGGACTGCCGCCCGTCCGCTTCCGTTTGGATTCGCAGGCGGCGCGGCATATCGGCGGCGAAGCGGCGGGTGCAGACGATTTCGATACCGAGTTTTTAGACTACATCCTCGCCGTGAAAACCGTCGCTTCGGTCGAAGAGGCGGTCGGGCACATCGAAACGCACGGCACGCACCATTCAGACGGCATCGTTACCGAAAACCGCCACGCTGCGGACTATTTCACGACCCATATCGATTCTGCCGCCGTGTATGTCAACGCGTCCACGCGCTTTACCGACGGCGGCGAATTCGGCTTGGGTTGCGAAATGGGCATCTCCACGCAAAAACTCCACGCCCGGGGTCCGATGGGTTTGAAAGAGCTGACAAGCTATAAATACATCATTCGGGGCGTTGGGCAGGTCAGGGAATAATCCGCATTCAAACGTCCGATAAAAATGCCGTCTGAAACAGTCTTCAGACGGCATTTCCATTTGCAAAAAATCAAGCATTGTCCAAGGGGACGAGAATCGTACGGTTGCCGTTGTGTTCCGGTGCGGACACAATGCCTTCCGCCTCCATCTGGTCAATCAGACGCGCGGCGCGGTTGTAGCCGATACGCAAGGCGCGCTGTACGCCCGAAATGCTGGCTTTGCGCGTTTTCAGGACAACGGATACGGCCTCGTCGTACATCGGATCGGCTTCGCCGTCGCCGCTGCGCCCGATGCCGGGCAGCTCTTCGCTGCCGCCGCCGCTCAAAATATCGTCAACATAGTCCGGCTCGCCAAACTGCTTCAAATATTCGACCACGCGGTGCACCTCTTCATCCGAGGCAAACGCGCCGTGAACGCGTTGCGGATAGGCCGTACCCGGCGGCAGGAACAGCATATCGCCCTGACCGAGCAGGTTTTCCGCGCCCATTTGGTCGAGAATCGTGCGGCTGTCGATTTTGCTGGACACTTGGAACGCGATGCGCGTCGGGATGTTCGCCTTAATCAACCCTGTAATCACATCGACGCTGGGGCGTTGTGTGGCAAGAATCAGATGGATGCCTGCCGCGCGGGCTTTCTGGGCGAGGCGGGCAATCAGTTCTTCGATTTTCTTGCCCGCCGTCATCATCAAATCGGCAAACTCATCGACCACGACCACGATAAACGGCAGTTTTTCCAAAGGTTCGGGATCGTCGGGCGTGAGGCTGAACGGGTTGCCGATTTTTTCTCCCCTTGCTGCGGCTTCGGCGATTTTTTGGTTGAAGCCCGCAAGATTGCGCACGCCCATAAAGCTCATCAGGCGGTAGCGTTTTTCCATTTCGTTAACACACCAGTTCAGCGCGTTTGCCGCCAGCTTCATATCGGTAACGACAGGGGCAAGCAAGTGAGGGATGCCTTCGTAAATGCTCAATTCCAGCATTTTCGGATCGATCATAATCATACGCACGTCTTCCGGCGCGGCTTTGAAAAGCATAGACAGAATCATCGCGTTGACACCCACCGATTTGCCCGAACCGGTCGTGCCGGCAACCAGCAAATGCGGTGCTTTGCCCAAGTCGGTTACGACGGGCTGTCCGGTGATGTCCTGACCGAGCGCGAGCGTCAGCTTGGATTTGGATTCGGCAAACTCGGGCGAATTGAAGATTTCGCTCAGGCGTATCATTTGGCGTTTCGGGTTCGGAAGTTCCAAACCCATGCAGGTTTTGCCGGGGATGGTTTCGACAACGCGGATAGAAGCCACGCCGAGCGAACGCGCCAAATCTTTTTCCAGATTCAGAACCGAATTGCCGCGAACGCCGACATCCGGTTCGATTTCATAACGCGTAATCACGGGGCCGGAATAGGAATCGACAACCTTGACCTTGACTTTGAATTCCGCCAATTTTTCTTCGATGGTGATGCTGTTTTCCAACAGCTCTTCTTCGGTTTGCGTCGCCTCGGGATTGAACAGCGGAGGCAGAAGCAGGTCGGTTGTCGGCAGGTGTTCGGATTCCGCACCGGTTTCTTCCGATTTGAACGCCTCTTCATCCGCTTCCGTATCCGATGCCCGGCGGGACGGGCGTTCAGACGGCACATCTTCAAACGGACAAACCGCCCGACTGTCATGCCCGAACGCTCCGTCATCGGACAAATATTGCCCGCTTGACCGCTCTGCCACACCCTCACTGCCGTCATCCGCAATAGCGTCGGTTTCCTCTTGCCAACCTCCATTCAAAACATCATCGGCAAGATGGTCGGTTTCAGCAATGCGGCTGCGTTGTGCCTGCTCGAATCCTGCCGGCGGTTCATAGGTACGGTTGTAGATTTCCGATACGGGCGGCGGCGGCAGAATATCGATTTCGGGCGTGAAAACTTTCGGCATTTCGGGCGGCTCGACCACCCACGCATCCGGCGCGGCAGGCTCTTCAATATGGATATCGGCAGTTTCATCATAAACCGACCCCCCGTATCCCACAGACGAAACAGTTTCCGTGAAAACATTTTCGGTTTCAGACGGCATTTCGATATCCCGTTTCCCGACAACCGTCCGACTTTCCGGAATCAGGCGCGAAATCCGCGCCTCCGCAGAAACCGTTGCCTTGTTCGGTTCTTTCAAATTGACGGAAACGCGGCGGCAGGCATCGTGGACGGCTGTGCCGTCTGAAACGGACTGCCCTTGGGAAACATCCGGGGATTTTGCCTCCGCCTGCCCTTTCCCCTGCCCTGCATGACGGCGGAACGGCGCATTCCGTGCATTTTCGGCTTTGACTACAGAAAAGGCAGACGGATGCTGCTTCTCAAAATACGGCTCAAATCCGTAATCCGCAGACTCGGAAAACGCTTCTTTGTCCGCATCGAACATACGGGAATACGTGCGTTGAAGCACAGGGTCGTCCAAACCGATAATCTGCAGCCCTTCCATCGGGGTATCGGACACGCGGACTTTTGGGGCCGCTGTTTCGTTTTTCTCAAATGCATCGATATAGCGTTTTTTCGTTTCCCTTAAAGCCGCGCTGTTTAAGGCACGCGTTGCTTCTTCCAAAGTGATTTCTTTAAAAACCGGACGGACGGGCGAAGTTTCGCTTTCAGACGGCATCAACCCTTCAGCAATACTCCTGTCGAATGGGATGCGGCGGTTGTCGATTACGGCAGTTGCAATGTCTTCCGTATCGGCAGCCTCTTCCTCCGCAGTTTCTGCTGCTTCCGTTTCCGCTTCTTCCGTCCCGTTTCCGCTGTCTGAATACCCGTCGGATGCGGTCGGAACATCCTCACGGTTTGCAGAAGCAGGCGGAACGGACCTGTCCGGTTCGGATTCGTGCGCCAGATAATTCCGGCAAAAACGGACAATATTAACGGAAAGCCAGCATACCGCCGCTTTGACCGCATGAAAAATCATCAGACCAAGCTCGAGAAAATTAGGCATCCTGTCTTGGATTTCAGGTAATTCCTCCTGTTGTCCCCCTTTATTTTCCTGCCATTCAGAAACTTCACGCACCCATTCCCGTTCGGATTGTGCTCGGATAAAAAACAAACCCGCAATAGCAAGCAACAAAATAATGATCAGAACTATCCAAAACATATGCAGTTTCCCGCAAAGCAAACGATTAAATAGGTATATTTTAACGTGTTTCCATTATAAACAAAACAACCTGACCGACAATTCGGTCAAAATCATTACAGCTTTCTGTTTGCCGCAGGCAGCACTATAATAGATGCTCTCTTATTCATCTTTACGGTATTGGCATGATTTTCCAAACAGTCTGGTTTTCAGATATGCTGCTGGGGGCTTCATGGATTGCACTCATCCTCCTATTGGCAGCTTCCGGACCGTCGGCATTCCGCTCGCTTGCCCGCTACCGTTCCGCCGTACCGCTCTGTATCGTTATTTTTTCTGCGGCATGGAGTTTGAACACCGCTGCCGGCGGCGGACAGCTTGCCCAAATGAGCTATCACCTGCTCGCCGTCAACCTGGTCGCTCTGATGGTGGATACCTCCGCCGCCCTTTGGCTTGCCTCGATTCTAATGCTTCCATACTGCCTGCTGTTTGCCGGCTCTTCCGGTGCGTATCCTGCAAACGTATTGGTTCTGATTTTGCCCGCACTTGCCGTCAACCGCCTGTCGCGTGTGCTGGTCGACCGCCTGCCGCCCAATATTTTCATCTTTATTTTCGTCAACGGCTTTCTCGCTTCCGCCGCCGGCATTCTGCTGACCGGGCTGGTGCTGACCGGTATTTTGGATGCCGCAAACGCTTTTCCGTCCGAAATATTGTGGACGACCGCCCTGCCCGTCTTTATTCTGCTGGCGTGGGCGGAAGCCTTCCTCAGCGGCATTTCAACTGCCATATTTGTTGCCCTGAAGCCCCATTGGATCAACACTTTCGATGACAACCGCTATCTGAAGTCCGACCGCAGCATATGGCGGTAGCCTTCAGACGGCATAGGCAGACAAAACCATGCTTTCCAACATCATCCCCCTCTCCGTCGGTGCGGCACTCGGTGCGACTGCGCGTTGGCTGCTCAACCTCGCCGTTCCCGCATCGTTGTCTCCCGCCACGGGCAACCTGTTTGCCAACTGGACGGGTGCGCTGCTCATCGGCATCTTTGCCGAAACCGTCAGCCATCCGCAATGGAAGCTGCTGCTGATTACCGGTTTCCTCGGCAGCCTGACCACGCTTTCCGGATTTTCACTGGAAACCGTCTCCCTGCTCCAATCGAATCGTCCCGCTTCGGCACTTGCCAATATTTTCCTGCACACGGCAGGTTCGCTGCTGCTGACTTGGCTCGGGCTGAAGATAGGGACGGCAGTCAAATAATCACAAAAAATTGCTTCCTTTGGTTTTGACATAATCTATAAATTGGCTTCGCTTGTTTAAATACTGCCTGTGCCAATTACCGTTCTCAAATTCAAATTGAGCTTTTAGGTCTGTAACAAAGAAAAAGCCTTGGCAAGATGAAACCACCAAGGCTTTGAGAAGCAGCTCAAAAAGACGAGCCGCCGAAACCCAACTTTGATAAAAAAACAGATCCACCGACGAATTAGGCATGACGCAGAGCCAGTTGAATGAGTATGTGAACGACCCGAAAAGGACGAAAAAATTGTTTGCTCTGCAGAACAAGGCGGAAAACGAGTCTCACAACCCCAGGTTTGAAAAACCAGGTAATGATGAGCTGGATGAAATTAAAGAGGATATGAAGATTTTTTTAAAATCAAGGAGTAAATAAATGATAAATGATTTGGAAATTTATAGACAGAAACAGCTTGAATATCAAAATGATTTAGGTATGTTGATTGTGATAGCAAATCGGCATGGAGATACCGACTTTCTGCAAAAAATGGTGGAAGAAGGAAAACTGGATCCTTTAAGGGTAAGTGAGCCCGAAAAATGGAATAGCCTGCATAGGGCTAATATTTGGAATCCGTCATCACCTGAAACTATACGGTTTTACATAGACAAAGGTGTCCCTGTAAACGCCCAAGACATCTACGGCATGACACCGCTGCATTACGCGATGCGGGCAGAAAACGGAGATGCGGTCATGGTACTGTTGGAGGCCGGAGCGGATCCGAACATTGAAACCTATACCGACCAAGGAATTCCTTTGGCCATGATAGGCGGCATCCCCGACAGACTGGACGTTTTAAAAGCCATGCTGGACAAAGGTGCAGATGTGCATCACCCTGTCAAGAATGCAAACATGTCGCTATTGGATTTTATGAAGACTTATTTTTCCGATGACCAAAGTTTGAAACCGGTTATTGCCCTAATGGAGCAATATGCCTGATGCGCCATAGGTAAGGATAGCTCTCCCGCGAAATCCAGCTCTATTTCTTAAAAAAAACACTCTATTGCTGCGTCTAAAAATGCAAAAAAAGTAACCATCATAACCCTTTTGCCAAAATCAATATCATCATCCGATGAATGAATTGACGGTATATAAGACAGAACCAATAAACTAATAAACCTGTAAGAAAAATCAGTAACAAAGATATTCATTATTAACTATTCTTAAAAATTATCATGTTCGTTTGGGTAATTATCATACCCCTTTCCCTCTTATTACTAAAGCACGAATTACTTTAAAGGACGCACCCAGAGACAAGCCGAAAAGGCATATCCCATCCGCCAAACAAAATGCCCGCCGACTTACTCCGGCGGGCAGTTCCAACATCCTGTCAATCCTTCATCAGCCAGTATTGCAAACCGATTAATGTTTTACCGTCTTTAATTTCATCGTTTGCCAATGCCTGACGGACTTCATCTTTCGACATCAGCACGGTTTCCGTTATTTCATCTTCATCATTAGAAAGCGTACTGCCCAAACGCACGCCTTCCGCCTCGAACAGATACATTTTTTCGTTGCAAAAACCGACCGCCGTATAAAAGCTGTACAGCAGGCGCACGCTGTCGGCGGTATAAGGCGTTTCTTCCGCCAATTCTCGCAGCGCACACGCTGCCATATCCTCGCCCGCCACATCCAGCTTACCCGCAGGAAGTTCCAATGTCGCCTGATTTGCCGCATAACGCCACTGCCGCACCAAAACGACCTTTTCCTCATCCGTTACCGCCAACACGCACGCCGCACCCGGATGACGGATGACGATACGCTGCCCTTCATTACCGTTGGGTAACCTGACCTTATCCCTGCTGATACTGACGAAACCGCCCTCGTAAATGGTTTCGCCGCCTAATTTTACTTCCCTCAAATCCACTTCACATCTCCTTTCCGTTTCCTATTCTGCCGTTCAATCTTCACGCTTGCCGCGCTCGATTTCCACGCCAACCTCGCGCACGCCTTCCAAAATACCCGGCTTGACGATTTTCACGCGCACCCATAACGCGCCGAAATATCCCAAAACCAAATCGGCAATATATTCCGCCAACGCTTCCAAAAGCAGGAAATCCTGTTCTTTCAGATGTCGGCGCAGCGTTTCGCATACCTCGGCATAATGCACCGTATTGGCAATATCGTCGTCCGAACCCGCTTTCTCGGGAATGCCGATGTCCAAATCGACAATCAGGGTCTGCAACCGTTCGCGTTCCCAGCCGTACACGCCGATAAGCGTATCCGCCTTCATGCCGTGCAAAAAGATTTTATCCATAATCCGCCCCGTTTTTTGCTAAAATAACCGCACCATTCTAAGTAAAGTACCGCAAATGTTCAACATACCGGCTGTTGCCGTTTCCTATCTGATCGGCTCACTTTCTTTTGCCGTCATCGTGTCCAAGTATTACGGCATGGACGACCCGCGCACCTACGGATCGGGCAATCCCGGCGCGACCAATGTTTTACGCAGCGGCAAAAAAAAGGCAGCCGCGCTGACGCTCTTGGGCGATGCTGCCAAAGGTTTGGTTGCCGTTTTGCTTGCACGCGTGTTTCAAGAACTGCTCGGCTTGTCCGACAGCGCAATCGCTGCCGTCGCACTCGCCGCGCTGGTCGGGCATATGTGGCCGGTGTTTTTCGGATTTAAGGGCGGCAAAGGCGTGGCAACGGCATTGGGCGTGCTTCTGGCACTCTCTCCCGCAACTGCCTTGGTCTGCGCGTTGATTTGGCTTGTTATGGCATTCGGCTTCAAGGTGTCCTCCCTTGCCGCATTAACCGCCACAATCGCCGCACCGGTCGCCGCATCCTTCTTTATGCCGCACGTCTCGTGGGTTTGGGCGACCGTCGCCATTGCTTTGCTGGTGTTGTTCCGCCACAAAAGCAATATCAGCAACCTGCTTAAAGGCAAAGAAGGCAAAATCGGCGAAAAACGCTGATTCAGCATTTGTTTTCCATTACGTCATGCCGTCTGAAACCATGTTCCCGCGTTCAGACGGCATTTCCGCACAAACGGCTTTCATACCATGCTCAGTTACAGACACGCATTCCACGCCGGCAACCACGCCGATATACTCAAACACTTCACCTTGTTTTTAGTGCTGCAATATTTCAACCGCAAAGACAAGCCCTACTGGTACATCGACACGCACGGCGGCGCGGGTTTGTACGACCTCGGCAGCAGCGAAGCACAGAAAGTCGGTGAATACCGCCAAGGCATCGCCCTGCTCCGACAGGCGCAAAACCTGCCTGCCGAACTGTCTGACTTTGCTTTGCACATACAAAAAATCCTGCCCTCGCCCAAACTTTACTGCGGTTCTCCGTGGCTGGCGCAATCGCTGACCCGCGTCGGCGACAAATTGCGCCTGTTTGAGCTGCACCCCACCGACTTTGTCCATCTGCAAAACAATATGGGCGAAGCAGGACTGGGCAAACGCGGACAAGTGTTGCGCGAAGACGGTTACAAAGGGCTGATTTCCCTGCTGCCGCCTCCGCCGCGACGCGCTGTTATTCTCATCGACCCGCCCTATGAGGAAAAACAAGACTACCGGCGCGTGACGGATACGCTCAAAACCGCACTGAAACGTTTTGAGTCCGGCTGTTATCTCATCTGGTATCCCTGCCTCAGTCGCGAAGAAAGCCGCAAGCTGCCGGAAGAATTGAAAAAACTCGTTCCCAACAACTACCTTCACGCCGAACTGCACGTCCACGCTCCGAAAGCCGACGGCTTCGGTATGCACGGCAGCGGAATGTTCGTCATCAATCCGCCCTATCTGTTGGCGGAACAATTGGCGGCAAACCTCCCCGCCCTGACGCGGCTGCTGGCGCAAGACGAAGGTGCGCGCTACCTGTTGGACAGCAAAATCCGCTGACCCCAATGCCGTCTGAAACAGCCCTTCAGACGGCATCTCCCGTCAAACAAACAAAACCGGACGATATACCGGCAGCCGGCACTTTTAAGAATAAATATCTCCTCATCCGCCTGCCGCGTTCCGACTTGCCCCGCGCCGTTTTTTTCCACTACAATCCCATGCGATATCTGGCGGAACGCGCCAAAGGAACGCCCCGCAGCAACCTGCCGCCTTTCAGACGGCACAAACCTTTCCGAAACGAGCAAACTATGGACACACTGACCCGATTCCTCCCCGAACATCTGCAACAAAACCAACTGTCCGAATCACTCGGCGGCGTTTTACTGTCCGTCGTTTCCGCCTGCACCGAAATCAACGCCAAAGTCCGCCTCGGCGCACTGGCCGGCGTATTGGGTATGGCGGGCACGGGCAATATTCAGGGCGAAGACCAGAAAAAATTAGACGTTATCGCCAACAACATTATGATTGATACACTCAAAGCCAACCCTGACGTTGCCGGTTTGGCAAGCGAGGAAGAAGACACTTTCGTGAGTGCCGGTGAAAACGGACGCTATCTCGTCCTATTCGACCCTTTAGACGGATCGTCCAATATTGATGTCAACATTTCCGTCGGTACGATTTTCTCCATTCTCGCCAAACCCGAAGGCGCATTGGCAACCGAATCATTCCTTCAAACGGGCAGACAGCAGCTTGCCGCCGGTTACGTTCTTTACGGGCCTCAAACCCAGCTCGTATTCACACTTGGGCACGGCGTGTATATGTTCACGCTCAATGCCGAAAACGAATTTGTGCTGACCAAAGAAAACCCGAAAGTACCCGAAAGCACCAAAGAATTCGCCATCAATATGTCCAACCGCCGCCACTGGCTGCCCCCCGTCCAACAATACATCGACGAACTCTTGGCAGGCGAAACCGGCACGCGCGGCAAAAACTACAATATGCGCTGGGTAGCCAGTATGGTTGCCGAAATCCACCGCATCCTGATGCGCGGCGGCGTGTTCATGTATCCGCAAGACAAACGCGACCCCGCCAAACCCGGCAAACTGCGCCTGATGTACGAAGCCAACCCTATGAGCCTGATACTCGAACAGGCGGACGCATCGGCAAGCAACGCATATCAGACCATGCTCGACATACAGCCCGAAAGCCTGCACCAGCGCGTCGCCGTCATTATGGGCAGCCGCGAAGAAGTGGATTACCTCAACCGCCTGCATTCAAAATAAACAGGCTGCCTGACCGATAAAGAAGGGCGGCAGCGCGCATCCGACGCTGCCGCCGATATTTCGTACACAGCCTTAAAAAGATAGAAAACCGCCTTTCTGAACGGAAAAAATGCCGTCTGAAAACATTTCAGACGGCATTTCAAAAACTCAAACCCGAATTATTTGCCCGCTGCTTTTTGCAGAATGGCGTACAACTCGTCTTTCAGTTTCAATTTGGCTTTTTTCAGCTCATCGATGTTTTCCGCACCGCTGGTAACCGGATTGTTGACCAGACCGGTAATTTTATCGTCCAGCTCGTTGTGTTCGTCGAACAGACGGGCGAAGTGGGAATCTTCCTGTTTCAATTTGGAAATCAAATCACGGTATTCTGGGAACATATCGCTTTCCTCTCTTCATTAATGGGTTAAAAAGCAAACTGAATCTTTACATTAATTATAACAAAGATAATATTTTTATCCAGTATTTTATCGGATACGGCAAAATTTTCTTTTAACACCGCCGTCCGGTTGATAAAAACGTTGACAATATCACGCTTTACGCATAAATTTTCAGCCCTTATACCCTGATTACACAAAGGAGCCGAGAACATGTTTTCAAAAAGCGTTACCCTCGCACAATACGACCCCGATTTGGCAGCAGCCATTGCCCAAGAAGACCAACGCCAGCAAGACCACGTCGAGCTGATTGCCTCTGAAAACTACGTCAGCTGCGCCGTGATGGAGGCACAAGGTTCGCAATTGACCAACAAATACGCCGAAGGCTATCCTGGCAAACGCTACTACGGCGGCTGCGAATACGTCGATATTGTCGAACAATTAGCGATTGACCGTGTAAAAGAACTGTTTGGTGCCGCCTATGCCAACGTCCAACCGCACTCCGGTTCCCAAGCCAACCAAGCTGTGTACGCTTCTGTTTTGAAACCGGGCGACACCATTTTGGGTATGTCTCTGGCACACGGCGGCCACTTGACCCACGGCGCGAGCGTTAATATTTCCGGCAAACTCTACAACGCCATTACTTATGGTTTGGATGAAAACGAAGTGCTCGATTATGCCGAAGTCGAACGCTTGGCTCTTGAACACAAACCCAAAATGATTGTGGCCGGTGCATCTGCCTACGCGTTGCAAATCGACTGGGCAAAATTCCGCGAAATCGCCGATAAAGTCGGCGCATACCTCTTTGTCGACATGGCGCACTATGCCGGCCTGATTGCCGGCGGCGAATATCCTAACCCCGTGCCATTCTGCGACTTCGTGACCACCACCACCCACAAAACCCTGCGCGGTCCGCGCGGCGGCGTGATTTTGTGTCGTGACAATACCCACGAAAAAGCACTGAACTCTTCCATCTTCCCAAGCCTGCAAGGCGGTCCGTTGATGCACGTTATCGCCGCCAAAGCCGTTGCGTTCAAAGAAGCCCTGCAACCCGAATTCAAACAATACGCAAAACAAGTGAAAATCAATGCTGCCGCCATGGCGGAAGAATTGGTTAAACGCGGTTTGCGCATCGTTTCCGGCCGTACCGAAAGCCACGTTTTCCTCGTTGACCTGCAACCGATGAAAATCACCGGCAAAGCCGCCGAAGCCGCTTTGGGCAAAGCTCACATCACTGTCAACAAAAACGCCATCCCGAATGATCCGGAAAAACCGTTCGTTACCTCCGGCATCCGCATCGGCTCCGCCGCGATGACCACGCGCGGATTCAACGAAGCCGACGCGCGCGTATTGGCGAACTTGGTTGCCGACGTATTGGCCAACCCTGAAGACGAAGCGAATCTGGAAAACGTCCGCAAACAGATTACCGCCCTCTGCGACAAATACCCCGTTTACGGCGCGTAAGCCTTTTTAAAAACCGATGCCGTCTGAAACTTTTCAGACGGCATTTACTTAAAATCCAAGCTATTAAAAGGAAGTGTCCGACAGTTTGGACGATTTCGTTTTTGTTTTTACCGTGTCCAAATGTCTTGCCTATGGCTTCGGAGGCATAGGGTGCAGCGGCATTGACTGCACTTTGTAACCCGCTGGCTCGGTAACGTTAAATAAAGGCCATCTGAAACGGGTTCACGGTTTTCAGACGGCATTTGTTGCTTTATATTCATTCTGCCTGCTTAGGCAAATTGCCGTGTAAAACCGACAAACTCCTCTTTTTTCGATTTGGCCCTGCCTGAATCGATGGCTTCCCGTGCGGCAGATATGCCGTCTGAAAGCGAAGCCGCGACATTTCCGGCATACAGGGCAGCGGCGGCGTTGAGCAATACGATATCGCGCGCCGCCCCTTCTCTTCCTTCCAGCACCTCGTTCATTTTTAACAAAGATTCCTGAGTATTGGCAACTTTGATTTCATCCAAATTGCGGCGGGTTTCGATACCGAAATCTTCTGGGCGGATGTCGTATTCGCTGATTTTTCTGTCTTTGAGTTCGGCAACGCGCGTTTTGCCGGTTAATGTAATTTCATCCAAACCGCCCTCCCCGCAAACGACCAAAACGTGTTTGGAGCCGAGCTGTTGCAATACTCTGGAAAGAATGCCGCACAAATCGGTATGGAACACGCCCAAAAGTTGGTTCGGGGCGCCCGCAGGATTGGTCAACGGGCCCAATATATTGAAAATACTTCGGAAACCGAGCGAACGTCGTACCGGGGCAACATAGCGCATGGCACTGTGGTGATTGGGTGCAAACATAAACCCTATACCGGTCTGGCTGATACTTTGGGCAATCTGTTCGGGAGTCAGGTTGAGGTTTGCGCCCATTTGCTCCATCACGTCAGCCGCACCGCTGGAGGAAGAGACCGACCGCCCGCCGTGTTTGGCAACCTTCGCGCCTGCCGCTGCGGCAACAAACATCGAAGTCGTCGAAATATTGAAGGTTTTGGCACCATCCCCGCCCGTACCGACGATATCGACCAGCCCATCCGCATCCTCCAGCGGCACTTTTGCCGCAAACTCGCGCATCACGGCGGCGGCGGCGGTAATTTCGGAAACGGTTTCAACCTTGATACGCAATCCGGTCAAAATCGCCGCAATTTGTTCGGGCGGCACTTTTCCGCTCATAATCTGACGCATCAAGTCGGTCATTTCATCGTAAAACAACTCGTTATTGCCGATTAATCGTTCGATGGCCTGTTGCGGTGTAATCATTTTTTTGTCCTCCGTTCAATATTCGGACGAAAATGCCGTCTGAAGGGCTTCAGACGGCATCACGTCAGATTTTTTGCGGTTTAAAGTTTTGAAATTCGATTAAAAAATTGTTCAACATATCATGTCCGTGTTCGGTCAAGAGGGCTTCAGGGTGGAATTGTACCCCCTCGACGGCATATTCCTTATGGCGCACGCCCATAATCTCGCCGTCTTCCGTCCATGCCGTGATTTCCAAACATTCGGGCAGCGTGCCGCGTTCGATAACGAGGCTGTGATAACGCGTACAGGTAACCGGATTGGGCAAACCCTTAAACATCCCCTTGCCCGAATGGGACACGGGCGACACCTTGCCGTGCATCAGCGTTTTGGCGCGGACTATCCTGCCGCCGAACGCCTCGCCTATCGTCTGATGCCCGAGGCACACGCCCATAATCGGCAGCCGGCCGGCGAAATGGCGCATCGCCGCCACGGAAATCCCCGCTTCTTTGGGCGAACACGGACCGGGGCCGATAACGAGATATTGCGGATTCAAGGCTTCGATTTCCTCCAACGTAATATCATCGTTGCGGCGCACGGCAACTTCCTGCCCCAATTCAGCGAAATACTGGACGATGTTGTAAGTAAAACTGTCGTAATTGTCGATAAACAAAAGCATTTTGTGATTAACCTATTGATTTATAATTTATTTATTATTAACTGCATTTCCGATACCCCCATCCATACCCCTTATATCTTAGCGTGCCCGATGCACCCTCGTGAACCTGGCGCAGAGCCTCACGTTCTGACAAGTACGCCATTTTGCCACCTTTTCGACCGTTCGGGAACGTGCCGTTTTTATGCACTCATAAATTTTGGTTATCCCGCAGCCTAACATAATGGGCAAACATAGCGGAATCTGCGTCAACATCAACCGCGCCCCCGAATGACGGCGGATACAAATGGACACCGCTCGATGCCGCGACCGTGTCGTTTGAAAAACTTTTGCCTATGCCCCGGATTTTCTCAAAATCTTATGATATAAAAAATGTAATGTTATATAATAACAAACTTTTGAAATGCGACGAGAAACCAAAATGGCACAAATTACACTAAAACCCATTGTTTTATCAATTCTTTTAATCAGCACGCCCCCCCCCGCCCTAGCACATGAAACCGAGCAATCGGTGGATTTGAAAACGGTCAGCGTCGTCGGCAAAAGCCGTCCGCGCGCCACATCCGGGCTGTTGCACACTTCGACCGCTTCCGACAAAATCCTCTCCGGCGATACCTTGCGCCAAAAAGCCGTCAACTTGGGCGATGCTTTGGACGGCGTGCCGGGCATTCACGCCTCGCAATACGGCGGCGGCTCGTCCGCTCCCGTTATTCGCGGTCAAACAGGCAGGCGGATTAAAGTGTTGAACCATCACGGCGAAACGGGCGATATGGCGGATTTTTCGCCCGATCACGCCATTATGGTAGATACCGCCTTGTCACAACAAGTTGAAATCCTGCGCGGGCCGGTTACGCTCTTGTACAGCTCGGGCAATGTGGCGGGGCTGGTCGATGTTGCCGATGGCAAAATCCCCGAAAAAATGCCTGAAAACGGCGTATCGGGCGAACTCGGATTGCGTTTGAGCAGCGGCAATTTGGAAAAACTCACGTCCGGCGGCATCAATATCGGCTTGGGCAAAAACTTTGTATTGCATACCGAAGGCTTGTACCGCAAATCGGGCGATTACGCCGTACCGCGTTACCGCAATCTGAAACGACTGCCCGACAGCCATGCCGATTCCAAAACAGGCAGCATCGGGCTGTCTTGGGTAGGCGAAAAAGGCTTTATCGGCGTAGCGTACAGCGACCGTCGCGACCAATACGGTCTGCCTGCCCACAGCCACGAATACGATGATTGCCACGCCGACATCATCTGGCAAAAGAGCTTGATTAACAAACGCTATTTGCAGCTTTATCCGCACCTGTTGACCGAAGAAGACATCGATTACGACAATCCAGGCTTGAGCTGCGGCTTCCACGACGACGATAATGCACACGCACACACCCACAACGGCAGACCGTGGATAGACCTGCGCAACAAACGCTACGAACTCCGTGCCGAATGGAAGCAGCCGCTCCCCGGTTTTGAAGCCCTGCGCGTACACCTGAACCGCAACGACTACCACCACGACGAAAAAGCAGGCGATGCGGTCGAAAACTTCTTCAACAACAAAACGCAAAACGCCCGTATCGAGTTGCGCCACCAACCCATCGGCCGTCTGAAAGGCAGCTGGGGCGTGCAATATTTGGGACAAAAATCCAGCGCGCTTTCCGCCATTCCCGAAACCGTCCAACAGCCGATGTTGATTGACAACAATGTGCGCCATTACAGCTTTTTCGGTGTAGAACAGGCAAACTGGGATAACTTCACGCTTGAAGGCGGCGTACGCGTGGAAAAACAAAAAGCCTCCATCCAGTACGACAAAGCATTGATTGATCGGGAAAACTACTACAACCAGCCCCTGCCCGACCTCGGCGCGCACCGCCAAACCGCACGATCGTTCGCACTTTCGGGCAACTGGTATTTCACGCCACAACACAAACTCAGCCTGACCGCCTCCCATCAGGAACGCCTGCCGTCAACGCAAGAGCTGTACGCACACGGCAAACACGTTGCCACCAACACTTTTGAAGTCGGCAACAAACACCTCAATAAAGAGCGTTCCAACAACATCGAACTTGCGCTGGGCTACGAAGGCGACCGCTGGCAATACAATCTGGCACTCTACCGCAACCGCTTCGGCAACTACATTTACGCCCAAACCTTAAACGACGGACGCGGCCCCAAATCCATCGAAGACGACAGCGAAATGAAGCTCGTGCGCTACAACCAATCCGGTGCCGACTTCTACGGCGCGGAAGGCGAAATCTACTTCAAACCGACACCGCGCTACCGCATCGGCGTTTCCGGCGACTATGTACGAGGCCGTCTGAAAAACCTGCCGTCCCTACCCGGCAGGGAAGATGCCTACGGCAAGCGTCCTTTCATCGCGCAGGACGACCAAAACGCCCCTCGCGTTCCGGCTGCGCGCCTCGGCTTCCACCTGAAAGCCTCGCTGACCGACCGCATCGATGCCAATTTGGACTACTACCGCGTGTTCGCCCAAAACAAACTTGCACGCTACGAAACGCGCACGCCCGGACACCATATGCTCAACCTCGGCGCAAACTACCGCCGCAATACGCGCTATGGCGAGTGGAATTGGTACGTCAAAGCCGACAATCTGCTCAACCAATCTGTTTACGCCCATAGCAGCTTCCTCTCTGATACGCCGCAAATGGGCCGCAGCTTTACCGGCGGCGTGAACGTGAAGTTTTAAAATCGGACAGGCAAACAAAAAAGGTTTTCAGACGGCATTCTGAAAACCTTTTTTCTTTTTAATCAATTTGTTAGGAAATATGGCAAAGACAAAGAACAAACCACTGTGCCATCATTCCCATTTTCTTTGTTTCATCATTCTTGCTTTCACGCCGTCATTCTCGCAAAAGCAGAAAAATCAAAAGCAAAAACCCAAGATCCCGTCATTCCCGCGCAGGCGGGAATCCAATTCGTTCGGTTTCAGCCGTTTTCGATAAATCGCCTTAGCATTTTGGTTCTAGATTCCCACTTTCGTGGGAATGACGGCGTAAAGGTTTCTGTTTTTTAAGTTTTAGGTAACTAATGAGTCGTCATTCCCGCGCAGGCGGGAATCCAGTCCGTCCGGTTTCAGTCGTTTCCGATAAATCGTTGTAACGTTAAGTTTCTAGATTCCCACTTTCGTGGGAATGACGGTGTGAACATTAGCAAAAATTCAAAAAACCAAACTTCCTCATTCGTGTGGATGATGGTACTGATATTTTCTATTTCAGTTCGCAAAATTAATCTTTCAACACATCTTGCACAGCCGCCTGAATCTTAGCCGCCGCCGCTTCGATTTGCCGTTGTTCGGCAGATGGGTTTGCCGCTGTTTCAACCGGAGCAGCTTGTAAAGCAGGCTCGGCTTGAGAATCAGTCAGCGGCAAACGCGCCAATACAGTGCTGACGCCGGTGACTTTATCGCCAATCGCCACTTGCGCCTGCGCATCGACAGGCAGATACATATCCACGCGCGAACCAAAGCGGATAAAGCCATAGCGTTCGCCGCGGGACAGTTTCGCACCTGCTTGGGTGTAGCACAAAATACGGCGCGCCACCAAACCGGCCACTTGAACAAAAGTAATTTCACGACCAGAAGCCGTAGTCGCCAAAACCGCATTACGTTCATTTTCCGTGCTGGCCTTATCCAAATCCGCATTCACGAATTTACCTTTGTTATAGACCACTTTCGTTACCGTACAATCGGCAGGCGATTTTTGCGAATGCACGTTGAACACGTTCATAAAAATACTGATTTTCAAAGCATCGACATCACGATACGGATCGCGTGCACGTTCAACCACCACGATACGGCCGTCAACAGGGCTCAACACCGCTTCAGGGTTTTGCGGAATCTCACGCGCAGGGTCGCGGAAAAACTGCAAAGCAAATACGGTAAACACCCAAAACGGCAAAGACCACCAGCCGCAACACATCGACACCAGCAGGCTCAAAGCCAAACCGCCGCCAATAATCGGCCAGCCCTCACGGGCGATAATCGGGTGGGGGTAAAGACGGTTCATTTGTCATCCTTTTGTTCAAGCGGGTTAAAATTGCCGCCATTATAGCGGAATCCGCCGCATTCCGCTGGCAAATGCCGTCTGAACGCGGCTTCAGACGGCATCCGAGAAAGTGCTACAATATCGGTTTTCCTTTATTTTTCAGGCGGCATCCATTATGTGCAACCATCATCCCCAACATTCGCACGACAACGACACCATCCGCATCCGCGGCGCGCGCACGCATAATTTGAAAAACATCGATTTGGACATTCCGCGCCACAAGCTCGTGGTGGTAACAGGATTGTCGGGCAGCGGCAAGTCGTCGCTGGCGTTTGACACGCTGTATGCCGAAGGGCAGCGGCGTTATGTCGAGAGCCTTTCCGCCTATGCGCGGCAGTTTTTGCAGATGATGGACAAACCCGACGTCGATTTGATCGAGGGTCTGTCGCCCGCGATTTCCATCGAGCAGAAATCCACCAGCCACAATCCGCGTTCCACCGTCGGCACGGTTACGGAAATCCACGATTACCTGCGCCTTTTGTACGCACGCGTCGGCACGCCGTATTGCCCCGAACATAATCTGCCGTTGTCGAGCCAGACCGTATCGCAGATGGTCGATGCCGTCTTGAAACTGCCGGAAGACACGCGCGTGATGATTCTGGCACCGGCGGTGCGCGAGCGTAAGGGCGAGTTTGTCGATTTCTTTGCCGACTTGCAGGCGCAGGGCTTTGCGCGGGTGCGCGTGGACGGCGAGGTCTATCAGCTGGACGAAGTGCCGAAGCTGGAAAAAAACATCAAACACAATATCGACGTGGTCATCGACCGCGTGAAAGTGAAGGCGGACGTCAAACAACGACTGGCAGAAAGCTTTGAAACTGCATTACGCCACGGCAACGAGCGCGCACTGGCGATGGAGATGGACAGCGGCGAAGAACATTGGTTTTCCGCGCGTTTCGCCTGCCCCGTATGTTCGTACAGCCTGCCCGAATTAGAGCCGCGTCTCTTTTCGTTCAACAACCCGATGGGCTCCTGCCCGACTTGCGACGGCTTGGGCAACACCAATTTCTTCGACCCCGAAAAAGTGGTCGCCCATCCCGAATTATCCTTAGCCGCAGGCGCGATTGACGGCTGGGATAAGCGCAACCAATTCTATTTCCAAATGATTCAGTCGCTGGCGCGGCATTACGGTTTCGATGTGCAGGCTGCTTGGGAAACGCTACCTGAAAAAGTGAAAAAAGTCGTGTTGCACGGCTCGGGAAAAGAAGTCATTGATTTCACGTACCTGTCCGAACGCGGCACCACCTTCAACCGCAGCCACGCCTTCGAGGGCATCATCCCCAATCTCGAACGCCGCTACCGCGAAACCGACAGCGAAACCGTGCGCGAAAAACTGCGCGAATACCAAAACCACCGCGCCTGCCCGAGCTGCGGCGGCGCACGTTTGCGCAAAGAAGCGCGCTACGTTTACGTCGGCGGCGAACCCTTGCACGAAGTTTCCGCCTGGCCGCTCACCAAAACCCACCAATTCTTTGAAACGCTGGATTTGGACGGCAACAAAAAACAAATCGCCGAAAAAATCCTCAAAGAAATTACCGAGCGGCTCGGCTTCCTGATTAACGTCGGGCTGGATTACCTGAATTTAAGCCGCTCCGCCGAAACCCTCTCCGGCGGCGAAGCCCAACGCATCCGCCTCGCCAGCCAAATCGGCAGCGGCCTGACCGGCGTGATGTACGTTTTGGACGAACCCTCCATCGGCCTGCACCAACGCGACAACGACCGCCTGCTCGCCACCCTCAAACGCCTGCGCGATTTGGGCAACAGCGTGATTGTGGTCGAACATGACGAAGATGCCATCCGCGAAGCCGATTTCGTCGTCGATATGGGCCCCGGCGCAGGCGAACACGGCGGCAACGTACTGATTGCCGATACGCCCGAAAACGTCGCCAAATGCGAAAATTCCGTTACCGGACAATACCTCAGCGGCAAAAAATCCATTGCCGTGCCGTCTGAACGCACGCCCGTCAATCCCGAGCGAATGCTTGTCCTCAAGGGCGCGCGCGGCAACAACCTTAAAAACGTTACCCTCGAACTGCCGCTCGGTTTGATTACCTGCATCACCGGCGTATCCGGCAGCGGCAAATCCACCCTGATTAACGACACCCTCGCCAAAATTACCGCCCGCGAACTCAACCGCGCCCAAGAAGAACCCGCCCCATACGACGACATCCACGGCCTCGAACACCTCGACAAAGTCATCAACGTCGACCAATCCCCCATCGGCCGCACCCCGCGCTCCAACCCCGCCACCTACACCGGCCTGTTCACCCCCATCCGCGAACTCTTCGCCGGCGTACCCCTCTCGCGCGAACGCGGCTACAACGTCGGCAGATTCTCCTTCAACGTCAAAGGCGGCCGCTGCGAAGCCTGCCAAGGCGACGGCGTGATTAAAGTCGAAATGCACTTCCTCCCCGACGTGTACGTCCCCTGCGAAGTCTGCCACGGCAAACGCTACAACCGCGAAACCCTCGAAATCCAATACAAAGGCAAAAACATCAGCCAAGTTCTCGACATGACCGTCGAAGAAGCCCGCGAATTTTTCGACGCCGTCCCCACCGTATCGCGCAAACTGCAAACCCTCATGGACGTAGGCCTCGGCTACATCCGCCTCGGCCAATCCGCCACCACCCTCTCCGGCGGCGAAGCCCAGCGCGTCAAACTCGCCTTGGAACTCTCCAAACGCGACACCGGCAGAACGCTCTACATCCTCGACGAACCCACCACCGGCCTGCACTTCGCCGACATCGCCCTGCTGCTGGAAGTGATAGGCCGTCTGAAAGGCAAAGGCAACTCGATCGTGATTATCGAGCATAATCTGGATGTGATTAAAACTGCGGATTGGATTGTGGACTTGGGGCCGGAAGGGGGTGATGGGGGGGGCAGGATTATTGCGGAAGGCAGTCCCGAGCAGGTGGCGAAGGTTAAGGGGAGTTATACTGGAAAATACCTGAAACCCATGTTGAAATAGTCAAATTTTGGAGAACGGAAATGACTTTGTATCAGAGTCTGCAAAACGCAAAAAGTGAAGAAGATGTCAAAGATGCCTACATTGCCGCGCTGAAGCTCAAAAAAGTAACCAAAGGTCTGATTGACATTCAAACTGAAGAAATATGGTTTGAAGCCAAACATAAGCCCACCGATGTGTACACAATGTTTACACAACTGTTATATTACGTCTGCCATGCCTACAATAAAGGTAATCATCTAGAATCCCTATTTTTGCCTCCTTTGCTTTGCGTCATCGACAACGAAAAAGCCGCACTGATGTCCACTGAAAGCATCACACCGATTTTCAAAGACAAAAAAATCGCATGGGGTAAATCCGCTAGCCAAGTCAGCCGCGAACTCATCGCCCAAGTCTCGCCGTATATCAACGACCACTTTATCGTTTACCACATTGCTGAGAGTGAAGCCGAATTTATCCAAGCCGTCAAAGACAGCATCAAAAACGGCGGCATTGTCCGAACACAAATCACTCCCGACAATTTGAAAAAAGTTTTCGACAGTTGGGTAGAAATGGTCGGAAGGGAATTGAAAGACCTATCCAACCCAGCCGATTATGCCCTTCTGTTTTACGCCGACATCATGCACGATGGCAAGAAAGCCGTTATTGGCAGGGAATTGGATACCAGACTGATCATTATCGATGAAAAGCCTGCCTTTTATTTGCGTGGAGAACTGTTGGAGCTTGCCAGCATCAAAGGCTACCGCGAGTTTTGGAATATTTACCACCGTCCGCCCGCCGAAGAACACCGCAACTATCTGATGGAACGGCGCGACCAGCTTATCCCATTGGACGAGCGACAATTCAAAGGCGCGTATTACACACCACTCAAAGTAGTTGAAAAAGCATATGAATTATTAAGCGATACACTGGGTAAAAACTGGCAGAAAAACTACATCGTATGGGATATGTGCTGCGGCGTAGGCAACCTCGAAACCAAACACGGCAACCGGCGCAACGTGTTCATGTCCACACTCGACCAAGCCGACATTAACGTCATGCAGACAAGTGGACAGTTTCCCGCCGCTACCCGCTTCCAATACGACTATCTCAACGACGATATTGCCGAAGATGGCAGCATTGATTACAGCCTGACAGACAAAATTCCGTCTGAACTGCGCGAAATCATCCAAACGGCAAAAGCTGACAAGAAGAAAAAGATTCTGGTACTGATTAATCCGCCTTATGGTGAAGCGGCAAGTGCGGATACAGTAAGCGGATCGTCAAAAAATAAAACCGGTATTTCTCAAAACAAAATTGCTAAAACCTTACCTGATCTGGGCTACGCCACACGCGAACTGTTCGTACAGTTTTTATTGCGTATCCAATGTGAACTGCCGAATGCCGTCATCGCCATATTCAGCACATTGAAATATATTTCTGCACCGAATTTTGAGCCGTTCCGCGAAATTTGGCAGCCGAAATTCCTAAACGGGTTTGTAGTCCATAGCAAAAGTTTTGACGGACTGAAAGGCGATTTCCCCATCGGTTTTTTGATTTGGGACTTGTCCAAAAAAGGTAAGGAAACCGTTTTCAAGCTACCTGCATTTGATAAAAAATGCGAAGCCTTCGGCGAAAAAAAATTTTATATTGAAACAGAACAGCCGTCTTTAAACGAATGGATAGAACGCGCCAAACCTAATGATATGGACGCATTGCCGCTGAAAAATGCTTTGTCCCCGCCCGAAAAAAACACAGGCGATATTCGTGGCAGAAAATGGGCGGATAATGCAATCGGCGGCATGATGTGCAAGGGTAATGATTTTCAAAATGCAGGAAAATCAACTGCCTTGTTTTCATCCGGTTATTGCAGCGCAGGTGGTTTTTTAGTAACAAAGGACAATTTGAAAAAAGCTGCTGTTGTATTTACCGCCCGCCGTATCATCAAACCCACATGGCTCAACGACCGTGACCAATTCTTGCAGCCGTCTGAAAAACTGCCCGAAAGTTTCTACACCGATTGTTTGCTGTATATGCTCTTTTCCAACAGTAACCTCACCGCCGGCACAGCAAAAGACACACTGGAATGGAACGGTAAGAAATGGCAGCTGACCAACCATTTTATCCCCTATACCGAAGAACAGGTAGGTGCAAAAAACAAATTCTACTCCCACTTTATGTCCGACTATTTGGAAAACAAAAAACTTTCCAAAGAAGCTAAAGCCGTTTACAACGAAGGGCTGAAACTGTGGGAAGCATTTTACACCGCAGATATTGAGCGCAAAATCCGCGATGAATATCTACTGGACAATGCCGATGCAGGTTGGTATCAGATCCGAAACGCATTGAAAAAAGCTTCTCCTCAAACAGATTTCTCTAAATTCGAAGAAGCATATACCAAGCTTGCCAACAAACTCGAACCGCTGGTTTACAAATATGGTTTTTTGAAAGAATAGCAAGCCGTAGCCTGCACACCCAATCCACGCGCGTGCGTGGCTACGCCACACACCCTACCTGTGAATCACGCGGAACTTCAAAACCAACGCGTAGGGTGTGTGCGGTACGCACACACGCGGTTGCTTGATTGACAGTTTTCCGTTTCAACTTTTAACTTTGTTGAAGCTAGTGCTTTCAGACACCCTCCAATGTCGTTTGAAAACGTCAGCTCCAACAAAGTCAAAACCTTAAACAATAAACTATTCCTTCTCCAACTCTCAAACCACAAACAGAAATCCTATGGCGCGTTATCGCAGAAACTCCATTGCCGGCGGCACGTTCTTTTTCACCGTCAAACCCGCCGACCCAAAATCACGCCTGCTTGTCGAACATATCGGCTTCGCGTGCGGCTTATATGGATGTGCCAAAACAATATCCCTTTGAAACCGTCGCCGTATGCGTGCTGCCGAACCATATCCACGCCATTTGGACGCTGCCGCCCGATGATGCGGATTATTCCCTACTCCGGCGGCTGATTAAAACCAAATTCTCCGCATATTCCCCTCATACTAAAAACTTATCCGCCGATAAACAGCGGCGGCACGAACGCGGTATTTGGCAACGGCGTTTTTACGAACACACCGTGCGCGACGAAACGGATTTGCAGCGTTGCGCGGACTACATCCATTCCAATCCTATCAAACAAAAAATGTCGCGTGCTAAAACAGAATCCTGCAAAAATATAATCAATTAAAATCAAAATAGGACAGTAGTGCATCGTCAAATCGGGCGTAATCAGACAAAACGGTTTGCAGATACCGCTTAATATTCGCCCACACTTTCTCAATCGGGTTGAGCTCAGGTGAATAAGGTGCAAGAGGCAATTTACGGGTTTACCCCTGTTTGACCGATAAATATTCTGACTGCCTCAAAGGGGAAAAAATAATGTGGGTATGTTGAGGCTGCCTCTTTTTGAAATGACAAACAAAATGCCGTCTGAAACCCGATTTCCGGTTTCAGACGGCATTTGATGTTCAATCAGTTGTCAAACCTGATTATGCCAAACCTTTTGCTTTCAACACTTCCAGCATGGTGCTGCCCAATTCGGCAGGGCTGCGGGTGTAGGCGATGCCGGCTTTTTCGAAAGCGGCAAATTTTTCTTCGGCAGTACCTTTACCACCAGAGATAATCGCACCGGCGTGGCCCATGCGTTTGCCTTTAGGAGCGGTCACACCTGCGATGTAGCCGACAACGGGTTTGGTTACGTTGGATTGGATGTATTCGGCTGCTTCTTCTTCCGCAGTACCGCCGATTTCACCGATCATGATGATGGCGTCGGTATCCGGGTCTTCTTGGAAGAGTTTCAGCGCGTCGATTTGGTTCATACCAGGAATCGGGTCGCCGCCGATACCGATACAGGTTGATTGACCCAAGCCCAGTTTGGTGGTTTGTGCCACGGCTTCGTAAGTCAATGTACCGGAACGGGAAATAATACCGATGCGGCCAGGTTGGTGGATATGGCCCGGCATAATGCCGATTTTGCACTCACCCGGAGTAATCACGCCCGGGCAGTTAGGGCCGACCAAGCGGGTACCGTTGCCGTTGGTTTCCAAGTAACGTTTGGCTTTGAGCATGTCCAAAGTAGGCACGCCTTCGGTAATCACAACGACCAAGCCTACGCCTGAATCAACGGCTTCAACGATAGAATCCAAAACAAACGGAGCTGGAACGTAAATTACAGATGCATCAGCGCCGGTTTCTTTAACGGCTTCTTTCATGGTGTTGAATACAGGCAGGTTCAGGTGGGTTTGACCGCCTTTGCCCGGGGTAACGCCGCCGACAACTTTAGTGCCGTAAGCCAGAGCTTGTTCGGAGTGGAAAGTACCGTTTTTACCGGTGAAACCTTGAACCAATACTTTGGTGTCTTTATTAATCAATACGCTCATTCTTTTCTCCTTAGGCGTTTACGGCTGCAACAATTTTTTCGGCTGCGTCATTCAGGCCGTCGGCGGAAGTCAGTTTCAGACCTGATTCGTTCAGGATTTTCGCGCCGAGTTCGGCGTTGTTACCTTCCAAACGAACAACGACAGGAACGTCGACGTTGATTTCTTTAACGGCTGCCACGATGGCTTCCGCAATCATGTCGCAACGTACGATACCGCCGAAGATGTTGATCAATACGCCTTTAACGGATTTGTCTTCCAAAATCAGTTTGAACGCTTCAACCACGCGGTCTTTGGTTGCGCCGCCGCCAACGTCCAAGAAGTTGGCAGGTTGACCGCCTTTGAGTTTGATGATGTCCATGGTGGCCATCGCCAAACCGGCACCGTTAACCATACAGCCGATGTTGCCTTCCAGGGCAACATAGTTCAGGTCGAATTCAGAAGCTTTCAGTTCACGTTCGTTTTCTTGAGATTTGTCGCGCAATTCAGCGATTTTTGGCAGGCGGTAGAGCGCGTTGCTGTCGATGCCGATTTTGCCGTCCACGCAAGCCAGTGCGCCGTTTTCGCGAACTGCCAGCGGGTTGACTTCAAACAGGGCGAAGTCGTTTTCGACAAACGCTTTGTACGCGCCGGTCATCAGTTTGACGAACTCGTTGATTTGTTTGTCTTTCAAGCCCAGTTGGAAGGCAACTTCGCGAGCTTGGCAAGGTTGCAGGCCGACCAGCGGATCAACGGTTACTTTGAAGATTTTTTCTGGAGTTTCGGCAGCAACTTTTTCGATTTCTACGCCACCTTCGGTAGAAGCCATGAATGTAACGCGGCGGGTAGAACGGTCAACCACTGCGCCCAAGTACAGCTCGGTTTGAACCGGATACATATCTTCACAAACCAAAACGCTGTTGACAGGTTGGCCGTTGGCATCGGTTTGGTAAGTTACCAAGTTGGTGCCAATCAGGCTTTCAGCCACTTCTTTAGCTTCTTCGCGGCTTTTAACGACTTTTACGCCGCCCGCTTTACCGCGGCCGCCGGCGTGTACTTGTGCTTTGACAACAGCGAATTTGCCGCCCAATTTGTCGTAAGCTGCAGCGGCTTCTTCGCCGTTGTGTGCCAAAATACCGCCTTGTACGGGCAAACCGTAGCTAGCCAGCAGTTCTTTAGCCTGATACTCGTGTAAATTCATGGATTTCTCCTTAAGGTGAGTGGGTTTTAGGAATCGCCCTGCGGCCAATCCCATATTTTCAGACGGCCCTACTATTTACTGAAGGGCAGCCACATCCGCGCCAGCAGATACATGGCTGCACCGCCTCCTCCGAGAATAAAAAAGACGATGCCTTTTTTACGTGAATTCGGGCAGAGTAGATAAACGGCAAGGCTGAAACTGATAAACAACAATGCCACGCGCCAAACCAATTCTTTATCTTTGAAACGGTTGAGCGTATAAGTTTCGGTCATCATCACATACATTTGCCACAATGCGGCCATACACATGCTGATGATGCCCATCGGTATAAAGAAAATACCGACTATTTCTTTGTTCATAATGAATGTAAATGCTGTTTGTTTGCCTGATGGAATTATAAATCAGAAAACGAAGCTCTCGGAACATTCAATTTGTCGAAGGCCTTAAGACCGTCTGAAAAGTTTCAGACGGCCTTAATGTCTATCAACCGTGCAAAGCGCGTTTGTCGGCCGCCAATGCAGCTTCGTGAACCACTTCGGACAAGGTTGGGTGGGCATGGATAATGCGGGCGATGTCTTCGCTGCTGGCGAAGAATTCGAGCGCAGTCACGCCTTCGGTAACCAATTCGCTGACAACCGGGCCGATCATGTGTACGCCCAAGATACGGTCGGTTTTGGCATCTGCCAACACTTTAACCGTACCTTTGGCTTTGCCCATTGCCAATGCGCGACCGTTTGCACCGAAACCTGAAGTACCTTTTTTGTACTCCACGCCTTCGGCTTTGAGCTGCTCTTCGGTTTTACCCACCCAAGCGATTTCAGGGTCGGTGTAAATCACGAATGGTACGTTGTTGAAGTCGATATGCGGTTTTTGACCGGCAATGCGCTCAGCAACGGCAACGCCTTCGTCGCTGGCTTTGTGTGCCAACATCGGGCCGCGAACCACGTCGCCAATTGCCCATACGTTAGGCAGGTTGGTACGGCATTCGCCATCTACTTTGATAAAGCCGCGTTCGTCTTTTTCCAAACCTACAGCTTCGGCGTTCAGGCCTTTGGTGTTTGGAATACGGCCGATAGCAACGATGAGTTTGTCGAATACTTCGGTTTTGGCTTCACCGGCAGCTGTTTCGTAAGCAACGGAAACGCCTTTGCCTTCAGATTTGATGTCGCCGATTTTCACGCCCAATTCAATGCTCAAGCCTTGCTCTTTGGTAAAGTATTTGAAGGCTTCTTTGGCGATTTGTTGGTCGGCGGCAGCCAGGAAGGTCGGCGCAGCTTCAAGAATGGTAACTTCTGCACCTACGCGGTTCCATACGGAACCCATTTCCAGACCAATCACGCCGGAACCGATCACGCCGAGTTTGGCAGGCACTTCGGTCAGGTTCAATGCGCCTTCGTTGTCCAATACGTTTACGTTGTCGATAGCAACTTGTGGCAGCGGACGCGGTACGGAACCGGTGGCTACGATGACGTGTTTGGCTTCGATAACGGCTTTCTCGCCTTTGTTATCGACTTCGATTTGGTAAGCATCGCCATTTTTACCGGCAAAGGAAGCAGTACCGAACAGGCTGGTTACTTTGTTTTTTTGGAACAGGAATTTCACGCCGCCGGTCAGCTTGGTCACGATGGCATCTTTGCGCTCAATCATTTTGGCCGCATCGAATTTTACGTTGCCGACAGTGATACCGTGTTCGGCAAACTCGTGTTGCGCAGCGTGGAAATGTTCGCTGGATTGCAACAGGGCTTTGGAAGGGATACAGCCTACGTTTAAGCAAGTACCGCCCAATGCAGGGGCATTGCCTGCTTTGTTAACGCCTGCATCAACGCAAGCGGTTTTAAAACCCAGTTGCGCGGCACGGATGGCGGCAACGTATCCGCCCGGGCCTGCACCAATCACTACTACATCATATTGAGACATCGTGTCATCCTTTGCTTTTTGCAGTATCTCAAAATAAAAACGATACTTTTTGTTTCTTTTTTATTTTGAATGACTGCGTTTTGATGGTTTTAAGAAAAGACCGTCTGAAAGTCCATATCTGTCGATTCATTCGAATCAAATGTTTCAGACGGCCTCAATCGTTCGTTGAGCCTATTGTAGCACGATACTACATTACGCTACATCTAAATAAAAATTCAGACGGCCTTTTCATTAATAAATAAAAGGCCGTCTGAAACGATTACAGATCCAACAACAGGCGGGCCGGGTCTTCCAACGCGTCTTTAATAGCTACCAAGGTCAATACAGCTTCGCGGCCGTCAATGATACGGTGGTCGTAAGACAGAGCCAGATACATCATTGGACGGACAACAACTTGGCCGTTTTCAACCACAGCGCGCTCTTTAGTGGCGTGCATACCCAAAATCGCAGATTGAGGTGGGTTGATGATCGGGGTAGACATCATAGAACCGAAAGTACCGCCGTTGGTAATACTGAATGTACCGCCGGTCAGATCTTCGATAGCGATTTTGCCGTCTTTGGCTTTTTTCGCGTAATCAACAATTGCTTGTTCGATGTCGGCAATGCTCATTTGGTCGGCATCGCGCAGGATTGGCACAACCAAACCGCGTGGGCTGCCAATTGCGATACCGATGTCGAAGTAGCCGTGGTACACGATGTCTTTGCCGTCAACAGAAGCATTCACAACCGGATATTTTTTCAGGGCGGCAACCGCGGCTTTAACGAAGAAGGACATGAAGCCCAGTTTTACGCCGTGCTCTTTCTCGAATTTTTCTTTGTACTTCGCACGCAAGTCCATGATTGGTTTCATGTTGACTTCGTTGAATGTAGTCAGAATGGCGTTTTCTTGTTGAGAAGCCAAGAGGCGTTCTGCAACACGGGCACGCAGGCGGCTCATTGGTACGCGTTCTTCAGGACGTGCGCCGGCAGGAAGTGCAACGGCAGGAGCAGCGGCTGCGGCAGGTTTGGCCGCGGCATTTTGTACGTCTTCTTTCAAGACGCGACCGTCACGGCCGGAACCTTGCAATGCGTTCACGTCAACACCGGTCTCGGCAGCCAGTTTGGCAGCAGCAGGCATAGCGGCGTTGTTTTGTGCAGCAGCAGGAGCGGCGGCTGGGGCAGCTTCGGCAGGCGCGGCGGCAGGTGCTTCAGCGGCGGCAGTAGCAGCGGTATCGATGCGTGCCAAAACTTGGTCGGCAACAACGGTTTCACCGTCTTGAGCTACGATTTCAACCAATACGCCGGCTTGTGGAGAAGGTACTTCTAAAACCACTTTGTCAGTTTCGATATCGATCAGGATTTCGTCACGGGCAACGGCTTCGCCAACTTTCTTCTTCCATTCCAAGAGCGTGCCTTCAGATACGCTTTCAGACAGCATAGGTACTTTTACATCAATAATCATTTTGTGTCTCCAATGGCCCTTTCAGACGGCCTGTTGTGTGTTTTTAATTCTGCATATGGGCATTCCGCCTGAGCAAACTCAGACGGAATGCTACTTGGTTTACAATGCCAAAGCATCTTCAACCAATTGTTTCAATTGAGCAATGTGTTTGCTTGAGTAGCCCACGGCAGGTGATGCGCTGCTTGGACGACCAGCATAAGACAGTTTTTGCTCTTCGCTGATAACGTCTTCGATGCGGTGGCGGATTTGGTAGAACGCGCCTTGGTTTTTCGGCTCTTCTTGTGCCCAAACCACAGATTTTGCGTTCGGATATTTCGCCAGTTCAGCTTTAACCTCGTCGTATGGGAACGGATACAGCTGCTCAACGCGGACGATAGCAACATCATCTTCCAGTTTACGTTCGGCACGACCGGCTTCCAAGTCATAGTAAACCTGACCGGCACACAATACCACGCGTTTCACGCTGTCGTTGCTTGCGCGTTCTGCGGTATCGCCGATAACCGGACGGAAAGTCGAACCTTCGGTGAAGTTTTCCAGCGGGCTCATTGCACCTTTGAAGCGCAACAGGCGTTTGGACATGAAAATCACCAGCGGTTTGCGGTATGAACCCAAGACTTGGCGTTGCAAGAGGTGGAACATTTGCGACGCTTCAGACGGCATGATGACTTGCATATTGTTCTCAGAACACAGTTGCAACCAACGTTCTACGCGTGCAGAAGAGTGCTCAGGACCTTGACCGTCGTAGCCATGCGGCAGGATGGTGGTCAGACCGCACAAACGACCCCATTTGGTTTCGCCTGAAGACAGGAATTGGTCGATAGTTACTTGTGCGCCGTTGGCGAAGTCACCGAATTGCGCTTCCCAAATGGTCAGCTTGTCAGGAGCGGAGCAGGCAAAGCCGTACTCGAACGCCATCACAGCTTCTTCGTTCAAGATAGAGTCGATAACCAGGAACTCGCCCAAGCCTTCGCCCATGTTGCGCAGAGGAACATAAGTACCGTCGTCCCATTTTTCGCGTTTTTGATCGTGCAGAACGGCATGACGGTGTGAGAATGTACCGCGGCCGGAGTCCTCACCGGAGATACGCACACCATGACCTTTTGTCAGCAGGCTTGCGTATGCCAAGGTTTCGGCCATACCCCAGTCGATGGCTTGTTTGCCGGATGCCATGGCTTTACGCGCTTCAATCACACGTTTTGCAGTCGGATGCAGGGCAAAGCCTTCCGGTACAGCGGTAAATTTCTCGGTAAGACGCTCAATATCTGCGGCAGGCAAACCGGTTTCGATGTGTTCGCGCCAATCTTTACCTTGGTATTTGCTCCAGTCGATTTGCGTGCGTTGGAAGTTGCTCAACGTTGTTTGCTCGACGTGTTCGCCTTTGTCCAAAGCATCGCGGTAGGCTTGGATGTAACCGTCAGCCTCTGCTTGAGTTACCACGCCTTCGGCAATCAGTTGCTCGGTGTACAAAGCACGCGCACCCGGGTGTTGCGATACTTTTTTGTACATCATCGGTTGGGTCAAGGTTGGATCATCACCCTCGTTGTGGCCCCATTTACGGTAGCAGACAACGTCGATCACGATGTCTTTATGGAATTTTTTGCGGTAATCCAAAGCGGCTTGGATGGCAAAGCAAACGCGCTCAGGATCATCGCCATTCACATGGATAACCGGAGCGGAAACCATTTTCGCGATATCGGTACAGTGTACGGTTGAACGGGTATCGCGGATATCGGAAGTGGTAAAGCCGATTTGGTTGTTGATCACGATATGAACCGTACCGCCGGTGGTATAACCGCGCGTTTTAGACAGGTTGAATGTCGCTTGGTTGACTCCCAGACCGATAAATGCTGAGTCGCCGTGAATCAATACCGGCAAGACTTTGTCGCGGCCGTTTTCGCCCAAACGTTTTTGTTTGGCGCGCGCAGAACCTTCCACCACCGGATTGACGATTTCCAAGTGTGACGGGTTGAACGCCAAAGAAACGTGCATCGGGCCGTGAGGGGTGGCAATATCGGAGCTGAAGCCCATGTGGTATTTCACGTCGCCGCTGGGCAATTTGATTTCGGCACGGCCTTCAAATTCGGCAAACAGATCGGCCGGTTTTTTGCCCAAGATGTTAACCAAAACATTCAGACGGCCACGGTGCGCCATACCGATGATGACTTCTTCCACGCCGTCTTTACCGGCGTTTTGAATCAGGTAGTTCAAACCGGCAATCGCGCTTTCGCCGCCTTCGACACCAAAGCGTTTTTGACCGACATATTTGGTATGCAGATAACGCTCCAAAGTTTCGGCAGCGGTCATCTCTTTCAAGATACGGCGTTTTTGATCGGCATTGTAATGCGGTGTGGACAATACGCTTTCAAAATAGTTGCGTACCCAACGACGCTCTTCGGTATTGGGAATATAGATATATTCCAATGCGATGTGGCCGCAGTAGGTTTGTTTGAGGTTGCTGATGATTTGGGACAAGGGCAGCTTGCCGCGATTGGCAAAATCACCCTCGCCCATATTGAATTGAAGCGCCATATCGGCATCAGACAGACCGTGGAATTTCGGATCGAGGGCTTCAATGTCGCGCGGGGGGATACGTTTGAGCGGATCGAGCCGTGCCGCACCCACGCCTTGGATACGATAGGCGGAAATCAGCCGTAAAACGCTGACTTGCTTTTTCAGCATTGCCTCATCCGCACCGCCCGCAACGGCAGATGCAATTTTCTTTTTCGCCAAAGTAACAAATGATTCGCGAATCGGTGTGTGTGCGACATCGACAGCAACCGTCCCCGGCTGTTTGCTCAAATCGGTGAAATACTGCTTCCATTTTTCATCAACCGCATCGGGGTTTTCCAAAAAAGCCTCGTACAATTCCTCAATGTAGGGTGCGTTTGAACCGAACAGGTAAGAGAAATTGAGTTTTTCGTCCATCATGGCGTGCGCTCTTTTCTTTAAAATATAAACAAAGGGTAGAAATCCGCGTCCTGACGGCGGAACTGATGCCGTCTGAAAAGACATTTTATTCTACCCTATTTTAAACCGGATTGCTTGCATTGATTTCATCCGACTACAATCAGACGGATTCGGGAAACAATCCGGTTCTCTGATATTGCCTGTTTGACAATATATTAATGTATGTTACCTCTCGCCTGCCGGCACATAATCGCGGCGTTCCGAACCGGTATAAAGCTGGCGGGGACGGCCGATTTTCAGCGAAGGATCGCTAATCATCTCGTGCCAGTGCGAAATCCAGCCCACGCTGCGCGACAGGGCGAAGATGACGGTAAACATTTCGGTCGGGATGCCCAGCGCGGACAGGACGATGCCGGAATAGAAATCGACATTGGGATACAGTTTGCGTTCGATAAAGAACGGGTCTTTCAGCGCAATCTGTTCCAATTCCATCGCCAGTTTGAATTTCGGACTGTCTTCCAGACCCAATTCTTTCAAAACTTCATAACAGGTTTCGCGCATGATGCTGGCTCGCGGGTCCATATTGCGGTATACGCGGTGACCGAAGCCCATCAGACGGTATTTGCGTTGTTTCACACCTTCCATGTATGCGGCAACATTAGATACATCGCCGATTTCGTCCAGCATCTTCAACACAGCTTCGTTCGCACCGCCGTGCGAAGCACCCCACAGGCAGGCGATACCGGCAGCAATACAGGCAAACGGGTTCGCACCCGAAGACCCTGCCAGACGGACGGTTGAAGTTGAGGCGTTTTGCTCGTGGTCGGCATGCAAAATAAAGATGCGGTCGAGTGCGCGTGCCAAAACGGGATTGGGTTTGTAGTCTTCACACGGCGTGGCGAACATCATATGAAGGAAGTTTTCGGAATAAGAAAGATTATTCTTCGGATAATTGAACGGCAGACCGTTGGAATAGCGGTAACACATTGCCGCGATTGTCGGAATTTTGGAAATCAGACGGTAAATTGCGATTTTTCGGTGTTCGGGATTGGTAATATCCAAGCTGTCTTGGTAGAACGCAGACAGCGCGCCAACCACGCCGACCATCATCGCCATCGGATGCGCGTCGCGGCGGAAACCCCGGAAGAACCAAGTCAGCTGCTCATGCACCATCGTGTGGCGGCTGACGGTATTGTCAAATTCTGCCTTTTGCTCGGGAGTCGGCAGTTCGCCGTAAATCAACAGGTAGCAGACTTCCAAATAATCGGACTTTTCGGCCAGCTGCTCGATGGGGTATCCGCGATAATAAAGCAAGCCTTGATCGCCGTCGATATAAGTAATTTTAGACTCACAGCTTGCGGTTGAAACAAATCCGGGATCAAATGAAAACAAACCTGTATTTTTTGTCAGCCCCCGAATGTCAACCACATCATGCCCGATGCTGGCTTCCAATACCGGCAGATCCAAGCCTGCCTGACCCGGTACGTTGAGTTTGATTGATTTGGACATATTATCGCTCCTTTGCAAGTTGTAACCCACGTTGCTGCATCCGCAGCACGTTCTTTGCCTTCAGACGGCCTTTGCATTTTGAAATCTGCCCGCAGGCAGATTTCGGATGCCTCATGCCTGTCTGATTTTTTCAAGCATGGGAATCAGGTGCTTCTTGTCCGTCGCCGAATGTCCGTTAATCAAGGCAAGCAATTCTTGGTCTTGAAATTCGAGGATTTCGGAAAATTCGGACAATTCCTGATCACTCAGGTGCTCGAATTCTTTTTCCATAAACCTGCCGAAGATTAAATCTAATTCCAATAATCCCCGGCGGGTTTGAAAACGGATTTTCCGTTTGGCAATATCGTCAAAAACCATCATTTCTTAAACGGCTCGTTTCAACATAATCTCTTTAATCTTACCGATGGCTCGGGTCGGATTCAAGTGTTTGGGGCATACGTCCACACAGTTCATAATGGTGTGGCAGCGGAACAAACGGTACGGATCGTTCAAATTGTCCAAACGCTCATTAGTGATGGTATCTCGGCTGTCCGCAATGAAGCGGTAGGCGTTCAGCAAGCCGGACGGACCGACGAATTTGTCGGGATTCCACCAAAACGACGGGCAGGCGGTCGAACAGCAGGCACACAAAATACATTCGTACAAGCCGTCCAACTCTTTGCGCTCTTCCTGAGTTTGCAGACGCTCTTTGTCCGCATCAATCGGATTGTCGTTAACGACATACGGTTTGATGGAATGGTATTGTTTGAAGAACTGGGTCATATCCACAATCAGGTCGCGGATGACAGGCAGACCGGGCAACGGGCGGATCTTGACAGGCTGTTTCAGGCTGCGTAAATCGGTCAGACACGCCAAGCCGTTTTTGCCGTTGATGTTCATACCGTCCGAACCGCAAATACCTTCGCGGCAGGAACGGCGGAAAGACAGGGTATCGTCTTGCGCTTTCAGGCGCACCAGTGCGTCCAAAAGTTTCACGTCGGTCGATTCCAATTCCAACTCGTAACGCTGCATATAAGGCTTGGCATCAACATCCGGGTTGTAACGGTAAATTTCAAAACTCATTTTTTCCATGAGAAGTGTTCCTTTTCTCATCAACTGCCCAATGATTTTGTATTATGGATTCAAGCAGTTCAATGTGGGTATGGTTAGGTTTCAGACGGCCTTTGAGGCGAAGGCCGTCTGAAAACGCATCAATAAACGCGCTTGGCCGGTTTGATGTATTCCACGCTCAAAGGCTTGGTGTGTACCGGTTTGTAAGACAAGGTGTTGGTATTTGAATGATACAGGGTGTGTTTCATCCAATTTTCGTCATCGCGCTCAGGATGGTCGTCTGAAGCGTGCGCGCCACGGGATTCCTTACGCGCTTCGGCAGACACCAAAGTCGCTTTCGCCACTTCAATCAGGTTGTCCAATTCCAAAGCCTCGATACGCGCGGTATTCCACACTTTGCTCTTGTCTTTGATTTCGGTACGTTTCACGCGCTCGGCAATCGCCATCACCTGTTTCACACCTTCCGCCAAAATCGCATCGGTACGGAACACGCCGGCGTGCAGTTGGACGGAGCGTTGCAGTTCGCGGCGCAGCGCATCGACGTTTTCGCCGCCGGTTTGGTTATCCAAGCGTTCAATACGTTGGCGGGTCAGCTCGCCCGCATTTGCAGGCAGGGGTTTCCAGCCGTTTTGTTCTTTGATGAATTTAATCATACTGTCGCCGGCGGCTTTACCGAACACCACCAAGTCCAGCAGGGAGTTCGTACCCAAACGGTTCGCACCGTGTACGGAAGCACAGGCGCACTCACCTGCGGCATACAAACCTTTTACAGGCACTTCGTACTCGCCGCCTTGCGGCACAACGACTTCGCCGTGGTAATTGGTCGGAATGCCGCCCATCATATAGTGGGTAGTCGGCACAACCGGAATCGGGTCTTTAATCGGATCGATACCGGCAAACTGAATGGAAATCTCGCGGATGCCCGGCAGTTTTTCCATAATTTTTTCTGCGCCGATATGGTCGATTTTCAGCAAGACGTGGTCTTTGTTTTTACCGCAGCCGCGACCTTCATAGATTTCCATTGCCATCGCGCGTGAAACCACGTCGCGAGAAGCCAAGTCTTTCACCGTCGGCGCATAACGTTCCATAAAACGCTCGCCGTCAGCGTTCAACAGAATACCGCCCTCGCCGCGTACGCCTTCGGTAATCAATACGCCCGCACCCGCCACGCCGGTCGGGTGGAATTGCCAGAATTCCATATCTTCCAACGGAATGCCCGCACGGGCACAAATGCCCAAACCGTCACCGGTATTCATATAGGCATTGGTAGAAGAAGCATAAATACGACCGCCACCGCCGGTAGCAAACATCACAGCTTTAGCGTGGAAAATATAAACTTCACCGGTTTCCATTTCCATGGCAGTCACACCGACGACGTCGCCGTTTTCATCACGAATCAAATCTTGCGCCGTCCATTCCACAAAGAATTGTGTATTGGCACGGACGTTTTGTTGGTACAAAGTATGCAACATCGCATGACCGGTACGGTCGGCAACCGCACATGCACGTTCTACCGCACGTTTACCGTGTTCAGCAGTATGACCGCCGAAAGGACGCTGATAAATTTTGCCGCTTTCCACGCGGTCAAAAGGCATGCCCATGTGTTCCAACTCAATCACCGCTTCAGGTGCAGCGCGACACATAAACTCAATCGCATCTTGGTCGCCCAGCCAGTCGGAACCTTTCACGGTATCGTACATATGCCAGTCCCAACGGTCTTCCTGCACATTACCCAGCGAAGCGGAAATACCGCCCTGCGCCGCTACGGTATGCGAACGGGTCGGGAACACTTTAGACAAAACGGCACAATTCAGACCGGATTTGGATAATTGGAGGGCTGCGCGTAAACCTGCACCACCACCGCCGACAATCACGGCATCAAACTTGCGAACAGGAAAACCCATACTTACCCCCAGATTACTTTAACTGAATATACCAAGCAGCCGACCAACCAAACTATGGTGGCAACTTGTAAAAACAAACGCACGCCGAAAGGCTTAATGTAGTCCATCCACAAATCGCGGATACCTACCCATGCATGCAGGAATACGGCCAAAAAGCTCACTTGGGTAAACACTTTCACCCAAGTTTGATTGAAAAACGCCTGCCATGCCGAATATTCTTTAGGCAGGGAAAATAGAACCACTAAAAGTGCAACGGTATAAATCAACATAATAACCGCAGTCGCACGTTGCATTGCCCAATCGCGCAAACCGTAATGGGCACCGGTCAATTTACGTTCTACCATAACAACGCTCCCAAAACGACAGTCAAAACCAATGCAGAAGCAAATACGGCTTTAGCGGTATTGCGCGCAGTATTCAGCTCAAGGCCTTTGTGTGCATCCAAAAATAAAAAGCGGATACCGGCAAGGGAATGGTGCAGATAAGCCCACAATACGCCGATTAAAACCAGCTTGACCAAAGGATGGGAAATAATGGCACGGTAAGTTTCAAATGCAGATTCTTGACTTAGGGTGCCGGACAGGAAATACAGCAGGAAAGGCAGCATAATAAACAGCCCGACCCCGCTGATGCGGTGAAAGATGGAAACTATCCCGGGTATCGGCAGACGGATGTTCGGCAAATCCAGATAAACAGGACGCGGTTTGACAGACATAGTCAATTCCTCTGTAGTTATATATCGACTCAAAAACCGTAAACCCATTGCTACACTGGGTTACATAAACGTTAATTTACCTGTTTTATCTCATTTTGAACAGTGTATTTTAAAAACAAACTGATAGATTTTGACAAACACGCGTGGAAACAGCAGATTAAAAGAAAGATTTTTAGTTTTGCCGCTCCCTTCCCGACACGGTATCAGCATCCGACCTCCAACCCCATCCCCAAAAATAAAATGCCGTCTGAAAAAATTTCAGACGGCATTGTTTTGCCATATCGGTCAGGCTTTCAATTTCGCATCGGCATCGCGCAACGCGGTACGCAGACCTTCCTCGATAACAGGATGGTAGAACGGCATATCCAGCATTTGCGGAACGGTCATCTCCATTTGATGTGCCCAAGCCAACAGGTGCGCCAAATGTTCGGCGGCAGGGCCTACGATTTCCGCACCGATGAAGCGGCCGGTTGCTTTTTCGGCATACAGACGCATATGGCCTTTGTTTACCAGCATCACGCGGCTGCGACCTTGGTTTTTGAACGACACTTCGCCGATGACAAATTCGTCTGGCTGATATTGCGCGGCAACCTGCGCGTATTTCAAACCGACGAAGCCGATTTGCGGACTGGTGAACACCACGCCGATGGTGCTGCGGCGCAAACCGCCGCCGATATTCGGATAGTGGCCCGCGTTGTCGCCGGCAATCTTGCCTTGGTCGGCGGCTTCGTGCAGCAGGGGCAGTTGGTTGGACGCGTCGCCCGCAATAAAGATATGCGGAATGCTGGTTTGCATGGTCAGCGGGTCGGCAACGGGTACGCCGCGCGCATCTTTTTCGATATTGATATTTTCCAAACCGATATTGTCAACGTTCGGACGGCGGCCTACGGCTGCCAGCATATATTCGGCAACAAATACGCCTTTTTCGCCATCCTGCTCCCAATGGACTTCTACATTGCCGTCTGCGTCGAGTTTGACCTCGGTTTTAGCATCCAAATGCAGTTTCAATTCTTCGCCGAACACGGCTTTCGCCTCGTCTGAAACGACGGGGTCGGAAATGCCGCCGATGATGCCGCCCAAGCCGAAAATCTCGACTTTCACGCCCAAACGGTGCAATGCCTGACCCAGTTCCAAACCGATAACGCCCGGCCCGAACACGGCAACGCGCTTAGGCAGCGTATCCCATGAGAAAACGTCGTCGTTGATAATCAAACGGTCGCCCAAAGACTGCCACTGCGGCAGGATGATGGGACGCGAACCGGTAGCAATCACGAAACTTTTTGCCGTGATTTGGGTATGGTCGTCGATTTGGACGGTATGCTCGTCGATAAATTTAGCCGAACCCATGATGCGTTTGTCGGCAGGCCATTCTTCCACATCGGCAACGACAAAGCCGACAAAACGATCGCGCTCGGATTTGACGCGCTGCATGACTTCTTTGCCGTTGACGACGATGCTGTCTTTGTCCAAATGCACGCCGAACGGGTCGGTATGCAGTGCGTGATGGCGCGCCTCTGCGGCGGCAATCAAGAGTTTGGAAGGCATACAGCCCACGCGCGCGCATGTTGTGCCGAACACGTTGTTTTCAATCAGATAAACATTGTCCGAATGTAAACGGGCATTGCGAAACGCACCCATACCGGCAGTACCGCCGCCGATTACGACGACATCTGCTTGAATTTTTTTCATAATCTTTGTCCTTCTTTATTAAGCGTCCGAAGCAGCATCAGCGTGATGCGTATCAGGTTTTCAGACGGCTTTTAATAAACTATCGACAATATAAAACCAATAGCCATTTTAAAAGTTTCGATTTAAAACAATAATCTCAAATTCTACTTGTAAATATAGAGTTATTCAGAACGACCATGTAGCGTATCGTCTGAATAACTCTATTTTTCTGTTCAGACAGCTTCGTTCAAACCGTCTTAAGCATCAGGCAATTAGTTTTTAGCCAAGTAAGCTTCCAAATCTTCGCTGCCGCCGATGTATTTGCCGCCGATGAAAACTTGAGGGGCAGTCATCTTGCCGGTAATGGCGCGAACGGAAGTAACGGTTGCATCTTTGCCCAATACGATTTCTTCGTAAGACAAACCTTTGTCTTGCAAAGCTTGTTTGGCTTTAGCACAGAATTGGCAGCCGGGTTTGGTAAAGATAGCAACAGACTCTTGAGCCTTCCAATCGGGAGCAACGAATTTCAGCATAGTATCTGCATCGGATACTTTGAACGGATCGCCCGGTTCTTCCGGCTCGATGAACATTTTTTCAACCACGCCGTCGTTAACCAGCATGGAGTAACGCCAAGAGCGTTTGCCGAAGCCCAAGTCTTCTTTACCGACCAACATACCCATACCTTCGGTGAATTCGCCGTTACCGTCAGGAATCATGTAGATGTTGTCTGATTCTTCTTCGGCAGCCCAAGCGTTCATCACGAAAGTATCGTTTACAGATACGCAGTAGATTGCGTCAACGCCGTTTTCTTTGAACGCGCCGAACAATTCGTTGTAACGCGGCAGGTGGGAAGAAGAACAAGTCGGGGTAAATGCGCCGGGCAGAGAGAATACGACTACTTTTTTGCCTTTGAACAAATCATCGGTAGACACATCTTTCCAAGTGTCGCCGACGCGGGTACGGAATACTACGGAAGGTACTTTTTGACCGGTACGATCTTGCAAAGCCATTTTGAGCTCCTTAATAGATAGGTTTGAGAAATAATTGTGAATCGCTGGGCATTCTACCCCAAGCAAAATGATTTGTATAATTTATAGTTCAAATAATATAAATTATTTAAAACTATCGAATACAACTCTGGTTTGCTGTTTCCAATATATAAAGTCAAATTGGAGGAATACAAGCTGCAATGAGAAAATTTCCCGGCAACTGCACCCTTGCGCCGCAACTCAGGGCAAAATGCCGTCTGAAGGGCTTTCAGACGGCATTTGTTCATACGGTTCCGGCTTATTTCGCCAATTCGGCACGCAGTTTGCGGGTTACGTTCATCATCACTTGGAGTTGCTCCAGGGTTTCTTTCCAGCCGCGTGTTTTCAGGCCGCAGTCAGGATTCACCCACAGACGCTCAACCGGCACAACTTCGATGGCTTTGCGCAACAGGTGCTCAACTTCGGCTTCAGTCGGTACGCGCGGGCTGTGGATGTCGTAAACGCCCGGGCCGATGTCGTTCGGGTATTTGAACTTGCCGAACGCGGTCAGGAGTTCCATATCGGAACGTGAAGTTTCGATGGTAATCACGTCGGCATCCATAGCTGCGATGGCCGGCAGGATGTCGTTGAACTCGGAGTAGCACATATGGGTGTGGATCTGAGTGCTGTCTTCACAACCGGCAGAGGACAGGCGGAAAGATTCGCCGGCCCAGTTCAGGTAGGCATCCCAATCAGCACGTTTCAAAGGCAGGCCTTCACGGATGGCAGGTTCGTCGATTTGGATGACTTTGATGCCGGCTTTTTCCAGATCCAATACTTCGTCGTTCAGGGCCAGTGCGATTTGTTTGCACACGGTAGAGCGAGGAATGTCGTTGCGGACGAAAGACCATTGCAGAATAGTTACAGGGCCGGTCAACATGCCTTTCATCGGGCGTTTGGTCAGGCTTTGCGCATAAGTGGACCAGGCCACGGTCATGGCTTCAGGACGGCTTACGTCACCGAAGATGATAGGTGGTTTAACGCAGCGTGAGCCGTAGCTTTGTACCCAGCCGTATTGGGTGAATGCAAAACCGCTCAACAGTTCGCCGAAGTATTCGACCATGTCATTACGCTCGGCTTCGCCGTGTACCAGTACGTCCAAGTCCAGTTTTTCCTGCTCTTCAACCACCAAGGCAATTTCTTTTTTCATCGCGGCTTCGTAATCGGCGGCAGACAGTTCGCCTTTTTTGAAGGCTGCGCGTGCTTGACGGATTTCGGTAGTTTGCGGGAAAGAACCGATATTGGTCGTCGGCAGCAGGGGCAGGTTCAACCATGCTTGTTGCGCTTTGATGCGGTCGGCAAACGGTGATTTGCGTTGGTCTGCGTTGGCAGGCAGGTCGGCAAGGCGTTTGGCAACGTCTGCACGGTGGATTTCGCTGCTGTTGGCACGGGAGTCGGCGGCAGCTTGGCTGGCGGCCAGTTCTTCGGCAACAGAATCACGGCCTTCGTTCAATGCGGCTTTCAGAACGCGCAATTCTTGGGTTTTTTGCAGGGTGAATGCCAACCAAGAGTACAGGTCGGGTTTGTTGGCTTTCAGTTTTTCTTCAACTGACAAGTCAAACGGGGTGTGCAGCAGCGAGCAAGAGCTGGAAATCCACAAACGCTCGCCCAGTTTGGCTTGCAGCGGCTCAACGGTTTCCAAAACTTTGTTCAGGTTGGCGCGCCAAATGTTGCGGCCGTCGATAACACCGGCAGACAGGACTTTGTCGTAATCGGCAAATGCGTCCAGTTGCTCGGGCGCGCGTACCAAGTCGATGTGCAGGCCGTCAACAGGCAGGGCTTTCAGCAATGCGGCGTGTTCAGCAACAGAACCGAAGTAAGTGCTCAACAAGATTTTGGCGTTGACTTTGCTCAAAGTAGCGTAAACGTCTTTGTAGGCTTCCACCCATTCTTTAGGCAAATCGACAGTCAAAGCAGGTTCGTCGATTTGAATCCATTCGGCACCGGCTTCAACCAAAGCGTTCAGGATTTCAACGTAAACGGGCAGCAGTTTTTGCAACAGGCTCAGGCGGTTAAATTCGACTGCGCCTTTTTCTTTACCTACCCACAGGAAAGTCAATGGGCCGACGATGGTCGGTTTGGCTTTCAGGCCCAAAGCTTGGGCTTCTTGCAGCTGTTGAACGTAGTGTTTGGCGTTGGCTTTGAATTCGGTATCGGCGTGGAATTCAGGCACCAAGTAGTGGTAGTTGGTGTCGAACCATTTGGTCATTTCGATAGCAAATTGGTCTTTGTTACCACGCGCCAGTTGGAAGAATTGTTCCAAAGACAGGTTTTGGCTGTCGAAGCCGAAACGGGCAGGGATGGCACCGGTGGCAACTTGCAGGTCGAGGATGTGGTCGTAGAAAGTGAAATCGCCTACAGCAACGTAATCAGCGTTGGCAGCAGCTTGGTGTTTCCAGTTTTTCTCGCGCAAGTCTTTAGCAACAGCCAGCAATTCTTGCTCGCTGATTTCTTTGCGCCAGTATTTTTCTTGTGCGAATTTCAATTCGCGGAAGGCACCGACGCGTGGGAAGCCTGAAAAATGTAATGTTGTCATGTTGAACTCTCCAGTTGGATTTTGTAAGGACCGGTTCGATCCGAATCGGCCGGTATTGTAAATCAGAATGGCTAGGATGGGGCGGCGTTTTGCTTTTCAGACGGCCTCGGATGCCGTCTGAAGCCGTTTTCAGCTTTAAGGGCGCACGCCCAAAATATGGCAGATGGCGTAAGTCAGCTCGCTGCGGTTAAGCGTGTAAAAGTGGAAATCTTTCACGCCTTCGCGGGACAGGACTTTGACCATATCGATGGCGATACTGGCGGCGACGAGGTTGCGCGTGCCTTGGTCGTCGTCCAAACCTTCATACATTTGCGACAGCCAGCTTGGGATTTTGACGTTGGTTACTTGCGCCATTTTACCGAGCTGCTTGAAGTTGGTAACAGGCAAAATACCGGGGACGATTTCCACATCGATACCCAACATCACGCAGCGGTCGCGGAAGCGCAGGTAGCGTTCCACATCAAAGAAAAATTGGGTGATGACGTGGTTCGCGCCCGCATCGATTTTGCGTTTCAGATTAATCAGGTCGGCTTGTGCGGATTTGGCTTCGGGATGCACTTCGGGATATGCTGCCACAGAGATGTCGAAGTCGGCGACGGAGCGCAGGAGTTTGACCAAGTCTTCGGCATAAAACGGTTTTTTCTCATAACCGGGCGGCTCGTCGCCGCGCAGGGCGACAATGCGGCGGATACCGCTGTCCCAATAATCTTTGGCGATTTGGCGCAATTCGTCGGGGGATGCGTCGATGCCGGTCAGGTGCGGGGCTGCTTCCAAGCCGGTTTCCTGTTTGATGCGTTTGACGATGCCGTGCGTGCGGTCGCGTTCGCCGGAATTTGCGCCGTAGGTTACGGATACGAACTTGGGATGCAGGGTTTGCAGACGGTGGATGGAATCCCACAGCATCGTTTCCATTTGTTCGTTTTTCGGCGGGAAAAATTCAAACGAAACGTTGATGTCGCCTTTCAAGTCGGAAAGACTGTTGTTTAACGCATTGATTTCTTTTGCGTAATTCATATCTGCATACCTTCGTTATCTTTTATATGATGTTTCAGGCGGTATGATAAGGTTGCACCGAATATGAGTCAATTTCAAAATTTTCAGGTTTATGATGAAAATTTTTAATATTTAGCAAAAACCATACGCTTTCCTTGTGCAAGCCTTCTAAATTATGGTAGAGTTTGTTATGTTATAACAATCCAACTAAGGCAATATATGAAACCGAATATCCATCCCGACAATTACCGAACCGTCCTTTTTTTCGACAGCAGCGCCAATGAAGGCTGGCTGATTCGTTCTTGCGCTGAAACACACGGAAAAACGATGGTTTGGACAGACGGCAAAGAATATCCGCTGTTTTCGCTGGATACTTCTTCCGCATCCCATCCCGTCTATACCGGCAAGCAGCGCAACGTCAACACCGAAGGACGCGCCAGCAAGTTCAACCAACGTTTCCAATCCGTAATGTCATCGTTTAGAAAGGACAAATAATGCAGGTTCTGTCTTCGCTCAAAACCGCCAAACAACGCCACCGCGACTGCCAAATCGTCAGGCGCAGGGGCAAAGTGTACGTCATCTGCAAAAGCAATCCGCGTTTTAAAGCGCGCCAACGCTGACCCCCTGCCCTTCCTGCTTCGGTTGTAAAGCCCCTCCTACCGAAAGCCCTTTTCAAATATGCCGTCTGAAACATAAAAATAGCGTTTCAGACGGCATTTTTTCCGTCAATACGAATCCGGAATGTGTTTGAAATACAGCATAAACAGATACCAAAACAGCGTTGCGGCGGCCGCACCGAGCAGTACCCATGCGCTGATTTTGGCGACTTCGCGCAGGGCGCGTTTCTGCCTGCGGCTGAAGAGGCGGTTGATAATCAGCGCGGCAAGTGCGAAAAAGAAAAAAATACGGAAAAGTCTGCCTATCATATCGGGAAGCGGAAAGTATGGTTCGGGCGCGGCGGTTGGGGGGTCGACGCGTCGGGCCGCCTGCCCGACCGTGTCAAAAAGTCATGCCGTTTGCGATATAATAACGCTTTTCGCCGCATTTGTTGGAACAGGATATGAGTCAAAATGCCTCGGTGGGCATTGTAACGCCCCAAAAAATTCCGTTTGAGGTGCCGCTGGTTTTGGAAAACGGTAAAACTTTGCCGCGTTTCGATCTGATGATTGAAACCTACGGCGAGCTGAATGCCGAAAAAAACAATACGGTTTTAATCTGCCACGCGCTGTCGGGCAACCATCATGTTGCAGGCAGGTATTCGGCAGAGGATAAATATACGGGCTGGTGGGACAATATGGTCGGACCCGGCAAACCGATTGATACGGAACGTTTTTTCGTGGTCGGGTTGAACAATCTGGGTGGCTGCGACGGCAGCAGCGGGCCTTTGTCGATTAATCCTGAAACGGGCAGGGAATACGGCGCGGATTTTCCGGTGGTTACGGTGAAGGACTGGGTAAAATCACAAGCCGCGCTTGCCGATTATCTCGGCATCGGGCAATGGGCGGCGGTTGTCGGCGGCAGCTTGGGCGGTATGCAGGCTTTGCAGTGGGCGATTTCCTATCCCGAACGCGTGCGCCACGCCTTGGTGATTGCCTCCGCGCCGAAACTGTCCACGCAAAATATCGCGTTTAATGATGTAGCACGTCAGGCGATTTTGACCGATCCCGATTTCAACGAAGGACATTACCGCAGCCACAATACCGTTCCTGCACGGGGCTTGCGGATTGCCCGCATGATGGGACACATCACTTATCTTGCCGAAGACGGTTTGGGCAAAAAATTCGGACGCGATTTGCGTTCCAACGGCTATCAATACGGTTATGGCGTTGAATTTGAAGTAGAATCCTATCTGCGCTATCAGGGCGACAAATTCGTCGGGCGGTTTGATGCCAACACCTATTTGCTGATGACCAAAGCTTTGGACTATTTCGATCCTGCGGCGGATTTCGGCAACAGCCTGACCCGCGCCGTGCAGGATGTTCAGGCAAAATTCTTTGTCGCCAGCTTCAGCACCGACTGGCGTTTCGCGCCCGAACGTTCGCACGAACTGGTCAAGGCACTGATTGCCGCCCAAAAATCCGTGCAGTATATCGAAGTCAAATCCGCACACGGGCACGATGCCTTTTTAATGGAAGACGAAGCCTATATGCGTGCGGTCGCCGCCTATATGAACAACGTTTATAAGGAATGTCAGCAATGAACCTGCGCGATGATTTGCAACTGATTTATGACCGGATACCCGAAGGCAGCCGCGTCTTGGACTTGGGCTGCGGCGACGGCGAACTGCTTGCCGCCTTGGTCGAACACAAAAAATGCAGCGGCTACGGCATCGAAATCGACACCGACAGCGTGATTGCCGCGATGTCGCGCGGCGTAAATGTTATCCAAGCCGATTTGGAAGAGGGTTTGACCGCATTCAACGATCAGAGTTTTGATGTGATTGTGTTGAGCCAGACCATCCAAGCGATGCAGAATACCGAAAAAATCCTGCGCTGCCTGATGCGCGTTGCCAAACAGGCGATTGTCAGCTTCCCGAATTTCGGCTACTGGCGCAACCGCGTCCAAATCGCACTCGGTGGACATATGCCGGTTTCCGAACGTATGCCCTACCATTGGTATGACACGCCCAATATCCATTGGTGCACGCTCAAAGACTTTGATTTGTTGTGCGCCAAAAACAACATCCGCGTGCTTGAGCGCGCCGTCATGGCGGGCAACAGACAGGTCAAACATTTCCCCAACCTTTTGGGCAGCCTTGCATTTTACCGCGTCGGGTAAGACAGGTTGAGAACCTTGTCGGCAATAACGGGTTCTTCGGTTCTATTAACAACAGGCCGTCTGAAAAATGAAACGTCAGGTTTTCAGACGGCCTTTTTAATACTGGAAACAATAGAATGAAAAACAAAACCTCATCACTTCTCTTATGGCTTGCCGCAATCATGCTGGTCGCGTGTTCCCCGAGCAAAGAAGATAAAACGAAAGAAACCGGCGCATCCGCCGCTTCGTCCTCCGCGTCATCAGCTCCTTCCCAAACCGATTTGCAACCGACCGCATCCGCCCCTGATAACGTCAAGCAGGCAGAAAGCGCGCTGCCGTCAAATTGCACCGGCCTGCACCCCGCCTCCGGCATTGACGATCTCATGCAGCAAATCGCCGAACACATCGACTCGGACTGTCTGTTTGCCCTTTCCCATCACGAACTGGAAACCCGTTTCGGCTTACCCGACAGTGGCTATAACAACATACAGCGGCTGCTGTTTCCCGACATCCGCCCTGAAGATCCCGACTACCATCAGAAAATCATACTGGCAATTGAAGACTTGCGTTACGGAAAGCGCACCATCAGCCGGCAGGCACAAGATGCCTTGATGGAACAGGAACGCCGCCTCCGAGAAGCGACGCTGTTGCTGACACAGGGCAGCGAAGAAACCCGCGGGCAAGGCGAGGAGCCGAAACGCACGCGTTATTTTGAAGTTTCGGCAACCCCTGCCTATTCGAGCCGGCACAACAACGGACTTGGCGGCAATTTCCAACACATCAGCCAATTGCCCGGCTATCTGAAAATACACGGAGAAATGCTTGAAAACCAATCACTCTTCCGGCTGTCCAACCGTGAACGCAATCCCGACAAACCGTTTTTAGACATCCATTTTGACGAAAATGGCAAAATCACGCGTATTGTCGTTTACGAAAAAAACATCTACTTCAATCCAAACTTGGGGCGAAGATAAAAAAATGCCGTCTGAAACGTTTTCAGACGGCATTTTTCAGCAGGGCATCAGGCGCGTTTGCGGAATTCGCCGGTACGGGTATCGATTTCGACTTTGTCGCCGTTTTCGATGTAAGACATCACTTGGATTTCAGTGCCGCCGACCAGACGCGCGGTTTTCATCACTTTGCCGGAAGTATCGCCTTTAACGGCAGGCTCGGTGTACTCAACTTCGCGTACGATGATGGTAGGCAGTTCTACGGAGATTGGGTTGCCTTCGTAGAAGGTTACTTCGCATTGGTCTTCCATACCGTCAACGATGAATTTCAACGCGTCGCCGATGTTGTCGGCTTCGATTTCGTATTGGTTGAATTCTTCGTCCATAAAGACGTACATCGGGTCGGCAAAATAGCTGTACGTACAGTTTTTGCGGGACAGGATGACCACGTCGAATTTGTCGTCGGCTTTGTAAATGGTTTCGGAAGCCGCGCCGGTCAGCAGGTTTTTCAGTTTCATGCTGACTTTGGCGGAAGAGCGGCCGCCTTTGATGTATTCGGTTTTTTGAACGACCATAGGATCGTTGCCGACCATAAATACATTGCCGGCGCGCAGTTCTTGTGCTGTTTTCATTGTGATTTTCCAATCAAATCGGTTGTCGTAAAACGCGCTATTCTAGCGTATTTTTTGATGCTTTGAAACAAAGGCGGCGAGTTTTTCGGATGCGGAAGGCTGCCCGAAAAGATAACGGCTCCAATCCTCCGTGCCTTGCCGCCAGCCGTTTTGATGTTGTTGCAGGGTTTGCCAACATTCGAGGCGTTGCGTGGCGGATAAAGCCTCTCCGCCGTTGAGGTCGTCTGAAAGGCGGCGGTGTGCCGATGCGGTTTCGGGAGAGTAGAAACCGTGTGCCTTATCCCAAAAGGCGTGGAGTTTGTCGAGATGGACATGCTCGTCTTGCGGGTAGATGTGCCAAAAGAAAGGTTTTCCGGCAAGCTGGGCGCGCACGAAACTGTCTTCGCCGCGGATGACGGCGCAGTCGGCGAGGTGCAGCAGTTGGTCGAAATCCTGTTGTGGCACGAACGGGATTTTGACGAGGCGGACGGATGCCGTCTGAAAAACATCGCCGTCGTTTTGTAGGGCATTTTGCGGAATAACGCCGCTTTGTTTGAGGCTGTCGATAATTTGCGCCCCCGCCAGCAGCAGGGTTAGCGGGCTGTCTGCCTGTTGCCACATGTCCAGCCACTTTGCCCAAATATCGCTCCGATAGCCGAAAAGCAGCCATTCGGGCGCGTTTTTTTCGGGAAGCATCAGCCGCTGACGCAGGGCTTCGGTATTGAAACGGACGGCATCTTGGTAATCACGTTCGCGTATCAACCCGCCGCTTTTTTCGCTGAAACCCATAAACCAAAAATATTTTTGAACGCCCTCCTGCGGCGAAGGCATCAGGTGCAGCCTTTCATTGCTTTCTTCCGCGCTCAAATATTCCCAATTCAGCCAAAGCGGTTTGTGTCGGCGGATGATGTGCAGCACATTTTCAGACAGGTCGCAGGCGAAAGTTTCGATGACGACATCGGGAACAGGCGCGGTATCAATATCTGCCGCATCGGAATGCCAAGTGCGGACATGAATATCCTGATGAACGCAGGGAACATCGGGCAAATCAGGGCAAAGCGTACGCAAGGCGGACACGTTGTCCGTCCACAAATGCACCTGCCAACCGAGTTCACGGTGCAAAACACGGGCGAGCCGCCACGAAACGCCGATGTCGCCGAAATTGTCGATGACCTTGCAAAAAATCCAACAGACAAAAGGAGGAGTATTCATAGAAATAACGGAAACGGGCTAAAACGCGCCAAAATAGTGGAACAAATACACAACCAGCAAAACAATCGGAATAAACAGAAACATAGTTTGACGTTTCAAATCAAACTCTTGCTTCAAATGATGCTTGATGGTGTCGAAAAGGACGAATTTGAACAAAAACGTCGCTTCGCAGGCAAGGATAATGCCGTTGATCAAGTGCTGGGGTTTGTCTTCGGGCGGATTGGCGGCGAACACGGCAAGCGTTATTAAAGGTATCAAGCAGACGACAATCCAGCGGACAAGCAGGTTTCGGGACATTGCAAGGCTTTCAAAAAAGCAAAACGCCATTATCGCCCCAAGCACGCGCCTTGTCTAACGGACGCGCCGGAGATGCCGTCTGAAGCCTTGCCGCCGGAAAACGCCGCACCGCCGAACCTTTAAATATACCCGGGACGGGCGTTCCCCGAGAAATCGGACGCTGCCGCCGATGCCTGCGGACAAGGCGGCATCGGGCACGGGCATATTGAAAACCCGGCGCGTCGGTTTGAACATATTTTATAGTGGATTAACAAAAATCAGGACAAGGCAACGAAGCCGCAGACAGTACAGATAGTACGGCAAGGCGAGGCAACGCTGTACTGGTTTAAATTTAATCCACTATATAAAGGCATACGGTAAACACGCCCCCTTGCCGTCGGCGTGCTTCCTCAAAGCAAAATATAAGGGCGGCGCGCTTTCCGCTATAATCCGTATTTTTCCAAACCCGAAACATTATGCCGACCCCGAAAGCCTTTGCCCTACTCGGGCCGACCGCCTGCGGCAAAACCGCGCTCGCCCTCAAAATTGCCGAAACTCTGCCTGTCGAAATCATCAGCCTCGATTCCGCGCTGGTTTACCGCGATATGGACATCGGCACGGCGAAACCGTCCGCCTCCGAACGCGCCTTTGTCCCGCACCACCTTATCGACATCATTACGCCCGTTCAGACATACAGTGCCGCCCGTTTTGTCGAAGACTGCACGCGTCTGGTCGGCAAAATCACGGCGCGTGGGAAATGTCCGCTGATTGTCGGCGGCACAATGATGTATTTCCGCGCCCTTACCCAAGGTTTGAACGATTTGCCCGAAGCCGATGCCTGCCTGCGTGCCGACTTGGACGAACAAAAACAGATGTACGGCTTGGATTTCCTCTACCGCACCCTGCAACAGGTCGATCCCGAAACCGCATGCCGTCTGAAACCGAACGACAGCCAGCGTATCGGACGCGCTTTGGAAGTTTATTATTTGACCGGCAAACCGATGAGCGAACACCTCGGCAGCCCGACCTCCCATACACTCCCTTTTGATTTGCATACCGCCGCACTGATTCCCGAAAACCGCGCCCGCCTGCATGAAAACATCGCCCTGCGTTTCCACCTGATGCTTGAACAGGGCTTTATCGGCGAAGTAGAAAACCTGCGCCGCCGCTATCCCGAGCTGACTCCGGATTCCCCCGCCATCCGCTGCGTCGGCTACCGTCAGGCGTGGGAACACCTCGACGGCGCAACCGACAGACAAACCTTCATCGAAAAAGGCATTGCCGCCACGCGCCAACTTGCCAAACGCCAACTGACTTGGTTGCGCAAAACACCTTTAGACTGCGTTGCCGACCCGTTTTCAGACGGCACTTCAGGCACGCGCCTGATTGAGGCGGCAAAACGGTTTTTCGGCGCATAAACCATGCTGACCACGCCGCCGCTCGCCCCCAAAACCCTTGCGGCCCTACACCGTCTGGGCATACGCACACTTGCCGACCTGCGTCAGACTGGCGCGGTTCAAACCTTCTTGTTATTGAAGGCATCAGGTTTGACCCTCACTAAAAGCACGCTGTGGCAACTCGAGTCGCTGCTGAACGGCACACTCCCGCAAGAAATCACGCAACACGACAAAACCTGCCTGCTTGCCGAGTTGAAAAACCATCCGCCCGTCGCCGCCTTTCCCCCCCAAGGCGAAATGGCGCATTTCATGGGTTTGGCATTGGAACAGGCGAAACTGTCCGCATTAATGGGCGAAATACCCGTTGGCGCAGTCATCGTTTCAGACGGCAAAATCATCGCATCGGCACACAACACCTGCATTGCCGACTGCAATGTCAGCCGCCATGCCGAAATCAACGCCTTGGCACAGGCAGGCAGCGAAATGCAAAACTACCGCCTTGACGGATGCGACATATATATCACCCTCGAACCCTGCGCCATGTGCGCGTCCGCACTGATACAGGCACGAATCAAGCGCGTGATTTACGGTGCGGCAGAACCCAAAACCGGCGCGGCAGGCAGCATCGTCAACCTGTTTGCCGACAAACGCCTCAATACGCACACCGCCATACGGGGCGGAATCCTGCAAGAAGAATGCCGCGCCGTATTAAGCCGTTTTTTCCAAAACAAAAGAAAAGGTTGAACCTATGACCGTACTGACCGTCATCCTTGCCCTCGCCCTGATAGCCGTCGGCACGGCGGGCATCGTTTACCCCGCCCTGCCCGGATTGGCATTGATGTTTGCCGGAACATGGCTGCTCGCCTACTCCGGCGGCTACCAAATCTACGGCGCGGGCGTTTTGTGGATGGTCGGACTCATCAGCCTTACCGGCATACTGACGGACTATGTGGCAGGCATATGGGGGACAAAATATACCGGAGCGGGCAAGCTCGCCGTTCGCGGCGCATTGGTCGGCAGCATTATCGGTATGTTTTTCTCCCTTCCCGGACTAATACTCGGTCCCTTTATCGGCGCGGCGGCAGGCGAACTGATCGATCGGCGCAATATGCTTCAGGCAGGTAAAGCGGGCTTGGGTACACTGTTGGGACTTGTCGTCGGCACGGCGTTCAAAATCGGCTGCGCCGTCTCCATCCTGTTTATTTTATTGGTGAAATACATCGCCTACCTGTTTTAACCCCTTCAGACGGCATCAGGATAAATTGCTATAATGCCGTCTGAAATTTCCGACAAAGCACCATCATGGCAAACCAAAGACCCATCTACGGCTTCCACGCCGTCAATGCCCGTTTGTGGCAAAACCCCAAATCCATCGTCGAACTCTACATCCAAGAAGGCAAATCAGACGCACGCACGCGCGAAGTGTTGGAAAAGGCGGCAAACGAAAACATCCGCGTATATTTTGCCGATGCCGACCGCCTTAACGCCATCAGCAAAGGCGCGCGCCATCAGGGCGTGGTCGGATTTATCGATGCCTCCAAAAACCACGTCCACCTCGAAGACGTATTGGAAAACCTCAGCGAACCGCCGCTGCTGCTGATACTCGACGGCATCACCGACCCGCACAACCTCGGCGCGTGCCTGCGTACCGCCGACGCGATGGGCGTACATGCCGTCATCGCACCGAAAGACAAAAGCGCGGGGCTGAACGCCACCGTCAGCAAAGTCGCCTGCGGTGCGGCGGAAACCGTCCCCTACATCACCGTAACCAACCTCGCCCGCACCCTGCGCGAGCTGAAAGAATACGGCATCTGGATTATCGGTACCGATATGGGCGGCGAGTCCGACCTTTACCATTGCAATCTGCCCGACAGCGCGGCGTGGGTAATGGGCAACGAAGGCGACGGTATGCGCCGCCTCACGCGCGAACATTGCGACATGCTGGTGTCCATACCCATGTTCGGCACGGTCGAAAGCATGAACGTCTCCGTGTCTGCCGGAATGGTATTAAGTGAAACCCGCCGGCAACGCGTATTAAAAAACGAAAAAGCGTAAGCCTCAAAAACAATGCCGTCTGAAACAGGGATTCCGTTTCAGACAGCATTCGTTTTCAAAATCAGTGTTCCAAGTGGTCGGTATCAAACTTGACCGCCGCCTCGGTTTTATCTTCGGGCAAGACCAAATTCAGCAAGACTGCCGTAATGCCGCCTGCAGAAATAGAGTTTTGGAACAAGACGGGCAGGTTCTTAAACACTTCCGGCTCAAACGCGACACCCAAGCCCAAACCGACCGACGTTGCCGCAATTACCGCCTCGCGCCTGCGGATGCCGTGGCTGACCAAAATCCGCACGCCCGCAATCGCAATCAAGCCGAACATCAAAACCATCGCGCCGCCCAACACCGGACTCGGAATCGTCGTAAACGCACGTCCGACAACGGGAAACAGACCCAGCAGAATCAAAATCGCCGCGATATATTTGCCCACGTGGCGCGAAGCCACGCCGGTCATCTGAATCACGCCGTTGTTTTGCGCAAACGTCGTCAACGGCAAAGAACCGAGCGCGGTTGCGATTACCGATACCAAACCATCCGCCAACACGCCGCCGCGCAGGCGTTTGGTGTATTCCTCACCTTCAATCGGCTGGTCGGACACCATTGCCGTCGCGGTCAAATCGCCGACCGCCTCAAACACGCTCAACAAGAAGATCGCGCCTGCCACAATAAATGCGTGCCAGTCGAAAGCAAAACCGTATTTAAACGGTACGGGCAGCGTAACCAGCGGCAGGTTTTGCAGCGCGGAAAAATCCACCTTACCCAAAAACAGCGCGACGATGTAGCCGGCAATCAGCCCGACCGCGATACCGCTCATACGCAGCAGCGGATTTTTCATGCAGTTGAACACCAGCACAATCAGCAGCACCAGCGAAGCCAGCCCCAAGTTTTCCATCGAGCCGAACGTGCCGTCCGCCTTCGCGCCGAAGCCGCCGCCGAAATCAGTAATGCCGACGTGTACCAAACTCAAGCCAATCAGCATCACGACCACGCCGCTGACCGTCGGCGTAATCACTTTTTTCAAATAAGGCAGCAGCCACGCCGAGAAACACACCAAAAACGCGCCGACAAACGATACGCCCAAGAGCGTCGAAATCATCGCATCCTTAGTCAAACCGCCCTCTTTCATCCCCGCACCGAGCGCAATCATGACGGTAACGAACGAGAAATTCACCGACTGGATGGACAGCATCCCCGAACCGACCGGCCCGAAGCGGTTGACCTGCAAATAAGTGCCGACACCCGACGCAACCATCGCCATCGACACGAGATATGCCGTCATCTCCACCGGCAATTCCAGCGCGCCGCCCACAATCAGCGCGGGCGTAATCATCGGCACGAAAATCGCCAAAAGATGGGTAACCGCGCTCAACAACGCATTGCCGAACGGCGGCCTATCCTCCAAACCGTACACCAAATCAGGCGCATCCGCACCTTTTCCCAACTGACCGCTCATTGTATTTCCTTATTTTAAAGGTTGAAAAATCCAAGCGCGGATTGTAGCGAATCTGCCGCACGGCTTCAATTTGCATTTCAGACGGCATCCGTCTGCCCACACGCCCAACACATTTTAAATCCGGCGGCACCGACATAAACCGGCGAACATAATAAAATGATTTCAAACAGGAAAAATCAATTTCCACCATACCTTTCGGTGCAAACGCCCCACATCCGCAACCCGCCGGATTTCACACCTGCGGTAAAGTAGGCTACAATCGGAAGCATTACCGCCCCCTACACCACAACTGAATAAAAGGTTCCGTATGTTACAAGGTAGCTTGGTTGCCCTGATTACCCCGATGAATCAAGATGGCAGCATCCATTACGAACAACTCCGCGATTTGATCGACTGGCATATCGAAAACGGCACAGACGGCATCGTCGCCGTCGGCACGACAGGCGAATCCGCCACCCTCTCCGTCGAAGAACATTTAAGCGTAATCGAAGAAACGGTCAAACACGTCAACAAGCGCGTCCCCGTCATCGCAGGTACCGGCGCCAACAACACCCTCGAAGCCATCGCACTTTCGCAAGCCGCCGAAAAAGCCGGTGCAGACTTCACCTTATCCGTCGTCCCCTATTACAACAAGCCCTCCCAAGAAGGCATTTACCAACATTTCAAAACCATCGCCGAAGCCACTTCGATTCCGATGATTATCTACAACGTGCCCGGCCGTACCGTCGTCAGCATGAACAACGAAACCATCCTGCGCCTTGCCGAAATCTCCAACATCGTCGGCGTGAAAGAAGCCAGCGGCAACATCGGCAGCAACATCGAACTCATCAACCGCGCGCCCGAAGGCTTCGTCGTCCTTTCCGGCGACGACCACACCGCCCTGCCGTTCATGCTGTGCGGCGGGCACGGCGTTATTACCGTAGCCGCCAACGCCGCCCCGAAACTCTTTGCCGATATGTGCCGTGCCGCGCTGCAAGGCGACATTGCCCTCGCACGCGAACTCAACGACCGGCTGATTCCGATTTACGACACCATGTTCTGCGAACCCAGCCCCGCCGCACCGAAATGGGCGGTATCCGCCTTGGGCAGATGCGAACCGCACGTCCGCCTACCGCTCGTTCCGCTGACGGAAAACGGACAAACAAAAGTCTGCGCCGCCCTGAAAGCCTCAGGACAACTTTAAATATAGCCATGCCGTCTGAACCGTTCAGACGGCATAACGCAACAAACACTTTAATATCCATCACACAGGATGACACGATGACCCATATCAAACCCGTCATTTCCGCACTCGCACTCATCGGGCTTGCCGCCTGCTCCGGCAGCAAAACCGAACAGCCCAGGCTCGACTACCAAAGCCGGTCGCACCGCCTGATCAAACTCGAAGTTCCCCCCGACTTAAACAACCCCGACCAAGGCAACCTCTACCGCCTGCCTGCCGGTTCGGGAGCCGTCCGCGCCAGCGATTTGGAAAAACGCCGCACACCCGCCGTCCAACAGCCTGCCGATGCCGAAGTATTGAAAAGCGTCAAAGGTGTCCGCCTCGAGCGCGACGGCAGCCAACGCTGGCTCGTTGTCGACGGCAAATCACCGGCGGAAATATGGCCGCTCCTGAAAGCCTTCTGGCAGGAAAACGGCTTCGACATCAAATCCGAAGAACCTGCCATCGGACAAATGGAAACCGAGTGGGCGGAAAACCGCGCCAAAATCCCCCAAGACAGCATCCGCCGCCTCTTCGACAAAGTCGGTTTGGGCGGCATCTACTCCACCGGCGAGCGCGACAAATTCATCGTCCGCATCGAACAGGGCAAAAACGGCGTTTCCGACATCTTCTTCACCCACAAAGCGATGAAAGAAGTGTACGGCAGCAAAGACAAAGACACGACCATGTGGCAGCCTTCCGCTTCCGACCCCAACCTCGAAGCGGCTTTCCTGACGCGCTTTATGCAATATTTGGGCGTTGACGGACAGCAGGCGGAAAACGCATTGGCAAAAAAACCGATCCTTCCCGCCGCCAACGAAATGGCGCGTATCGAAGGCAAAAGCCTGATTGTCTTAGGCGACTACGGCAGAAACTGGCGGCGCACCGCACTCGCCCTCGACCGCATCGGTCTGACCGTCGTCGGTCAAAACACCGAACGCCACGCCTTCCTGGTTCAAAAAGCCCCGAACGAAAGCAATGCCGTTACCGAACAAAAACCGGGGCTGTTCAAACGCTTGCTGGGCAAAGGCAAAGCGGAGAAACCTGCCGAACAACTGGAACTGATTGTCTATGCAGAACCCGTTGCCGACGGCTCTCGCATCGTCCTGCTCAACAAAGACGGCAGCGCATATGCCGACAAAGATGCATCCGCATTATTGGGCAAACTCCATTCCGAACTGCGTTAAACCGTTCAAAACAAAAGCAGCTTCCAAACAGAAGCTGCTTTTTTATGCGGAACTTTTTACAACAACCGAGGAAAAATATCCTCAACCGCCTGAACCAGCGCATCCGCCAAAGGCGGATCGAACGCACAATGCCCCGCCTGAACCACCCTCAACTCCGCTTCGGGAAAGGCTTTCGACAACTCCCACGCACTCTGCATCGGCGTACACAAATCATACCGCCCCTGTACGATAATGGTCGGGATATGCCGTATTTTGCCGATATTGTTCAAAATCGCCTTATCGCCCTGCAACCAGCCGCCGTTGACAAAATAATGGTTTTCCAAACGCGCGATTGCCAGTGAGGCATAAGCATCTTCATCCACTTCCTCCGGCTCGAAACGAATCAGATAGCTTTCCCAATCCGCCCAAGCCTTCGCGGCAGACAGGCGCACTTCTTCATCTTGATGAAACAGCATTTCATGATATGCCTGAATCAACATATGGCGGCTGTTTTCAGCAATCGGCGCGACAAATTTTTGCCATTGTTCCGGATAAATCCGGCTCACACCGCCCGCCTCGTTCAGCCACGCCGTTTCAGACGGCCTGCACAAAAATATCCCGCGCAACACCAATCCCTTTACCCGTTCCGGATGGGTTTGGGCATAAGCCAGCGACAACGTGCTGCCCCAAGAACCGCCGAACACCAGCCATTTTTCAATACCCAGCATCTCACGGACTTTTTCAATATCTGCCACCAAATCCCAAGTCGTATTGTCTTCCGCACAAGCATACGGGTGCGAACGTCCGCAACCGCGCTGGTCGATGATGACAATACGGAACACATCGGGATTGAAAAAACCCCGACATTCAGGCGAAGCCCCCGCGCCCGGCCCGCCGTGTAAAAAAATGACCGGCACACCCTCGGGATTGCCCGATTCCTCCCAATAAATTTGATGAATTTCAGACACCTGCAAGTATCCGCTATGAAAAGGCTGTTTTATCTCATACATCATCTTCTCCCATATTGCCTCTGACAATCCGAACATCCCAACACGCGACATCACGCACAAAACACAAGCCGCCCCGAAAGGCAGATGCCGAAAAATCGCGATATAGTGGATTAACAAAAATCAGGACAAGGCGACGAAGCCGCAGACAGTACAAGCAGTACGGAACCGATTCACTTGGTGCTTGGGCACCTTAGAGAATCGTTCTCTTTGAGCTAAGGCGAGACAACACCGTACCGGTTTTTGTTAATCCGCTATATTCCGCCATCTCTAAGATTTACAGCGATACACGGGTGATTTAAGGAATGCCCGAACCGTCATTCCCGCCACTTTTCGTCATTCCCACCACTTTTCGTCATTCCTACGAACCTACATCCCGTCATTCCCACGAAAGTGGGAATCCAGAACGTAAAATCTGAAGAAACCGTTTTATCCGATAAGTTTCCGCACCGACAGACCTAGATTCCCGCCTGCGCGGGAATGACGGCAGTGCTTCCTTGGCTTAGTTTTATTTTAACCAACTACATAGTGGATTAACAAAAATCAGGACAAGGCGACGAAGCCGCAGACAGTACAAATAGTACGGAACCGATTCACTTGGTGCTTCAGCACCTTAGAGAATCGTTCTCTTTGAGCTAAGGCGAGGCAACGCCGTACTGGTTTTTGTTAATCCACTATAAAGAAAATATTGCATAAACAGGCGGAAATATATCATTTAAAAGAAAACCCATACAATGTCTGACAGAAACAAGCCTCTTTGCCATTATTTCCTAACAGTTAAGCCCCACCCTTCAAGGCGGCGGATCGGCCTTATTTCAAAATGGCGCAAGCCCCTGCCCTCAGGTTCAACACGCAGGATTAAACCATAATGGTGGCTTTCTTATTGTTTCTTATTGAAACATCGCCCCAAACCCGATACAATCCGCCCTTGAACCATCAGTAAAAATCGTTCTCTTTTAATCAGTTAAACCGAATACGGAGCCGAAAATGAATCCAGCCCCCAAAAAAACCCTTCTCTTCTCTTCTCTTCTCTTCTCTTCTCTTCTCTTCCGCAGCGCAGGCGGCAAGTGAAGACAATGGCCGCGGCCCGTATGTGCAGGCAGATTTAGCCTATGCCTACGAACACATTACCCACGATTATCCCGGCGACAACGCCAAAGTCTTCGACGACTACCGCAACGTCAAAACCCATTCCACCCACCCCCGCCTTTCCGTCGGCTACGATTTCGGCAACTGGCGCATCGCCCTCGATTACGCCCGTTATAATACTTGGAGACATGGCAAGCATATTCACGCAGAAAATACTAAAAAAGTCAAAAACGGCACTGAAGTTAAAACAATTGCCGACCACACCGACAAAGGCACATTCAAAGCCGAATCCAACTACGGCATCTCCGCCATCTACGATTTCAACACCGGCACCCGCTTCAAACCCTATGCCGGCATACGCGCCGGCTTGGGCAAAGTAAGACACAGCATTGCGGTGGAAGATAAAGCTGAAATAATTATTGCCAATATTTCAGCGACCGGAGGATTGAAAGATGTCCACGCGCCCGTACACCAAAGCCACAGCATCCGCCGCGTGGGCTTCGGTGCGGTGGCAGGCGTAGGCATCGACATCACACCCAACCTGACCTTGGATACCGGATACCGCTACCACTACTGGGGACGCTTGGAAAACACCCGCTTCAAAACCCACGAAGCCTCATTGGGCGTGCGTTACCGCTTCTGATTCCCCGATACCGATGCCGTCTGAACCTTCAGACGGCATTTTTGATGCACCCGCCGTTTACAGGCGCGGGACGGGCGCAGTGAAATACCCGAACCGTCATCCCCGACAACACCGCAATCTTGAAACCCGTCCGACAACACCGTAATCTCGAAACCCGTCATTCCCGACAACACCACAATCTTGAAACCCGTCATTCCCGCGCAGGCGGGAATCCAGACCCCCGACGCGGCGGGAATCTATCGGAAATGACTGAAACCCCGAGATTCTAGATTCCCACTTTCGTGGGAATGACGGTTCAGTTGCGTAGGGCTGGGTTGTCGAAAGGGGCGGATTCGATGGACTCAATGAAAACGGTAGAAATGTTGGATTGATGAAAATGGCGGACTGAAGCCCACTGATTCATCGACTCCAACGCTTCCAACGGTTTCAGACGGCATTTTTTACACAATTCCCACCATTTTCCATCACTCCCGATAACACCGTAATCTTGAAACCCGTCCGACAACACCGCAATCTTGAAACCCGTCATTCCCGCGCAGGCGGGAATCTATCGGAAATGACTGAAACCCCGAGATTCTAGATTCCCACTTTCGTGGGAATGACGGTTCAGTTGCGTAGGGCCGGGTTGTCGAAAGGGGCGGATTCGATGGATTCAATGAAAACGGTAGAAATGTTGGATTGATGGAAATGGCGGGCTGAAGCCCACTCTACAGCCCCTTCCTACAATACGCCTTGCGAATCTGTTCCGTGCCCGCCCTTGTATGTCTCAAATGGGTTAAACTACGCCCTTCCCGACTTCCCGTTTCGGGCAGGGGTGCAGGTCCGATTTATCTTTCAATAAAACAAGGAAACTTTATGCAGCACGAAGAAGGCAACCGCCAACGCCCTCAAGGCGAACTGCTCCTGCGTACCGTCGCTATGCCGCGCGATACCAATCCCAACCAAGACATTTTCGGCGGCTGGATTATGTCGCAGATGGATTTGGGCGGCGGCATATTGGCGGCGGAAATCGCGCGGGGACGCATCGTTACCGTCGCCGTTCAGGAAATGAACTTCATCCGCCCGGTCAAGGTCGGCAACGTCGTCTGCTGCTACGGGCATTGCGTCCGCGTAGGCAATACTTCCCTCCAGCTTAAAGTGGAAGTCTGGGTCAAAACTTTGATGAACGATTGCGTTACCGAAGACCGCCACCTCGTAACCGAAGCCGTGTTCACTTATGTCGCCATCGATGCGGAAGGCAATCCGCGCCCGATACCGAAAGAAGGCAACCCCAAATTGGCGGGCTTATTGCCTACTCCGTAAAAATACCCGTAAAAATGCCGTCTGAAACTGTCTTCAGACGGCATTCCGTATCATTTGAACCAAGACCTGATGCGGGAAAACAGCGACATACTCTGTTTTTCAAAGTCTTCCCGCACTTCCGGCACGGCTTTTTTTATCACCTTCATTCCTGCAAAAGTCTGCGCCACGGGCATGATTTCAATCGTGTTCACATTCATATGCGCCGGCCGGCGGTACAGCCACAATGCGGTTTCCGCAATATCTTCGGGGCGGATAAATTCCACACCCTCATACACGCCCGCCGCCCTCTCGTCATCGCCTTTGAAGCGCACGTTGGAAAACTCCGTATCGCCGCACAAACCCGGCTCGATATTGGTAACGCGGATATTTTTATCCGCCAACTCCGCACGCAGGTTCAGGCTGAACTGGCGCACAAACGCCTTGGTCGCCCCGTAAACGTTGCTGCCGGCATAAGCATAATTGCCTGCAATCGAACCCAAATTCATCACATAGCCGCCGCCGCGCTCCACCATTTGCGGCAAAATCTTGCGCGTCAGAAACGTCAAACCCAAAACATTGGTTTGAATCATCGTTTCCCAATCTTCAAAATCCGCCTTGTCCGCCGTGTCCAGACCCAAAGCCAGCCCGGCATTGTTGATGAGGCAGTCGATATCGGAAAATTCATCGGGGATGCCGTTTAAAGCGTTTTCCACCGACTCACGGCGCGACACGTCCATTTCCAAAGGGTAAAACAAAGCACCCAATTCATCCGCCAAGGCCTGAAGCCTGTCCGCACGGCGCGCCGCACCGATAACGCGGTATCCCGCCCCGACAAACGCGCGGCACATCGCTTCGCCGAAGCCTGCCGAAGCACCGGTAATTAAAACAGCCATCGTTTTTCCTTTCTTTCTCGTTTCCCAGACCTGTTTCAGGTATCATAACGCCCTTCAGCCAGCATCGCGCCGGCTGAAAACGACAACAACCATACCACCACGACAGGACACATTCAATATGTTTCAACACACAGGACGATACATAAAGCGTCGCCCTATGTGCCGTCCTGATTCGGAAGGGGTTGCACCCTTCCCAAATAAAATCTGATTCTACCGCCCTAAAGGGCGGGGTTTCAACCGAAAAGGAAACACGATGAACATTCAAACCCGCCTTGCCGCAACCACCCTCGCCCTATTCCTTTCCGCCTGCGGAAACGGCGGCGCACCCTCACAGCCCAAAGGCGAAATTTCCGAAAACCGCACCGCCGCGTTCAAATCTATGATGCCCGACTTCTCGCGTATGGGCAAAATGGTCAAAGGCGAAGAACCTTACGATGTCGAAAAATTCAAACAGGCTGCCGCGGCGTTTGCCGAAAGCAGCAAAAAACCGTTCACGCTTTTTGAGTCCGACCCCCAAGGCAACGGCCGCGCCCTGCCCGCCGTTTGGTCGGATGGTGCAAAATTTGAAGCCGAAAAAACAAAATTCACTGCCGCCGTCGAAAAACTCAACGCCGCCGCCCAAACCGGCAAACTGGATGAAATCAAAGCCGCCTACGGCGAAACCGGTGCAAGCTGCAAATCCTGCCACGACAGTTTCCGCGCGCCCGAATAACATCCGAAACAGAACAATGCCGTCTGAAGCTTTCAGACGGCATTTTCTTTGTCATTTCAGCACACGCAAAGCAATCGGAAATGATCGTCAATTCAAAAAATACGCCATATCCTGATTTTTGCCTTACTTACTCCGCCGTTTTCTATTTTGATTTGCTATGCGATTAATCTTTATCGTCAAATGTCAAAATCGGAATGCTGGCCTGACGGAACAGCGCATAAACGGGCTTGAGCCAATAATCTTCCGGAAGGGAAGCCGGTTTCAATGCGTAAACGTGCACATTGGGAAAATCCTTCATCGTCAACGCCGCGCCGCTGAAAAAGGTATAAATTTCATACCTCGTATGCGGGTTTTTCTTAATTTCGCGCAAAATATAGTCTTCGATGACATAGGGCGAATTTAACGCGGTTACGCCGGAAAGCCCGTAGGTTTGGCGGGGATGCGGCGCGACATATTGTATGTTGAAATCTTTTGCCGCCTTTTCCGAAATTTCCTTCATCTCCTTGTCGGGCGAACCCAAAAGTATCCGCACCGTGCCGCCCGTTTCATCCCCCGCCTTCAGTTCGGACGCATCGAACAGCGGCAGGTAAGTCATCTTGCGGCGGCCGTCGTCCATAATGTTTTTCAAACCCTTGAATATCGTGTAATGCTCGTCGGAAGCATTGCGGGTTTTGGCGATGCTCCAATCTCCGACCATCATTCGGGCAAAATTACGCTTGATCGTCCCGTTTACAGAAAACTCATCGCCCAAATAGCTGCTCTCCTGTATCAGATTGTTTGTGCCGTCGTCAAAGGTTTTGATTTCCGCATCCGGGTAAGTGCTCAAAAAGGCGGCGATGCTGATTTTTTCCAAACTCGCCAAATAAATCCGCTTGACCTTCGGCAGCAGCATCGACTTTACCTTCAGCTCCGCCATCGTCGGAATAAAATTAAACGATTTGTTCAAACCGTAGGGCAGGTAGAAAAAATACGCCCGCTCCGCCTTATCCTTTATCTGATTGAAATAATAATCGTATTTTTCATTCCTGTTTTCAGACATCAGCACCACATAAAACCGCCCCCCCGGATGCTGCGCCATAATCCTTTCTGCCACCTTCATCTGCAATATGGTATAGCAGAAAATCAGATTGACCGGTTCCCCCTCTTCATTGAAGAGTTTGTCCTTCAGCAGGGAAACCGCATTCCTTTCCCCCTGATTTACCCGGTCAAACGTATAAAATATCCCGAAACAAAAAACAATCAGGCACAACACGGTCAGACAGGCCTTTTTCAACCCCATATCCCTAAAACTCCATTCCGACAAATTGAACATACGCCCCGAGTGTCCGAGGCGGAAAAATGCGGAATTTTAGCAGATAATCCGACAGTTACCGAATATTAAAATCAATTTCACCGAAAATGTGCCGCCGCACATCAGGCACAACCTCACCGGCACCGCCGCCAAAAGCGGGAAAGTCATTTCCCCCTTCTTTTTCCGCCGCCGCGTGCAAACACGCCAAGATCGAACAAAGCGCGAACAAAGCCGCCAAAATATGCCATAATAGCCGCGCACATTCCCCGCGCAATGTGTTTCAAAAGAAAAAACCAACCTACAAGAGAATAATCCTATGACTCAAAAATCCACCATTGTTTATACCCATACCGACGAAGCCCCCGCGCTGGCGACCCAATCGCTGCTGCCGATTGTGCAGGCGTTTTCCCGCCACGCCGGCATCGAAGTCAAAACTGCCGACATTTCCCTGTCCGGCCGCATTTTGGCGGCATTTCCTGAACATCTGACCGAAGCGCAGCGCGTACCTGATGCGCTTGCCGAGTTGGGCGAACTGGTAAAACAGCCCGACGCAAACGTAATCAAACTGCCGAACATCAGCGCATCCGTACCGCAACTGACTGCCGCGATTAAAGAATTGCAGTCTAAAGGCTTTGCCGTTCCCGACTATCCTGCCGACCCTCAAAGCGATAAAGAAAAAGCCGTACGCGAACGCTACGACCGCATCAAAGGCAGCGCGGTCAATCCCGTTTTACGCGAAGGCAACTCCGACCGCCGCGCGCCTAAAGCAGTGAAAAACTTTGCGAAAAAAAATCCGCACAGCATGGGCGCATGGACCAAAGACTCCAAAACCCACGTTGCCACCATGCAAAGTGGCGACTTTTTCCATAACGAACAATCCGTTACCGTACCTGAAGCGACTTCCGTATCCATCGTGTTCACCGACAAACAAGGCAACAAAAAAGAGCTGCGTGAGCCTGTTGCCCTGAAAGCCGGCGAAATCATCGACGCGACCGTAATGAGCAAAAAAGCCCTGCTCGCCTTCCTTGCCGAACAAGTGAAAGACGCAAAAGCAAAAGGCGTATTGTTCTCGCTGCACATGAAAGCCACCATGATGAAAGTGTCCGACCCGATTATCTTCGGACACGCCGTCAAAGTGTTCTTCGCGCCTGTATTTGAAAAATTCGGCGGCAAACTGGCTGCCGCCGGCGTCAACGTCAACAACGGCTTCGGCAACCTGCTGGCCAATCTGGACAAGCTGGATGCGGACACCCGCGCTGCCGTCGAAGCCGAAATCGCCGCCGTTTACGCCGCCAACCCCGATTTGGCGATGGTCGATTCCGACAAAGGCATCACCAACCTGCACGTTCCTAGCGATGTCATCGTCGATGCTTCCATGCCTGCGATGATTCGTAACTCCGGCCGTATGTGGGATAAAGACGGCAAAGCGCAAGACACCAAAGCCGTCATTCCGGACAGCAGCTATGCCGGCGTTTACCAGGCAACCATCGATTTCTGCCGCGAACACGGCGCGTTCGATCCGACAACAATGGGTACTGTGCCCAACGTCGGCCTGATGGCGCAGGCAGCCGAAGAATACGGTTCGCACAATAAAACCTTCGAAATCGAAGCCGACGGTCAGGTTCAAGTCATTGATGCGGCAGGCAAAGTCCTGATGCAGCACGACGTTGAAGCAGGCGACATCTGGCGTATGTGCCAAACCAAAGACGCGCCCGTCAAAGACTGGGTACAACTCGCCGTCAACCGCGCCCGCCTGAGCAACACGCCAGCCGTATTCTGGCTCGACGAAAACCGTCCGCACGACAAGAGCCTGCTCGCCAAGGTTAAAGCCTACCTTGCCGAACTGGATACCGACGGCCTCGACATCCGCGTCCTCGCTCCTGAAGAAGCCGCTAAATTCAGCTTAGGCCGTCTGAAAAACGGCGAAGACACCATCTCCGTAACCGGCAACGTCCTGCGCGACTACCTGACCGACTTGTTCCCAATTTTGGAACTGGGTACCAGCGCAAAAATGCTGTCTATCGTTCCATTGATGAATGGCGGCGGTATGTTTGAAACCGGCGCGGGTGGTTCTGCACCGAAACACGTTCAACAATTCCTCGAAGAAAACCACTTGCGCTGGGACTCTTTGGGCGAATTCCTCGCACTCGCCGTATCGTTTGAACATTTGGCGCAAAAAACCGGCAACGCCAAAGCCCAAGTCCTCGCCGACACTTTGGATGCAGCCACCGAAAAACTGCTGTTGAACGACAAATCGCCTAAACGCAAAGCGGGCGAACTCGACAACCGCGGCAGCCATTTCTACCTCACCCTCTACTGGGCGCAAGAATTGGCAGCGCAAGACAAAGATGCCGAACTGAAAGCCGCATTTGCTCCATTGGCAGCCGCTTTGACTGCCGACGAAGCCAAAATCGTTGAAGAACTCTCTGCCGTACAAGGTAAAGCGGTCGACATCGGCGGCTACTACGCAGCCAATCCTGAAAAAGCCGCACAAGCGATGCGTCCGAGCGCAACCTTTAATCAGGCACTAAACGCCTTATAAGCACAAAGGCAAAAATGCCGTCTGAACATTCGTCGTTCAGACGGCATTAGTTATCCCTATCTGCCTGATTATGATTAAACGCCGCACCCATTGGATATAAATCATATAATCTTTAGTTTTGACCCTACGGAAAGACAATAATATGAAAACTGTTCCAACCATCCTGATTAGCATCCTTTTGGCAACCGCCTTTCCCGCATCCGCACACGGTATGCATAAGAGCAAGCCCCTGACTATGGACGAGCTGCCGCCGATTTGCCAACAATATTTCAAACGCGCCGAAACCTGTTACAACAAAGCCGGAAACAAGGCAAATTTTGCACGCAACAACACTAAATTCCTATTCCAAGCCCTGCCTGCCGCCGATTTGGGACAGCGCAAGCAAATGTGCCAAATCGCTATGGATTCGTTTGCAGAAAAAACCCGCAATCTGAATTGCGAATAAAGCCGCATCAGCAATAACAATGCCGTCTGAAACAATGATTTCAGACGGCATTCTCACATCAAAACGCGCGGCTTGATAAAACCCGCCTTCCCCGCATCCCTGACCCAAACAGGATTAAACGGAGTAACGGCTTTAACCATTATGGTAAGTTCCCATTCCAAAAAATGACCATACAAATTAATACCATAAAACATTAATAAAAAGCGTCTGCCGATTGCGGTTTGTTGCAGGGCGTTACGAAAAATCAGGGTAAATCGATGATTTTTATATAGTAATTGACACAACTTGAACAAAAAAGAACCGCCCTGATTCAGGGCGGTTATGTTTTCTGGCGGAAACGGTGGGATTCGAACCCACGGAGGATTTGCACCCTCAGCGGATTTCGAGTCCGCTGCATTCAGCCTCTCTGCCACGTTTCCGATAATGAAGTAAAACCAAATAAAAATGCCGATGCTTTATGCTACTTCATTTTTATTTGGTTTTTGACCTCAAGGATTGGCGGAAGCGGTGAGATTCGAACTCACGGAGGGCTATCAACCCTCGACGGTTTTCAAGACCGTTGCATTAAACCGCTCTGCCACGCTTCCGTCTTCTTGAAGAAGACGAATAATAATGAAGTTTATACATTTTGCCAAGCACTTTTTTCGGAAAATACTTAATTTATTGTTTTCACTTTATTTGTTCCGAACGCATAAACACCCATTCACTTTCATTGGAAGCCGCGTCATTGAATGCGTAGCCTTCGTAATTAAAATTTTTCAGCATTTCAGGATCGGTAATATTGTGTTCTGCCGCATAGCGCACCATTAATCCGCGCGCGCGCTTGGCGTAAAAACTGATGATTTTATATTTGCCGTTTTTTTCGTCTTTAAATATCGGGGTAATCAGCCGCGCCCGAAGTTTTTTCGTGTTGACGGACTTGAAATATTCCTGTGAGGCAAGGTTGACAAGCGTATTGCTGCCTGCTTGGGCAAGCGTATCATTTAAAAGGTTGGTAATGATGTCGCCCCAAAACTCATACAAATTCTTGCCGCGCAAATTGGCAAATGCCGTCCCCATTTCCAAACGGTAAGGCTGCATCAGGTCCAGTGGACGCAGAAGACCGTACAGACCGGACAGCAGGCGGACATGGTTTTGCAGATAGCGTATCTGTCCAATATCCAATGTGTTTGCATCCATACCTTCGTAAACATCGCCGTTGAACATAAAGACCGCCTGTTTGGCGTTTTCCGGCGTAAACGGCGTGTGCCACGCTGCATTTCGTTCGGCGTTTAAGAGTGCGATTTTGTCGGAAACGTGCATCAGTTCGGCGATCTGTTGCGGAGCAAGCTCGCGCAACTGCTGCATTAGAATTTCGGACTCTGCCAGCAGGTCGGGTTGGGTAAACTCGCTGACAGGGGCAGGGTCTTTTTCGTTAAGGTTTTTCGCAGGGGAAAGGACAAAAAACATAATCCGCTCGGTATTGTGTCAAACACGGGGATTTTAAATTTAAACGTGTTTGCGGGCAAGCCGATTAGATTAAAAGTGAAGTAAATACCGTTACAGCAAATTCAACCGTAAAATATTGAAAAATGCCGTCTGAACAAAAGTTCAGACGGCATTTTTTTATTCTTTACCGATATAGGGAAACAATGGTTTCCGCAGCTTTGACACAAGTTGCGACATCGGCAACCAAAGCGATACGGACATAACCTTCCCCGGGATTGCCCTGTTCGGTATCCCGCGCCAAAAAGCGTCCGGGCAATACTTGGATAGCGGCTTTTTGCCATAAATTGCGTGCAAATGCCAAATCGTCGCCATCGGGGACTTTCAACCAGATGTAAAACGAGGCATCCGGTAATTTAACATCAAATACCTGTTGCAAAATGGGAATAACGCGCTCAAATTTTTCCTGATACAGGCGGCGGTTGTCGATAACGTGCTGTTCGTCATCCCAAGCGGCAATGCTTGCGCGCTGCACGGGAATGCTCATTGCACTGCCGTGATAGGTTCTGTAAAGCAGAAAGTTTTTAAGCAGTTCGGCATCGCCGGCGACAAAACCGGAACGCAGGCCCGGAACGTTGGAACGCTTGGACAAACTGGTGAACATAAGCAGTTTTTGCCTGCTTCGACCCAACTGTGCAGCGGCCTGCAGGCAGCCTAAAGGTTTGTTGCCGTCGAAATAGATTTCGGAATAGCATTCATCCGAGGCAATAATGAAACCATATTTATCCTGTAAATCAAAAACTTCTTTCCAGCCGTCCAAATCCAGCACGCTGCCGCTGGGGTTGTTGGGCGAGCAGACGAACACCAGTTTGGTGCGTTTCCAAACCTCTTCGGAAATACTACGCCAATCGGGGTTGAAAGACGGCGCAGGGCAATTGGCAAAATGGATTTCACCGCCGCCCAAAAGTGTCGCACCTTCGTAAATCTGATAAAAGGGATTCGGGCTGACAATTGCGGGTTTGATGCCGTCTGAAACAGGGTTCAACACGGTTTGAACAAAAGAAAACAACGCCTCCCTACTGCCTAAAACCGGCAGAATTTCATTATCCGGATTAACCGTCAAGCCGTCATAACGGCGTTTTAACCAGTTCGCACACGCCTGACGCAGTTCAGGCAAACCGGCCGTCAGCGGATATTTTTCCAACTCGTGCAATGAGGCGGTCAGCGCATCTGTAATGACTTTCGGTGTCGGGTGTTTGGGCTCGCCGATGTGAAGGGGGACGGCTTCCAGACCTTCGGGGGCGGAAATGCCATGCATCGCTTCACGCAGTCGGGCAAAGGGATAGGGTTTGAGTTGGTTGAGTAAGGTATTCATAATGTTCTCCGATTACCGGCATATTGGGAAGATATGCCGTCTGAACCTGCCGTGCCCTTCAGACGGCATTTTATATTCAATGCAAACCCGTACTGCCGAAGCCGCCCTCACCCCGGCTGCTTCTGACAAACTCCTCGACACGTTTGAAGCCCGCCTGTACGACCGGAACGATAACCATCTGCGCGATACGCTCGAACGGCTTGACAGTAAACGGTTCGCTGCTTCTGTTCCATAACGACACCTTCAATTCCCCTTGATAATCGGAGTCGATCAAACCGACCAAATTGCCCAAAACAATGCCGTGTTTATGCCCCAAGCCGGAACGGGGTAGCAAAACGGCGGCATATGAAGGATCGGCCAAATAAATTGCCAAACCGGTCGGCACAAGCAACGTTTCGCCCGGCTGCAAGACGACTTCCTCATCCAAACAGGCACGCAAATCTAAACCTGCAGAACCCTCCGTTGCATAGGCAGGGATAAAATCCGCCATCCTCTCGTCCAACACTTTCATTTCTACTTCAATATTCATCGTCTTGCTCCTGCATACGGCCGGTTTCAAAGATGGGAGATTATACACAAGCCGTGTTTACGCTGAAACACGGCAAATAGGTTTTGTTCTGAAATACACCGTCTGTGTATAATGCCCGACCTTCTTACATATCAATATTAACATGACACATACAAGTTCACCCCGTAACGAATTTATACGCGGCATCAAAGAAAGTTCGCCCATGCTGATTGGGCTTTTGCCTTGGGCATTAATACTCGGTATGCAGGGCGGACAAAAAGGCATGAGCTGGCTGGAGATGTTGCTGATGACCGGTATGAACTTCGCCGGCGGCTCCGAATTTGCCACGGTCAACCTGTGGGCGGAACCTCTGCCGATACTGCTTATCGCCACCGTAACCTTTATGATTAATTCGCGGCATATCCTGATGGGGGCGGCACTTGCCCCGCACCTGAAAGAAATACCGCTGAAAAAAGCCGTGCCCGCACTGTTTTTTATGTGTGATGAAAGCTGGGCAATGGCATTCTCCGAAATCCAAAAACGGAAAGCAGCCGGTTTGCCCGCATTCAATATGCCTTTTTATATGGGCGTATGCTTTATCCTCTACATTACTTGGATAGGGTTTGCCACTTTCGGCGCGGCAGTAGGACCCATGTTCGGCAATGTGGCCGCTTGGGGATTCGGCATGGCGTTTCCTGCCGTATTTCTGGTTTTATTGAGGGGGATGTGGAAAAGTTTTTCCGCATCAAGACCATGGTTTGTCAGCCTGATTGTTGCATCCGCCGTTTACCTGACCGTTGACGGCGCGTGGTATGTTCCTGCCGGCGCACTGTCCGGTCTGTTATCGGCTTATCTCTGGGGAGAACAAAAATGAAAGGTTTATTGTCGCTCCAATCATTCCTGTTGTTTGCCTCTATGCTTGCCGTTACCTACTCTACCCGGTTGATCGGCTTTTTCGCACTGCGTAACCGAACCTTAAGCCGCCGTGCCCAAACCATTATGGAAGCCGCGCCGGGCTGCGTCCTGATTTCCGTCATTGCCCCCTATTTCGTATCCGACAAGCCGCACGAACTTATCGCCATCGCGTTAACCGCCTTGGCAGCCTGCCGCTTTTCTATGTTGCCTACCGTATTGATAGGGGTCGGCTCGTCAGGCATCTTGGGATGGTTGATGACATAATTCATTTCAAAATGTCCGTAAAAAATGCCGTCTGAACATTGATTTTCAGACGGCATTGGCAAAACAGCCCTATTTTTTACGATTAGAGAAAGCTTCACAGCCGGCATCCGCGGACAAAGTCTCCGAATAGGCTCGGGCAGAAGCGGCATCACGGCATTTGTATCCGTCGCCCACGCTGTTCATCCATACCGACAAAGTATAACCCGTCCCCGCCTTCGGAACGCCGACCAACCTGTATGCCCTTGATTTTGCCGCATCGACAAATTCCCCCGAAACACTATATTTTTCGGCAATTTTCGGGTTCATCCTATAAGCCGGCGCAAACTTCTTCAGTTCCGTTTCAAGGTTCTGATTACTTTCCCCGGGATTTTTCAAAATAATCTGTTTGAAAGCATTGTTGATACTGACCATCTCCGTATAAAGCTGGGACTGATAGCCTTTTTCAATATAACTTTGATAAGAAGGTATGGCAATGACGCTGATGATGCCGAGTATCGCGACGACTATCATTACCTCAACCAATGTAAACCCTTTTTGCTCCATTTTATTGCTCATCATTATTGCTTACATAAGATTGAAGGACAACCACGGTATTGGCATTCTTACCCCAAGCCTTGGCAGTAACCCTGTAAATATTTTGGTTATTCTTCACACCCAAATATTCGATAATATAACGCGGCATTTTGCTGACGCTTCCCGTACCTTTCCCATATACCATCCCTTTATTGTCAATACACAGGTTGGTAGAATTTACAGGGCAAAAACGCTTCACCGCCTCAACGGTAGGCTTGCCTTGCACCACAATATTGTCAAAAGCCTCTTCATTATCATTATTTGTCCGCACATTCACTGCGGTACACAGGCCGTTTTCACAGTTTTCGCTAAATGTAACCTCACTGTCCGTAGTATATTCCAAATCCAAAACCTGAAATTCGCCGTCCCGCAAAGCCGCCTCGGCTAAAGACAAAGCCAATTTCCTGTCTGATTCGTTGGCACTGATCCTCTGCTCGGTATTGTAAGACTGCGCGGCAGTTACAACCAAAAAGGCCACGACAATCATAACCATCAGCACGATAAACAGTGCAAACCCTTTCTGTCCGTCAGAAGTCGGGATTCCCGTCAAAGTGTTCTGTTTGCGCATACATTTCCCCCGCGTATTGTCGCATCGATACGGTAAGCATAAATATTATTGTCTGAAGAAGCGGCAATCTTGGTATCAGTACCGCTATTCAATAAAACTTCCACCCCGGCAGGCGTAACAGCACCTTTGGAACTGTCGAATTTATCCGTATATTTGAATTTTTCCTCTTTGCCGGCATCTTCATCTTCAGGACAGTCGGAAACATAGACATACCGCACATTCATATGGGTAATTTTTTTCACGAGCAACTGAGGATTACCCCATCCGCCATCAGCATTCAATTGGAAGCGGAACAAACCTTCCTCATCGGCAATCTTGCCGACCGCATAGGCATTGACCTCATGCCTTTGACGCGCAATATTGCCATTTTGCCTGTTATCCGTATCCGGAATATTCAATTCTTTTTTTACATTTTCTAAAGTAAGGATTTGCTTGCCCGGTTTCGATATTGCGGCACAGCTGCTGACGACGGTAGTCGCGGCGCTTGCATTAGCATCATCGATACCGTATTGGAAAATCAATGCCTTACCGGATTGGGTAAAACCCAGATATCCGATATTTGCAGATTCCGCTACGGGGATAAGTTTATCTATGCCTTTGCTTTTTAAGGAAAAAGGAGAATTTTGTTGCGTCGTATCGGAAACAACATCAGTTGCAGGATGCTCGGACATATTGAAACAACCGAAGCCCCCTGCCATTCTCGCATCGCGGACAATCAATGTTGCCGCATTCCGTAAATCCTGTTGTGCGGAAAGACGCTCGTTTGCCGCATCATTTAATTTCCGGGATGTAAAGTAACTCGATCCGACCGCCATCAGGACAATCATACTGAGCAGGCCCGCAACCAAAAATTCAACAATGGTAAAACCCTTCATACCATCATAACTGCCTTTTGGTCCGTTTAGCATTTTATGTTTCATTCCCGACCTCCGACCCTTGCCTGATAGGTATATACGATATTGTCGCCGTTCGCTTCAAGATTCGTACGGGCAATATCCGAATCCCCTGCCGAATCATTTACCCACAATACTTTAATCAAAGTATCCCCATTTGCCTTATTGTCGCAATTTGAAGAAAAAGTACCGCTGTCGGACAATGTCGGCGCGTTACCCGACGAATCCTTGCAGACGGCATAATGGATACTGGCTGCATCCGGCAAGGCATTTTTCAATTCATAACCGAACCTGTCCAACTGGGCTTTTGCCAAATCCTTCTTGGTTTTCAAATTATTAAGCGTGAAATCGCCGTCGGAGGAAGAAGGGGTGTACGACCCTGTGTAAAGATTATAGTTTTTCTTGTTGCTGTCCGAATCAATGGTCGGATTCATCAACATTCCTTCCATCAGGTTTTGCGTGATTTGGCTGACGATGGTTTGTGTCTCCGCCTCCCTGACGGAAGCGACTGTCCGCAACTGCACGGACAATAGTGCCAAAATACCGATGGTCAGAACGAGCATAGCAACCAAGACTTCTATCAGTGCCATACCGGACTGGGGATCTTTCAGGCGGAAGCAATCATTATTCTTCATTTTTTATTTCCCAAACCAACTAAAACAGTCATTGATGTTGGCATACGGCACGCGTATCGTTTCTAGGGCAAACCTCAACCCTGCCGCTGCTGTCAATCAAAACCACCGCCGAACGGAATTTCTTTTCATCGGCAGAAACCGCCTTCGCATCTGTCAGCACGATTTGGATATAACCGTCGGAGTAAACAAATCTGGAAGTACGCGCGAGATTCTGATCGGGAGAATAGCCGAATGCCCCGTTTTGGTTGAAAGTCCAAACAACACGGTCGGCAGTCGGTTGAGACTGACCGAAAGCGATATGGTTGAAGGCATAATTAATCCGGCTGTCGGCGGCATCATTCAACACCACACTGCGGAGGAAAACATCCGCCGCATCGCCGTCATATGCCTTATTGCCGTTTTTGTCGCCGAAAGCCAACACCCCCTGCCCCTTCTTACTGAAGTCGCACTGATTGTTGACCGTACCGTCTTTTTTAACTTGAACAGGACAGATATAGACAGGGAGATTGAGCCGGACGGCTTCGCCCCTGGAGAAACGCAAAAGGTTGGCAACCTGCTCCGCGTGACTGGCAATGCGGCGGGATGCAATCCACCGGCTCATACTGGGGAGGGCTATCATCGCCATAATGGCTGCGATGACCATCACGATGAGCAGCTCTATTAGCGTGAAACCTTGTTGTTTTCGTGTACACATAAGCAATAGGACGTTAACTGGTAATGTATTTTCAATTATATGCCGTCTGAATGCAAAAATGCCTCAAGACCGCATTTTATTTTTTAGGGCAATCTCTAAGCATGATTTTAAACGATTTTGCCTGATTTCGCCTAATAAATTTTTATATAACCATTTAATCTTCTATCTTTGCCTCCTCGGGAACATAGGCAGCATTGTCGAATTTGGTAAACTGCCCCATCCATGTCAGGACAACTTTTCCGACCGGACCGTTGCGGTGTTTGCCGATAATACATTCGGCAAGGCCTTTCATGGGTGAGTCTTGGTTGTAGTATTCGTCGCGGTACATGAACATAATCAGGTCGGCATCTTGCTCGATTGCGCCAGACTCGCGAAGGTCGGACATCATCGGGCGTTTGTCGGTACGCGATTCGACCGTCCTGCTCAACTGAGACAAAGCGATGATAGGAACCTGCAATTCTTTCGCCAAGGCTTTGAGGGAACGGGAAATTTCGCCAAGCTCCGAAGCGCGGTTGTCGGAACGGCCGGATCCCGCCATCAATTGCAGGTAGTCAATGACGATCAATCCAAGCTTATTGTTAAATTGACGGGCGAGACGGCGGGCACGGGCGCGCAGCTCGAGGGCGGTCAGATTCGGGGTTTCGTCAATAAACATAGGTGCGTCGGAAAGTTTGACGACTGCTTCGTTCAGACGACCCCAGTGTTCGTCTTCCAACCTGCCTGTTTTCAAGACGCTTTGATCCAACCGTCCGACCGAGCCGAGCATACGCATGACCAGTTGCGCACCGCCCATCTCCATCGAGAAGACGGCAACGGGCAGCTTGCCCTCTACGGCAACGTGTTCGGCGATATTGATAGAAAAGGCGGTTTTACCCATAGACGGGCGGCCGGCGACGATAATCAGGTCTCCGGGCTGAAGGCCCGAGGTTTTTTTGTCGAGGTCGATGAACCCCGTCGGCACTCCGGTTACTTCATCGGGATTGTCGCGCGAGTAGAGCATATCGATGCGCTGTACGACTTCTTTCAGCAAATCGGGCATCTCCAAAAAGCCCTGTTTGGATTTGGCGGTGCTTTCGGCGATTTGGAATACTTTGTTTTCCGCCTCGTCCAAAAGCTGCCCCGCGTCCCTGCCTTGCGGATTGTATGCGCTGCGGGCGATTTCCGTCCCCACTTCGGCGAGTTGGCGCATAATGGAACGCTCGCGCACGATTTCGGCATAACGGCGGATGTTGGCGGCGGACGGGGTGTTTTGCGCCAGCGTAATCAGGTATTCAAATCCGCCTGCCGCTTCCAATTCTTCGTTCCGCTGCAAATCTTCCTGAACCGTAATCACATCGGCGGGACGGCTTTCGTTGATCAGCTTGGCAATGGATCGGAAAATCAGGCGGTGTTCGTGGCGGTAGAAATCCTCTCCCGAAACCACATCGGCAATCCTGTCCCATGCCGGATTTTCCAGCATCAAACCGCCCAAAACAGACTGCTCCGCCTCCATCGAATGGGGGGGCAGCGACAATGCGCCGACCTCGCGGTCTTCAGACGGCATAGCTGCGTAATCGTTCATGGTGCATCCTATCTATTGTGCCGAAATTGCATTTTTTTATTATAGCGTAAAGCAGGTTCAATTAGTTTCCATCCCTCAAAACAGGTAGAATGCGTGAGCTGCCGATTCGTTTGCAGCAACACTGCCAAAATACAACATTTAAAACAATATTAGGAGTACAAAATGGAACATAAGCTGCCGCAACTGCCTTATGAACTGGACGCATTGTCCCCGCATCTGAGCAAAGAGACTTTGGAATTCCACTACGGCAAACACCATCAAACCTACATCACCAACCTGAACAATCAAATCAAAGGCACCGAATTTGAAAACCTGCCTTTGGAAGAGATTGTGAAAAAATCTTCGGGCGGCGTGTTCAACAACGCGGCGCAAACTTGGAACCACACCTTCTACTGGCTGGGTTTCACGCCCAAAGGTCAAGGCAAGCCTGCCGGCGAACTGGCAGCCGCCATCGACGCGAAATGGGGCAGCTTCGAAAAATTCCAAGAAGCGTTCAATGCCTGCGCGGCCGGTACTTTCGGCTCCGGTTGGGCGTGGCTGGTGAAAACCCCTGCCGGCGGATTGGATTTGGTTTCCACTTCCAACGCCGCTACGCCGCTGACCACTGAAAACACGCCGCTCTTGACTTGCGACGTGTGGGAACACGCCTATTACATCGACTACCGCAACAGCCGTCCCAACTACCTGAAAGGTTTTTGGGAAATCGTCAACTGGGACGAGGTTGCCAAACGTTTTGCCGCATAAGCCGCAAACCGGCAAAATGCCGTCTGAACACATTTCAGACGGCATTTTTTACGGGAAGTCCGAATCAATGTCCGCAGGCGCAAGCATCGCCGCGGTGTCCGCAACCTTTAGCCGCTTCGAGCCACGCGTCATCATCGCCTTCAAACTCTTCCACTTCGTCAAACTCGCCGCGTTCCACCATGGCGCACAACTCTTCAAGGCTTTCCGCGCCCTCTACCCAAAAACAGGGAATGCCCGGCGGCGTATCGGGCGCAAGCAGTGCCGCCACGCCTTCATGCCACGCAATCCAATAGCCGTTGTCCGTGCGGACGAATTGTGCGTTTTCGTTGACCGACTCGCCTTCCGTGCCTTCCAGCATACGTTCCGCAATGTCCGCCTGAAAAGATAAAATCTGCATAAGTGTTCCTTTATATGATAGTTTTCCGTCAAAACAAGGCGTTATAGTGGATTAACAAAAACCAGTACGGCGTTGCCTCGCCTTAGCTCAAAGAGAACGATTCTCTAAGGTGCTGAAGCACCAAGTGAATCGGTTCCGTACTATTTGTACTGTCTGCGGCTTCGTCGCCTTGTCCTGATTTTTGTTAATCCACTATATTTTAAAACATCACGCCCGCTTGAGAAACTGCCAACCGCTTTATAACAAATTCGTCTTTGCACCAAACTTTCCATTCTTTCCGTTTTTCAGACGGCATCGTTAAAGTAGCCCTTCCCTTTTCTATTTTCAGCATTATTTCATGTTATTACTCAAAACACCCAGCGTACTGCCCGGCTTCAAAATCAGCCTCGGCCTGACCGTATTGTGCCTGTCGCTTCTGGTGATTTTACCGTTTGCGATGATGGCGGCGAAGGCGGCGGAAATCGGCTGGGGCGGTTTTTGGAACACGATTGCCGAGCCGAACGTATTGGCGGCGGTGTGGCTGAGTTTGCGGATGTCGTTTTATGCGATGCTGACCAATGTCGTGTTCGGCACGCTGGTTGCCTGGGTATTGGTGCGCTATGAATTTCCGGGCAAGGGCTTGGCGAACGCGCTGGTCGATTTGCCGTTTGCGCTGCCGACGGCGGTTACCGGTATCGCGTTGGCGACCCTGTATGCGCCCAACGGTTGGATAGGCCGTTTTTTCGAGCCTTTGGGCATCAAAATCGCGTTTACGCCCGTCGGCATTTGGATTGCGCTGGTCGTCGTCAGCCTGCCCTTTATCGTCCGCGCCGTGCAGCCGGTATTGGAGGAATTGTCGGGCGAATATGAGGAAGCGGCGGCGACTTTGGGCGCAAACCGCTTTACGACGTTCCGCCGCGTGCTGCTGCCGGAAATCACGCCGGCACTCCTGACAGGCGCGGGAATGATGTTCGCGCGGGCAACGGGGGAATACGGTTCGGTGATTTTTATCGCGGGCAACATTCCGATGGTTTCCGAAATCCTGCCGCTGATTATTACGGGCAAGCTGGAACAGTTCGACGTACAGGGCGCGTCGGCAGTAGCGTTGTTTATGCTGATGATTTCGTTTGTCATCCTGTTTGCGCTGAACGTGATGCAGTGGGCGTTGGGCAGGCGTTCGGGCGCGAAGGGTTGATAGGCCGTCTGAAAAACGTAGGTCGGATTCTTAAATCTGATGTTTTGACACCTGGAACTGAAACACCGGAACACCGGATATTTTGTCGGATTCAAGAATCCGACCTGCCTTCTAAAAAGGTCGTCTGAAAACCTGAACTACGCTGTTGCCGTCATTCCCGCGCAGGCGGGAATCCGCCACAAGGCAACAGGAAAACAGAAAATCAATAAGGCAGCCGAAATTCACTAATGGATTCCCGCCTGCGCGGGAATGACGGCAGCTAGACTTTTTTATTTCTCTTTTAACATAAAAGATAAAAGGTCGTCTGAAAACGAATCCGCTCCCCAAAACACAGTTTTTCAGACGACCTCCAAACATTTTCAAACCAACCGGGGAACACCACCGCTATGAAACCCTATTCCGCCAATCCCAACCTGACCGAACCGCGTTGGCTGCGCGTGTTGCTGATTACCGCCGCCTTGGGCTTTCTGCTGCTGATGCTGGTCGTACCGTTGGTTGCCGTATTCTACGAAGCCTTAAAAGGCGGTTGGGATTTGTACCTGAAATCCTTAAGCGATCCCGAAGCGTGGTCTGCCATCAAATTGACGCTGATTACCGCGCTGATTGTCGTCCCCGTCAATGCCGTCTTGGGCGTGGCGATGGCGTGGCTGCTGACCCGTTTTGACTTTCGCGGCAAGCAGTTGCTGACCACCCTGCTCGATTTGCCGTTTTCCGTATCACCCGTGGTGGCCGGTTTGATGTTCGTCTTATTGTTCGGCGCACACACGGCATTGGACGGCTGGCTGGAAGCGCAAGGCATACAGATTATCTTCGCCATCCCCGGCATTATTTTGGCGACGCTGTTCGTTACCTTCCCCTTTGTCGCACGCGAAATTATTCCTTTAATGCAGGCGCAGGGCGACAGCGAAGAACAGGCCGCGCTGATACTCGGTGCAAGCGGCTGGCAGATGTTTTGGCGCGTTACCCTGCCCAACATCAAATGGGCGCTGCTTTACGGCATCATCCTCACCAACGCCCGCGCAATGGGCGAATTCGGCGCGGTCAGCGTGGTATCGGGACACATACGCGGCGAAACCAACACCGTCCCGCTTTTGGTCGAAATCTTCTACAACGAATACAACTTCACCGGCGCATTCGCCCTCTCCGGCGTATTGGCACTTTTAGCACTGGCGACGCTGGCGGTGCAGAACATCATTACCAAATTACAAGATAAAAAACTCGCCGCCGCCGAAAGGAAAGCAGTATGAGCATCACCATTCAAAACTTAAACAAACACTTCGGCAATTTTCACGCGCTGAAAAACATCAACCTCAACGTCCCCACCGGCAAACTCGTTTCCCTGCTCGGCCCGTCCGGCTGCGGCAAAACCACGCTTTTACGCATTATCGCCGGACTGGAAAACGCCGACGGCGGCAAGATTCTGTTTGACGGGCAAGACGTAACCGCCAAACATGTGCGCGAACGCAAAGTCGGCTTCGTGTTCCAACACTACGCCCTCTTCCGCCACATGAACGTGTTTGACAACGTCGCCTTCGGTTTGACCGTATTGCCCAAGTCCAAACGCCCGTCCAAAGGACAAATCCGCGCCAAAGTCGAAGAATTGCTCAAGCTCGTACAACTCTCGCATTTGGCAAAATCCTATCCGCACCAACTCTCCGGCGGGCAACGCCAGCGCATCGCCCTCGCCCGCGCCCTCGCGGTCGAACCGAAACTCCTGCTTTTGGACGAACCCTTCGGCGCGTTGGATGCCAAAGTACGCAAAGAATTACGCACCTGGTTGCGCGACATTCATCACAACCTCGGTGTAACCAGCATTCTGGTGACGCACGACCAAGAAGAAGCCCTCGAAGTTTCCGACGAAATCGTCGTCATGAACCACGGCAAAATCGAACAAACGGGCAGCGCCGAAGCCATTTACCGTAAACCCGAAAACGCCTTCGTTACCGAGTTCTTAGGCGAAACCGACGCCTTCGAAGGCAGAATCGAAAAAGGCATCTGGCACTACAACGGCTTCGCATGGAAATTGGACGCGCACTACAAATGGCAGGAACAAACCGCTATCGGCTATATCCGCCCACACGAATGGCAGATCGCCGCCGAAAACGAAACGCCGATGATTCGTGCCAAAATCGAAAAAATCCACGCCGTCGGCGCATTGACGCACGTTTTGGTGAAACACGGCAAACAGGACGTGCATATCACGCTGGCTGGCAGCGATGCCGCGCGTTACCCAATCGCCGAAGGCAAAGAATTAAACTTAATTCCGAAACAGGTTTATGTCTTCTCTCAAAACGAGCTGATTGAATATTCGATTTAACCCTGAAAGCACAATGCCGTCTGAAAGGCTTTCAGACGGCATTGCGTGTCAAGCGTCAGGCAAGAAACAGCTTGTACGCGGCATTTTGCGTTTCCTCGTGATAGCTGTATCCCAAACTTTCCAAGAAACCGTCAAATGCGGCGGCATCGTGCGGCGGCACATCGATACCGACCAAAATCCGCCCGTAATCCGCACCGTGATTACGGTAATGGAAGAGCGTAATATTCCAACCGCCCTGCATATGGTTCAAAAAGCGCGCCAACGCTCCCGGACGCTCCGGAAACTCAAAACTGACCAAACGCTCGTTTTCTACTTTGTCCGTCCGCCCTCCGACCATATAGCGGATATGGATTTTGGCAATCTCATCATCGGTCAAATCGACATTGGGCAATCCTGCCTCATCCAACCGGCTGCCGATAACCGCCAAATCCTGCGGGCCTGCCGCTTGAAGTCCGACAAAGATATGCGCTTTTTCATCGTCCCCGTAGCGGTAGTTGAACTCGGTAATATTCCTATTTCCCAATATATTGACAAACTTAAGGAAGCTGCCGCGTTCTTCAGGGATGGTAACGGCAAAAATACCTTCGTTGCCCTCACCCAATTCGCTCCGTTCCGAAACGTGGCGCAAACGGTGAAAATTCATATTCGCGCCGCTGGTAACGGCAATCAGGGTTTGGTTTTCCGCGCCTTCTCGGGCAATATAGGCTTTCAGACCCGCCAACGCCAATGCACCCGCCGGCTCGGTAATGCTGCGCGTATCATCAAAAATATCCTTGACCGCACCGCAAACCGCATCGGTATCGACTGTAATGATTTCATCCAAAAGTTCTTTGCAGAGGCGAAAGGTTTCGTCTCCGACAACTTTGACCGCAGTGCCGTCTGAAAACAGCCCGACATCTTTCAAATGAACGATTTGACCCGCTTCGACCGATTGCTTCATACAGCAGGAATCATGTGTCTGAACGCCGATAACTTTGATTTCGGGACGGACCTGCTTGATAAATGCCGCCACGCCCGCTGCCAAACCGCCCCCCCCTATCGGTACGAATACGGCGCGGATTGGATCGGGATGCTGGCTGACAATTTCCATCCCCACCGTCCCCTGTCCCGCAATCACATCGGGATCGTCAAACGGCGCGATATAGGTCAGCCCTTCCTGTTCCGCCAGCTCCATCGCATAATCGTAGGCATCGTTGTATGAAACACCACGCAAAACCACCTCGCCACCACGGCTTTTGACCGCATCCACTTTGATTTTCGGCGTAGTCTCCGGCATAACGATAACGGCACGGCAGCCCAAACGCTGTGCGGACAATGCCACGCCTTGGGCGTGATTGCCCGCGCTTGCCGCAATCACGCCGCAAGCGAGCGCATCTTTCGGCAACTTGGACATTTTGTTGTACGCACCGCGTATTTTGAACGAAAAAACCGGCTGCAAATCTTCGCGTTTCAAAAGGATGTTGTTTTTCAAACGTACAGAAAGGCTGCGTGCCGGTTCCAAAGGCGTTTCGACCGCGACATCATAGACAGATGCCGTCAGGATGCGGATGAGGTAATCGGAATAAGGAAGGGGCGTGTTCATAATTCAATATGGGATAATCGGTTTATTAAAATCGCAAAACCCAAAACCATACGCCCAAGACGGCGCGAAAGCAAGAAAAATCCGCCCGATCAGACACCCTAAGCGTATAATCGGCAGGCTGAAACACTCACACAATTAGAATATTTCATGACAGTACATAAAATCCTGCCCGTCCTGCTTTCCATCATCTTAGGCGTTTCTCACGCAACAGCTGCATCGCCCGCGCCCAACAGACCGACGGCACACGCCGCCCCCACGCTCCAAACACCCGAAACCCTCACAGCGGCACACATCGTTATCGACCTTCAAAGCAGACAGACTTTATCCGCCAAAAACATCAATACCCCTGTCGAACCGGCGGCACTAACCCAACTGATGACCGCATATCTGGTTTTCAAAAACATGAAATCGGGAAATATCCAATCTGAAGAAAACTTAAAAATACCCGAATCCGCATGGGCTTCAGAAGGGAGCAGAATGTTTGTACGTCCCGGCGATACGGTCAGCACCGACAAACTCTTAAAAGGCATGATTGCCCTATCCGCAAACGATGCCGCCCTAACCCTTGCCGGCCGGCTGGGCAACGGCTCGATTGAAAATTTTGTGCAACAAATGAACAAAGAAGCCCGACGCCTGGGCATGAAAAACACCGTATTCAAAAACCCGACAGGCTTGAGTAGAGAAGGACAGGTTTCCACCGCCAAAGACCTCGCCCTGCTGTCTGAAGCATTGATGCGCGACTTTCCGGAATATTACCCGCTGTTTTCCATCAAATCTTTCAAATTCAAAAATATAGAACAAAACAACCGCAATATCCTTTTATATAGGGACAACAATGTAAACGGTCTGAAAGCCGGACACACAGAAAGCGGCGGCTACAACCTTGCCGTGTCATACTCCGGCAACGGCAGGCACATCCTTGTCATCACATTGGGTTCGGAATCGGCGGAAACACGCGCATCGGACAACAGCAAGCTGCTGAACTGGGCATTGCAATCCTTTGACACTCCGAAAATCCATTCGGCAGGCGAAATTGTTACCAAAATACAAGTCTTGGGCGGAAGCAAAAAAAACGTCCATGCGGGTTTTCCGAAAGGAGTCTATATCACCCTACCGCATACCCAAGCAAAAACGGCCGAACAAATTCTGGAAACCATACAGCCGCTCCGTGCACCAGTAAGAAAAGGGCAGATTTTAGGAAAAATCAAAATCAGACAAAACGGATACACCATTGCCGAAAAAGAAATCGCCGCGCTGGAGGATGTAGAAAAGAAAAACTGGTGGAAAAAACTCTGGGCACGCCTGACGGGACAATAAGCTTGAGACCTTTGCAAAATTCCTTTTCCTCCCGACAGCCGAAACCCAAACACAGGTTTTCAGAAGAAACCTCCCCAAAAGGCGCGGCGGAAACGTCAACGGAAAACAAAGCGGACAGCATATTTCATGCCTGCTCCTCTTTTTCTAACTTTAAGTCCCCCACTTTTTCCACAACACGGTATGCCAAACCGCCCAGTGCTTCAAAATGCCGTTCACCGCATTCGATTTTCAACCGTTCGTTTTCACGCAGCTTACCCGCATCTACTCCTATCTGAATGCCTTTGCCGGTATTTTTGGTTTCAGCAACGAAATACACTTTGTCCTGAACCTGTTTCACCACCGCCCAATCGGGATTGTAGTTGCCCAGCGGGGTTGGGATTTTGAACCAGCCGGGCAGTTTGAAGTAAAACGCCACGCCGCCTTCATTTTCGGCATCATAATCCTCGCAATTTCGGGCAAAGGCTTGTTCCGTGCCGGAATCCAATGGAATATAGTTTTCGCAAATGGTTTTTTGCGGATTACTTACTGCAAATGTAAAGTTGTTTTCATAAAACTCGATGCCTTCGCGCGCCATATCTTCCAACAGCTTTTGGTCGTACACTTCGCCGGTTCGCTCATACTCGATTCCTGCCGCCATCAACGCGTGCAGGCTGCGGTTTACCGCTTCGGCTGCAAGGTCGATGAAGCGTTGCGGGTTGCCCGGCACATCTTTCAGACGGCCTGACTGTATGATGATTTCGTACACCGTGCGCCGCGTCAGCCCCGTTTTTCTTTGAATCTCGCCGAGTATGTCCGGAATCTCCCATTGAACGTCCATCTCGCGGCTGCGGCCGGCAATTTCAACTGTTTCAATACCATAGGTTTGTGATTGTTTTAATTGCGCCTTGCGGACGCGGATTTTCGGCTTTTGGATTTCCGGCAGGTTTGCCACCGCCGCCGAAGCCTGTTCGATCAATTCTTCCGTATCGAAGCGCACACGGTAGCGCGTTTTGTATTTCAACTTGTCCCAAATTGCCTGAAATTCGGGATCGAGCGGAAAATCTTTGCGGAACAGCTGTTTTTTCTTCTTATTGCCGTTTTTGATGTTTTCGGCGGCAAATTTGATGCCGCATTCGTCTTCGTATTCCTTTTGCAGATTTGCGGCAAATAATTCGTAGCTTTCGTTCGGCACAACGGTCAGTATGTTCACGTTTTCATCGCGCACGCGCCGTCCTTCCTGATTGACGGCGATACGCAGCCCGCGCCCGATTTCCTGCCGCTTTTTCAGCGGCGAGCGGGTTTCGTTGAGCGTGCAGATTTGGAATACATTGGGGTTGTCCCAGCCTTCTTTCAGTGCGGAATGGGAAAAGATAAAGCGCAGCGGGCTGTCAAAGGAAAGCAGGGTTTCCTTGTCGCGCATAATCAGGCGGTAGGTATCGTTATCCGCCTGCGTCGTGCCGTCGGTGTTTTTCAGATGGCCTTTCCTGTCTTGCGAGAAATAGCCGTCGTGTACGCCCGCCGTATCGGTATTGCCTGCAAGCTCCCGATAGATTTCTTCAAACCAAAGGGCAAACTTGCCTGCCGTTCCATCTGCTGTGCGGTAATTCTCTACGCGGTCGATGAAGAACAGCGACAACACCTTAATCCCCAGCGGATTCAGCCGTTTCTCCTTCGCCAAATGCTCCCTTACCGTTTCGCGGATTTGGTTTTTCATAATTTCATCGCGCACCGCGTCGCCGTCTCCGCCGCGCATAATGGTTTTACCGCTTGAGAACGCCAATTCCTGATTCTCAAAATCCAGGCCGTCGATGATGAAACCGTGGCGGTAGGCTTCGTTGCCGCCCGATTTTTCAAACAAATCGTCTCCCGATTTGACGGATACCTTTTTCTTCTTGGTCTCCTTTTTATCCTGATAATGAATGTTCAAATCGGCTTTCAGACGGCCTCTGGCCGCCTGTTTCACTTCCAACAGCTCCGCAAATGCGCCGTTCACATCGTTTTCCGCCAATACCGGCAAAACTTCGATTTGCTTGACCAGCTTCAAATTGTATGCCTGCACGGGATTCAGGCTGTAAACCTTGTGGTACGGTTTTTTATGCGTTGCCGAATAGCGCAGGGTAAAGAGCGGATTGAGCGATGCCAAAGCGTTCAGACGGCCTTCCGTTTCCATATTTTGCGGCTCGTCGATGATAACGATGGGACACGTTTCCTGAATAAACTTAATCGGCGCGTCCCCGCTTTCGTTTACCTTATTGATCACGTTTCCGTCTTTTTCAAACGACTGAATGTTGATCACCAAAATCTCGATGTGGTCGTTTACCGCAAAAGCGCGCAAGTCCGACAGCCGGCCGCTTGAATATTCCGCATAACGCATCACGGGCCTGCCAAACACCCCGTCAAAATGCGCATTCGTAATTTCCAGGCTTTTCAACACGCCTTCGCGTATCGGCACGCCCGGCACGACAATCACAAACTTCTTCCAGCCGTAGCGGCGGTTTAATTCGTAAACCGTACGCAGATAGACATAGGTTTTGCCCGTCCCCGTTTCCATTTCCAGAGAAAAATTCAGCCCGTGCGCGCCGATTTCCGTTTCAGGCTGTCCGTTTTGCTTTTGCACCGCATTCAGATTCCGGCCCAGCGTTTCCCAATCCAAATCCAAGCCGTTGCCGACAAACCGCCCCGTCCCCTGACTGGTCAAATCAAATGTCCGAGTATGGTCCGGCTGCCCTGCAAAAAGATTCGCAACGGCATTTACCGCATCAAGCTGATAGGGCAGTTCTTCAAATTTCAATTCCATTTTTATTTCCTTCTATCCGCTGTCGCGCAGAAAATCCACCTCTTTGCCGTCATTCCCGCGCAGGCGGAAATCCAGACCTGTCGGAGCAGAAACTGATATATCGTCATTCCCGCGAAAGTGGGAATCTAGGTTCGTTGGGTTTCAGTCATTTCCGATAAATTCTTGCAACTTTGAGTTTCTGGATTCCCGCCTGCGCGGGAATGACGGCAGACGGCACTTCCGGTTTCCCGCTTTCGGCTGACTACACGCACTCGAACATCACGCCCGCATCCTTCATCTGCAATACGGTATTGCCTTTGAGCGCGTCGTCTCCCTCGAACAGCCTGTCCAAAACCACCGCCTTGACGGGATGCTTCGCCAGCACGGCATCAATCAAACCCTGATCCACGCGTTCCAGCAGGAAGGCGTACAGTCCGCCCGTATCCTCGTCTTCCACAAAATACACGCCGTCTGAAAGCGAAACCTTGCAAGTCAGCTTCAAACCTAAACGCAGCATCAATTCGCAGAGCAGGTTTTCAGACGGCATTTCAGAGAGTACGGAATCAATGTTCAAGGACAATTCGCCTTGCAGGGCTTCCGTATCGGCTTGTCCGGGCTGCCGCCATTGTTTGAAACCGCTTTCGGCAAGTTTGAAAACTTTAAAACCCGTATCTATTTCCGATCCGTCTTGAAGGCCGTCTGAAATCTGCCTGCCCGCGCGGCGGATACGCTCTTTGGCAATTTCGGCAATCGTGTCGAAACCCGCCTTGCGCGCTTCGGATTTTTCGTCGGTTTCTTCGGGAAGCTGGACACAGATGAAACGGCGGCTGCCGCCGTCTTCGGCGTTAAGCTGCATCACAGCATGGGCGGTGGTGCCGCTGCCGGAGAAGAAGTCTAAGATTAATTCATCTTTCCCAGAACAAATAATTTGAGATAAATTGGAAATTAAAGAAGGCGGTTTAGGAAACTCAAATACTGGTACTTCAAAAAGCTTTGAAAGTGCCTGCGTTCCTTGTTTGGTAGTTAAATCAGAAATAATGGTTTTAGGATGGATTGTTCCCTTTTCTTTTTCATATTGCAAAACACCATTAGACTTAAAAAAGAATCTTTTTATCTTTTGTCCTTTTTGATCAAATACCTCCTCTCCAGCTAACCAACTCATAATCATACTTTTCATAGTCCATGCTGCTTCAATGGTTACATTCTGTGCTAGCTTCCCATTTTTACATTCGAGAATTCCTGATACAACTTTAATAGGCTCTTTTCCACCAAACTCATTTGGGAAGACCTTGTCTTCCGATTCAAAATCTATTCCTGCAGAAAATGTTATTAAAGATGAAGGGTTTTTTATACTAGGCTTTTTAATTGTTCTATCAGAAACATCTTCTTCCCCATCATATTTAAAAAGTGGTAATACTTCTTTATTTCGTGAGTAACAAAAAATGTATTCATGCTCATGGGTAAAATATGCTGATGATGTTCTGCCACTACGCCAAATCAACTGTCCGACAAAATTCTCCGCCCCAAACACTTCATCACATAACAATTTCAACTGCGCCTGTTCGTTGTCGTCAATGCTGATAAAAATCACGCCGTCTTCGCGCAGCAGGGTTTTCGCCAGATGCAGGCGCGGCAGCATCATGGAGAGCCAGTTGCTGTGGTAATGGCCGCTGTCTTTGCCGTTTTTGCGCCACGCGCCCTGGAATACGCCGTCGCGCTTCAGGTAGCCCGCGTCGTCGGTATCGCCCACGCGGCGGGCGTATTCTTCGCGGCTTTCGGAGAATTTGTCAGGATAGACGAAGGAATCGTTGCCGGTATTGTAGGGCGGGTCGATGTAAATCATCTTCACGCTGCCGGCGTAGGATTTTTGCAGGATTTTCAGTGCTTCGAGGTTTTCGGCTTCGATAAACACGTTTTGCGTACCGTCGAAATCTGCGGATTCTTCTTTGCAGGGAACAAGGGTGCGGGAAGTGGGGCTTTGCAGGTTGAGATAGGCGGCGGTTTTACCCGCCCAATCGAGTTGGTAACGTTCGCCCGCGCTGGCAAGGTTTTCCGCGCCGAGGACGAGTTTGAGCTTCTCAAAATCGATTTGGTCTTCGCAAAAGACTTCGGGAAAGAGTTGTTTGAATTTTAATATATTGTTTTGTTTGAAATTATTTTCTAAATCGTGTATAATTTCGGTTCGGTTCGGTTCGGTTCGGTTGCCATAACTATGTCCATCAAGAGCGGGTTGCGAAATATCCTTTTATCGGGATGTTTCAGAAGTTGAAAGAAAAGTGATTTCTAGGGTAAAAGTTGACCGACTATCTCTGATAGCCGGTTCGAGCCGGACAGCTACCGGAATGTGAACGACATATCTTCTTCATTTTCATCCGGTACGAAATGCTGTTTTTGAGCCAACCATCCGTTATCGCGCAATACATCCGGATAGATTTCCACCCAAACGGAAATAAGCGGTTTTCCCTTATAAACGGATGAAATCAACCAAATATTGAAACACAGCCCAAAACAATAAGGCGGTACGCATCATATACGTACCGCCTGCTTTTCAAGCAATTAGCGTTTTTTACCGGTAACGGTGGCAACAGCCAGATTTTCGTTACGTTTCAAGGAAACGCTTTCTACACCTTCAGGCAGTTTGATGTCTGACAAGTGCAAAATGTCGCCGGCAACCACTTCAGCACAATCCAAATCCAAGAAAGCAGGGATATTGGCAGGCAATGCAAGCACTTCAACAGTCGTGTTCAGCAGGGATACGCGGCCGCCTTGCAATTTAACGGCTTGAGAGTTTTCAGCGTTAACGATGTGCAGGGGAACACGGATGCGTACAAGCTGATCGGCTTTCACAGCTTGGAAGTCGATGTGTTGGACTTCGCGGCGGAACGGGTGCATTTGGAAATCGCGGACGATAACGTCTTTGGTTTCGCCGTTCAGAGACAATTTAATCAACGCGGTATGAAAAGATTCTTTTTCCAATGCGTAGAATACGGTTTTGTGATCCACGGCAATGGCAACGGGCTCTTGACCTTCGCCGTACAAAATACCGGGGATTTGACCTTCGCGACGCAGGCGGCGGCTCGCACCAGTGCCTTGTGCTTCACGAACAGAGGCTTGAATTTCATAAGTCATGTTAAATACTCCAAGTTAGGTAAAATCGCCGTCATCGGCCGCGACCAGCTTAAGACGGCTTCGGGCTTATGGCAGCAACATACTGCCTGTCATCACTTCTTCATTGAAAAGATATGAGACGGATTCTTCATTGCTGATGCGGCGGACGGTTTCGGCCAACAGACCGGCAATCGTTACCTGACGGATACGGTCGCATTGTTTGGCCGCATCAGACAAAGGAATGGTATCTGTTACAACAACTTGATCGATTTCGGACGAGGCAATCCGGCTGACTGCCTCTCCGGAGAATACGGCGTGGCTGGCATAGGCCAGAACACGTTCCGCCCCCCGCTCTTTCAGGGCGACGGCAGCTTTACACAAGGTATTCGCGGTGTCAATCATATCGTCCACAATCAGACAGGTTCTGCCTTGAATATCGCCGATGATGTTCATGACTTCCGCCACATTGGCTTTCGGGCGGCGTTTGTCGATAATCGCCAAATCGGCATTTAATGATTTTGCCACGGCACGGGCGCGGACGACACCGCCGATATCCGGGCTGACGACGGTCAGGTTTTCAATCCGCTGCTGCTTGATATCGTTCAACAGAATCGGGGTGGCATAAATATTATCCACAGGAATATCGAAGAAGCCTTGAATCTGGTCGGCATGCAAATCGACAGTCAAAACACGGTCGATCCCTGCCGAATACAGCATATTTGCCACCAGTTTGGCAGAAATCGGAACGCGGACGGAACGCGGACGGCGGTCTTGGCGCGCATAGCCGAAATACGGAATGGCTGCGGTAATACGACCTGCCGAAGCACGCTTCAGTGCATCCGCCATCGTCAGGATTTCCATCAGGTTGTCATTGGTCGGCGCGCAAGTAGGCTGAAGGATGAAAACATCGCGGCCGCGTACGTTTTCCAACAGTTCGACGGCAACTTCGCCATCTGAAAACTTGGATACGGAAGCATTGCCCAAAGAAATGTCCAAATGCTTGACAACACGTTGTGCCAATTCGGGATTGGCATTGCCTGTAAATACCATCAAACTGTCGTACGCAGCCATATTCTCACCTGATTTTATGTTTAACTTCCGCTCAGAAAACACAATGCTTCCCTCCGCTTGTACCAAGCCCGACATTATACCTGCAACATCCGACACAAACAAAGGCATTTCAATATTTTTATTTCTATGAAATAAAAAGCGTGTAAGCAGGCTTACACGCTTTTGTCTGGCTGGGGAGGAAGGATTCGAACCTTCGCATGCTGGAATCAAAATCCAGTGTCTTAACCGCTTGACGACTCCCCAAAAAGGGCTGGCTGGGGAGGAAGGATTCGAACCTTCGCATGCTGGAATCAAAATCCAGTGTCTTAACCGCTTGACGACTCCCCAACTCGTTTGACTTGGCTGGGGAGGAAGGATTCGAACCTTCGCATGCTGGAATCAAAATCCAGTGTCTTAACCGCTTGACGACTCCCCAACAATGTTTATACGGACAACAAAGGATGTTTTGAAAGACCCTCTGCCAAATATGCCTCGTACAAACCTGAAACTTGTCGGTATATATTGTATGCGCCATCCCTATCTTGAAATGCTGCAAATATACAGGCTCCTGAACCTGTCATCATTGCAGAACCGTATTTCGACAACTCGGAATAGGCTTCCCAAACCTCAGGGTATTCTTTAAATACAACTGCCTGCATATCATTTCTGAACGGTTGCAGGTTTTGGAAAGTCGGCATTATGCTTGAGGCGGAATTTCGTGTCAAGCCTTCGTGTGTGAAAATTTTTGCGGTGGAAACGTGGGCGGGCGGTTTGACGATAACATACCACTGTTTCGGAATATCCATTTCGTCCAGCCTGTCGCCTATACCCCGCGCAAACGCATTTTTGCCGAAAATAAAAAACGGCACGTCCGCACCCAGTGTTGTACCCAGTTCAATCAGCTGCGACGTTGTGAGCCCGCACTGCCACCAACGGTTCAACACCAGCAAAACGGTTGCCGCATCCGAGCTTCCTCCGCCCAAACCGGCCCCTGTCGGGATTTTTTTGTCCAGCCATATCTCCACGCCGGTAGGGGTGCGTGCATATTTTTGCAGCAGCGATGCGGCACGGTAGCTCAAATCGGCTTCCTGCGGCATTCCGCCGACCGGGTTGTGCAGGATGATTTTGCCGTCGTCCCTCGGTTTCAAATATACGGTATCCTGCAAATCTATCAGGCAGAATATGCTTTCGATATTGTGATAGCCGTCTTCCCGCCTGCCGGTAATCCTCAAATCGAGATTCAGTTTGGCAGGGGCGGGAAACGCCTGCCGTCCGTCCGCAATATTCATCTGTCCGCCTTATCTCGTGCGCGCCGCACAACGTTCCGGGGTTTCGGTTTCAGACGGCATTCCAATTTCGGTGAAAACCAGCCTGATGTTCAATTTCCCGTTGTCCAATTGCAGGATGCGGGTTTTTCCTCCGCTGCCTGCGGTTCTGCCGATTGTCCAACCGTATTGTTCCAATATGCCGTCTGAAAGGATGCGGTAAGGTGCGCCCGCCACACGCCTGCCTTCTGCCCAGATATGCAGATATTGGATTGGCAGCTTGAAGCCAATAAGCTGTCGACCCAACTCTTCCGCACTCTCTGCCTGATAGACATTTCCTTTGCCGTCCACTGCCAATGCGCCATCCCTGTCTTGACACAACTGTCCGAGCGTACTGCCTAAAGGTGTATTGATATTGATGGTTTCTACAGGAGGCTGATATGTCCAGTCGAAATTTGCATAAGAACCTTTCCCTTCCGCTTTGACTGCCAACCGCCCTTCCGCCGTGAAACTGCGGGTGTGTTCGGACGGCTGCCACAGGCCTGCACTGTCCTGCGGCAACTGCGCACAGGCCGACAAAAGCAGGATTGCCGCTATTGATACAGTATGTTTCATGAAAATTTCCTTACCGATTGAAATCCTACCCGCGTGGACAACATCCTTTAAAACAGAGGCGTTGGCATTTGCCGGAGCGGAATGCGGCCGCCGTCTTTTTTCCAACCGCGCCTTCCATGTTCAGACGGCATTATTTCCGATGTTTTCGGAAAAGTTCGGGCAATGTGATTCCGTGACGTTTGAGCGTTTCGCGCCATATTTTCTTGTCTCCCGTAAGGTGTGCCGCCTGAGTCCACACGTCAACCGCCTGATCGCGTTCACCCAATGCCCACAACACCTCACCCAGATGGGCGGCAACTTCGGGCTCAGGCTGGCTCTCAAACGAATAACGGAGATACGGCAGCGCACTTTCCGCATCACCTTTCAGGTAATACGCCCAGCCTATGCTGTCGTTGACGGCAATATCGTCAGGGTTAATTTGATATGCCTTCTGAAGCAATACAAAACCCTCGTCCAAACGCTCGGAATCGGAAAGCAGGCTATAACCTAAATTATTCATAATCTGAGCGTTATCGGGTGCAAGCCTGAACGCCCTTTCAAGATCTGAAATCATTTTTTTCCGCCTGCCAAGCCGGTCGTAAACAACTGACCGCTGTACCAATGCCTCTGCCTGTAACTCTGTATTACTTCCGGCAGGCGGTTTTTCGATAATCTTGTCCAACCCCCTCAAAGCCTCCCGTGCATCCGGCAGTTTTGACAGGGCAAACAACTGTACTTTAGACAAGTTGTCCGCCATAAAATAACGCCCCTGCTGCTCGGGAAGCTTCCGTACTTCCCTAATTTGCCGCAAAGCCGCCTTTGCACCATCCAGTTCGAGGGTTGCAGCAACTGCCGACACACCTTTGTCAAACAAATATTCCGGCGCGGACACTTTTTTCAGCCACTGCCTGACTTTGGTGTAATCCCTGCGGTCGGCATACATCATCGCCGCCGTTAGTGCCGCCCTGCTCCGCTGTTCCTCCGTCCCCCTGCCGTATGCCTTTTCGACATAGCCGTCGATAACGGAAATATCTTCTTTCCGGTTTGCCGCCAATATTGCCGCCTGAATATACAGGTCTGCATTCGGGTTGTGTTCCAACAGCACGTTCAAACGCGCATAGGCATCATCCGGCCTGCGCAGGGAAACAAGGTTCATAATTTCCATTTCCTGCCAGACGGTTGAAAGGTTTTTGCTGTCTATTTGCTCGAAAAAGCCACTGAGTATCTCGGGATAACGGCGCGCAACCAGACGCAAGGTTACCAGGGTCGGCGGTAGTATTTCTGTATCAAGTTTTGCCAAGCGTTGCAATGCCGCGATTGCTTTATCTTTTTCCCGCACTTGCACGTTAAAAACCACATCGGCAATCGCCGCTTCCGACATATGCTCGTATTTCATTGCCGCACGATGAACGGCTTCGGATGCTTTTTTCGCCAATCCGTCCTGCTGCACGGCGGCTTGCGCCAGCAGCAAAAATATCCTGCGGTTTTGCCCGTCATCCGCCTGCGCCAATATCTCTTCCAGCCCGTCCAAACGTTGATTTTCTTCCCCTTTCAGCACGCTCCGCAACCAGGCCATCCGTTTTTGCGCCTCACCCGGTATAGGCTCAATCTGCCGCCATTTCTGATAAATCATCTCAGCCTGTTCAAACGCATTCAGCGACACGGCCATTTCCAAAGCACGTTCGGCAACTTCGGGGGATTTTGTACGCTCCAACATCAGCATATAGGCGGCAAGTGCCGTTCCCGCCTGCCCCTTTTGCAAGGCGGTTTCCCCTCCCAGCAACGTAAATATCCTGTTGACCCGTTCACCCACTGCCGCAAGCCGTGCGCGTTCGTTTTTGATTTCTTCCTCGCTGTAACGCTGATGTTTTCTTAAAACCTTTACGACTTCCTTCGGCTGTTTCATATCCCCCGCACCGTCTCCGGCGGCAGATACCTGTCCGGCAACCAAGACTGCCGTCAACACAGTTAACATTTTGAAACGGTTAGGTAGCATAATCATCCTTTATCCGACATCCGTCCGAACTTTCAGACGGCATATAATCAGGCGTAACTTTATCACAAGCAGAATCGTTTGTAGATTTGCGAAACCCCGTTCAAAAAAATAAATGCCGTCTGAAATACTGCTTCAGACGGCATTACCGACGCTTACGATTCAAGGGAGTTTTATTTCCACATTGTCAATCAGGCGCGTCGTCCCCAGACGGGCGGCGGCCAAGACCACCAGCTTCCTATCTCCCGTCCGTGCCACTTCGAGCGTATCGGCGTGGCGGATTTCAACATAATCGACCGTCCAGCCGTGTTCCGTCAGAGATTGGACGGCGCGTTTTTCCAAACCTGCATAATCCAAACTGCCCTGACCCAACAATTCGGCAATTGCCTTCAATTCACCGTACAAGCGAGGAGCCTCGGCACGTTCCGCCGCACTCAAATACTGGTTGCGGCTCGACAGTGCCAACCCGTCCGCCGCCCGCCCCGTATCGACGGGGACAATTTCGATGTCGAAATTCAAATCTTCGACAAAACCTTTAATCACAGCGAGCTGCTGGTAATCCTTCTTACCAAAACAGGCGATGTCCGGAGAAACGATGTGGAACAATTTAGAAACAACCGTTGCTACCCCGCGGAAATGTCCCGGACGGAACTTGCCGCACAACTCATTTTGCAGGTTGGGCGGTTCGACGTTATACCGTTGCTCCACGTTCGGATAGAGTTCTTTCTCATCGGGCGCGAAAACAACGGCAACGCCTTCGGCGGCAAGTTTGTCCGCATCCTGTTGCAACGTACGCGGATATTTGTCGAAATCTTCGCCCTGACCGAATTGCAGGCGGTTGACGAATATGCTGACAACAACGTTGTCGGCGCGTTTTTTGGCTTCGCGAACGAGGGCAAGATGCCCTTCATGCAGATTGCCCATGGTCGGCACAAATGCCACCTTTCCCGCATTTTTACGCCACGCGCGCAGTTCTTGAATGGTATGTATGATTTGCATAACGGTAATCCTTATCCTTCGGGCTTCCTGCCCGACAAAACGCGCCGATTATACGCGCCGCGCACGGCAAAACAAAATGCCGTCTGAAACGGCTTTCAGACGGCATTGGCAGCAAACCTTGTTCAGTCTGCAAAAAGCTGCCGACGTTAAAAGACAGCCTGAATATTTTTCAGACTGTCTTTTTGAAGAGATGGAAGTTATTTGTTTCTCAATATCTCAATAAGGGCGGCTTTGGACTGGTAGAAGTCCAAATCAAATAATGAAATGCCTAAATGTTTGCAATATTCTTCGATCATCTCCACAGTCAGCCTGTTTTTTTTGAGTCTTTCGGTATATTTTTCTGTCTGTTCAAACGGCAGCGGCGTGCCATATTCCATAAACTCGACACGACTGGTTTCTTTATGCAGCATAACATTTCTGGTTTCGCAGTCATGACGGGAAACCTGTTTGCTGCCCTCATATAGGGTAAATGAGACCGCACCGAATTCATCTTTGCCAAAATATGGGCGTAAGTACATAGTCAATAATCTGATTTTCCACAGCAAGGCTTCATACGGCACACTTGAAAAGTCTGTGCCGTTCCGATTATTGTCTATTAGCAATGACCAATCAGACTGCGTTTCCAACAATAAATATTTGGATGATCCGGTAATCTCAAGCGGATTCAAGAAATCCAATTTCTGACTGAGGGTATATTCCTCATCCAAATACGATAGTTTCGGTTTTAAATTCTGATAAAAGTCGCTTAAATCCATTAATCTTTTCAAATAGAGATCCAGTGCTTTTTCAAATGGCGCGCCAATAAAATAAAACTGTTTCAGGCTTGGATGACCGTCTTTTGCAAGAAAAAAATCTTTGTTTACATTCATAATTTAAACCTATGTTCCGCAGCAGGGAAGGTTTTGGCTTTGACTTCGGCAACATACGCCCGAACCGCCGCCTGAATGCTGCTTTGCCCGTGCATAAAATTTTTGACGAATTTCGCCGTCTTGCCCGGAAAAATACCGAGCATATCGTGCATCACCAAAACCTGCCCGTCGCAATCCACACCCGCGCCGATGCCGATGGTCGGACAGGAAACAGTTTCAGTTACCTTTTTTGCCAGTTCCTCCGGCACGCATTCCATCAACACGACGGCAGCTCCGGCTTCATCGTGCGCCTTGGCATCGTCAAGCAACGCCTGCGCCTTGCCGCCGCGACCCTGAACTTTATATCCGCCGAAGGCAAACACGGATTGCGGTGTCAGACCGATGTGGGCGCAGACCGGAATGCCGCGCATTTGCAGAAATTCAGTCGTTTCCGCCATCCACACGCCGCCTTCGAGTTTGACCATATGCGCTCCTGCCGCCATCAGTTCGGCAGCGGCGGCAAACGCCTGCTCCTTACTTTGCTGATATGCACCAAACGGCAAATCACTGACAATCATGACATTTTTCGTACCGTTTGCCACACATTCAGTGTGATAGCACATATCGCGCAGGCTGACAGGCAGCGTCGATTTCCTCCCCTGAACCGCCATTCCCAAAGAATCCCCAACCAACAGCACATCCACGCCGGCTTCTTCCATCAAAGCCGCAAAACTGGATTCGTAAGCGGTCAGCATGGCGATTTTTTCGCCTGCCGCCTTCATTTTTTGCAGTGTGTTCACAGTAATCATCAGATATTGTTACCCCGCCCTTTTCAGACGGCCTTTTCAGTTTGAAACGGGCTATTATAGTGAAATGCCCGCAGCCCTGCCACCGACCGTGCCGCAAATGCAAAACAGCCCGACTGTTTTACACAATCGGGCTGTCAAATCTGGTGCCGGCACCAAGAGTCGAACTCGGGACCCCCTGATTACAAGTCAGGTGCTCTACCAACTGAGCTATACCGGCTTACTGAAATGTTTTGCAACACCATCAGCAGAAATGGTGCCGGCACCAAGAGTCGAACTCGGGACCCCCTGATTACAAGTCAGGTGCTCTACCAACTGAGCTATACCGGCAAAGAAGGCGAATTATGCAGGCAACTTCACACTTTGGCAAGGAATTTGTTCGACCCCCTCATAAAAATACACTAAGTATCTTATTTAAAACAAAATTAATTTGAAACAGAACAAGCATCGGCATTCTGATAAAATATCCGCCTTTCAAACCGACCGTTCACACCGATGGCAAGACATCCCTACCGCCGCCTGCGTCCTGCAAAATCCGGCTTTCCCGAAGTCGGTATTTCCGAAGAAGGCAATATCCGTTCGCTTCACTTGGGCAGCGACACCGTTCAAAGCTCGATGAACCTCGACCACCCGTCCGAGCTGGTACTCTCTTACAGCCGTGCCATGATGGGATGGCTGCTGTTTACCGACGCGCTTCCGCAGCATATCACCCAAATCGGCTTGGGCGGCGGTTCGTTTGCACGCTGGATAGACACCTACCTGCCCGACACGCACCAAACCGCCGTGGACATCAATCCTCAGGTCATCGCTATTGCCCGCAACCTGTTTGAGTTGCCTTTCGAGGGCGAGAAATTTGAAATTATTGAAGCAGACGGTGCGGAATACATCAAAGTCTTCCGCCACAACACCGATATCATCTTGGTGGACGGGTTCGACGGCGAACAAATCATCGATACGCTGGTTGAAGAACCGTTCTTCCGAGACTGCCGCAACGCGCTTTCTTCAGACGGCATATTCGTTACCAACTGGTGGAGCGGCGACAAACGCTACCAACGCTTCATCGAACGCTTGTTGAACGTTTTTGAAGGGCGTGTCTTGGAACTTCCTGCCGAAAGCCACGGCAATGTCGCGGTAATGGCATTCCAAAGCAGTCCCAAAGAGCAAAACATAGACAAACTCAAAAAACGTGCCGACAAACTGAGCAGCGCATACGGATTAGACTTCCATCGTATGCTCGCCGGCCTGAAAGCGTCCAACCCCAACAACGGCAAGCATTTCCACCTTTAAGCCGCCATCTTCGCGGCTGCATCGGAATATGCGGAAAATCAAGAGGAACTCATTATGCTGAAACCCGAAACCATACACATACCCGGTCCTGCCGGCATTTTAGAAACCATCCATATCCCGTCCGAACAAGTATCGGCACGCGGTGTTGCCGTCATCAATCATCCCAACCCCCTCCAGGGCGGAACAAACACCAACAAAGTCATCCAAACCGCCGCCAAAGCCTTAAGTAAACTCGGATTCCACTGCTACCTCCCCAACCTTCGCGGCGTAGGCAACAGCGAAGGCACACACGATTACGGACGCGGCGAAACGCAAGACTGCCTCGCCGTCATCGACTATGCCCGCGCCCAACATCCCGAAGCCCCGGAATTTGCCTTATCCGGCTTCTCCTTCGGCGGCTATGTCGCCACATTTGCCGCACAAGCGCGCACACCCGATTTATTGCTGCTCATCGGCGCGGCAGTCTGCCACTATACCGACCGCCCCGAGCCGTCCGCCGTTCCCGACGTTGCAAAAACGCTGATGATACACGGCGCGGAAGACGAAGTCGTCGAAATCGGGAAAGCATTGAAATGGGCAGAACCGCAAGATTTGCCCGTCATTACCATCGCCGGTTCCACGCATTTCTTTCACGGCAAACTCATCGTCCTGCGCGACACCATCCTCCGCTTCGCGCCCGTATGCCTGAACGGGTAAACCCCTTTCAGACGGCATCGATAATATCAAACCCGTATCGGCGGCATCTGCCGATACGGGTTTGTATTCCCTCTCATTACAGGCAAAACCCGCTGCAAAACACCCTTTCCCGACCCGACAAAGGATCTGCAAACGCAATCTTTTTCGCCAATAGCTTCAAAGGTTTCCGATAATCCTCGCTTCCCGCTTCAGACGGCACGGGATAGAACGCGTCATTCAACAGCGGCATACCCAAACCCATCATATGCACGCGCAACTGGTGTTTCTTTCCGGTATGCGGCGTAAGGCGGTAAAGGCTGAATTCCCCTCTGTTTTCAATCAGTTCGACCGTCGTATGTGCGTTTGGTTCGCCTTCCGCCTCTTGCGTTGTAAAAAATTTCTCACCCCTCACCAAACGCGACACCACATCAATCGGATACGGCAAATCCGTCCTTGTCGGCGCAAGTGCCTCATACGTTTTCCATACCGTTTTGTTTTGAAACATCGTCTGATAGGCTCCGCGCGTGGCAGGATTGTGCGACAGCAGCATCACGCCTGCCGTATCCTTGTCCAAGCGGTGCAGCGGCGTAATGTCCTCAACATTCAAATGCTGCAATTCGGGGCGCAGGCGCAGGCGTGTGAGCAGCGTTTCCCTCAAAAAACGCCCGCTGGGGATGACGGGCAGAAAATGCGGCTTGTCCACCACAATCAAATGCTCATCAATATGCAAAATTTTTTCTTCAAACGGAATACACGGCTCATCCTCACTGCTGGTTTCCCGATAATAAAACATCGTCTTACCCGGCTCGAACAAAGTATATTCGTCCAACGCCGCACCATCCGAACCGACCACAAAACCGCTGTTCAACCGCCTGCGCCAATCGTCCGCGCCCACAAAAGGAAAGCGGATGCATAGAAAATGCAGCAGCGGCAGCCCGTAAAACTGCTTTTCATGCGGCAGCACCAAATAACTGGGTTTGACACCGTTCAACAACGGAAGAGGATTGTTGCGTTTTTTCATGCGGCGGATTGTAACCGTTTTTCACAAACTTTTCAGACGGCATATCAAAACATAATTGATAAAAACAAATATATCGTTTTTTTTGATTTAAAAATTTATTTAGACAGAATTATCGGATATTCATTACTATTCTTAAATAAGAATTAATATCAATAAGAGGAAATATGAAACGTATCTTTTTGTCCGCCTTGCCCGCCATCCTGCCTTTATCCGCTTATGCCGACCTGCCCTTGACGATTGAAGACATAATGACCGACAAGGGAAAATGGAAACTGGAAACTTCCCTTACCTACCTGAACAGCGAAAACAGCCGCGCCGTACTTGCCGCACCGGTTTACATTCAAACCGGCGCAACCTCGTTTATCCCCATTCCGACCGAAATCCAAGAAAACGGCAGCAATACCGATATGCTCGCCGGCACGCTCGGTTTGCGCTACGGACTGACCGGCAATACCGACATTTACGGCAGCGGCAGCTATCTGTGGCACGAAGAACGCAAACTCGACGGCAACGGCAAAACCCGCAACAAACGGATGTCCGACGTATCCCTCGGCATCAGCCACACCTTCCTTAAAGACGACAAAAACCCCGCCCTAATCAGCTTTCTTGAAAGCACGGTTTACGAAAAATCGCGCAACAAAGCCTCGTCGGGGAAATCGTGGCTCATCGGCGCCACCACCTACAAAGCCATAGATCCGATTGTCCTTTCCCTCACCGCCGCCTACCGTATCAACGGCAGCAAAACCCTTTCAGACGGCATCCGCTACAAATCGGGCAACTACCTGCTGCTCAACCCCAACATCTCATTTGCCGCCAACGACAGAATCAGCCTGACCGGAGGCATCCAATGGCTAGGCAAACAGCCCGACCGCATAGACGGCAAAAAAGAAACCGCAAGAAACACATCCACCTATGCCCATTTCGGCGCAGGTTTCGGTTTCACCAAAACCACGGCTTTAAACGCATCCGCACGTTTCAACGTTTCAGGGCAAAGCAGCTCCGAACTGAAATTGGGCGTACAGCATACGTTTTAAGCAGGTTTTGATTTTCCAACGTTGTAATCCAAAGGAGTTGTTATGAAAAAACAAATCACCGCAGCCGTAATGATGCTGTCTATGATTGCCCCCGCAATGGCAAACGGCTTGGACAATCAGACATTTGAAAACCAAGTGTTCCACACGCAGGCAGATGCGCCGATGCAGTTGGCGGAGCTTTCTCAAAAGGAGATGAAGGAGACTGAGGGGGCTTGGGGACCGGTAGGTGCATTTATCGGAGGAGTCGGAGGCGGAATCGGATATATGATGAACCAGCAACTTAGCGGAAGCAGATTTTCTCCCACAGCATTCACTCTTGCCGTAGGGGCGGGAGCTTTTGGAGGGGCGACAGCAGGTCCGGCAGGGGTTGTATGGGGATTTAACCGATCTTTGGCAACAGGTATGGTTACGGGTGTTGCCCAACGATATGGTAAATAAATATATAAAAACAGCAATCAGCATAACCGCCATATCTATATTTTATCTTCTAACTCAAGAAAGCAGCGGCAAAACTGAAAAACCATCATATTTCTTGATGGCCATGTTTCTCAACTCGCTTTGGTTTGAAAAAAATAAAACAGTTATGGCTGCCATTACGGCAATGATTGCCGCCTACTTTATATTTGTCGCACTATCCGATTAATAAACAAACAAAAAGGCTGCTTGGAAATTTCATGCAGCCTTTCAGGAGGATTTTGATGGAACAAAAAAGGCGGTTTGCCGCCTCCCTGCTCCTCGCCGCCGCCCTGCCGCTTTATGCGCATTCTTTTCCCTTTGCGGAAGAAAGCCCCATAGCCTACGGAAAAGTCAAAGTACAAAGCTGGAAAGCACGGCGGGATTTCAATATTGTAAAGCAGGATTTGGATTTTTCCTGCGGGGCGGCTTCGGTGGCGACACTTTTGAACAATTTTTACGGGCAAACGCTGACGGAAGAAGAAGTGTTGAAAAAGCTGGATAAGGAACAGATGCGTGCGTCGTTTGAGGATATGCGGCGCATTATGCCCGATTTGGGTTTTGAGGCGAAAGGTTATGCCCTGTCTTTCGAGCAGCTTGCACAGTTGAAAATCCCCGTCATCGTGTATCTGAAATACCGCAAGGATGATCATTTCTCGGTATTGCGCGGCATAGACGGCAATACGGTTTTGCTTGCCGATCCGTCGCTGGGGCATGTTTCCATGAGCAGGGTGCAGTTTTTGGATGCTTGGAAAACCCGTGAGGGAAATTTGGCAGGTAAGATTTTGGCTGTCGTACCGAAAAAAGCGGAGACGATTTCAAATAAATTGTTTTTTACACATCATCCCAAGCGACAGACGGAATTTGCAGTCAAACAAATCAGGCTAAGGCGTATAGAGTGAGTCAAAGGCCGTCTGAAAACTGTTTCAGACGGCCTTTTGATTTGTTCCCAACCTCACAAACCCTTAAAAATCAGCTATAATGCCCAACTATTTGATTTTCGCTTATCCCATATTGAAATGGCACAAAAAATTCAATCCGTCAAAGGTATGAACGACCTTTTACCTGTCGAACAAAAAGATTTCAAACTGACGGCTGCGTTTTGGCAGACGTTTGAAGATACGGTAAACCGCTGGACACGCGCTTACGGCTATCAGCAAATCCGTACCCCGATTGTCGAGCAAACCGGTTTGTTTGTCCGCTCCATCGGGGAGGAAACCGATGTGGTCGGCAAGGAAATGTACACCTTTTCCGATTCAAACGATTCTTTGAGTTTGAGCCTGCGTCCCGAAGGTACGGCTTCTTGTCTGCGTGCGGTGGTCGAACACAACCTTCTGTACAACAGCCCGCAAAAGCTGTGGTATATGGGGCCGATGTTCCGCCGCGAGCGTCCGCAAAAAGGCCGTTATCGTCAGTTCCATCAGGTCGGTATCGAGGCTTTAGGTTTTGAAGGGCCGGATATCGATGCGGAAATCATCGCGATGTCTGCTGACTTATGGGAAAAATTGGGTATTCGCGAATACCTGACTTTGGAAATCAACAGCTTGGGCAACCGTGAGGAACGCGCGGCACACCGTGCGGCATTGGTTGAATATCTGACCCGCTATGAGGCGCAATTGGATGAAGACAGCAAACGCCGTCTGAAAACCAATCCTTTGCGCGTTTTGGATACGAAAAACCCTGATTTGCAGGAAATCTGCAACGCGGCGCCGCGTCTGGTGGATTACTTGGGCGAGGCTTCGCAAAACCACTATGCTCGCTTCAAGGCGATGTTGGACGGTTTGGGTATCCAATATGTTGAAAATCCGCGCTTGGTTCGCGGTTTGGATTATTACAATCAGACAGTTTTTGAGTGGACGACCGATAAACTCGGCGCGCAGGCGACTGTGTGCGGCGGCGGCCGTTACGATGGTTTGATTGAAGAGCTTGGCGGCAAACCTGCGCCGTCTATCGGCTTTGCAATGGGTATTGAGCGCCTGCTGCTTTTGGTGAGCGAATACGGCTCGCTGGAAGTGAACGCTGCGCCTGATGTCTATGCAATGCACCAAGGCGAAGGTGCGGACTTGCAGGTGATGAAATACGCGCAAGCCTTGCGCGCTCAAGGTTTCAATGTGATGCAGCATTCCGGCTATCAAAGCCTGAAAGCGCAAATGAAAAAAGCAGACAACAGTGGCGCACGCTTTGCCCTGATTGTGGCTCAGGATGAGCTGGCAAACGGTACGGTTACCCTGAAAGATATGCAGGGCAAACACGAACAACAAACCGTTGCCGCCGCTGATTTGACAGACACTTTACAACAATGGAAGAACGCATAAATGGCAGCCCATTTGGAAGAACAACAAGAGTTAGACAACTTTAAATATTTTTGGAAAAAAACCGGCCGTTGGATCTTTGCCTTGCTGATCGTGGCGGCTTTGGGGTATTTGGGTTACACCATTTACCAAGGCCAAAAAGCTTCAAAAGATCAGGAAGCCGCCGCCGTATTGGCGCAAATGGTGGAAAAGGCGCAGCAAAAAACCGACCCTAAAGCCATCAACGCTGATTTGGCCGAATTGCAAAAAAACTATCCTGATTCTATTTCGACAGCCCAAGCCACTTTGATGGTAGCGGCAACCGAGTTTGATGCCGGCCGTTATGATGTGGCGGAAGGTCATTTGAATTGGGTGCTGAAAAACCAAAACGCACCGCTGGTTCAAGCTTTGGCAGCGCAGCGTTTGGGCGTTGTCCTGTTGCAGCAAAAAAAATACGATGCCGCCATCAATGCCCTGAATACTCAGGTTGAGGCTGATTTCGAGCCTTTGATGCTGGAAACCAAAGGCGATGTTTACGTTGCCCAAAATAAAACCAAAGAAGCCGTACAAAGTTATGAAGCTGCTTTGAGCAAAATGCCGCAAACCGCAGTAGGCCGCGAATTGCTGCAAATGAAAATCGACAGCTTGAAATAAGTTTGTTTGAAATCAAGGCCGTCTGAAGTTGCAATGACTTTTCAGACGGCCTACACTTATCCTTATCAACCGTGTTTTTAAAACACCTGCTTGTGTTCCGCTCCCGTTTTTAGGCGGCACTTGACACAGAAAGACTCAATCATGAAACCAACCATCGCGCTTGTCGGCCGCCCCAACGTCGGCAAATCTACTTTATTCAACCGTTTGACGCGCACCAAAGACGCGCTCGTACACGACCTGCCCGGCCTGACCCGCGACCGCCATTACGGACACGGCAAAGTCGGCAGCAAACCTTATTTGGTCATCGATACCGGCGGTTTCGAGCCGGTTGTGGACAGCGGCATTTTGCACGAAATGGCAAAACAAACCTTGCAGGCTGTCGATGAAGCCGATGCAGTTGTGTTTTTGGTGGACGGCCGTACCGGTTTGACACCGCAAGACAAGATTATTGCCGACCGTTTGCGCCAAAGTCCGCGCCCTGTTTATCTGGCGGTAAACAAAGGCGAAGGCGGCAACAGGGCCGTGCTTGCTGCCGAGTTCTACGAACTTGCTTTGGGCGACCCTTATGTTATTTCCGGTGCGCACGGCGACGGCGTGTATTACCTGATTGAAGAAATTTTAGAAAAATTCCCTGAGCCTGAAAAGGAAGAGGAAGAAGCGAAACATCCTGTTTTTGCCGTTATCGGTCGTCCGAACGTCGGCAAATCTACGCTGGTTAACGCCATTCTCGGCGAAGAGCGTGTGATTGCCTTCGATATGGCAGGCACGACGCGCGACAGTATCCATATCGATTTTGAACGTGAAGGCAAACCGTTTACCATCATCGATACCGCAGGCGTGCGCCGTCGCGGCAAAGTGGACGAAGCAGTGGAAAAGTTCTCCGTTATCAAAGCGATGCAGGCGGTTGAAGCGGCAAACGTCGCTGTTTTGGTGTTGGACGCGCAACAGGACATTGCTGACCAAGATGCCACGATTGCAGGTTTTGCCTTGGAAGCAGGACGCGCGCTGGTGGTTGCCGTCAACAAATGGGACGGCATCAGCGAAGAGCGGCGCGAACAAATCAAACGCGACATTTCCCGCAAACTGTATTTCCTCGATTTTGCCAAGTTCCACTTTATTTCCGCATTGAAAGAACGCGGCATAGACGGATTGTTCGACAGCATTCAAGCTGCCTACAATGCGGCAATGATTAAGATGCCGACGCCGAAAATCACGCGCGTCCTGCAAAGCGCGATCGAGCGTCAGCAACCGCCGCGTGCTGGCTTGGTGCGTCCGAAAATGCGTTATGCCCACCAAGGCGGCATGAATCCGCCGGTGATTGTGGTACACGGCAATTCGCTGCACGCGATTTCCGACAGCTATACGCGCTATCTGACCCAAACGTTCCGCAAAGCCTTCAACCTACAAGGCACGCCGTTGCGGATTCAATACAATGTTTCGGAAAACCCCTATGAAAATGCGGAAGACAAACCAAAGAAAAAACCGCTGCGCCGCGTCAGCCTGAGCAACCGTATTGAGAAACGCGAAGGCCGCAAGGAAGAGAAAAACCGTTTCAAGAAAAAAACCAAAGTTAGTGTGAAAAAACAGCACAGCAGGTAATTTTCGATATTTCAAACAACTGGAAACATCATGTGGTTCAAACAAATCAGTTTTTATCCGATTGACAAGGCAAAGCTGCCTGAAGCGGACGTACTTGCCGACAAACTTGCCAAAGCTGAATTTACCCATTGCCAAGGTTTGGACTGGTTCAGCGAAGGCTTTACCGCGCCGGTTTCTTTTTCGCCCGAACTCGTTTTCCCTGCCGACTTTACCTTGCGCGTCGCTCTGAAAAAAGAGGAAAAAGTCCTGCCTGCCGGTGTCATCCGCGACATTTTGGATGAAAAAATCGCCGAAATTCAAGACAACGAGGCGCGTAATGTCGGGCGCAAGGAAAAACAAGAACTTAAAGAACAGATTACCGACGACCTGCTGCCCCGCGCGTTTACCCGCAGCAGCCGCACCGAAGCCGTTTTCGATATCCGCCACGGCTACCTGCTCGTCAACAACGCCGCTTCCGCCAAAGCCGAAAACATCCTGACCAAGCTGCGCGAAGCCTTAAGCGGCTTGGAAGCCTCGCTGCCGAATACCAAGCAATCGCCCTCTTCCCTAATGACCGAGTGGCTGTTGCAGGGGCATTGCGAAGGCGGTTTTGAATTGGACAGCGATTGCGAACTCAAAGGTACGGGCGATATTGTTCCCGTCGTCAAAGTGTCCAAACAAGATTTGGCTGCCGATGAAGTGGTCCAACACGTCAAAAACGGTAAAACCGTAACCCAGCTCGGTTTGGTTTGGCGCGAACAAATCGCCTTTATCCTCACTCAAGACTTCACACTCAAGCGCATCCAATACCTCGACGTATTGCAGGAAGAAGCCGAAAGCAACAGCGACGATGCCGCCGGCCTTGCCTTCGCCTCGCAAATCCTGATGGCTGAATCCGTCAGCACCATGTTGGAAGAGCTGGTTTCCTATTTGGGCGGCTGGCACGATTGATTTTTCAGACGGCTTTTACACGACAAAATACCGTCAACCAAAATCCAATGGAATAACCCTTATGCTTAAACATCTCGCATTCCTACTGCCCGCCATGATGTTCGCCCTCCCCGCCGCATCCGCCGTTCTGACTTCCTATCAAGAACCCGGCTGCACCTACGACGGCGATGTCGGCAAAGACGGCAAACCTGCCGGCAAAGGCATATGGCGTTGCCGGGACGGGCGCGGTTATACCGGTTCATTCAAAAACGGCAAATTCGACGGGCAAGGTGTTTATACCGTTGCCGCCGGCCGCGAAGTATTTCTCGAGCCGTTCAATTCCGACAGTACCAAATTCCGCAATATGGCATTGTCGGGCACGTTCAAACAAGGCTTAGCGCACGGCAGGTTCGCCGTCTCGTAAAACGGCGAAACCCTCTTCATTATGAAATGCGAAAACGGCATGATTAAAGAAGTGAAACTGCCCAAAAACAAATAAGCCCCCCGTTTTTCAGACGGCATCCCCCAATGCTTTGTCCGAACACTGCAAGAAACAAGGAAAACACTATGAGCATCAAGTCCGACAAATGGATACGCCGAATGAGCGAAGAATTCGGCATGATCGACCCCTTCGAGCCGAACCAAATCAAAGAAGCCGACGGCAAACGCATCATCTCCTACGGCACGTCCAGCTACGGCTACGACATCCGCTGCGCCAACGAATTTAAAATTTTTACCAACATCAACAGCACCATCGTCGATCCCAAAAACTTCGATCCCAAAAACTTCGTTACCGTCGAAGACGACTGCTGCATCATCCCGCCCAATTCCTTCGCACTGGCGCGCACGGTCGAATATTTCCGCATCCCGCGCAACGTCCTGACCGTCTGCTTGGGCAAATCCACCTACGCCCGCTGCGGCATCATCGTCAACGTTACCCCGTTCGAACCGGAATGGGAAGGCTACGTTACCCTCGAATTTTCCAACACCACCCCCCTGCCCGCCAAAATCTACGCAGGCGAAGGCGTAGCGCAAGTCCTCTTCTTCGAGAGCGACGAAGTGTGCGAAACTTCATACAAAGACCGCAACGGCAAATATATGGGGCAAACCGGCGTAACCCTGCCCAAAGCCTGAAACACAAAATGCCGTCTGAACCCTTATCTTCGGGTTTCAGACGGCATTTGCCGTTCACCTCAAATCAGAACTGAACCGTCCCATTGACGCTGATGCTGATTTCCTCCACACCAGGTGCAACGGAATCCGCACCCTCCATATTGACGCTTGCCGCCATCGGCATCGCGCGCAGCATTTTTGCCCGCACCGCTCCGCCGCCCACGATATGGCTGCCGATTTGCCCCAAATTCAACTTGACGATTTTATAACCGGACGCACCCAAAACGCCCGCCAGTTTTTCGGCACGCGCCTTGAAACGCAAAACGGCATCCTTGCTGACCTGATCGATGACCTCGTTGCGGCGTTCGCGCGACACATAAAAATCCGTATATTCCAACGCGGCATCTGCCTGAACATCGGCAATAAAACGGTTCAACGCATCAAAATCCCTGCCCTCGACCTTAAATTCCGCACGCTCCTCCCAGCCCGTTTGGATACGCTTGCCATTGGTGTACTGGTAGCGCGGCATCGCACTTCGGGAAACCAATTCGGTTTTAAAGCTGCCATTTTTCGATTTTCTGTTAAAACTGTTGAATTTTTTAACAAACTCAGCATTGACGGCATTTTTGTCCCGCCCTTCCGCCGCCACCTGGAAACGCGCGGACATTGTATCCTGAACCACCTCGATACCCGCCGATTCGGAAAATTCGACAATGTTGTAATTCAATGCCTCAGCCGCCGCCGGAAAAGATACCGCCAGCAGGGAAGCCGCCAAAATAGAACGCAGCATATCCGTATCCTTACTTATAAAACCGCCAATCTAGCACATCGGCGCGCCAAATTGCATTAGCGCGGGGCAATTATTTCAAACCGCGTTTTCTCCTGCCGCCAGCAAGGCAAAATAGATTAAAATCACACAATATCCAACCATTCGGATGAACATATGACCCATACCGTCCACCTGCACTTGGAAGAAACCGACAACTTGGCGTTGCAGCGTCTGTGCGGTTCTTTTGACAACAACCTTGATTTACTTGCCAACGCACTCGATATCCACATCAGCCGCCGTTTTGAACATTTCACTTTCAACGGCGCATTTGCACACGCCGGCAAACGCGCACTGCTCAAACTCTTGGAAACAGCGCAGACGCGCGACTTAAACGACGGAGACATCAGGCTTGCCTCCGTTGAAACCCAAACCGAAGATGCCGGGCATCAGGAAAAAAACCTTGACCACGCCTATTATTTCCGTACGAAGCGCGGCAGCATCGGCGGCAGAACGCCACGGCAGAACGGCTATATCCGCGCCCTGCTCAACCACGACATCGTATTCGGTCTCGGGCCGGCAGGCACGGGCAAAACCTATCTTGCCGTTGCCGCCGCCGTCGATGCGATGGAAAAACACCAAGTCGAACGCATCATTTTAGTACGCCCCGCCGTTGAAGCCGGCGAGAAACTGGGCTTTCTGCCCGGAGACCTGACCCAAAAAGTCGACCCCTATCTTCGTCCGCTTTATGATGCCCTCTATGACCTGATGGGCTTTGACCGTGTAACCAAGCTGATTGAAAAAGGTCTGATTGAGATTGCCCCGCTCGCCTATATGCGCGGCAGGACGCTCAACGGCGCATACATCATCCTTGACGAAGCGCAAAACACCACGCCCGAACAAATGAAAATGTTCCTGACCCGCATCGGATTTGGTGCGAAAGCCGTCATTACCGGCGACACCAGCCAAATCGACCTGCCCAAAAACATCAAATCAGGATTGAAAGACGCGCGCGAGAAACTGCACGGCGTGGAAGGGCTGTATTTCCATACCTTCACCGGCGAAGACGTTGTCCGGCACCCTCTGGTGCAAAAAATCGTCGAAGCCTACGAATCGGCAGAACACGACTGACACTCCAATGCCGTCTGAAACCCGATGCACGGAAAATCGGGCAGAAAAAACGGATACGGAAGCCAAGCTCCGTATCCGTTTCTTTATCCGTCCAAGCGATACATCAATCGAATTTTCTGCATCGGATTGCCTCATCTCCGCAAAACATTGCCGAAGTTTCGCGGTTGCACGCCTGACGCACTTTCTGCCGCGCCACGCCTTCATTCCGATCGCTTGCCTCAAACGTCTTCTGAAAAGGCGTAACGCTGCATACATACATGGTGGGATTTGAACCGAAAAAGTCGATTTCGACGGTATTGCCGCCGCTTTCCAATACGGCGACACGGTGTTCCAACTGCGCCAAACGTGCTTCCAAATCGCTGATTCTGTCGGCAAATGCAGGCATGGCGGCACACGCGGTCAAAATGCCCAAAATACATTTTTTCATCAATTTTTCCTTGTTGCTTGAACCCTGCCCACCCGGACATCCTTTTTCAGGGCGGCAGGGTCAGACTTTATTTGTGGAGATAAAGTCCATTACAAATCAGTGTAATACATGGAACGGCACTTTATGCTTCATCCCATGTGTTGAAACTTCATTGCTCCTTGTCTGTTGACCGTTATTCCCAATCCGTTCCCACAACCTTCGGCTTGGGTTTGCGCCTGCGACGGCGGCGTTTTTTCGCCTGTCCTTCGTTTTTTTCGTGTCGGGCGGCGGCTTCGTTTTTGGTCATCTCCGACCGCTGTTCCGCCGATGCCGTCTGAAACGCCGTCCACCACTCGGCAAGGGCGCGGTCCGCATTGCCGGTTTCGGCGCGCAAGAGCAGGAAATCATAGGCGGCACGGAAACGCGCCTGTGCAAACAGTTTGTGCGGACGTGCGCCTTTGCGGTTTTCAAACTGCGGCTGGAACATCCAAATTTCGCGCATCGTGGCGGAAAAGCGTTGCGGCACGCCCCAACCGCGTTCGACGGTTTCGCGCATCGTATTGATTGCATCGGACAGGGCGGGCGCGGGTTTCAAACCCTGTTGCAGATTGCTTTTCCAATGGCGGGCCAACTCGGGCCACATTAACGCCGCCAACACAAAGCCGACCGAAACCGATTTGTCGGCACGCAGCCGCTCATCGGTATTTTTCAGGGCAAGCACCGTCATTTTTCCGGCGATGCCGTCTGAAACGAGCAAGGCATTGAGCAGCGGATGGATGTCGTCCGGTATGTCAAATCCGTTCAAACGTTTCAGACACTCGCGCGCGTGCCCTGAAAACAGCAGTTTCATCATTTCGTCGAACAGCCTTGCCACAGGTTCGTGCTTCAGACGGCATATCGATTCGTCAATCGGTGCGGCGGTTTCTTCCGACAGTTCAAATCCCAATTTGCCCGACAGGCGGATGGCGCGCAAAATCCTGACAGGGTCTTCCTGATAGCGTTCGGCGGCATCGCCAATCATAACCAGCCTGCGGGAGGCAACATCGGCAATCCCGTTGTGGAAATCCAAAATCTCTTCTTTTTCAGGATCGTAATACAAGGCATTGCAGGTAAAATCGCGCCGCATCGCATCTTCTTCGATGCTGCCGTAGGTGTTGTCCTTCATGATTCTGCCACGCGCGTTCTGCTGAACCTTCGCACCGCCGCGAAACGTCGTTACTTCGATAATCTCCGCACCGTTCATCACGTGGACGATTTGAAAACGCCTGCCGATGATGCGGCTGCGGCGGAAGAGTTTGTGCACCTGTTCGGGCGTGGCATCGGTTGCGACATCGAAATCCTTGGGTTCGATGCCGAGCAGCAGGTCCCTGACCGCGCCACCGACCACATAAGCCTGAAACCCTGCCCCTTTCAGGCGGCGTATGACGTTTTCGGCGGCAAAGCTCAACATTTCGGCACGGATGTTGTGTCTTTCGGCAGGAATGACCGTTTTACTTTCCGCTTTTTTACTGCTCCGACCGGAAGGCAGCATCTTATTCAACCATTTTTTCAGCATAAATATTCTGACCCGAAGAGCGGCATCTCCACGGGCAACCGTGTTCAGACGGCATCGGGCGCAGGTTTGCAAGATGCCGTAACCATAAACAAAAGGCGTAGAAACTACGCCGTCCGAATCACGCCGCCCTCGCGGCGGCAACGCGTCATTATAACAGATTGCCCTCCAAAAAAATCAGACCCTGCTTTTGTGGCAGAGTCTGAAATTTGATGCGCCTTCTCCGATTGGGAACATTCCCGTCGTACAAACAGGCAAATGTTTCAACACACAGGACGACACATAAAGCACCGCCCTATGTGTTGCCCTGATTTGGAAGGGGTTACGCCCCTCCCAAATAAGGTCTGATTCTACCGCCCTAAAGGGTGGGGTTTCAACCGAAAAGGAAATACGATGAAGGAACAGAAATCACATTCAAACGGCGTTCCGCCGCCTCTACGCCGCTTCCCAGTAGTCGATATAAAGCTGTAATTCGAGATTATTCCGCCATTCGTTGGCAACGGGGCGGTACACCGTGCGGATGTATTCGGGGATGTCTTCGCTGCAACGCCAAAACATGGCTTCAAATTCGCAGCCGTCTTTTTGCAGCCACGCTTTTTTGTGTTTACCCTCCGCGCCCAAAGGCTGCTGGCGGACGACGTGAAATTCGTCGGTAAAACTCGGCGGAGCGAAGCCTTGCCCCCAAACGTGGCGGGCGAGGTTTTGCGCCTGTTCCAGCGTGATGTCGCAGGCTTTCAGGCTGCCGTCGGTGATGAAGGTTTGCGACAAATCGTCTTCGCACACCATTTCGCGCACGGCTTCTTCAAAGGCCGTCTGAAACGCGGGAATATTGTGTTCGAGTATGCTCAAGCCCGCCGCCATCGCGTGTCCGCCGAATTTCAAAATCAAATCGGGGTGACGTTTGGATACCAAATCCAAAGCGTCGCGCAGGTGCAGGTTGGGAATGGAACGCCCCGAACCACGCACTTCGCCGTTGTCCGCTGGGGCGAACACGATGGTCGGGCGGTAGAATCGGTCTTTGAGGCGGCTGGCGACGATACCGACCACGCCTTGATGAAAGTCGTCGCGATACGCCACCAAAGTCGTCTGACCTGGAGGCAGGGTTTCAGGAAAAGCATTCAGCGCATCTTGCAGCATAGACTGCTCGATTTCGCGGCGCTCGATATTGAGGTTGTTTAACTGAGCCGCCAGTTCCTGCGCTTCGGCATCATCTCGTGCCAACAGACAGGCAATGCCGACCGACATATCGTCCAACCGTCCGGCGGCATTGATGCGCGGCCCCAGCGCAAAGCCCATATCAAACGGCTGAGCCTTGCGCCAATCCCGTCGCGCCACTTCAAACAAGGCGCGGATACCGGGGCGCATTTTGCCCGAACGCATCCGTTTCAAACCTTGCGACACGAGGATACGGTTGTTGTGGTCTAGAGTAACGACATCGGCGACAGTACCGAGTGCGACCAAATCCAAAAGGTTGCCCAGATTCGGCTCTTTCAGGCCGTCTGAAAAATAATTGCGGCGGCGCAGTTCGGCCCGTAAAGCCATCAGTACATAAAAAATCACGCCCACGCCCGCCAAGCTTTTGCTTTGGAAACCGCAGCCTTTTTGGTTCGGATTGACGATGATGCAGTCTGGCACGGTATCGGCTGGCAAATGGTGGTCGGTAACGATGACATCCAAACCCAGAGCCTGCGCGCGCGCCACGCCTGCGATGCTGGCAATGCCGTTATCCACCGTAATCAGCAAATCCATGCCTTGCGCGGCGGCGAGTTCGGCGAGTTCGGGCGTTAAGCCGTAGCCGTGTTCAAAGCGGTTGGGCACGAGGAAATCCACTTTAGCCCCCATCGCCGCCAAACCGTCCAAACCGACGGAACACGCCGTCGCGCCGTCGGCATCGTAGTCGGCGACAATCAGGATGTTTTCCTTGCGCTCGATGGCATCCGCCAAACGGCGGGCGGCGGCTTCGCAATTCGTCAGCGATTGATAAGGCAGGAGGGAAGCGAGTTTGTCGTCCAACTCGGCAGGACTTTGCACACCGCGCGAGGCACAAAGCCGGGCGATTAAAGGATCGGCACCGGCGGTGAGCAAATGATTAAAAACGTCGGTATTGACGGATCGGGTTTGGATTTTGACGGACATAGCGCGGGGTTTTACAGTGCGGGTGTGCTTGAAATGCCGTCTGAAGGCTTTTCAGACGGCATTACCGTTCATTTGTCCGAGGAATTCGAGACTGCAATCAACGCCGCGATAGGCAAGGCCAGCACCGCGCCCACCGCATCCAGTATCAACGTGGTGGGCGTATATGCAATATTTTCAAACAACTTGGATTTGTCGGTATGTTTTTCCGTAACCGTGTAATAAATATCGGCAGGCACACTTTGCTCAAAATGATAATCGGCGTTCAGTTTTTGCGGTGTGGCGTAGTATTTGCCTTTGGCGGAGACGCAGCGCGTGTAAATGGTTCGATTGTCGAGTTCGACCGCTTCAAACTCAAGCTGTTTCAGCTTGGCAATGTCGGCAGGCCTGTCGGTATCGTAACGCAGGCAAAGGCCGTCGGTACTGAAATTCTGGCTGCCGGGCGATTCGAGTTTGACCGGCAGGGCTTGGTAGGCAAAGCGCGGATTGGGCTCAACCATTTGAAACTGCTTGTCCAACCCTGCCTTCAAAATGCCCGTCAGTTTCGCCGAATCTTCAGGATTGACGACGAACCAGTATTTCCCGCCCATCATCACCAGGCTGCCCTTTTCCAATTGGGCATTGTCTTTGGCAACCACACCGAAGGCGCGGATTTGGTCTTTGTCAACGTGTTTGTGGGCGGTCGTTTCGCTGAACGGGTAGTTCACGCCCCACATCATTACCGTACAGCCGTTCAGCATCAAGGTTGCCGCCAAAACGGCGGCGGTCGTTTTACGGAACAACATTTTATCCTCCAATCAGAATGACGGCGGATGCCGTCTGAAAATATGCCTAAATTTCCTCGTCCCCGTTTTCCATCACGGTTTTCAATTCTTGAAACAGGGCGCGGAAGTTTTTCGGCGGTTTGTTTTGCTCCTGCTCTTTTTTGGTATTGCGGATGAGTGTCCTCAGCTTGCCCGCGTCCGCATGCGGAAAATCCGATATAAACTGCGTCAACGCGCCGTCGTCTGCCAACAGCCGTACGCGCGCCTGTTCCACACGTTGCAAAAAGGCATTGTGCGCCACATCGTCGCCGCGCAGCTTGGCAAGAAACGACTCGATGGGCGCGGGATCGGTGTCGCGCATCAGCCTGCCGATAAATTGCGCCTGCCGCTTGAGCGCGCCGTTGGACGTGATTTTTTTATAGGTAACGACGGCTTCGTACAAATCTTCGTCCAAGCCGATTTTTTTCAGCGTATCGCTGGAGAGCTTGGTCAATTCCATACCCAAAGCCTGCAAATCGTTCATCTGCTTTTTCATTTGGGTTTTGCTGACCCATTCGTCTTCTTGTTCAAACATCTTGATTCTCGAATTTTTTCCAATAACGCATTTTAACAGAATGCCGCCGCGTTCAGACGGCATTTTGCACCGCCCGCCCTGCAAACGGCACGCTTTTGCCCCTGCCGCCCGAAACGGTTAAAATGCCGCAACGCTCCACCAAGAAAGATTCCTATGCTGTTCAACCACACCGCTTCCGAACTACTCGACCTCTGCCGCCGCACGCTCGACTTGGCAAAAGCGACGGGCGCAACCGCCGCCGAAGCCGATTTCAGCGAATCATTGGGACAAAGCGTCAGCGTGCGGCTGGGCGAAATCGAACAAATCGAGTTCCAGCAGGACAAGTCGCTGGACATTACCGTTTACGTCGGCAAACGCAAAGGCCGCGCCAGCACTGCCGATTTCTCCGAAAAAGCCCTGCAAGACACCGTCAAAGCCGCCATCGACATCGCCCGCTACACTGCCGAAGACGATTGCGCAGGTTTGGCAGACGCTTCGCTTATGGCGCAACACGTCGGCGACCTCGACCGTTACCACGAATGGGATTTAAGCACGGAAGCTGCCGTCGAGTTGGCAAAACAATGTGAACAAGCCGCCCTGAACGAGGATGAGCGCATCGAAAACTCCGAAGGGGCGGCGGTACAAACCGGACATTACCAATACGTTTACGGCAACACCCACGGTTTTGCCGCACACCAGCAAGGCACGCGCCACAGCATTTCATGCAGCGTCGTTGCCGCCGACGAAAACGGCATGCAGCGCGACTACTGGTACGATTCCTCCTGCCGCCATCAAGACATGGACAGCCCGGCGCAAATCGGTCAAACCGCCGCCGAGCGTACCTTACGTCGTTTGAACAGCCGCAGCATTCCGACTGGAAGCTACCCCGTCCTATTCGATGCGACCGTTTCGGGAGGTCTGATCGGACACCTCGTCGGCGCACTGTCCGGAGGCTCGCTCTACCGCCAAAGCAGCTTCCTGATCGACAGCATAGGCAAACAGGTTCTGCCCGATTTCCTCAGCCTGCGCGAAGAGCCGCATATTCCTCGCGCCTTCGGCAGCACCTATTTTGATTCCGAAGGTGTCGCCACGCGGCCGCGTTTCGTTATCCGCGACGGCATCGTCGAAGGCTATTTCCTCAGCAGTTACAGCGCGAGGAAACTCGGTATGCAGACCACGGGCAACGCCGGCGGCGCGCACAACCTTTATTTGAACCATACGCACGAAACGCAATCAGACCTGCTGAAAGAAATGGGCACGGGATTGTTGGTAACCGAGCTCATGGGGCAAGGCGTAAACGCCATTACCGGCGACTACTCGCGCGGTGCGGCGGGTTTTTGGGTGGAAAACGGCATCATTGTCTACCCCGTCCATGAAATTACCGTTGCCGGTCGCCTTCAGGATATGTACCGCAACATCGTCGGCGTGTCCGATGATGCCTTACGCCGTTCGTCCAACCAAATCGGTTCTATCCTGATAGGAAGCATGACGGTTGCCGGCAACTGAAACCCCAACCGGATGCCGTCTGAAAGCAAAGGGCTGAACCTACAACGGTTCGGCCCTTTGTTGATATAGTGGATTAACAAAAACCAGTACGGCGTTGCCTCGCCTTAGCTCAAAGAGAACGATTCTCTAAGGTGCTGAAGCACCAAGTGAATCGGTTCCGTACTATTTGTACTGTCTGCGGCTTCGTCGCCTTGTCCTGATTTTTGTTAATCCACTATACATAATTTCTTTTAGATTTCCGCAAAAATCCCTGACAAACAATCTGCACATTTTTTAATCATATAAGATTTCCCCTTATTCCTCAGCATACTATCAAACATATCCACAACAGGATTCACACAGGCTAAGGATAAAGCAGATAAAAAGACACCTGTTCTTTTCAGACGGCATTCCCCCTGTTTCTGCAAACGGCAAAACAAAACGGCAGGACATCGTCTGTCCTGCCGTTTCACATATACGGTTTCCCGTACACTCGGGATTAAGCAGCCTGAATGTTAGCGGCTTGTTTGCCTTTAGGGCCGGTGGTTACGTCGAAAGAGACGCGTTGGCCTTCTTTCAGGGTTTTGAAACCTTCCATATTGATTGCGGAGAAGTGAGCGAACAAATCTTCGCCGCCTTCGTCAGGCGTGATGAAACCAAAACCTTTAGCGTCGTTAAACCATTTTACGATACCGGTTGCCATTAGAAACTTCCTATACTTAAAAATTAACAAAATCAGCAAAATAAGGCATACAGCAAACTTAAACGTTCAGCGTTTCTCCCCAGCTTTATATACTTGGTCGAGTGCCGGCTTCTGCTTAACCGTCTTTTTACATTTGTTAAGACAAAACGTCAAGCTATGTTTTCAAAAAAGTGGGAAAATAGGAAAAAGTACCGAAAATACAACAAAAATGCCGTCTGAACGCGGCTTTCAAATGGGACACGCTATGACCGCGCAACACCAATCCGACACGCTTTTGCACCGCCTGAACACCCTGCCGCCGAAACGTTACGGCGTATTTTTATTGAACGACGATTACACCACGATGGAATTTGTCGTTGAAATCCTGACCGAAATCTTTATGCTCGGACAAGAACAGGCGGTAGCGGTAATGCTCTTGGTTCATCACGAAGGCAAAGGCCTGTGCGGCACTTACACGCGCGATATTGCCCAAACCAAACAGCAACAAGTCATGCAGCGGGCAAAAGCCGAAGGGCATCCGCTGCAATGTATTGTCGAGGAGATTTAATATGCTTGCCCCTGAATTGGAACAGATTTTGCAGCAGCTTTACCGCGAGGCGCGTAAGGCTCATTATGAATTTATCAGCCTCGAGCATCTGCTTTTGGTACTCATCGAAGAAGATGCCGCCGTCCCCAACGTCCTCAAGCTCTGCGGCGCGGATTTGAAAGTGGTGTCCGAACAACTCGCCGCCAGCGTTGCCGAAAACACCCCCCTGATTCCCGACCACCTTTTAGACACGGTCGAAACCCAGCCCACGCTCGGCTTCCAACGCGTCATCCAACGGGCGATGGTGCATACCCAATCGGCAGGCAAGGGCTTGGTCGAGCCTTTGGACGTTTTGGTCGCGCTGATGAGCGAAACCGACAGCCACGCCGTCTATTTCCTCAAGCTGCAATCGGTTACGCGTTTTGAAGTTTTGCGCTGTATTGCCCACGGCTCTCCCGATGAAGATGAAGACGATGGCAACTATTCTTCAGACGGCATGGACGACGATAATGAGAACCGCACCAAACCGAGCAAAAACCCTTTATCGGAGTACACCGTCAACCTCAACGCCGAAGTCAAAGCCGGCCGCATCGACCCCTTAATCGGCAGAAAACACGAAATGGAACGGCTGGTGCAAATCCTGTGCCGCCGCCGCAAAAACAATCCGCTTTTGGTCGGCGAAGCAGGCGTGGGCAAAACCGCGCTGGCGGAAGGTTTGGCGCATCAAATCGTCAACGGCGACATTCCCGACGCGCTTAAGGAAGCCGAAGTGTACGCGCTGGATATGGGTTCGCTTTTGGCGGGCACGAAATACCGCGGCGACTTTGAAGCGCGGGTCAAATCCGTCTTGAAACAGCTCGAAAAAATCCCGCACGCCATTTTGTTTATCGACGAAATCCACACCATCATCGGCGCGGGCAGCACCAGCGGCGGCACAATGGACGCATCCAACCTGCTCAAACCCGCATTGGCGAAAGGTTCATTGCGCTGTATCGGCGCGACCACCTACGACGAATACCGCACCATTTTCGACAAAGACCACGCCCTAAGCCGCCGCTTTCAAAAAATCGACGTGGTCGAGCCCACCGTCGCCGAAACCGTGCAAATCCTGCGCGGCTTGAAACCGATGTTCGAAGGTTTCCACCAAGTCCGCTATACGCAAGGCGCACTCGAAGCCGCAGCCGAACTCTCCGCGCGTTACATCAACGAACGCTTCCTGCCCGACAAAGCCATCGACGTAATGGACGAAGCAGGCGCGGCGCAACGAATTCTGCCCAAATCCAAGCAGAAAAAAGTCATCGGTAAAGCGCAAATCGAAACCGTCATCGCCAAAGTCGCGCGGATTCCAGAAAAAACCGTGTCGCACGACGACAAACAAGTGTTGCAATTCCTCGGTCGCGATTTAAAAAACATGGTTTACGGTCAAGAAAACGCTATCGACGCGCTGGTTGCCGCCGTCAAAATGTCGCGCTCCGGCCTTGCCCTGCCCGACAAACCGATAGGCAGTTTCCTCTTCTCCGGCCCGACCGGCGTCGGCAAAACCGAAGTCGCCAAACAGCTTGCCTACTCGATGGGCGTACCGCTGCAACGCTTTGATATGTCCGAATACATGGAACGCCATGCCGTATCGCGCCTCATCGGCGCGCCACCGGGCTACGTCGGCTTTGAACAAGGCGGCCTTTTGACCGAAGCCGTCAACAAACAGCCACATTGCGTGTTGCTCTTGGATGAAATCGAAAAAGCCCATCCCGACATTTTCAACGTCCTCCTGCAAGTCATGGACGCAGGCAAACTGACCGACAACAACGGCAAGAGTGCCGATTTCCGCAACGTCATCCTGATTATGACCACCAACGCAGGCGCAGAAAGCCTCAGCCGACCCAGCCTCGGCTTTACTGCCAAACGCGAACGCGGCGACGAAATGCAGGCGATCAACAAACTCTTCACACCCGAGTTCCGCAACCGCTTGGACGCGATTATCCCGTTTGCGCCCTTGTCCGAACCCGTCATCGCCAAAGTCGTGGACAAATTCCTGCTCCAGCTCGAACACCAGCTCCTCGACAAAAAAGTCGAAGCCGAATTTACGCCGGCATTGCGCAAATATCTGGCGGAAAAAGGTTTCGACCCTCAAATGGGTGCGCGCCCGATGCACCGCCTGATTCAGGAAAAAATCCGCAAACCGCTCGCCGACGAACTCCTGTTCGGCAAACTCGCCGACGGCGGATTCGTGCGGATAGACTGGGATGCGGCAAAAGAAGAAGCCGTGTTGAAGTTTAAGAAAAGCAAGGTCAAAATAAAAACCGCCTCCGCATAAAATCAAAAATGCCGTCTGAAATTTCAGACGGCATTTTCTTTCAAACAAAATGACCAATCGTGTTTAAGCCAAATTTTCCAGCATCCATCCGACATAACGCGACACACCGGCCTTTACGTCTAAAAATTCTTCCGTATAACCTGCCTCACGCAGTTTGGTGATGTCGGCTTGGGTGAAGCTTTGGTATTTGCCTTTGAGCGCGTCGGGAAATGGGATGTAGCGGATAAATTCTTCTTCTACCAGCTCTTTCAAGCTCATTTCAGGTTTGCCTTCGGCGGCGCGGCAGGCATTGACGGTGGCGGCGGCGAGTTCGTTAAACTGTTGGCTGCGGCCGGTGCCGAGGTTGTAGATGCCGGAGAGATTGGGGTGGTCGAAGAAGTAGAGGTTGACTTTGGCAACGTCTTCAACGCTGACGAAGTCGCGGGTTTGTTCGCCGTTGCCGTAGCCGTCGTTGCTGCCGAACAGGTTGACGTAACCGTGTTCGCGGTATTGATGGAAATGGTGGAAGGCGACGGATGCCATGCGACCTTTGTGTTGTTCGTGTTGTCCGTAAACGTTGAAGTAGCGGAAGCCGACGACTTGGGCGGTCAGGCCTTCTTTCATACGGCGGCGCAATACTTGGTCAAACAGGAATTTGGAGTAGCCGTACACATTAAGCGGTTTTTCGAGTTCGCGCTCTTCGCGGAAGATTTCGCCTTTGCCGTAAACCGCCGCACTGGAGGCATAAAGGAAGGGGATGCGTTCGTCCTGACACCAGTCCAGCAAATCCAGCGTGTACTGGTAGTTGTTTTCCATCATATACAAACCGTCGTGGTTCATCGTATCGGAACACGCGCCTTGATGGAAAACGGCTTCGATGTTTTGATAAGGTAAAATGTGTTCCCTCACTTGGCGGATGAATTCGTGTTTATCGAGATAATGGGCGATTTCGCACTCGGCAAGGTTTTTGAATTTTTCGCCTTTGCTCAAATTATCGACGGCGACGATGTCGGTAATACCGCGTTGATTAAGTGCTTTGACGATGTTGCTGCCGATAAAGCCGGCCGCGCCTGTTACGATGATGGTCATATTGGGTTTCCTTTGTTTTGAGGGTTTCAGACGGCATTGGATGGTCATGCCGTCTGAAAAGATTTATTGCCCGTCCAGTGCTTCAACCAACTCTGCAAACGAACAGACCGCCGTGCCGAGTTTGGCGACGACGACGCCGGCAGCGGTATTGGCGAGGTGCATAGCTTCGGGCATCGTGCAACCTGCCGCCAGCCCCAAGCCCATTCCGGCAATGACGGTGTCGCCTGCTCCGGACACGTCGTAAACTTCTTGGGCGCGGGTGGGCTGGTAAATGGGTTCGCCGTCATTGAACAGGGTCATGCCCTCTTCGCTTCGGGTCAGCAAAACGGCGGTCAGGTCGAGATGGCGGCGCAGGTTTTGGGCTTTTTCGGTCAGTTCGCTTTCGTTTTTCCAACTGCCGACCACTTCTTTCAATTCGGCGCGGTTGGGCGTAATCAGGGTTGCGCCGGCGTATTTTTCGTAATCGTCGCCTTTGGGGTCGATTAATACGGTTTTACCTGCGTGTTTTGCCCAATCGATCATATCAGAGATGTGCGACAGACCGCCTTTTCCGTAGTCTGAAAAAATAACGGCATCGTATTCGGGCAAAACTTCTCGGTATTTCCGCTTGATTTGTTCCAACACTTCGCGGTTGGGATGTTCTTCAAAATCAAGGCGGATAAGCTGCTGGTTGCGGGCGACGACGCGCAGTTTGACGGTGGTGGCAATTTGTTTGTCGCGCATCAGATAGGAGGCGACACCGTCCTGCGCCATCAGCGCGTCAAGCGCGTCGGCGGCTTCGTCGTCGCCGGTTACGGACAACAGCCCTGCCCTGCCGCCCAACGAAGCGATGTTGCGCGCAACGTTCGCCGCACCGCCCGCGCGTTGGTCGATACGTCCGATTTTTGCCACCGGCACGGGGGCTTCGGGCGAAATTCGGGACACGTCGCCAAACCAATAGCGGTCGAGCATCACGTCGCCGACAACCAGGACTTTGGCTTGTGCGAAACGGGATTTGAGGGTTTCTTGTTGGAACTTGGCGGGCATTTTATGCACTCCAAAATAAGTTATTATTTGTGTGTGAAAACTTCACTGCATTCTCAGTAATTATCTGGCAAATTTACTGATTAATAATAAAATCCGGCTTTTTATTATTCTTCAAAGTCAAAAGGAGACCAATCAGTAACGGGAGAAAAACAATCCTCTCCTTCTTTTTTCTCAAAAACACTGCCTATATCCGCCCAAAACAGCTCCCCAACATCTGCTTGATAATGAGTAAGCCGCGTCAAACTATGAAAGGAGAAGTTATCAGGGTTATTCGTGTATTCATTATCTTCTGTTCCGGAAAATACCCGCCATCCGCTATCAAATGGTAAATCCCCTTGATGTTCCCGATACATAAATTTAATAGGAAGCCCCTCTTCGACAATTTTATGCGACACAATCGCATACCACCCGACAGGGGTATCCTTTACAAGCAAATCATCTTCCGGAAATGCATCATAATCAAAAATATTACTCACATCTGAACCACATTGAGACATCAGATAAATTCCTTTCTAAGCTGAAATCTTCCGGCTATTGATCTATCGTATCAAAGTGAGGCAGTTTCTTTGAACAGCATCAAAATTGTTGATGTTTAAGCGTTCGCCACGCGGTTCACTTCGCGTAATACGGCGACCGGATCGGCGGCTCGGGTAATGGGGCGACCCATCACCAGATAAGTCGAACCCGCCGCCAAGGCTTCGGCGGGCGTCATAATGCGGCGTTGGTCGTCGTTGTTGCCGGCAACGTCCAAGCGGATACCCGGTGTAACCAAGACAAAATCCTGACCCAACTCGCGGCGCAGCGGCGCGGCTTCTTGGGCGGAACAGACCACGCCGTCCAAGCCCGAACTTTGCGCCAGTTTCGCCAAGCGGATGACTTGCTCTTCGGGAGCGATGTTCAAACCGATTTCCACCAAATCGCTTTGTTCCATGCTGGTCAACACGGTTACGCCAATTAAGAGCGGCTTCGTGCCGTATCCGGCGACGGCTTCGGCGGCGGCTTCCATCATACGGCGGCCGCCTGAGGCATGCATATCGACCATCCACACGCCCATATCGGCGGCGACTTTGCAGGCTTGCGCAACGGTGTGGGGAATGTCGTGGTATTTCAAATCGAGAAAGAGTTTGAAACCCTGATGAATCAGGCTTTCTGCCAAACTGCGGCCGGTTGCGGTAAACAGCTCTTTGCCGATTTTGATTTGACATAGTGTCGGGTCAAGATTGCGGACAAATCCGAGCGTGTCTTTTTCGTTGGCAAAATCAAGGGCGACGATAACGGGAGTACGTTGTTGCTGGGTTTGGAAGTCGGAGATTAAGGGATTCATAAGATGCCTGCGGATAAACGGTTATAACTTCGATTTTAACAGCTTTTGTACACAAAAGGCCGTCTGAAAATATTTTTTCAGACGGCCTCATCACAACACACCTTAATTATTCTTATATAAATCTAAAATTTTTACAGAAAATTCATCATCGCTGAAAAAAAAGGCTGGTGGAACTTCCAATACTTCAGCAATTTTCTGCAAAGTATTCAAATCAGGCTGATGATTTCCTTTCTCATAACGATTAATACGCGTACTTGCCACAAACTCATCTAATCCTATCGCCAGTCCCAGCTTCTCCTGCGTCAAATTTTTTGCTTTTCTCGCTTCCTTAAATCGCCTTGTAAAAACTTCTTGTAAATTCATAACTTCCATCCTAAAAATCAAAGTTACGAATTTCGTATATTTCTCTTGATTATTTACTACGAATAACGTAGTATTTGATGATTTTATACTTTACCTATTTATTGTGAGAAAACCATGACACCAGACCAAGAATCAAAATGCCATAAAATTATTCATTCTCATGCAATTGCTGCTGCCGCAGGCAACGCCGTACCCGTACCGGGACTGGGTATTGCTACAGATATGGTTACAATGACTACCATGTGCACAAGCCTTTGTGCTGTTTTTGGTGGTAATATGACCGAAGCAGCTGCCAAAGCAATGGCTATTGCTGCAATTAAAAATACCATGTTAAAACAACCCATAAAAACAATAGCAAAAGAATTATCAAAATTAATTCCAGGCTTAGGCAGCGTTGTTGCACCAACTATTTCTGTTGCATTACTTGAAGCAGCAGGATGGACTCTAGCAAAAGAACTGGAACAAAAATTCAGTTGACCCACATACAATAATATGAAAAGGCCGTCTGAAAATATTTTTTCAGACGGCCTCATGATTTTACTTCGACAAAACTTATTTGCCCAAACCTTTCAATACTTCGGCTTTTACGGCTTCTACCGGCTGAGTGCCGTCAACCTTGATGTATTTCGGCGCGTGTTCGCCTTCCAGCTTGCTGTAAAAATCGACCAAAACTTCGGTTTGCTCGTGGTAAACGGCAAGGCGTTTTTTCACGGTTTCTTCTTTGTCGTCGTCGCGCTGAATCAAATCTTCGCCGGTTACGTCGTCTTTGCCTTCAACTTTAGGCGGATTGTAGGTAACGTGGTAGGTACGGCCGGAAGCCAAATGCACGCGGCGGCCGCTCATGCGGTCGACAATCACGCTGTCAGGTACATCGATTTCAACCACAGCGTCCAAATCCACACCGGCTTCAACCATCGCTTCGGCTTGTGCCAATGTACGCGGGAAGCCGTCGAACAGGAAACCGTTTTTGCAGTCGTCTTGCGCGATGCGTTCTTTGACCATGCCGATAATGATGTCGTCGCGCACCAAACCGCCTTCATCGATGATTTTTTTCGCTTCCAAACCCAAGGGCGTGCCTGCCTTAATCGCGGCACGGAGCATGTCGCCGGTAGAGATTTGCGGAATGCCGAACGCTGCGGTGATGAATTGCGCCTGAGTGCCTTTGCCCGCGCCCGGTGCGCCTAAAAGTAATGCTTTCATGAAGTGATCCTTTTAAATGTGTTTATTGGAATCAAACAGATGGTTTACGATTCTACACGGCTTGGCACAATAGTTCAAAAACCAACTGCACAAACTGCCATTTGCAAACAAATGTTTTGCATACCTTTGCCGAGCCTGATATTCACAAGCCGGCAACTTTTTGGGACAATCCCCCTCAATTCAAAAAACACAAAACCCTACCAAAAAGGAACATCCGTGAAACGCATTTTTCTGTTTTTGGCTACCAATATCGCTGTTTTGGTCGTAATCAACATTGTTTTGGCGGTTCTGGGCATCAACAGCCGGGGCGGCGCGGGCAGCCTGTTGGCGTATTCCGCCGTCGTCGGCTTCACTGGTTCGATTATTTCGCTGCTGATGTCCAAATTCATCGCCAAACAATCGGTCGGCGCGGAAGTCATCGACACGCCGCGCACCGAAGAAGAAGCCTGGCTTTTGAACACTGTCGAAGCCCAAGCGCGGCAATGGAACCTGAAAACGCCCGAAGTCGCCATCTACCACTCCCCCGAACCCAATGCCTTTGCCACGGGCGCATCGAGAAACAGCTCCCTGATCGCCGTCAGCACCGGTTTGCTCGACCATATGACACGCGACGAAGTGGAAGCCGTGTTGGCGCACGAAATGGCGCACGTCGGAAACGGCGACATGGTTACGCTGACGCTGATTCAAGGCGTGGTCAATACCTTTGTCGTGTTCCTGTCGCGCATTATTGCCAACCTGATTGCCCGAAACAACGACGGCAGCCAATCCCAAGGGACTTACTTCCTCGTCAGCACCGTATTTCAAATCCTGTTCGGCTTCCTTGCCAGCCTGATTGTCATGTGGTTCAGCCGCCAACGCGAATACCGCGCCGATGCGGGCGCGGCAAAACTGGTCGGTGCGCCGAAAATGATTTCCGCCCTGCAAAGGCTCAAAGGCAACCCGGTCGATTTGCCCGAAGAAATGAACGCAATGGGCATCGCCGGAGATACGCGCGACAGCCTGCTCAGCACCCACCCTTCACTGGACAACCGAATCGCCCGCCTCAAATCGCTTTAAACCGATTTGAAACGGCAAAAACCGTACGCGCAAGCAGTACGGTTTTTTCGTATATGCCGTCTGAAAACATCGGGTTTGCCATACCGGCACCGACCTTACTAATTTCCGTACCGGATACGCCGCATTGATATATCCCCGACAAACCGTTTCCGGACAGAGAATATCAGATAAAACAGCGGTAAAAATGCCGTCTGAAACCAATTAGGGCTTCAGACGGCATTTTCACTGCAAAACCTTATGCGAACGGATGATGCAGCACAATCGTTTCCTCGCGGTCGGGGCCGGTGGAGACGATGGCGACCGGTGCGCCGCAGACTTCTTCAATCCGTTTCAAATATGCTTTGGCGTTTTCGGGCAATGCGTCGTAGTTTTTCACGCCGAAGGTCGATTCGCGCCAGCCGGGCATAGTTTCGTAAATCGGCTTGCAGGTTTCCACCGCGTCCGAACCGCAAGGCAGGATGTCGGTTTTGCCGCCGTCGGGCGATTCGTAGCCGACACAGATATTGATGGTTTCAACGCCATCCATTACATCAAGTTTGGTAATGCACATACCGGAAATGCCGTTGATTTGGATGGAGCGTTTCAGGGCGGCGGCATCGAACCAGCCGCAACGGCGCGCGCGGCCGGTTACCGAACCGAATTCGTGTCCGCGTTCCGCCAAACCTGCGCCTACTTCGTCGAACAATTCGGTCGGGAACGGGCCTGAGCCGACGCGCGTGGTATAGGCTTTGACGATGCCCAAAACATAATCCAGCATTTGAGGACCTACGCCCGCGCCTGCCGAAGCCGCGCCGGCGAGGCAGTTGGACGAGGTAACGAAGGGGTAAGTGCCGTAGTCGATGTCCAACAACGCACCTTGCGCGCCTTCAAACAGCAGTTTTTCGCCGTTTTTGTTTTTCTCGTTCAACACGCGGGATACGTCGGTAATCATCGGCGTAATGCGCGGCGCGACTTTTTCGATAACCGCCATCACGTCTTCCGCTTTCACCGGATCGGCATTGTGCAGATGTTGCAGTTGAACATTGTAATAGGCAAGGACGGCATCCAGTTTTTCACGCAGTTTTTCGGGATGCAGCAAATCAGCGGCGCGGATGGCGCGGCGTGCCACTTTGTCTTCGTAGGCAGGACCGATGCCGCGTCCGGTCGTGCCGATTTTGCCTTTGCCGCGCGATGCTTCGCGGGCTTGGTCGAGCGCGATGTGGTAAGGCAGGATTAGCGGGCAGGTCGGCGCGATTTTCAAACGGCCTTCGACGTTTTTCACGCCCGCCGCGTTCAACTCGTCGATTTCGCCCAACAGGGCTTCGGGGGAAACGACAACGCCCGAACCGATAAAGCAATCCAATCCTTCGTGCAGGATGCCGCTCGGAATCAGGCGCAAAATGGTTTTTTTGCCGCCGACGACCAAAGTATGACCCGCATTGTGACCGCCTTGGAAGCGCACGACGCCGCCGGCTTCTTCCGCCAGCCAGTCAACGATTTTACCTTTACCCTCGTCGCCCCACTGTGCGCCGATTACTACAACATTTTTAGCCATAGCCATATAACCTATCGATATTAAAAATTATTGCGGAAATCCCCAAACCGGTGCGGCTTTGCGCCCCGCCCCGGTTTGCCTTTCATCCGCTATGAACGGGTATTTGGCATTTCACGACCTGCCAAACGCCGTCCGTCTTTTTCAGACGGCCTGCAAGCTCTTCCGAAACATTGTGTCCGATACCGTAGTCAATCACGACACACTGCCCTTGTTCACGCAAGGCTTCGACTGCTTCGCGCGCCGCTTCGGCATCTTCCGCATCGACCAACACGGCGGGCTGCCGTTCGATGGCGGGCAAACGCCCGATAAAGCTGCGCAAGTCGAAACTGAATCCCGTTGCCGGGCGCGCCCTGCCGAAATATCCGCCCAATCCGTCATAACGCCCGCCTCTCGCGACCGCGTCGTGGAAATCGGCGGCATAGGCGGCATACAGCAAGCCCGTGTGGTAATTGTCGACACGCAGCTCGGACAAGTCGATATGGATTTCATTATCGGGAAATGCGTCGCACACCGCCTGCAATTCGTCCAACGCGCCGCCGACCGCCGACAAATCCGGCAACCGTCCGCGCGCGTCGGACAACACTTCCCGCCCGCCGTACAGGCGCGGCAGCAGCGAGAATGCTTTTGCCCACATACCGTCCAGCTTCCAAGCCTTGACCTGCGCTTCGACCGCCCCGGTATCTTTATCCTGCATCAGCGACAAAAGTTCTGCCGATTGCTCGGCATTGAGATGCGCCGCATCGGATAGGGCGCGGAATACGCCGATATGCCCCAGCGACAGCAAAACTTCGCCCATATCGGCAATCTTCATACTTTTGAGCATCAGGTCAATCAGTTCGATATCGCCACGGATGTCGGCGAAACCGTACATTTCCGCACCCGCCTGCAAGGGTTCGCGCATATTCAGCAGACCGTCAGGCTGCGCGTGCAACACGGAGCCTGCGTAACACAACCGGTTAATCCCTTGGTTGGCGGACAAAAGATGAGCATCGATACGCGCCACCTGCGGCGTAATATCGGCACGGATGCCCAACTGCCTGCCGCTCAACTGATCGACCACCAAAATGGTTTTCAACGACAAGCCTGCGTCAATATGCGTCAGCAGGGAGTGGCTGTATTCCATCACCGGGGGTTGGACCAACTCGTAACCGTGTACGCGGAACAGTGCCAACAACTGCTCCCTCGCGCTTTCAAGCTGCCGCGCGTTCGTGGGCAGTACGTCGGCGATATGTTCCGGAAGCTGCCAAGTCTGCATGAGAATCTGCCTTCTATTTTATTTTGCAAACACAAAAGGCTGCCCGATCCGCAATCAGACGGCATCTTTGCCGCAACGCATCACGCCGCTGTCAAAACGGCGATGCTTCCTTCCGATTCAGAATCCGAACAGCCCCTGTCCGACGGCTCAATGCCGTCAAGTTGTTAAAACCAAACTTTACCATAAAATACACACAATCTGAATATACTTTTATACCTGTATCCGCCGTCTGACGGCACGGCATTTTTTTACTATATAATGTGCACCACTATTTCTCATCACTCCCTGCTGCCGTTTTTTTGTTTCAGACGGCATTTTTGTTGATTGAACACTTATGCTGCTCGACCTCGACCGCTTTTCCTTTTCCGTCTTCCTGAAAGAAGTCCGCCTGCTGACCGCCCTTGCCCTGCCCATGTTGTTGGCGCAGGTCGCACAGGTGGGCATCGGTTTCGTCGATACCGTGATGGCGGGCGGTGCGGGTAAGGAGGATTTGGCGGCGGTGGCTTTGGGCAGCAGCGCGTTTGCCACGGTTTATATTACCTTTATGGGCATTATGGCGGCGCTGAACCCGATGATTGCCCAGCTTTACGGCGCGGGTAAAACCGCCGAAGTGGGCGAAACGGGGCGGCAGGGGATTTGGTTCGGGCTGATCTTGGGAATTTTCGGCATGGCATTGATGTGGGCGGCGATTACGCCGTTCCGCAACTGGCTGACCTTGAGCGATTATGTGGAAGGCACAATGGCGCAATATATGTTGTTTACCAGTCTGGCGATGCCGGCGGCAATGGTGCACCGCGCCCTGCACGCCTACGCTTCCAGCCTGAACCACCCGCGCCTGATTATGTTGGTCAGCTTCGCGGCGTTTGTGTTGAACGTGCCGCTGAACTATATTTTCGTTTACGGCAAATTCGGTATGCCCGCTTTGGGCGGCGCGGGCTGCGGACTGGCGACGATGGCGGTGTTCTGGTTCAGCGCGCTGGCGTTGTGGATTTATATCGCCAAGGAAAAATTCTTCCGCCCGTTCGGACTGACGGCAAAATTCGGCAAACCGGATTGGGCGGTGTTCAAACAGATTTGGAAAATCGGCGCGCCCATCGGGCTGTCTTATTTTTTGGAAGCCAGCGCGTTTTCGTTTATCGTGTTTTTGATTGCGCCCTTCGGCGAGGATTATGTGGCGGCGCAGCAGGTCGGCATCAGTTTGTCGGGGATTCTCTATATGATTCCGCAAAGCGTCGGCTCGGCGGGGACGGTGCGTATCGGCTTTTCGCTGGGGCGGCGCGAATTTTCGCGGGCGCGTTATATTTCGGGCGTGTCGCTGGTGTCGGGCTGGATGCTCGCCGTGATTACCGTGCTTTCTTTGGTATTATTCCGTTCGCCGCTGGTAAGTATGTACAACAATGATCCGGCGGTTTTAAGCATCGCCGCCACCGTCCTGCTGTTCGCCGGCTTGTTCCAACCGGCAGACTTCACCCAATGTATCGCGTCCTACACCCTGCGCGGCTATAAAGTTACCAAGGTTCCGATGTTCATCCACGCCGCCGCCTTCTGGGGCTGCGGCCTGCTGCCGGGCTACCTGCTCGCCTACCGTTTCGATATGGGAATTTACGGCTTCTGGACGGCATTGATCGCCTCGCTCACCATCGCCGCCGTCGCCTTGGTGTGGTGCTTGGAATTGTGCAGCAGGGAGATGGTCAGATCGCATAAGGTCGTCTGAAAACTCCGCCGATTAAAATATCGAAACAATGGACTGAAGCCCGCTACTGACAATACCCATTTTAAAGTTTAAACCCATGCAACCCATCCAATACCAAACCGACCTCACCCCCTACAACACTTTCGGCCTGCGCGCCCAAGCCCGAGCCTTTATCGCGCTCGAACACGCCGACGAGTTGCGCGACATCGTCCGATTGCCCGAGTTCGACCGCGATACCGTTTTATGGCTGGGCGGCGGCAGCAACATCCTTTTGATGCAGGATTACGACGGCTTGGTCGTACACATGGAAAACAAAGGCATACGCGAGATTGCGCGTTCAGACGGCATGGTTCTGATTGAAGCGCAGACGGGCGAAATTTGGCACGATTTCGTGTTGCACACCGTCGCTCTGGGCTTGAACGGTTTGGAAAACCTGAGCCTGATTCCGGGTACGGTCGGCGCGTCGCCCGTGCAGAACATCGGTGCATACGGCGTGGAAGCGAAAGACGTGATTCACAGCGTGCGCTGCTTCGATTTGGATACGGAAACCTTTGTCGAGCTTTCCAATGCCGATTGCCGCTTCGCCTACCGCGAAAGCCTGTTCAAGCAGGAAGGCAGAGGACGTTATGTGATTGTTTCGGTCGTATTCGCCCTGAAAGAGCGTTTCGAGCCGAATTTGGGTTACGGCGATTTGGCGGCCGCCGTTGCCGAACGGAGCGCGGGCAGGGCGCCGACGGCGAAAGATGTTTCCGATGCAGTGTGTGCAATCCGCAACAGTAAATTGCCTAATCCTAACGTACTTGGTAATGTCGGCAGTTTCTTTAAAAACCCCGTCGTCAGCGCGGAAAAAGCCGCCACCCTGTTGCAGCAGCATCCCGATATGCCGCATTATCCGCAGCCGGACGGTTCGGTCAAACTCGCCGCCGGCTGGCTGATCGACCAATGCCGTCTGAAAGGCTTCCAAATTGGCGGCGCGGCGGTACATGACCGGCAGGCTTTGGTTTTAGTGAACAAAAACAATGCTTCTTCAGACGACATCTGGAAACTGGCGCAACACGTCTGCAATACAGTATTTACTCAATTTCAGGTAGAATTACACGCCGAACCCAATTGGCTGCCCGCTTCGTTCAGCCTGTAAATCCAAGGAGTATGCCCGTGACCCGCATTGCAAAAACCAATACTTACACCCGCATCATCGACGCCAGCCTTGCGCTTTTCAACGAGGAAGGCGAGCGCAACATCAGCACCAACCATATCGCGGCGCATTTGGGCATCAGTCCGGGCAATCTCTATTACCACTTCCGCAACAAAGACGAAATCATCGTCCAACTGTTCAAACGTTACAGCGAAGCCCTGCTGGCATACCTGAATGAAGCCGTGCTGCCGTCCGATGTGGAAGACTCCATCAACTATATGGCGGGCATTTATGACGTCATGTGGGAATACCGCTTCCTCTTTAGCGACGTGAACACCCTGCTTGCGCGCAGTGCCGAACTATTGGGCGAACACAACACCTTCACCCAAGCCAAAGTCTCCCCGCTCTTGGTCAACCTGCTCACCCAGCTCAACGGTCTGAACATCATCCAAGCCGACCAAACCGCCATGAACGACCTAGCCGTCAATATGTGGATGGTAACGAAATACTGGTTCGACTTCGACAGCTCCCTGCGCGGGCGTACCAAGCTGACCGAAGACTCCAAAGCACGCGGCGTCCGTCGTACCTTAAGCCTCCTGCGCCCCTACCTCTTGCCGGAACACCGCGAAGAATACGACCGGAAAATCGGCGGTGCGCAGTCATAATTTCCATGCCGTCTGAGCCTATATATGTAGTCGGATTTGAGATAGATGATGAGATCTTATCTGGGGCATATAAGGTCAAAAACCTAGATGCAATTGGAGATGCTCTAGCAATAGATATAGATCAGCTCAACAACTCTAGCACCATTGTAACTTCTGTTAATAGTCAACGAGTAAAAATAGATTCTCACTAATGAAAAAAGTAGTTCTCATAGAATGGCTGAAAGAATATTTCATTAGAGAGTCAAAAGAATTGCCAGATACAACTCGACTACACACTCAGCTGTATGTGAATGGTGAGGTTTGGACTCTTGTTGTTGATTTTGAGACTTCTCCCAAGGAGCAAGGATTCTTATCTATTGGAGTTTGTTATTTGCTAATTACAGATGCTCCAGTTGAGTTGAAAGAGGGAGATACTTTTCCTTTTTGGGATGGTGCTACCCAAATTGGGACGTGCCTACTGATTGACTAATTTCTTAATAGAGTAACTTCGTTTTTATAGTGGATTAACTTTAAATCAGGACAAGGCGACGAAGCCGCAGACAGTACAGATAGTACGGAACCGATTCACTTGGTGCTTCAGCACATTAGAGAATCGTTCTCTTTGAGCTAAGGCGAGGCAACGCCGTACCGGTTTTTGTTAATCCACTATATTTTCAGACGGCATCCATCTATAAACATGATACATAACCCTCTTTCCACCTCCCCCGACGCATCTATCTTAGGCTTAGGCTACCTCGGTCGTCCTTTGGCGCAGAAACTTTACCAACACGGCAGCCGCGTTGCCGCCGTCAAACGCAGCCTGACTTCGGACGATATCAATCTGCCCATACACCTCGACACCTTCGACCTCGGCAGCACCGATGCCTTTCAGACGGCATTGTGGCGGCACCACGCCGACAAATCCGTCTGGTTCTGTCTTTTGCCGCCATCCTCGCTGACGCATTACGCCGACACCGTCAAACAATGGGCAGAACTTGCCCGGGCGTGTAACGTGCAACACCTGATTTTCACAAGCAGCACCAGCGTTTACGGCGATAAGGCGCGCGAATGCGACGAAACTGCCACACCCGATCCGCAAACCGAGTCTGCCCGCCAAATCCTTGCCGCCGAGCAATACCTGCTCGACAGCGGCGTGCCGAACATCGACATCCTGCGGCTGGGCGGGCTCTATTGCGCCGAACGCCATCCCATCAGCCGCCTTGTTCAAAAGCAAAACATCCCAGGCGGCAACCGCCCCGTCAACATCGCCCACCGTGATATCGCCGTTGAAACCCTGTTTCAGACGGCATTCAAACCCGGCGGCAGGCGGCTGAAAAACATTATCGAACCGCGCCACCCGGCACGCCGCGAATTTTATACGGAAGAAGCCGCCAAACTCGGCCTGCCCGAGCCGGATTTCGCACCCGACAACAGCGTGGGCAAAATCATCCGTACCGTTTGCGATAACGGCTTAAGCCTGTAAAATAAGCGGCAACAGCAACAAACAGGCATTCTCCGCCCCAATCAGAAAATATGTCCGCCCTCCTCCCCATCATCAACCGCCTGATTCTGCAAAACCCGGACAGCCGCTCGGAACTTGCCGCCTTTGCAGGCAAAACACTGACCCTGAACATTGCCGGGCTGAAACTGGCGGGACGCATCACGGAAGATGGTTTGCTCTCGGCGGGAAACGGCTTTGCAGACACCGAAATCATCTTCCGCAACAGCGCGATACAGAAAATCCTCCAAGGCGGCGAACCCGGGGCGGGCGACATCGGGCTCGAAGGCGACCTCATCCTCGGCATCGCGGTACTGTCCCTGCTCGGCAGCCTGCGTTCCCGCGCATCGGACGAATTGGCACGGATTTTCGGCACGCAGGCAGGCATCGGCAGCCGTGCCGTCGACATCGGACACGGCATCAAACAAATCGGCAGGAACATCGCCGAACAAATCGGCGGATTTTCCCGCGAACCCGAGTCCGCAAACATCGGCAACGAAGCCCTTGCCGACTGCCTCGACGAAATAAGCAGACTGCGCGACGGCGTGGAACGCCTCAACGAACGCCTCGACCGGCTCGAACGCGACATTTGGATAGACTAACCTTCAGACGGCATCCGACATGAACAGCCCTTTTCACAACATCGGCATCGTAACCCGCCCCAACACGCCCGACATCCAAGACACCGCACACACGCTGATTACCTTTTTGAAGCAGCACGGCTTTACCGTCTATCTCGACGAAGTCGGCATAAGGGAAGGCTGCATCTATACCCAAGACACCGACGGCTGCCACATCGTCAACAAAACCGAACTGGGACAATACTGCGACCTGGTCGCCGTTTTGGGCGGAGACGGCACTTTTCTCTCCGCCGCCCGCGAAATCGCCCCGCGCGCCGTTCCGATTATCGGTATCAACCAAGGTCATTTGGGCTTCCTGACCCAAGTTCCCCGCGAATATATGACGGACAAGCTATTGCCCGTTTTAGAAGGGAAATACCTTGCCGAAGAGCGCATCCTGATTGAAGCCGCACTCATCCGCGAAGGCAAAACCGCCGAACGCGCCATCGCCCTCAACGATGCCGTCCTCTCACGGGGCGGCGCCGGACAAATGATTGAATTTGAAGTCTTCGTCAATCAGGAATTCGTCTATACACAACGTTCGGACGGGCTGATTGTCTCCACCCCGACCGGTTCGACCGCCTATTCGCTTGCCGCCGGCGGCCCCATCATGCAGGCAGGTTTGCACGCCTTCACGCTCGTCCCCATCTGCCCGCAATCTATGACCAACCGCCCCATCGCCATTCCGGACACGTCCGAAATCGAAATCCTCGTTACCCAAGGCGGCGACGCGCGCGTCCATTTCGACGGTCAAACCCATATCGACGTGCAAAGCCTCGACCGCATCACCATCCGCCGCTACCGCAACCCCTTACGCATTTTGCACCCGACCGACTACCAATATTTCAAAACCCTGCGCCAAAAACTGCACTGGGGCGAACAATTGGTCTGAACCGACCCTTACCGGAAAACACCTATGAATCCAAAAACTCCCCCCGGCCATACAGAAGATGCCGTGCGCCTGTCCAAACGTATGGCGCAACTCGGGCTTTGTTCGCGCCGCGAAGCCGACGGCTACATCGGACAGGGCTGGGTAACGGTCAACGGCAAAACCGCCGTACTCGGTCAGAAAGTTTCACCGGCAGACCGTATCGAACTGAACAAGAAAGCCCACGAACAGCAGGCGGCACGCATCACCATCCTGTTGAACAAACCCGTCGGCTATGTCAGCGCACAAGCGGAAAAAGGCTATAAATCCGCCGCCGAACTGATTACCCCCGAAAACCGCTGGGAAGGCGACACCGGCCGCATCCGTTTCGATCCGAAACACAAAATCGGTCTTGCCCCCGCCGGCAGGCTGGACATCGACTCGGTCGGATTGCTGGTATTGACGCAAGACGGCCGTATCGCCAAACAGCTTATCGGCGAAAACAGCGGCAGTGAAAAAGAATATTTGGTGCGCGTGCGCGGCAAATTGGACGAAAAAGGACTTGCCTTACTGAATCACGGATTGAGTTTGGACGGTGAGAAACTGCGTCCCGCCAAAGTAGAATGGCAAAACGAAGACCAACTGCGTTTCGTATTGAAACAAGGTAAAAAGCGGCAAATCCGCCGTATGTGCGAACTGGTCGGACTGCGCGTCGTCGGGCTGAAACGCATCAGGATGGGCAAGGTCAAACTCGGCAGGCTGCCGCCCGGCAAATGGCGTTATCTCGCTCCCGGCGAATCGTTTTAAATAAGCATTAAAAAATGCCGTCTGAAAATCCTTGCGTTTTCAGACGGCATTGCCTTATGCCCAAATAACGGTTTCTTCCAAGGGCCTGCGCGCTTTCGTGGCGATTTCCTGAACCCGGTAGCCGAATGTCGCGGCAACGGACACGCCCCATTCTGCCGCATCGAACAAACCGAACTGCCCGGACAATACGCGTTCCATATCGGCATAGTTGAAACCTTCCACCGGACAGGAATCGATACCTGCCATCGCCGCACCCGTCATCATGTTGGCTAACGCGATATAGGTCTGACGGCAACACCAGTCAAACAAGGCGCGCGAATCGTCCAAAATCTTGATGTCGTCGGATTGAAACGCCTGATACCTCGCCAAAGATTTTTCTACGGCATCCGGTTCGGTAACGCCGCGCCGTTTGAGGCTTTCCAACATAAACGGGCTGTCGAAGCGGGCATTTTTCTTCGCCAAAAACACCACCAAATGACTGGCGGTATCCAAAGCATCCGCCATACCCCAAGAAAACGGCTTGACGGTCTGTCGGATTTCAGGATTTTGAACCACAACAAACTGCCAAGGCTCCGAACCGACCGAACTGGGCGACAAACGCCCAAGTTCTAAAATAAACTGAAAATCCTCGGCACTGATTTTGCGTGCCGCATCGTAATGCCGGCACGACTTGCGGTTTTTAAATGCGGATAGGACCTGCTCTTTGCTTAATACTGTCATCGTGCATCCTTTTATTACTTTGATTGCAAATTGATTTCAAACCGATACGGCTCTGCCGCACCATACAATCCGCCCTCGCCGTCGGACCTTATCCGGACTTTGCCCGTCCTTCGGCGGCTCGGAAAGTGAAGCGGCGGCAGATTCGCCAATAACGCCCAAACGCCTTTCAGACGGCATTTGGTTCATCGCAAACACGCCTACGGGTAGGCGATATAGGCATAAGCCGAATGGTTGTGGATAGACTCGAAATTCTCGCTCTCGACAACGAAACTCTTGATGCGTTTGTCGGCAATCAGCGAAGTAGCGACATCACGCACCATATCTTCCACGAATTTCGGGTTTTCGTAGGCTTTTTCGGTAACATATTTTTCATCGGGGCGTTTAAGCAGACCGTAGAGTTGGCAGCTTGCCTGCGCCTCCACATAATCGATGACTTCCTCGATACCGACTTCGGCATCGGCAGTCAGGCTGACGGTAACGTGCGAACGCTGGTTGTGCGCGCCGTATTGGGAAATTTCTTTGGAACACGGGCAAAGCGAGGTTACGGGAATCATGACTTTGAGGCTGTGGTCGTATGCCCCGTCTTTGATTTCGCCCGTGAGGCAGACATCATAATCCAGTAAAGACTGAATACCGGAAACTGGGGCGGTTTTCTTGCGGAAAAACGGAAAAGAAACGCTGATTTTACCGGAGTGGGAGTCCAAAAGCGCGACCATTTCGGCAGTCAGCCTATGCAATTGTGCGAAATCCAAGGCTTCAGAATGTTGCTCCATCAATGCGACAAAGCGCGACATATGCGTACCCTTCTGCTCGGCGGGCAGATAAACCGTCATGGTCAGGCGGGCAACCGTGGATTGCGTTCCTTCGGCGGTTTTCAGGGTAATCGGGAAGCGCAGGTCTTTAATGCCGACCTGATTGATCGGCAGGTTGCGTAAATCTCTGCTGGATTGCACGTCTGCAATGGCGTTCATGCGTTGTTTGTCCTTAATATTCAGATAATTATTGAGATGTGTGTATTGTATGGCAGGCAGATGCCGTCTGAAAAAACGCTGTCGGTCGCCTGCCTGCAAATGCGAGATTATATCACTTGCTTTTGGCGGCTGCATTGATTGTTTCTATTTTCGGGATAGTGATAAAATCCCGACTTATTCATATCTTACAAGGCAGAAACAGATGAAATTCCCGACCCGCGCCATTCATTCCAGCTACGATTGCGACAAACACAACCGCGCGCTGATGCCGCCGATTTATCAAAACAGTATGTTCGCGTTGCACGAGATTGGCGAAAATGTGCCTTACCGCTATTCGCGCCTGAGCAACCCGACCCGTCAGATTTTAGAAGACACCGTTGCCGATTTGGAACACGGTGCGGCAGGTTTTGCGTTTTCCAGCGGTATGGCGGGGATTGATGCCGTATGGCGCACATTCCTGCGCCCGGGCGATACCATTGTCGCAGTCGCCGATATTTACGGTGGTGCTTATGATTTATTGGTCGATGTTTATCAAAAATGGGGGGTGAACGTTGTTTTTGCCGATTTGGGCAAGCCGGATAATTTGGACGAGCTGCTCAAAGCGCACAAGGTCAAACTGGTTTGGCTGGAAACGCCGTCCAACCCGCTTTTGCGCTTGGTAGACATCAAAGCCCTTGCGGCGAAAGCCAAAGCAGCCGGTGCGCTGGTCGGTATCGACAACACTTTTGCCACGCCGTATCTGCAACAGCCCTTGGATATGGGTTGCGATTTTGTATTCCATTCCGCTACCAAATATTTGTGCGGCCATTCGGATGTATTGATGGGTATCGTCGTTGCCAAAACCAAAGAACTGGCGCAGCCTTTGCACGATATGATGGTGCATACCGGCGCGGTTGCCGGTCCGATGGACTGCTGGCTGGTGTTGCGCGGCATCAAAACGCTTGCCCTGCGTATGGAGGCACACTGCAAAAACGCACTCGAAATCGCACGCCGTTTGGAAGCCCATCCTGCCATTGAAAAAGTGTTCCATCCCTGCCTGCCGTCGCACGAACATTATGAACTGGCGAAAACACAAATGCCTAAAGGCATCGGCGGCGTGGTTACGGTTTATCTCAAAAACGATACGCGTGAAGCGGCAAACAGCGTGATTAAAAACATGAAACTGGTCAAAATGGCCTCCAGCCTCGGCGGCGTGGAAAGTCTGGTCAACCATTGCTATTCCCAGTCCCACAGCGGCGTACCGCATAATGTGAAAATGGAAATGGGCATCAAAGTCGGTCTGCTGCGCTTCTCCATCGGTATTGAAGACGTAGATGATATTTGGAACGATATTTCCGCCGCACTCGATACGACTTTGTAAACCGTAAAAATGCCGTCTGAAACCATAGTTTCAGACGGCATTTCAATATTGCGAATCAAATATCAACGCTTCAGCATCTTTGCCGCCTCAATGGCGTAATAGGTCAAAATCCCGTCCGCGCCCGCGCGTTTGAATGCCAGCAGACTTTCCAAAACCACTTTGCCGCCGTCCAGCCAGCCGTTGGCAATCGCCGCCTGCAACATCGCATATTCTCCCGAAACCTGATAGGCATAAGTCGGTACGCCGAACTCGTCCTTCACGCGGCGGACAACGTCCAAATACGGCAAACCGGGCTTCACCATCACCATATCCGCACCTTCCTGAATATCGAGCGCCACTTCATGCAGTGCCTCATCGGTATTTGCCGGATCCATCTGATAGGTCTTTTTATCTGCCTTGCCCAAATTGCCCGAACTGCCTACCGCATCACGGAAAGGACCGTAGAATGCAGAAGCATATTTGGCGGAATATGCCATAATCCGCGTGTGGATATGTCCGGCATCCTCCAAAGCCTCGCGAATCGCACCGATACGCCCGTCCATCATATCGGAAGGGGCAACCACCTGCGCGCCCGCTTCAGCGTGGCACAAAGCCTGCTTGACCAAAACCTCTACGGTTTCATCGTTCATCACATAACCGTTTTCGTCCGTCAGCCCGTCCTGACCGTGAACCGTATAAGGATCGAGCGCGACATCCGTCATAATGCCCAGTTCCGGGAAACGCTCGCGCAAGGCGCGAACGGCTGTCGGCACGAGTCCTTCGGGATTGTACGCCTCCTCCGCACGCTCGGTTTTGTTTGCCGTAACCACGGGAAAGAGTGCCAACATCGGAATACCGAGCTTCACCGCCTCTTCCGCCGTAAACAGCAGCCTGTCCAAACTCTGACGCTTCACACCCGGCATAGAAGGCACATCCTCCTCACGAGCCGCCCCCTCCAATACGAACACCGGATAAATCAAATCATCGGCGGTCAGCGTGTGTTCGCGCATCAGGCGGCGTGAAAAATCGTCCCTGCGCATACGGCGCATACGCGAAGCCGGAACATTGCGGTAAGGAAACTGCATAATATCTCTCCAATCACTCTGTCAACCAATCAAACGGACAGCAAGCATCTCCGTTTGAGATTTAAAAAAACAGCCTGTACAAAAATACATTACAAAACAAAATATTAAATAAAATCAACCGCCAAAGGACAATCAGTCTGATATGTTTTTCCCCTGCAGATTGAATCCTTGCAGCTCATGATTGACAACGCCTTCAACCTCTTTCGGATGATCCGTGCCGGAATCAAACAATTTCCCTCCTCTCGAATACACTTCCAACACTGAAGCTTTGCCGCTTTCCAAAACGATTTGGACATTTTCAGCCAAATTGTCTGCAACCTCTTCAAAAGAAGATTTATCCACTTTTCTGGCATAGAACCCGTTTTCCATATCATGACGGTATCTGTCTATCGCAGATTCCCATGCCACATTTTTATTGATTGCAATAATGGCTGCCTTTGTGTGATAGCCCCGTTCTTCAAATATCGATAAAGTATTGACAGGCACATTGGGATTTCTAAAAGTTCCTTCAACCACGATATTGAATCTGTTTTTCACCGCCTCCCCAATTACACGTTCCACCATTTTATTTGAAAAATCAGACGTGTATTTGGGAAAATCCCCTTTGTGATTCGCATATATTTCTTTAAAGTCAGGATGATAGATTCTGAAATCATCTCCATTGACAGGAATAACATTCCCATTCAATTCTTCTTCTACTTTTTGGATAAGGATCGATTTCCCCGACCCCGGCATACCGCCCAAAACAATTCCCCAAGGCTTTTCTTGTGGAGTGATGCATCTAGCTTCGAGCAAGTCATTCTAAACCGCAGGAAACGCCTTTTCCACTTCATTGTCCATACACGCCGTCATAATTTGTAAATCTCAAATTTTTCTTTTACCAATTTTGCAACCGCTTCATAATCAATTTCTTCCGGCGCAAGACCGTATAATCTGTTGCGCAATCCCGCAAGAATCTTACTGTCTTCATTACGCCCTCCCGTTTGGATGACAATAAGGCCCAAAGTCTGGGAAATGCCATTCAGCAAGCTGTCTTTCTGCATCAACGTACACATAAAAGCCCCAATATTAAAAAAACCGACCGTAAGGATGGTCTGCAATGCCATCACTCACAGACTGCCAACCCCGGCCGTCAGACTATTCGGACAGCAGACATTTCAGACGGCATCGGTACTCAACCGTCCACCTTTCTCAACGCTTCAACCGTTTCTTTCAAGCCGTCCAAAGTATCGGCGGCATAAACGGCACATTCCTTAGCACTCATGCCGTCTGAAGAATAGACAGCACAAGATTTCAACCGCACCAACCGTTAAAGAACAGCAATAAAAACAGCGGTGTCTGCACACCGCTTCCAAAATCAGGCTTCGATATTCTTACGCCACAATACCAAAAGTTTCCCGATATGCTGAACAGGTTGCGCGTCAACCGCCTCACACAAGGCATTGCAGATTTCGATACGCTCGGCACGGTCGTCGCCGAATACGCGCACTTTAATCAGCTCATGCGCCGTCAGTGCCGCATCGGTTTCCTTAATGACCGCGTCCGTCAAACCCTGCTGACCGACCATCACAACAGGATGGAGATGGTGCGCGCGCGCTTTCAGTTCCAAAATTTCTTTGGTGTTCAATTTGGTATCCGTCATTTTCCTACTGCTTGAATAAAAAGAATAATGCGGCATTGTACGCGATTTGGCACGGCAACGGCAAAATTAACGTACAATACGCAGTTTACATTCCGACCCGCGAACCACTATGGCTGTACGTTCCAAATCCTCAAAAGCGTGGCTGCACGAACACGTCAACGATCATTACGTCCATATGGCGCAAAAAGACGGCTACCGCGCCCGTGCCGCATACAAACTTTTGGAAATCAACGAAAAAGACAAATTAATCAAACCCGGCACGGTACTTGCCGACTTGGGCAGCGCGCCGGGAAGCTGGTCGCAGGTTGCCGCCAAGCTGACGGGTACTTCCGGAGCAGTTTTCGCCTTGGACATCCTGCCTATGGAAGCCATAGGGGGCGTGTCCTTCATTCAGGGCGACTTCCGCGAGAACGACGTACTGGCACAATTTGAAACCTTGTTGGACAACCGCCCGCTCGACCTTGTAATCTGCGATATGGCGCCCAATATGTCGGGCAATGCCGTAACCGACCAGGCACGCAGCTTTTATCTGTGCGAACTGGCTTTGGACTTCGCCTCGCAACACCTGAAAACCGGAGGCAGCTTTTTGGTCAAAGTCTTTCAGGGTGCAGGCTATCAGGAATACATGGCAGCCATGCGCGAAATTTTCGGCACGGTGCAGACGCGCAAACCCGAAGCCTCGCGCAATCGCTCCAGTGAGATTTATTTATTGGGCAAAAATAAACGCTGACAATACAGACGGCGTGTTTTACAATCATTTCCGTTTTACACCTCAATTATGGAGCCTTGCTAAGTGGGGAACACCTTTAAATCAATCCTTGTCTGGGTCGCCTTGGGTATCGGCCTGATGGCTGCGTTCAACGCTTTAGACGGTAAAAAAGAAGACAACGGACAAATCGAATATTCTCAGTTCATCCAACAGGTCAACAACGGCGAAGTATCCGGCGTCAACATCGAAGGATCCGTCGTCAGCGGTTACCTGATTAAAGGCGAGCGCACCGACAAAAGCACCTTCTTTACCAACGCGCCTTTGGACGACAACCTAATCAAAACGCTTTTGGACAAAAACGTCCGCGTAAAAGTAACGCCGGAAGAAAAACCGAGCGCGCTGGCTGCCCTGTTTTACAGCCTGCTGCCCGTATTGTTGCTGATTGGCGCGTGGTTCTACTTTATGCGTATGCAGACGGGCGGCGGCGGAAAAGGCGGCGCATTCTCGTTCGGGAAAAGCCGTGCGCGCCTGCTGGACAAAGATGCCAACAAAGTGACCTTTGCCGATGTCGCCGGCTGCGACGAAGCCAAAGAAGAAGTGCAGGAAATCGTCGATTACCTGAAAGCCCCGAACCGCTATCAAAGCTTGGGCGGGCGCGTACCGCGCGGCATCCTGCTGGCGGGCAGCCCGGGTACGGGTAAAACCCTGCTGGCAAAAGCCATTGCAGGCGAAGCCGGCGTGCCGTTCTTCAGTATCTCCGGTTCCGATTTTGTCGAAATGTTTGTCGGTGTCGGCGCGAGCCGCGTCCGCGATATGTTCGAGCAGGCGAAGAAAAACGCCCCCTGTATCATCTTTATTGATGAAATCGACGCAGTAGGCCGCCAACGCGGCGCAGGATTGGGCGGCGGCAACGACGAGCGCGAGCAAACATTAAACCAATTATTGGTTGAAATGGACGGTTTTGAGAGCAACCAAACCGTCATCGTCATTGCGGCAACCAACCGCCCCGACGTACTCGACCCCGCGCTGCAACGCCCCGGCCGTTTCGACCGCCAAGTCGTCGTCCCCCTGCCGGACATCCGGGGGCGCGAACAGATTTTGAACGTCCATTCTAAAAAAGTGCCTTTGGACGAATCCGTGGATTTATTGTCCCTCGCGCGCGGCACGCCGGGCTTTTCCGGTGCGGACTTGGCGAACTTGGTCAACGAAGCCGCCCTGTTTGCCGGCCGCCGCAACAAAGTCAAAGTCGATCAGAGCGATTTTGAAGATGCCAAAGACAAAATCTATATGGGTCCGGAACGCCGCAGTATGGTGATGCACGAAGACGAAAAACGTGCGACGGCGTATCATGAGTCCGGACACGCGATTGTTGCCGAAAGCCTGCCCTTTACCGACCCCGTCCACAAAGTAACCATTATGCCGCGCGGACGCGCACTGGGCCTGACTTGGCAGCTTCCGGAGCGCGACCGCATCAGTATGTATAAAGATCAGTTGTTGAGCCAACTCTCCATCCTGTTCGGCGGACGGATTGCCGAAGACATCTTCGTCGGACGCATCTCCACCGGCGCATCAAACGACTTTGAACGCGCAACCCAAATGGCGCGCGAAATGGTGACGCGCTACGGTATGAGCGACAAAATGGGCGTGATGGTTTATGCGGAAAACGAAGGCGAAGTCTTCTTGGGACGCAGCGTAACCCGTTCGCAAAATATTTCCGAGAAAACCCAGCAGGACATCGATGCGGAAATCCGCCGGATTCTGGACGAGCAGTATCAGGTTGCCTACAAAATCCTCGATGAAAACCGCGACAAGATGGAAACGATGTGCAAAGCCCTGATGGAATGGGAAACCATCGACCGCGATCAAGTGCTGGAAATTATGGCGGGCAAACAACCCAGTCCGCCCAAGGATTACAGCCACAACCTGCGCGAGAATGCGGATGCGGCGGAAGATAACGCGCCGCACGCTCCGGCTCGGGAAAAAACCGGAGCACCTGCCCCGGCAGACACCGCTTCGACAAAGTCCGGGCAGCAGCCTGAAAACAAGGCTTAACTCCCCGAACAAACGGCAGCCCGCAAGCTGCCGTTTTCCCATCCCGTTTTCAGACGGCATTTTCCGCCCAATGCCGTCTGAAACGCCAAAGCCGTATCGGTTTTTGCGAATCTGCGATATGGCGGTTTAAATTGAAATCAGAACGGGGCAAGGCTGTACCGGTTTAAAATTAAACCGCTATAATACCGCCCTTCGAATACACGACCGCATTGGTGATGCCCGTGAAAAAAGTTGAAAAAAACATCTTGGTGCTGCACAGCGCGGACAAAATGTTCGAGCTGGTCGACAAGGTTGAGGATTACCCGAACTTTCTACCGTGGTACAGCAAAACCGAGGTCATCGGGCGCAACGACAACGAACTGAAGGCGCGGCTGTTTATGGACTATATGCACGTTCGCCAATCATTCGCCACGCACAACCGCAACATCCCCGGCAGGGAAATCCGTATGGAACTGCTCGAAGGCCCGTTCAAAACCTTGCGTGGAACGTGGAAATTCATCGATTTGGGCGACGATATGTGCAAAATCGAATTCAATTTGGAATACGATTTTTCCAATGCCGTTTTGTCTGCCTTAATTTCCCCCGTATTCAACCACCTTTCCGCCACGCTGGTCGAGGCGTTCGTTAAAGAGGCGGATCGCCGTTATGCTTGAAATTGAGATTGTGTACGGTCTGCCCGACCGGCAGGTTTTGAAAACGATGCAGCTTGCCGAGGGAACAACCGTCCGCGCCGCCGCACTGCAAAGCGGTTTGGACGGCATATTTGAAGATTTAAACCTGCATTCCGCGCCTTTGGGCATTTTCGGCAAAGCCGTCAAAGACGATACGCCGCTGCGCGACGGCGACCGCATCGAAGTGTACCGCCCGCTGTTGATCGACCCCAAAGAAGCGCGCCGCAAACGCGTTCAAAATCAAGAAGAATAACCATGCCGTCTGAAGTCTTCAGACGGCATTCGACAGAAACACGGAAAATATCATGTCAAACACAATCAAAATGGTTGTCGGCTTGGGCAACCCGGGCAAAGAATACGAACAGACCCGCCACAATGCGGGTTTTTGGTTCCTCGACGAACTGGCTTGGAAGTGGAAGGCTTTGTTTAAAGAAGAAAAAAAATTCTTCGGCGAAGTTGCCCGCGCCACCCTGCCCGACGGCGATGTTTGGCTGCTCAAACCGGCCACGTTCATGAACCGTTCCGGACAGGCGGTTGCCGCGCTTGCACAGTTTTATAAAATCAAACCCGAAGAAATCCTCGTCGTCCACGACGAACTCGACATCCCTTGCGGACGGATCAAATTCAAACTCGGCGGCGGAAACGGCGGACACAATGGGTTGAAAGACATTCAGGCACGGCTCGGTACGGCCGACTATTACCGCCTGCGCCTCGGTATCGACCACCCGGGCGACCGCAACCTCGTCGTCGGCTATGTCCTGAACAAACCCAGTGCGGAACACCGCCAACAGATTGACGATGCCATCGCCAAATCCCTGCAGGCCATACCCGACATCATTTCCGGCAAATGGGAAGAAGCAACACGTTTCCTGCACAGCAAATGACCCTATGCCGTCTGAAGCCCCTTCAGACGGCATTCCCGCCATCAGCGAGAACCCGCACTATGTCCAAACTCAACCGGCTCATCCAAACCGAATCCGTTGCCGTCATTGAAGAAACTTTAAATTTCCTGCTGTACGAATGCAGCATCGACGACGCACCGTCTGCCGAAGAAGTGGCACAATGGCGCGATATGCTGGCCGCACGCGGCGGAAAATTCCTGCGCCTGTCCAAAATCTGCCAAACGTGGCTGGACGAGGAGGCAGCATGAAGCTGCCGCGCAACCGCTTTGCCCTGCTTTCGGCATTGTGGTTTGCCGGCGGCATCTATGCGCTGCTCAAACCCGCCGAAACCGCGCCGCCGCCTTTTCCGCATTTTGACAAAGTGGCGCACCTCGCCCTGTTTTTCGCACAAATCTGGCTTCTGACCAAAGCATTCAGAACCGGAAAACTTCCCATCCCCTACCGCAGCCTGATTGCGTTCGCCTTCTGTTTTGCCGTAGTCAGCGAATGCGCTCAGGCATGGTTTACCGCAACGAGAACCGGCAGTTTGGGCGATGTCCTTGCCGATATGGCGGGTACGGTTCTCGCACTCTTTGCCGCCCGCGCCGCCTGCCGCCCGGACTGAATCGGTTTATTTCTCCCAAACAGGATGAATCCCCTCGATGCATCCTGTTTTTCTCCTTACATATCAATCCCATCTCATAAACAAAACCGACAAATCGTTTACAATATATTTACACTACATCGGATTACAAATATACTCGAACCAGTTGCAGAACCGGCGGTTTCGCAGACCGTTTCGAATTGCACGACACAAAAGAAAAACCGATTTTGTTGCCTTAAAGGAGCATTCATGAACCTGCATGCAAAGGACAAAACCCAGCATCCCGAAAACGTCGAGCTGCTCAGTGCGCAGAAGCCGATTACCGACTTTAAGGGTCTGCTGACCACCATCATTTCCGCCGTCGTCTGTTTCGGCATTTACCACATCCTGCCTTACAGTCCCGATGCCAATAAAGGTATCGCGCTGCTGATTTTCGTTGCCGCGCTTTGGTTTACCGAAGCCGTCCACATTACCGTAACCGCACTGATGGTGCCGGTTCTCGCCGTCGTACTCGGTTTCCCCGACATAGACATCAAAAAGGCAATGGCCGGGTTCTCCGACCCGACGATTTACATCTTCTTCGGCGGTTTCGCACTCGCCACCGCCCTGCATATGCAGCGTCTCGACCGCAAAATCGCCGTCAGCCTGCTGCGCCTGTCGCGCGGCAATATGAAAGTGGCGGTTTTGATGTTGTTCCTCGTTACCGCCTTTCTGTCCATGTGGATCAGCAATACCGCCACCGCCGCGATGATGCTGCCTTTGGCAATGGGTATGATGAGCCACCTCGACCAGGAAAAAGAACGCAAAACCTACGTTTTCGTCCTGCTCGGCATCGCCTATTGTGCCAGTATCGGCGGCTTGGGAACAGTCGTCGGTTCGCCGCCGAACATGATTGCCGCCAAAGCCCTGAATCTTGATTTCGTCAGCTGGATGAAACTCGGTCTGCCGATGATGCTGCTGATTCTGCCGCTGATGCTGTTCTCCATGTACGTCATCCTCAAACCTAATTTGAACGAGCGCGTGGAAGTTAAAGCCGAATCGATTCCGTGGACTTTGCACCGCGTTATCGCGCTGTTGATTTTCTTGGCCGCTGCCGTCTCTTGGGTATTCAGCTCCAAAATCAAAGCCGCATTCGGTATTTCCAACCCCGATACCGTTATCGCCCTGATTGCCGCCGTTGCCGTCGTCGTCTTCGGCGTGGCGCAATGGAAGGAAGTCGCCCGCAACACCGACTGGGGCGTATTGATGCTCTTCGGCGGCGGTATCAGCTTGAGCGCGCTGCTGCAATCTTCCGGCGCATCTGAAGCACTGGGTCAACAGGTTGCTTCCACATTCTCCCATTCTCCTGCATTGCTGGTGATTTTCGTGGTTGCCGCCTTTATCATCTTCCTGACCGAGTTCACCAGTAACACGGCTTCTGCCGCCCTGCTTGTGCCCATTTTCGCCAGCATCGCCGCGCAAATGGGTCTGCCGGAACAAGTCTTGGTATTCGTCATCGGTGTCGGCGCATCTTGTGCCTTCATGTTGCCGGTTGCCACACCGCCTAACGCGATTGTGTTTGGTACAGGCTTAATCAAACAACGCGAAATGATGAATGTCGGCTTATTGCTGAACATCCTCTGCGTGGTATTGGTTGCGCTGTGGGCATACTTCTTCCTGATGTAAATCCGATTCCCTAAAACGATGCCGTCTGACATAATCCGTTCAGACGGCATTGGATTTTCCGCAAGCCTCCCAATTTTGCCTGTGATTTTCAACGAAAGGAAACCCATGATTATCCTGCACACCAACAAAGGCGACATCAAAATCGAACTCGATTTTGACAAAGCCCCCGTTACTGCTAAAAACTTCGAGCAATACGTTAAAGACGGCTTCTACGACGGCGTAATCTTCCACCGCGTTATCAAAGGCTTCATGATTCAAGGCGGCGGCATGGATGAAAACATGAACGAAAAAGAAACCCGCGATCCGATTCAAAACGAAGCGTCCAACGGTCTGCCCAACGATAAATACACCATCGCCATGGCGCGTACTTCCGATCCGCATTCCGCCAGTGCGCAATTCTTCATCAACACTGCCGACAACGCCTTCCTGAACTTCCGTTCTAAAGAGCTGTACGGCAAAACCGTCGTCCAAGACTGGGGCTATGCAGTATTCGGAAAAGTCGTTGACGGTTTTGATGTTGTCGATGCCATCGAAGGCGTATCCACCAAACGCCACGGCTACCATGATGACGTACCGAGCGAACCTGTCATCATCACTAAAGCCGAAGCCGTATAAACCGACAATCCGGAAGCAGCCTGCATCAAAGGCTGCTTTTATTTCAGACGGCATATTATTTGATGTAACCGTGCTATGCCGTCTGAAAACCGGACGCAAGCCTTCAGACGGCATACCGCTATGTTAAAATATGCCCGTTTTTCCTAAACGGACACAAAGGAAACCTTATGGCAAGCATCGCCCGCGACATCTTCAAAGCCTACGACATCCGGGGCATCGTCGGCAAAACCCTGACCGACGATGCCGCTTATCTCATCGGCAGGGCCATCGCCGCCAGAGCCGCCGAAAAAGGTATTACCCGCATCGCACTCGGTCGCGACGGCCGTTTGAGCGGCCCCGAACTGATGACACACATCCAACGCGGCCTGACCGACAGCAGCATCGACGTTCTCAACGTCGGTATGGTTGCCACCCCTATGCTCTACTTCGCAGCCATTAACGAATGCGGTGGCAGCGGCGTGATGATTACCGGCAGCCACAATCCGCCTGATTACAACGGTTTCAAAATGATGCTTGGCGGCGACACACTCGCAGGCGAAGCCATTCAAGAACTTTTAGCTATTGTTGAGAAAGACGGTTTTGTTGCTGCCGACAAACAAGGCAGCGTAACCGAAAAAGACATCTCCGGCGAATACCACAACCACATCGTCGGCCACATCAAACTCAAACGCCCCATGAAAATCGCCATCGACGCAGGCAACGGTGTCGGCGGCGCATTTGCAGGCAAACTCTACAAAGGTTTGGGCAACGAAGTGACCGAACTTTTCTGCGAAGTGGACGGCAATTTCCCTAACCACCACCCTGATCCTTCCAAACCGAAAAACCTGCAAGACCTCATCGTCGAGCTCAAAAATAGCGATGCCGAAATCGGCCTAGCGTTTGACGGCGATGCCGACCGCTTGGGCGTGGTTACCAAAGACGGCAACATCATCTACCCAGACCGCCAACTGATGCTGTTCGCGCAAGACGTGTTAAGCCGCAATCCTAAAGCCAAAGTGATTTTCGATGTCAAATCCACCCGTCTGCTTGCGCCTTGGATTAAAGAACACGGCGGCAAACCCGTCATGGAAAAAACCGGCCACAGCTTTATCAAATCCGCCATGAAAAAAACCGGCGCGCTGGTTGCCGGCGAAATGAGCGGACACATCTTCTTCAAAGAACGCTGGTTCGGCTTCGACGACGGCCTGTACGCCGGCGCGCGTCTCTTGGAAATCCTGTCTGCATTCGATAATCCGTCCGAAGTGTTGAACAAGCTGCCGCAAAGCATTTCCACTCCGGAACTCAACATCGACCTGCCGGAAGGCAGCAACGGCCACAAAGTGATTGAAGAGTTGGCTGCCCATGCCAAGTTTGAAGGTGCGACCGAAATCATCACCATCGACGGCTTGCGCGTTGAATTTCCCGACGGCTTCGGACTGATGCGTGCTTCCAATACCACGCCGATTTTGGTATTGCGTTTTGAAGCGGATACGCAAGAAGCGATTGAGCGTATTCAAAACCAGTTCAAAGCCGTCATCGAAAGCAATCCGAATCTAATCTGGCCTCTGTAAAAATAGAAAAAATGCCGTCTGAAAGTTTCAGACGGCATTTTTCATAAATGGTTAATCAAATCTTGGCAGATTGGATTTGGCTTAAAAATCTCCGCGTCCGTTCGTGTTTGGGGTGGTCGAACAACTCTTTCGGGCTGCCCTGCTCTACGATAACGCCGCCGTCCATCACGACAACGGTCGTGGCAACTTCCAGCGCGAACTTGATTTCGTGGGTAACGACGACCATCGTCCAACCTTCCCGCGCCAATTCCTTCATGGCGTTCAACACGTCTTGCACCAACTCGGGGTCAAGCGCGGAAGTGGGTTCGTCAAACAACATCAGCTCGGGCTGAATCGCCAATGCGCGGGCAATGCCGACGCGCTGCTGCTGACCGCCGGAAAGCTGGTAGGGATACAAATCCACTTTGTCGCCCAAGCCGACTTTTTCCAGCAGTTTCAGAGCCTCTTCGCGCGCTTGGGCGGCAGGCTTGCCCTGTACGGCAACCGGTCCTTCCATTACGTTTTCCAAGGCGGTTTTGTGCGGAAAGAGGTTGTATTGTTGAAACACCATGCCTGATTTGCGGCGCAGTGCCAAAATATCGTGTTTGCTTGGTTTTTTAGAAAAATCGATTTTCAGCGGTCGCTCGTTGTCGAACTCGATTTGTCCGTCTTCGGGCATTTCCAACGCGTTTAGGCAGCGCAGAAACGTCGTTTTGCCTGAGCCGGAAGGCCCGAGGATGACGACCACCTGCCCTTTGCCCACATCCAAATCGATGCCGCGCAAAATAGTGTTTTCGCCAAAGGTCTTATGGATATTGCGGATTTTAATCATAACAACTCCTTATTTGGCGACATAACGGTCGAAACGTTTTTCCAAACGTGCCTGAATCAGGAACAGAACCTTGCAGAAACACCAGTAAACCAATGCGGCTTCGATATAGACGGGCAAAAAGTCGTAAGTGCGGTTTGCCGTCTCTTGGGCAACACGGAAAAGCTCCGTTACCGTTACCACGGCGGCAAGCGAGGTGTTTTTGAACAAGCCGATAAACTCGTTGCTCAAAGGCGGCACGGCGACGCGGAATGCCTGCGGCGCAACGATGCGGCGGAAAGTCTGCATATAGGTCATGCCGATGGAGAAACCTGCTTCCCATTGGCCTTTAGGTACGGACAAAATTGCCGCGCGTATGGTTTCGGAAGCGTATGCGCCGACATTGAGCGAGAAGCCGATAATGGCGGCAGGAATCGGATCGATATAGATGCCGACGGACGGCAGCCCGTAAAACACAATCACAAGCTGCACCAACAGCGGCGTACCTCGAATGACGGAAATATAAAATTCCACCAATTTCAGCAGGATTTTCCGCATAATGCCGCCGGCGGGCATAATCCGCACCAAAGCCACGGCTACGGCAATAACCATACCGATAACGAAAGAAGCTGCCGCCAAAGGCAGAGACACCGCGAAGCCGGCTTTGACCATAGGCAAAAACGCGCTGACAATCATATCGGCGCGTGTTTCCGTCATAAACGGCAGTGAAGCAAGAAAATTATTGAACACTGATGTCTTTTCCGAAGAATTGTTCACCCAGTTTTTTCAGCGTGCCGTCGGCTTTCAGCTCGTTGATTGCCGTACTGAATTTGGCCAATGCTTCATCATTGCCTTTATTGACAATCAAGCCGGAGCCGACCTTTTCGTCAGCAGGGGCAGACCAAACGATTTTCACGCCCGCATTCGGGTTTTTCTTCAGATAGTCCAAAACCGCCAATTCGTCGTTCAACGTCGCATCGGCGCGTTTTTGTTCAATCAGGGTCAGCGATTGCGCCAAACCGTCCACCGGTACGAGTTCCGCGCCTGCCGCTTTGGCTTTTTCGCCATAGTTGCTGGTCAGGGATTGTGCGGTTTTCACGCCTTTGATGTCATCGATGGATTTGATGTTGCTGTCTTTGCGCGCAACCAAAACCGCACCGCTCCAGCTGTAAGGTTCGGATTTGTCGAATGTCGCTTGACGCTCAGGGCTGGTCAGGCCGACTTGGTTTGCCACCACGTCGAAACGTCCCGCCTTCAAACCCGCCATCATCGAATCCCATTGCGTTTCTTTAAACTCGACTTTCACGCCCAGTTTTTCCGCCACGGCGCGGGTTACTTCCACATCGTAACCGGTCAGTTTGCCGTCTTTGTCGTGGTAGGTAAACGGCGCGTAAGTGCCTTCCGTGCCGACGGTAACCGTGCCTTTATTGTTGATGCGTTCGATTAAAGAACCGGAAGCTGCCGATTGTGCAGGCGCGGAAGATGCTCCGCTGCCGCCTTCCGAACCGCCGCAGGCCGCCAAAACCAATGCGGCAATGCCGCCGAGTACGAATTTTTCCAACATCATCCTCTCCTGTAAAAAGTGTGCAAGTGCGGCATTCTAAGTGAAATTGCGGCAAACACAAAGAATACTTTTTTATATGGCTATTCCAAACCGGAATGGGAAAGATATGCCGAAGCCGCCGGAAGCGGAAATAAAGGCGGCGGGCGGCACGAAACCGAAAAGCGGCATCAGGTACGCAAACAGCGGATTCACGCACGCCGTCCCGGCAAAATCCGCCTGCCGATTCGGTGCTATAATCCACCCGAAACAGATGACACCAAAAAGGAACATCATGAACATCATGAACACGCCCCAATCCGCCATCATTCCCGACCACGCCCAGGCCGGCATCTTTATCGAAGCCGACTTCGCCGCCAACCGCCTCAACGATATTAAAGCCGCCTGCCGCGCTTCGCTCGACGCGTTATCCGCCTTGAAAACCCGTTTTCCGGACGATATTCTGGGTCTGACCATTGCCTTCGGCAGCAAAGCCTGGGAAACATTCGGACATACGGGCGAAGGCAGTGAAATCAAACCCTTCCCCGAAATGGGTAACGGGCTTGCGCCGTCCACGCAGCACGATATGTACATCCACATCCAATCCTTCCGCCAAAACGCCGCCTACGCGCTTGCCCAATCCGTTTTGGGCGCATTCGGCGACAGCATATGCGTCGCGTCCGAAGAACACGGTTTGCGTCTGTATCAGGATCGCGGGCTGGACGGTTTCGTCGACGGCACGGAAAACCCGCAGGGCGATGAAAAAATCCGCGAAGTCGCCATCATCCCCAAAGGAAAACCCGATGCAGGCGGCAGCTATGTCCTGCTGCAAAAATACCTGCACGATTTGAAAAAATGGGATGCCGTCCCCGTTGCCGAACAGGAAGCCGCCGTCGGACGCAGCAAGGAAACCGACGACGAATTCGGCCGAGATGTCCGCCTGCCCGATTCGCACCTCGGCCGCGTCAACCTGAAAGAAAACGGCATCGGTCTGAAAATCGTCCGCCGCAGCCTGCCCTTCGGCAAAATCAGCGGCGAACACGGTTTGATGTTTACCGCATACTGCCGCACGCTGCACAATATCGAAGCGCAATTATTGAGTATGTTCGGCGATACGGACGGCAAAACCGACCTGCTGCTCCGGCATCTCTCCGCCGCCGTTTCGGGCGGATACTACTACGCCCCGTCTGTCGAACGCCTGCAAAACCTCTAAGCCGGACGATGCCGTCTGAAACCCTTTTTCAGACGGCATTTCCCGTTTTACCGTCCAACCGTTTCCCGAGCGCGCACTATGTCCGCACCCATCCGAGTATTCGACCCGCTGACCGTCCCCATTACCGGCACCAACCTGATTGAAGCCTCTGCCGGCACCGGCAAAACCTACGGCATCGCCGCCCTGTTTACGCGCCTGATCGTATTGGAACAAAAAAGCGTCGAACGCGTATTGGTCGTTACCTTCACCAAAGCCGCCACCGCCGAGCTGAAAACACGCCTGCGCGCGCGTTTGGACGATGTGTTGCAGGTTTTGGAAAGCAAAGAAATTGCCGAACTTGGAGACGGCGCGCTTTCAGACGGCATTGCCGCCTACTGCGCCGAACACCACAAAGGCGACACCTTCCTGCCCGCACTCTTAAAACAGGCTTTGCAAAAAGAGGGCCGGACGCGCCTGATTGTCCGCCTCAAAGCCGCCATCGGGCAATTCGACAACGCCGCCATCTACACCATCCACGGCTTCTGCCAGCGCATCCTGCGCGACTACGCCTTCCTGTGCCAAGCACCGTTCGATATCGAACTGACCGAAGAAGACGGCGACCGCCTGCTTGTCCCGGCTCAAGATTTTTGGCGGGAACGCGTCAGCGGCGATCCGGTGCTTGCCGCATTGGCGTTTAAACGCAAAGCTGTGCCGCAAACCGTCCTTGCCAAAATCCGCGCCTACCTGTCCCGCCCGTACCTGAGTTTCCGCCTTCCGCAGGCGGATTTGCCGCAAGCCCGGGACGACGCTTTGGAAAGCTGGCAAAACATTTGCGGAAATCTGGCTGAATTAAAAGAAACGTTTTGGCGCATCCACCCCCTTTTAAACGGCAATTCGTATCGGAAAAACAGTTTTATCGAACTGTTCGACGCATTGGAACAAAAAGCCCTGTCGCCGGATTTGCCCTTTTTGGAGGCAAAGCTGCACGACAGGCTCTTGAAACTTGCGTCCGACAAACTCGAAGCCGGACTGAAAAAAGGTAAAACGCCCGATGCGGCAACATTTGCCGAATTGCAGAAACTGGCAGACTTCGGGCGCGATTTGGACGCACTCGAAGAAGCGGAAGAAGCAACAATAATCCGGCTGCAACTGGATTTCATCGAATATCTCAACCGCAGCCTTGCCGAGATGAAAAAATCGCGCCGCGAACGCGGTTTCGACGACCTGCTGCTCGATGTCCACACCGCGCTGACCGACAATCCGCACGCCGAAAGCCTCGCCCGCGCCGTTGCCGAAAACTGGGAAACCGCGCTAATCGACGAGTTCCAAGACACCGACCCGCTGCAATACGAAATCTTCCAAAAAATCTTCATCTCCCAAAACCGACCGCTGTTTCTGGTCGGCGACCCCAAACAGGCGATTTACAGCTTTCGCGGTGCGGACATTTACGCCTACCTTCAGGCGGCGGAAGATGCGCGGCACCGCTACACGCTCGCCACCAACTACCGCAGCCACGCCGCGCTTATCGGCAGCATAGGCGCATTGTTCCGCCTCAAAGAACGCCCGTTCGTTTTGGAAAACATCGGCTATTCGGAAGTCGGTGCGGCGCGTGCCGAAAGCAGGTTGTCCCCCGAACGTCCTGCCGTACAGGTCCGTTGGCTGCACGAAAACGACAATGAAAAAGCCAACAAAGATGTTTTGCGCCGCCGTGCCGCCGACTATTGCGCCGACGAAATCGCCCACGCGCTCAACGAAGCCGCCGGAGGCCGTCTGAATTTCAAAGGCCGTCCGTTGCAGTCGGGCGATATTGCCGTGCTGGTCCGCACGCACAACGAGGCGGTGATGGTTTCCGCCGCCCTGAAAAAACGGCAGGTGCAAAGCGTCCTGCTTTCGCGCGAATCCGTGTTCGCCTCGCCCGAAGCCGCCGCCCTTTCCGCACTCATCGGCTTCTGGCTCGAACCGCGCCGCGCCGGAACGCTGCGCTTTGTCCTGACAAGCAGCATATTCGGCTATGACGCGCAGCAATTGCACGACTTCAACCAAAACGAAAGCGAGATTTTGCATTGGGCGGAATCTGCCCGAGCCGCGCTCGACATATGGCAAAAATACGGCATTTTCGCCGCTATGCAGCAGTTTTCCCAAACACACGGCATCGAAACGCGCCTCTTAAGCCGGAACAACGGGCGCAGCCTGACCAATTATTTCCAACTGCTCGAACTGCTTGCCGCCGAAGACGCGCAAAACCGCAACCCCGCCGCGCTGCACAAATGGCTGCGCGACCAAATCAGCCTTGCCGGCAACAACGGCGGCGACAACCGCGCCATCCGTTTGGAAAGCGACGAAGATTTGGTCAAAATCGTTACCATGCACGCCTCGAAAGGTTTGCAGTATCCGCTGGTGTACTGTCCGTTTGCGTGGGACGCGCAAGATACCAGGCCGTCCGACTGGCAAATCCTCCACCAAAGCGCAAACCGAACCGAACTGTTGGCAAAGGCGCAACTGTCGGAAGACGAACAGAAGCAATACGCCGATGAAGAAATGGCAGAACGCCTGCGCCTGCTTTATGTCGCGCTGACGCGTGCCGAGGAACAGCTCAACATCTACGCCGCCTATTCTTCCGATACCGCCGACAACCCCCTCGCCTACCTGATTGAAGGCTTGCCGCAAGACAGCCGCGAAACCGTCCGCCGTGCCTATGCGTGTGAAAAAGACGGCATCGCGATGCTCAAACGCAACTGGCGGCGCGTGGCGGACAACGCCCCGGCCGGCACAAATTTCGCCTTCACAGAAAATGCGCCGCCGCCTGCCGTATATTGCGGCAATGCCGGTCAAACCGCCGAATTTGCCGCAAACAGCATTCCCGAACGCGGATTCCGATTTGTCCGCCACACCAGCTTTACCGCCTTAAGCCGCCATACCCAAACGCCCGACGGCGGGGAAGAAGATGCCTGCCCGTCCTTGGATGCCGCCGAAACCTCGGTACCGGCGATGCCGTCTGAAACGCCGACGGCTTCAGACGGCATATCGGTACACGACTTTCCGAAAGGCACTCAGGCGGGGCTGTGCCTGCACGAAATTCTTGAAGATTTCAAATTCGGACAAGCAGCCGCCGAACAGGAAACCCTCATTGCCGACAAGCTGAAAAAATACGGTTTTGAAGAAATATGGCTGCCCGCCGTTGCCGAAATGGCGGAAGCCTGCCGAAAAACGCCGCTGACGGGGACATACGGCCTGTCCGACATCCCGCCCGAGTGCCGCTGTCCCGAAATGGGCTTTACCCTCCACACCGAAGACTTCGGCCTCAAACGGCTGCGCGACTGGTTTGCCCGCGACGACATCAGGCTGCCCGAAGTCTGCCGTGCCGCCGCCGAAACGCTCGACTTCCACACCGTCAACGGCTTTTTAAACGGCTTTATCGATATGGTCTGCCAAGACCCCGACGGCAATATCTGCGTCATCGACTACAAATCAAACTACCTCGGTACGGACGCATCCGCCTACACGCGGCAGGCGATGGACGAAGCCGTCGCGCACCACCACTATTACCTTCAGGCACTGATTTACGCCGTTGCCGCCGCGCGCTACTTCAAACTGCGCGGACAACCGCCCGCCGCCGTTTCCGTCCGCTACCTGTTTTTGCGCGGATTGGATGGCAAAGGCGGCGGCGTTTGGCGTTGGGACATAGATGCCGCCGCTTTGGAACAGATAAAATAACTTCCCGTCCCTTAAGACGACAACCGCAGGAGAACCCTATGAATATCAAACACCTGATTACCGCCGCACTCATTGCCTCAGCCGCCTTTGCCGCACAGGCAGCCCCGCAAAAACCCGTATCCGCCGCCCAAACCGCGCAACATTCAGCCGTTTGGATTGATGTCCGCAGCGAACAGGAATTTAGCGAAGGGCATTTGCACAACGCGGTCAATATCCCCGTCGACCAAATCGTCCGCCGCATACACGAAGCCGCTCCCGACAAAGACACGCCGGTCAACCTCTACTGCCGCAGCGGACGGCGTGCCGAAGCCGCCCTTCAAGAGCTGAAAAAAGCAGGTTATACAAAAGTTGTCAATCACGGCGGTTATGAAGACCTGCTCAAAAAAGGGATGAAATGACGCAATGCCGTCTGAAAAGACAGGCTTTCAGACGGCATACGGCGTTCCGGCACGCGGCACGGCATCACAGGCGCGGCGCGTGCCGCCCCGTCCGAAGCCTGACAAACAAACCGATAAGGAAATACGATGAAACACATACTCCCCCTGATTGCCGCATCCGCACTCTGCATTTCAACCGCTTCGGCACACCCTGCCGTCAAACCGCCCACCCAAAACGAAACCGCTATGACCACGCATACCCTCACCTCGAAATACAGTTTTGACGAAACCGTCAGCCGCCTTGAAACCGCCATAAAAAGCAAAGGGATGGACATTTTTGCCGTCATCGACCATCAGGAAGCCGCCCGCCAAAACGGCTTAACGATGCAGCCGGCAAAAGTCATCGTCTTCGGCACGCCCAAAGCCGGTACGCCGCTGATGGTCAAAGACCCCGCCTTCGCCCTGCAACTGCCCCTGCGCGTCCTCGTTACCGAAACGGACGGCAAAGTACGCGCCGCCTATACCGATACGCGCGCCCTCATCGCCGGCAGCCGCATCGGTTTTGACGAAGTGGCAAACACTTTGGCAAACGCCGAAAAACTGATACAAAAAACCGTAGGCGAATAAGCCCGTCGCCGACATATGGCGGATGGAAATCAAATGCACACGCCCCTCATTCCCGCGAAGTCGGGAATCCAAGCGGTTGGGTTGCCGTGATTTCCAATCATTGCCGAAACGGACGATTCCGGATTCCCGCCTTCACAGGGATGATAGGCGTGTGCGTTTTTGCCACATCACAGGCAACTTTGCCGCAAATCTTATCTGTCGCCGGTATGCCTTCTTGTTTCAATCCGCCACAAACCAAATGCCGTCTGAAACCTGATTTCAGACGGCATTTCCGTTTATTCCCTGCTGTCGCGGCAAATATCGATGGCTTCCTGCAAACTCGAAACGCCGTGGATTTTCAGCTTGGGAAACTCTTTGGCATTGCGCGGCATATTGGCTTTGGGGACGATGGCGCGTTTGAAGCCGAGCTTTTCCGCCTCTTTGAGCCGCTCTTGTCCGCGTGCGACGGGGCGGACTTCGCCGCTTAAGCCGATTTCGCCGAAGACCACAGTTTTTTCGGGCATAGGGCGGTTGCGGAAGCTGGAAAGCATCGCGAGGATGACCGCCAAATCCGCCGCCGGTTCGCCGATTTTCACGCCGCCGACGGCGTTTAAAAACACATCCTGATCGAAACAGGCAATGCCGCCGTGTCGGTTTAACACAGCAAGCAGCATCGCAAGGCGGTTTTGTTCCAGTCCGACGGTGAGGCGTTTGGGTGTAAAGCCGTGCGCGTCATCGACCAACGCCTGAATTTCGACCAAAAGCGGGCGGCTGCCTTCCTGTGTAACCAAAACACACGAGCCGGGCGTATCGTCGCGGTAGCTGGCGAGGAAGATGGCGGACGGGTTGGACACGCCTTTCAAACCGTTTTCGGTCATGGCGAATACGCCCAATTCGTTTGCCGCGCCGAAGCGGTTTTTGATGGCGCGTATCATGCGGTAGTTGGAATGTTGGTCGCCCTCGAAATACAACACGGTATCGACCATATGCTCCAGCACGCGCGGGCCGGCAATCGCGCCGTCTTTGGTTACGTGTCCGACCAGTATCATGGCGATGCCCATTTGTTTCGCCATACGCGTCAGTTGGGCGGAGCATTCGCGCACCTGCGATACGGAACCGGGGGCGGAAGTGATTTGGTCGGAATACATGGTTTGGATGGAATCGATAACCACGACTTCGGGCTGATGCTGTTTCAAGGCCGTCTGAATGGCTTCCATGCGGATTTCGGCAAGCAGGTTCACACCTTCTGTGGGCAGTTCCAAACGCTGCGCGCGCAGGGCGACTTGTTGGGCGGATTCTTCGCCGGAAACGTATAGCACTTTACGGCTTTGCGCCATTTTGGCGATGGTTTGCAGCAGCAGCGTGGATTTGCCGATGCCGGGATCGCCGCCGAGCAGGATGACCGCACCATCGACCAAACCGCCGCCCAATACGCGGTCGAGTTCGCCCATGCCGGTCGGATTGCGCGGCACTTCGGTCGCAGTAACGGCGGAGAGGGATTGGACGGTCGAAGTGTCCGCCGCCCAAGATTGGAAACGGGCGTTTTTCGGCTCGGGCGCGGCCAGGCTTTCCTGAAGCGTGTTCCACTCGCCGCAATGCGGGCATTTGCCCTGCCATTTCGGGGAAGTGCCGCCGCATTCGGTACATTGGTAAAGGGTTTTAAGCGTTTTTGCCATCGGTTTTCCCTGCATCTGAAAACAAAAATGCCGTCTGAAAATAGGGACGGTTGGGATTGCGCCAATGCGGCAACACCGCCGCCGTCATGTACTATCCATACACGGCGGATATTGCCGCATTGCCTTATTTTTACCCTAACCGGCCATCTCTCGGCTTCAGACGGCATATCGGGCAGTTTCCTGTCGGCTTACCCGCCGTGATACTGCCACGACAGCTCGTGTACGGTGTCGACTAAGATTTTGGCGTGTTCGGGGTCGGCGTGTTGGTTGATGCCGTGTCCGAGGTTGAAGACATGGCCGCTGCCGTGTCCGTAGTCGGCAAGGATGCGTGCGGCTTCGGTGCGGATGGATTCGGGCGTACCGAAGAGGGCGGACGGGTCGAAGTTGCCTTGCAGGGCGACTTGGTTGCCGACGCGGCGGCGTGCTTCGCCTATGTTGCACGCCCAGTCCAAGCCCAATGCGTCTGCGCCGATTTCTGCCATGCTTTCCAGCCACAGCCCGCCGCCTTTGGCAAATACGATGACGGGAACGCGTCTGCCTTCACTTTCGCGTTTCAATCCGGCAACGATTTGGCGGATGTATTTGAGGCTGAATTCTTTAAACGCCGCATCGCTCAAGACGCCGCCCCAAGTGTCGAAAATCTGCACAGCCTGCGCGCCCGCGTCGATTTGGGCATTGAGGTAGGCGGCAACCGCTTGGGCGTTGGTATCGAGGATTTTGTGCAGCAAATCGGGGCGCGAATACATCATGGTTTTGATGGTGCGGAATTCTTTGCTGCCGCCGCCTTCGACCATGTAGCAGGCGAGCGTGAACGGGCTGCCAGAGAAGCCGATAAGCGGTACGCGTCCGTCCAGTGCTTTACGGATGGAAGTTACCGCGTCAAAGACGTATTGCAGTTTTTCCATATCGGGGACGTGCAGCTTGGCGATGTCGGCTTCGTGTTGCAAGGCGCGTTCGAATTTCGGGCCTTCGCCTTCGGCAAAATACAGTCCCAAGCCCATTGCGTCTGGGACGGTCAGGATGTCGGAGAACAAAATCGCCGCGTCCAAATCGAAGCGGTCTAAAGGTTGGATGGTAACTTCGGTCGCCAATTCGGTGTTTTTGCACAAATCGAGGAAGCTGCCCGCTTTCGCGCGTGTGGCTTTGTATTCGGGCAGATAACGCCCCGCCTGACGCATCATCCAAATCGGGGTGTATTCGACGGGCTGTTTGAGCAGGGCGCGGAGGAAAGTGTCGTTTTTTAAAGAGGTCATGTGGGGCTTTCGGTTTGTTTGTAAAACGGAGAAGGAAAACAGTTTTCAGACAACCTTTGCGGCGGTTTCCGCAATGAAAGGTCGTCTGAAAGGGGGGGGAGCGGACACATTTGCCTAGGTAATCATCAGTAGATGATTAAACGGCAGCAGGTTTTCAGGGGGTTTCAATGGTGCGTTTATCTTCGATATGGATAACTTTGGGTTCTTCAGCATCACAATCGCGATGAGAGCGCCCTTCGATACCGATTTTGAAATCTTCATCCAATCCTTCTTCTTTTAGGATTAGCGTAAAAATTTCGGGATGATGGCATGAAACGGCATATCCATCGCCACTATCTAAAGTGATAATGCCAAAATCTGCAGATGGTGTTCCTATTTGAACCTTGCCCCATTTGCTTAACATCTCTTTAGCTTGTTTCGCCAAATCTTTTTCCGGTTCAAGTAAAATGACGCAAGTCCCATTTTCAAAGAGCACCCAAGATTTTTCGTTTCCATTAATGCTCTTTTTCCAAACATCAATTAACTTTTGGCGATAAGCAGGCGTTCCAATTTCAAATATTTCTTTCTTTTCCTTAAAGGAATCTGAAGACCCCATCAAATTCTCCCAGATAAAGATATTTCCCAAAATCAGCTATGCTGCTCTAACGCTGCGTGACGTTCGTCATCGGAGACGGCTTCCAAAACCAATTTGCGCTGTGCTTCGGCTTTTTGCGGCTGTTCGGTTTCGTCAAAGACTTTCGCCAACACCAGACGCGCCGAAACGCTCGGTTGCAGGGCAATACTGGCTTCCAAATAACCTTTCGCCTTGCCCCACAGCCGACGGCCGTAGGCAAGCCGGCCGAGATACATCAGCAGAAGCGCGTTGTCGGGCTGTTCTTTCAGCCAAGAATCGGCAAAATCGATGGCTTTCTGCTGTTCGCGCTCACCCAAAAAGCGCACGCTTTCGACAAAGGCTTCCAAAAGCTCGGGGCAGCGGTTGTGCGGATAATGCTGTTTGACCCATTTGACTGCATCGGCATACAGTCCCAAACGTTCGTACTTTTCCGCAACCGATATGCTCAATTCCCCGTTTTTGAGGCTGTCGGGAATCCGTTTCAGGCAGGTTTTCAAAGCGGCGGCATCGGCAGCATCCGCCAGCTGGCGGCGGTATGCCCAATTTTGATACCGTTCCATTTCCGATTTGCCCAACGCACCCGCCTTGGAAAGTTTTTCGGTTTTTGCCAGAACCTGCAACGCGTCGCCCCTGTCGAAAGCGTAACGAAGTTGCAGACGCACGAGGCGCGTAAGGTTGGCATTCATCTTCGCCGCCGCATGAAGATTGGCTTCCGCCGCTTCGTAATCGCGCCGGTTCAGTGCCGATTCCGCCAGCAGCAGGTAGCGGGAAAGCTGCTGTTTTTCAGGCAGTTTGGCGATTTCCGCAAGATAACGGTCGCGCAGCTCGATGTTTTCCATCTGTCCGGCGGCGTGCGCGCCCAGCATCAATGCCAAAGTACGGTTGTCTCCGGCTTCTTTGTTGCCCAACACGCGCGAGGCTTCAAGTTCCGCCTTTTCAAAACGCCCTTCAAAATACGCTAAACCCGCCTTGTTCAAAGCAAGCGCGGCCTTGCGGCCTTTACGCACCGAACCGAAACGCTGCATCTTTTCGGGAATATTGAGTACGCCGATGATGAATTTAAACAGGAAATACCACACCACGACGGCAATCAGCAGCCCCAGCACAAAGGCGTGCAGGTTGATTCTGAGCATGGTCTGTCCGAGTACGATATACACGTCGCCGGTGTAAATACCTGAAGCAAGCGCCAGTCCGACGGCGGCGGCAAACAGGACGACAATCCAGACTACCGTTTTCATGCGCGTTCTCCTTTAGCGGACGGCGAACGCCCTGCCTTTTCCGGTACGGGCTGTTTTTTTGCAGGCTGTTCCGGTTTGCGTTCCGAAGGCAGGGACGGTGCTTCTATGGTCTTCACATCCGATGCGGCAGCCGGTTCGGAAGCTGTTTTTTCGTTTGCCGGTTCGGAAGCCGCCTGTTCCGCTTCTTGATTTTCCGCCGCCATCATGCGCGTACCGTCGCGATAGGCGCGGACGGCATTTAGGCTGTTTTTCAAACCGTCATCCGCCGTCATGCGCACATCCAACGCCTTCAATTCCGCCAGTTCTTTCAGCCACGACTGCGTGGCGGGCGACTTGGCATCGAAATACTGTCTGACGGCGGCTTCGGCATTGTTCAAATCGCCTTGATAAACTTCGCTGTTGCGCTGCATCAATGCGGTGCGCGCATCCAACAGGCGGAGGTGCAGGTTTTCGCGTACAAAATATGCCTGTTCCGGTGAAATCAGCATGGCATCGTTGTTTTCCAAACGGCGGATTTCGACCAGCCCTTTCAATGTGCCGAGGGATTTTTCCCATACGTTCTGCCACCATGAAGCGGAAACGGCTTCGTTCTTCACCTGTACGCCCGGTTTCAGCACGCCGTCGAGCATCAGCGGCAGTCCGGATACGGCGGTTTCCAGCCTGTCGAGGCGCAATGCCGTGCCGGAAATATCGACATAGGGACGGTTTTTCAGTTCTGCCAAATCGCTGCTGACTGCCTGTTTGATCGGCAGAAGCTCTGCCTGATCGAAACGGGACAGGCGGCTGTTGATATGCTCCAATACGCCGACTGCCGTTTGGATATTGCCGGTCAACACCAGCTGTTGCGCCGCCAGATTGAGTATGGTCTCGGTTTCGTCCACCAGCCAATCGGCACGCCCTTTGGTCAGCTCGCGATAGGCTTTTTGCGTCATCAGAATTTGTTCGCCGTTGGCTTTGACACCGCTGTCCAAACGGTCGAGTTCGGACTGTATGGCACTTTGGCGGTTGAGGTTGTCTTTGAGCAGGGCGGCGTTTTCCGACTCGCCCAAGGCGGCTTTGTCGATTTTCTGGTTGAATGCCAGCTCTTGGTTTTTCAAGACATTCTGTCCTTGGACAAACAAAAAACCACTTGTACCCAAACCCAAGGCCGCCAATACCAAGGCGCAGGTCGCCAAAGCGTTGCTGCCGGACTGTTTGACGATAAAAGGAGCGGCAGGAATGTGTACTTCTGTTTCGTTTTCTTTGCGTGGGGAAGAGGTTTCAGACGGCATTTCTTTTGATGCCTGTATCTCGCGTACGGGTTCGGATGATTTGTTTTCAGGTTCGCCCACCGTTTTGCTCCTTATTGGTTTGAGATTCCGGGAAAGACCATGCCGTCTGAAACGGAAATGGAAGAATGGGAAAGCGCGGCTTCCAGCGTAGGGACGGTTTCGACCGAACACGCGCCTTCGCGCTTCAATGCCTCCGCAATGCGCGGATGATGGGTAAAGTATAGCAAGGATTTGAAGAATCGGGAAAATTGCGGCGGAAGCTGTCCGAACAACGCGCGCACCAGCTCGGTCGACGTGATATAGGCGGCGGCAATATTTTCGGTTTGGAAATTTTGAAAGTTCAAAGGTTTATGCCGTCTGAAATAGACTTCTGCCACCTCCGTCCGAAAACCTTTCTCCTGCAAGGCATTCATCAGAAAATCCCGCCCGCCGTGTCCGCGCACAAACAATACGCGCGCACCTTCGGGCAGACTGTTCCAAACCGGCAGGCGCAAAACCGCCTCGCTGTCGTTGCCGTCTTCAGGTGCAAACACGCCCGCTCCCGCATAACGCGCCAAGGCACGGCGGCTGCCCTGCCCTACGGAAATCTGGGCTTTTATGCCGTCTGAAAAGTCCAAGTACTGCGCGGCGGTTTCAACGGCGGTCGGACTGACCCAAAACACGGCATCCGCACGGGCATACATTTCCGGCAGCCGTTTCAGGCTTGCTTCGTTGGTTTCGATTTCAATCGGACTCAACACTTCCGCCTGCCATCCGGCACGACGGCAGGTTTCCACATCATCCTTCGCCCTGACGGACGGGCGGACAATCAGCATGACGGGTTTCACTGTTTCCATCGCCTTATCCGCCCCGATTACCAAGAAAAGTCGTCATCATTGAAATTTGCCTGCGCGGTTTTCGGCGTACAGCCGACCCGTGCGATTTCCTTACCGCCGCCCTCCACGATGACGCCGCTGCTTTCCGTATGTTCTACGGGATCAAAGCCCGTCCATACGGTATAGATAAATTCGCCGTTTTGGAATTTCATCGTTGCCCAGCGTCCGCTGCCTATGCCTTGCCACCTGTCGGAACGCCCCAACAGGTCAGCTTTGCCGTTGCGTATGGCAATTTCTTTTTTTGCCGCACTGCCGAACGAATATTCGTAAAGATTGCGGTTGATTTTTTGAACTTCTATATATTTGTTGTTGTCCGTTTTACAGGAAAACACCGTATCCGCCCACACGGTTTGGGTCGCAGCCGACAGAAGCAATACGGCAGAAAGGAACATTTTTTTCATCGTATTTCCTTAATGGTTGAAACCCCGCCATTTGGACATCCGCCCTTCGTGGCAGCAGTATCAGATTTTATTTGAGAGGGGTTTAACCCCCTCCAAATTAGGGCAACACATAGGGCAACGCTTTATGTATCGTCCTGTGTGTTGAAACATCATTGCCCGTATCCTGAAATAGAAAAGAAAATGCCCGTTTTACGGTCTTCTTTCCGACAAAATGCCGTCTGAAACGGATTTCAGACGGCATGGTCGAAAATTATTGCGCGGCAAGCGGCTTGAGCAGGAAGGTTTCGCCGCTTTGCACGACATTTTCCAGCAAATCGATATTGGGATGCTTGCCGGGGTGGGCGCGCGCGTCGGCAACGTGTTCGGCAAACCATATCAAACCCTGTTCTGCCGCTTCTTTGTCCAATTTTCCGTCAAAACGTTCCGCCAAAGCATTGTATAGCTTGAGCGAACCGAGCTTGCCCTGAACGGCGGGAATATGGTGAACCGTTTTGCCGTCGGCATCCTGAACGTCCAAACCGCCCAGATGGTCGATTGAAGGAAATGTGGCGAGATAGTCTTGAAAATTCATATCAAATCCGAAAATCAGTCAGTTAGCGCGTGCCGAAAATCTTGTCGCCCGCATCGCCCAAGCCGGGGATGATGTAGCCGTTCTCGTTCAAGTGGCTGTCGAGCGCGGCGGTGTAAATCGTAACGTCGGGGTGCGCGTCGTTGACCGCCTTCACACCCTCGGGAGCGGCAACCAGCACCAGTGCCTTGATATTTTTGCAGCCCTTGGCTTTCAAAAGGTCGATGGTGGCAACCATCGAACCGCCCGTCGCCAGCATCGGGTCGATAATCAGGGCAGGACGTTCGTCCATGCTGTCCACGAATTTCTCGAAGTAGGAAACGGGTTTCAGCGTTTCCTCGTCGCGCTGCAAACCGACCACGCTGATTTTGGCAGTCGGAATCAGGTCGAGTACGCCGTCGAGCATACCCAAACCTGCACGCAGGATGGGAACGACGGTCAATGTTTTACCCTTGATGCGGTCTCCTTCAATCTGACCGCACCATCCGTCGATAAGGTATTTTTCGATTTCAAAATCACGGCTTGCCTCGTATGCCATCAGACGCGCCAACTCGGTGGTCAGCGTACGGAATTTGTAGGTGCTGCAATCCGCCTCCCTCATCAGGGTCAGTTTGTGGCGGACGAGCGGATGGTTGATAACGTTAACGTTCATCGCGGTGTTCCAGTGTGATTTTGAGACGCGCCATTATACTTTTTTTTGATTTTCCGGAAAAGAAAATGCCGTCTGAAACACGTTCAGACGGCATTGCCGAATCCATCAGGCTTTCAGCAGCTCTTGCAGCTCGCCTGCCTCATACATTTCCATCAGGATGTCCGAACCGCCGACAAACTCGCCGTTCACATAAAGCTGGGGGATGGTTGGCCAGTCGCTGTATTCCTTAATGCCTTGGCGTACTTCGGGATTTTCCAATACGTTGACGGTAACGTAATCGGTGCAGCCTGCCGCGTTCAGGATTTGCACGGCGCGGGAAGAGAAACCGCATTGCGGAAACTGTTTCGTACCTTTCATAAACAATACGACGCGGTGCGTCGTTACTACTTCTTTGATTTGGTCGTGGATGGAAGCCATCGCTTATTCCTTTTGATAAAGTTGACAAAATTTGTCAGGTAGGGCGCATTATACGCAAAAGCGGAAACTTCCCACAATATTTGCCGTATATCGCGCAGTATCAATGTTGTGAACGGAAATATTCCCACTCCTCGACAATCCTGCTGTCCGGCAAATGGCACAGGGCATATCCGCCGCCGCTTTCGTCTTTTTTTTGCTTCCCGTCCGCCGCCTTTGGCAATGCAGAATTTGGAAGCGGAATTTGCCATACCGACTGCCTCATGCCTGTCCGAAACGTGTTGGCAGGCAGTCAGCAGCGCGGACATGCATACGGATGAATTGCCTTCATGGTTTTCCTTATCGTCGGCACAGGGTCAGACGGCCCGCATATCGGGTACTTTTTTAAACAGCCGGTAAAAGTTTTCCGTCGTGTATGCCGCAACCTGTTCCAAGGTCTGGTTCCGCAATTTGGCGATATGCTCTGCGGTATAACGCACAAAAGCCGGCTCGTTCTGCCTGCCGCGCTTGGGAATGGGAGCGAGGAACGGTGCATCGGTTTCCACCAGGATACGGTCGTCCGGAACGTATTTTGCCGCCTCCTGAACCAAGGGTGCGTTTTTAAAGGTAACGATTCCCGAGAAAGAAATATAAAGTCCCAAATCCATTGCCGCACGGGCAAAACCGACATCCTCGGAAAAACAGTGGATAACGCCCGAATTAACCCGACATTCTTTCAGGATAGACAAGGTATCCGCCGCCGCATCGCGCGTATGGACGATAACGGGCAGTCCGGTTTGATTGGCTGCTTCAATGTGGTCTGCAAAACGTTTGTGCTGCCAAGACAAATCGCCTTTGCACCAGTAATAATCCAAACCCGTCTCGCCTATGCCGACCACTTTCGGCGAAGCAGCTGCGGCAACCATTTCCGCAATGGAAAATTCTTCGGCTTCCTTACTGTCGGGATGTACGCCTATTGTGCAGTAAATATGCTCATAAACTTCGGCGATAGCGGATACTTCGGCAAAACTTTGCCTGCTGACGCTGATGGCAAGTGCCTGCCCCACGCCATTTTCTTCCATATTGGACAAAACTTCGGGCAGGCGTTCTTTCAAACCCTCAAAATTGAGGTGGCAGTGCGAATCGATGATATGCATGGCGTTACATGGTAAACGTAGGTCTGCTGCCGCTGATTGTGCTGCCCAGTTCGACTTCGATCTGGTCTTTGACTTTCAGGCAGTTTTCGTGTTTTGTGAATGCCAGCCCCACCCCTTTGGGTTTGGAGGAAGTACGCGCAGGATTAATCCAGGCGACCTTGGTCGGCAGGAACAGTTTGGGGAAGTTGAGGATTTCCACGGCAAGCAGAATATCGTCCCCGATGGAAAATACGTCGTCGGTCTGCACAAACAGACCGCCGTGTTCCAAAAACGGCATATAGGAGCTGTACAGCAGATTCATGTCTTTCAGCTGCAACGACATCATTTTTGCCGGAATATTTTGTCCGTCTGACATAATTCACCCATTCTCTTTCTTCAATTCCAAATAATTGATGAGCAGATGCTCGATCTGCATTTTGACATTTAAAGTATGAAACCCGTAAGGGGCGAGCTGTTTGAGCATATCCTCCGCCGCAAATACATTGCGCGGGCGGAAACCGGATGCCGTCTGAAGCAGCCTGTCTTCATAAACAGGATAATAGACGGGTTTCATGTGTTGCAGGCACAATCCCAAATCGACCAGCCACTTCTGCATCCACCCGACAAATACGGCGAGCGGAAGTTTTTCCTTATCGAAAAGCGCGGCGTAATCCAAAATCTTCAACAATCTTGGCTCTGCCAATATCTCCAGCAGCTTTGCCCTCAATTCCCGAAGCTCGCCTTCCTCCTGAAACAGCGGCGCGCCGGAATGGAAAGCTAGGCGGTCTTCCGGTTCCGCAACACCCCTGTCGCGCAGATACGCCAATGCTTCCGCATGCGAAGGCGCAGGCAAAACCATTTTCCGGCAGCGGCTTTTAATGGTCGGTAAAACCTTGTCCGCCGCGTGGCTGACCAGCAAAAAGACCACTTGGGGCGGCGGTTCTTCCAACACTTTCAACAGACTGTTGGCGGCTTGGACATTCATACTTTCCGCAGGATGAATCAGGACCACGCGCAAACCGCCCCGTACCGAAGTCAGGTACACATTATCGATGATTTCCCTGACGGCATCGATTTTGATCTGCAACAGTTTGCGTCCGTTTTCGGGTTCGTCCGTCAGGGGCGTGATTTCGTAAAAATCGGGATGGCTTCCCTGTCCAAACAGATGGCAGGACATACATTCGCCACAGGGTTTGCAGCCCGGTGCAGGGTTTTCACACAATAATGCTTGAGCCGTAAAGCGGGCAAACTCGGTTTTCCCTATGCCTTTTTTGCCGACAAACAGCCAAGCATTGGGACGGTGCTCCCAATGTTCCGCAATCTGCCGCCATTGCTCATTATGCCACGGATAAATCATTTCAAACCATCCGTCCGGGAATCCATACCCTTCATCAGAGCAATTCCAAATCCGGTCCGGAACTTTGCGCGCGGCGGCTTCTCAACTGAACAGCCAAACGCAAATCATGCGCCGAATCGGCATTTTTCAAGGCATCCTGCAAGGAAATCTCGCCTTTTTCATACAATTGGTAAAGGTGTTGGTCGAAGGTCTGCATACCCAAGGTAGTGGATTTTTTCATCACTTCTTTGATTTCATGGATGTTGCCGTTGTGAATCAACTCCGAAATCAGGGGCGAATTGAGCAGCACCTCGACTGCCGCCACCCTGCCCTTGCCGCCGTCTCGCGGAACGAGGCGTTGCGAAATAAACGCCTGAAGGTTGAGCGACAAATCCGTCAGCAATTGTTCGCGCCGCTCCTCGGGGAAGAAGTTGATGATACGGTCGAGTGCCTGATTGGTGCTGTTGGCGTGCAGCGTCGCCATACACAAATGACCCGTTTCGGCAAAGGCGATGGCGTAATCCATGGTTTCGCGGTCGCGGATTTCACCGATAAGGATGACATCGGGTGCCTGGCGCAGCGTGTTTTTCAACGCCGCCATCCAGTTTTCCGTATCTACACCGACCTCGCGCTGGGTAATGATGCAGTTTTTGTGTTCGTGGACAAACTCAATCGGGTCTTCGATGGTAATGATGTGTCCGAACGAATTTTCATTGCGGTAGTCGATAAGCGAGGCAAGCGAAGTCGATTTGCCCGAGCCGGTGCCGCCGACAAAAATAACCAGCCCGCGTTTTTTCAGTGCGACATCCTTCAAGACCGGCGGCAGGTTCAGGCTTTCAAACTTAGGAATCTTGCTGGTAATCGCGCGGAATACCAACGCCGTCGCGCCGCGCTGTATCATCGCATTGACGCGGAAGCGGCTGGTGTCCGGCAGGCTGATGGCGAAGTTGCACTCGTTGGTTGATGAAAATTCTTCCGCCTGCTTCGCACTCATAATCGAGAAGGCGATTTCCATACATTTTTCCGCCGTCAGCGGCGTATCCGTGATGCGGGTGATTTTGCCGTCCAGCTTCATTGCGGGCGGGAAATGGGTCGTCACAAACAGGTCGGAACCTTTGTTTTTGTTCATATGGCGCAGCCATGCGAACAGTTCTTCCTTTGCAGTCATATTTTCATCGGTAAACATCCTCGTCCCCCAATCTTCAAACAATCTGTACCTTCCCATTCTACCAAAAACCCGCCATGCCGTCTGAAACCGTTTCAGACGGCATGGACAAACCGCCCCCACTCAATCCTGCCGTGTTAGCGTGTATAATTCGGCATTCTATCCGAAATTCACAGCAGGTCAGCAATATGTCTTTAAAAACAGTAGCCGTTATCGGCGCAATGGAACAGGAAATCGAGCTTTTGCGCGAGATGATGGGAAATGTCAAAGCCGTCTCTTTCGGCAGATTTTCCGCCTATGAAGGCGAATTGGCGGGAAAACGCATGGTGCTTGCATTGAGCGGCATCGGCAAGGTCAACGCGGCGGTTGCAACGACTTGGCTTATCCATCAATTCGCACCGGACTGCGTCATCAACACCGGCAGCGCGGGCGGTTTGGGCAAGGGTTTGAAAGTCGGCGATGTCGTGGTCGGCACAGAAATCGCGCACCACGATGTCGATGTAACCGCATTCGGCTATGTTTGGGGGCAAGTGCCGCAACTGCCGGCAAGGTTCGCTTCAGACGGCATATTGATTGAAACGGCAAAACGGGCGGCGCGGACGTTTGAAGGCGCGGCGGTAGAACAAGGCCTGATTGTCAGCGGCGACCGCTTCGTCCACAGTAGCGAAGGCGTGGCGGAAATCCGCAAGCACTTCCCCGAAGTCAAAGCAGTGGAAATGGAAGCGGCGGCGATTGCCCAAACCTGTCATCAGTTGGAAACGCCTTTCGTCATCATCCGCGCGGTTTCCGATTCGGCGGACGAAAAGGCAGACATCAGCTTTGACGAATTTTTGAAAACGGCGGCGGCAAGTTCTGCAAAAATGGTGGCAGAAATCGTCAAATCTTTATAAAACCTTTATCAAATCATGCCAAAACAGCGGTTTTCCGTTAGAATATCGGGCTATTTCCACGTTGCGCCCGATATTCGGACGTACCGCTGTTTGTTCAGACGGCATTTTTAAAACCCACTGTTCGACATTCAAAATAACTCTAATGAAAAATATCCGAAATTTCTCCATCATTGCCCACATCGACCACGGCAAATCGACGCTTGCCGACCGCTTCATCCAATATTGCGGCGGCTTGGATTTGCGCGAAATGAGTACGCAGGTGCTCGATTCCATGGACATCGAAAAAGAGCGCGGCATCACCATCAAAGCGCAAACCGCCGCGCTCAACTACAAAGCACGCGACGGGCAGGTGTATCAGCTCAACCTGATTGACACGCCGGGACACGTCGACTTTTCTTACGAAGTTTCCCGTTCGCTGTCCGCCTGCGAAGGCGCGCTTTTGGTTGTTGACGCGTCGCAAGGCGTGGAAGCACAAACCGTGGCGAACTGTTATACCGCGATTGATTTGGGCGTGGAAGTCGTGCCTGTCTTGAACAAAATCGACCTGCCCGCCGCCGACCCCGAGCGCGTGGAGCAGGAAATCGAAGACATCATCGGTATTGATGCCGTTGGTGCGGTACAATGTTCCGCCAAAAGCGGCATCGGCGTGGAAGACGTTTTGGAAGAAATCGTTGCCAAAATCCCCGCACCGACCGGCGATGAAAACGCGCCGCTGCAAGCGGTTATTGTCGATTCATGGTTTGACAACTATGTCGGCGTGGTCATGCTGATCCGTGTGAAAAACGGCATCATCAAGCTGAAAGACAAAGTGCGCTTTATGAGCACCAAGGCGGAAACTCAGGTTGAGCAACTGGGCGTATTCACACCGAAATCGGTTCAAAAACAAGAGCTCAAAGCCGGCGAAGTGGGCTTTTTGATTACCGGCGTGAAAGAATTGGGACAGGCAAAAGTCGGCGATACGGTTACTTTGGTTGCCAACCCCGCCTCTGAGCCGCTGCCCGGTTTCCAAGAGGTACAAAGCCAAGTATTCGCGGGTCTTTACCCCGTGGAAAGCCACGACTACGAAGCTTTGCGCGACGCTTTGGAAAAATTGCAACTTAACGATGCTTCATTGAAATTCGAGCCTGAAGTTTCCCAAGCATTGGGTTTCGGCTTCCGCTGCGGTTTCTTGGGTCTGCTGCACTTGGAAATCGTTCAGGAACGCTTGGAGCGCGAGTTTGACATGGATTTGATTACCACCGCGCCGACGGTGGTTTACGAAGTCGTGTTGAAGAATGGCGAGAAAATCGAAGTTGAAAACCCGTCCAAACTGCCCGACATCGGCAGCATCGAAACCATTCTCGAGCCGATTATCACCGCGACCATCCTCGTGCCGCAGGAATACGTCGGCAACGTTATGACTTTGTGCAACCAAAAGCGCGGCGTGCAGGTCAATATGCAGTATATGGGCCGCCAAGTGATGCTGACTTACGATTTGCCGATGAACGAAGTCGTAATGGACTTTTTCGACAAACTCAAATCCACTTCGCGCGGTTATGCTTCGTTGGATTATCATTTCAAAGAGTTCCAACCGTCTGATTTGATCAAGCTGGATATTATGGTCAACGGCGAAAAAGTCGATGCCTTAAGCCTGATTGTGCACCGTCAAAGCGCCGTTCACCGAGGCCGCGAGCTGGCATCGAAAATGCGCGAGCTGATTCCGCGCCAAATGTTCGACATCGCCGTCCAAGCCGCCATCGGCAGCCAGATTATCGCCCGCGAAAACGTCAAAGCCCTGCGTAAAAACGTCTTGGCGAAATGTTACGGCGGCGACATTACCCGTAAGAAAAAACTGCTTGAAAAACAAAAGGCAGGCAAACGCCGTATGAAACAAGTGGGCAATGTGGAAATCCCGCAAAGCGCGTTCTTGGCGATTTTGCAGGTAAGCGACAAATAATATTTCGGCACATAGGGCTACACATATGGCGCAGCCCTCCAAACTGCTCCGATTTGAAGAAGGCGCGCATTCCCAAACAAACCTTGATTTACCGCTCCAAAAGGGCGTTTGGTTTTAACCGTTAAGGAACAACAATGAACACAATGCTAATGTCGGGTGCGGCTGCCGCGCTGCTTGCCGGCATCATCCTTTATTTCAAAAGCGACAAGAAGCGGCAGGAAAACGGAGAGTGGAGTTCCAGCCTCGAATACGCCTATATCCTGACGGCGGTCGGCGTGTTTGCCGCTTTGTCCCTGTTTATGAGCTTTACCGCCGTTTTCCTGATTTTCGTTGTATTGTGCGGTACGGCTTGGGGGGTATATAAATACCGTCTGAAGACTCATCCCGAAATCTCGGAAAGCAGCCACTTCGGCGATTATTTCGGCAGTTTCTTCCCTACCGTTTTGGTATTGTTCCTCATCCGGTCGTTTATTGCCGAACCGTTCCAAATCCCGTCCAGCTCCATGCGCCCGGGTCTAATCAAGGGCGATTTCATTTTGGTCAGCAAATTTTCCTACGGCTTGCGCGTACCTGTTTTAAACAATGTATTTATCCCCACGGGCAAAATCGAACGGGGCGATGTCATTGTTTTTAATTATCCTTTGCAGCCGGAGATGACCTACATCAAGCGTATTGTCGGCATCCCGGGTGACATTATCGAATATCGGGACAAGGTTCTGACGGTAAACGGAAAACCGGCTTCCGATATTCCTGACGGCACATACCGTTATCCCGACGACACCGACCCTTCCGAAATCCACAACACGGATATGTTCCGCAGCGGTTTGGACGGCAAATCCTTCAATATTCTGAAAAAAGAAGGACAGCCTGCCGTTTCCCTACCCGTATTGGGCAAATATACCTCCGATATTATGTCTGAAAACGGATATTCCATAGAGCAAAGCGGTTTGGAACACTGCCAATATGCCGACGACGGCAGCGGTTTCGTGTGCAAAGTTCCCGAAGGACGCTATTTCGCCATGGGCGACAACCGCGACAACAGTGCCGATTCTCGCTACTGGGGCTTTGTGGATGACAAGCTGGTTGTCGGCAAGGCAATGTTCATTTTGATGAATTTCGGCGATTTCAGCAGGGCCGGCACGGCAATCCGCTAAACCGGGAAACCAAGGATGCCGTCTGAAAATAGTTTCAGACGGCATTTGCTATTCCTTACCTTTGCAGGCGGATCTAACGTTGTCGGATTTTCCTATCTATAGTGAATTAAATTTAAATCAAGACAAGGCGGCGAGCCGCAGACAGTACAGATAGTACGGAACCGATTCACTTGGTGCTTCAGCACCTTAGAGAATCGTTCTCTTTGAGCTAAGGCAAGCCAACGCTGTACCGGTTTAAATTTAATTCACTATATCAGTCCGGTAACGCAGGTTTTGCACGGCGAACTGCCAATATTGCCCTGATGGAATCAATGTTGAGACTGCTGTTTCCGCGAACCGAGATAAATTGCCGAAAGCGTCAGCACCACCCCTACCCACTGCACGCCTTCAATCGGTTTGCCCAACCCGAAATAATCGATGAACAGGGCGGCAACCGGTTCGGACAAAAGCAGCAGCCCCGTCAGCGACAGCGAAAGCAGCGGAATCGCATAGGCAACCATCGCCCACGCGAAGCACTGCATCACCACGCCGTACACAAGCACCAAACCCGCATCTTTCCAAGTCGTCGGATAAAGCGCACCGCCGTCCATCAGCAATGCCGGAACAACCAGCGATACCGCGCCGCCCAAACTCAAAATCATCATTGAAGGGAAAAGTGCCACCGGCTCGACTTCATGAGTCTTACGGACGAACACCATCGACAGGGCGAGCATCAGCCCGGACACCAAACCGCTGACGAATCCCCAAACCGCATTACCGTTGTAGCCGAATTCCGCACCGGCAATCATCGCCACGCCAGCAACTGCCGATATTAAGCCCGCCTTTTTCAGCCCGCTCAAACGTTCGTTAAAAAAGAAAACACCGATTGCGGACAAGAAAAAGATTTGCAGACTGTTGAGCAGGGTGGAAATACCCGGCCCGACCGCGTGTATGCTTTCGTGCCACAACGCCAAATCGAAAGCAAGAAACACGCCCGCCGTCAGGGCATAGCAGATGGTTTTCCTGTTTTTTGGGAATTTTTGCCCGAAAAACCGTGCCAAAAACCAAAATACGAACACCGAAATCAGCAACCGCCAAAATGCGATTGCATACGAACCGACGGGGACGGACCTGACAATCAGACTGCCCAGACCGAACACCAAGCAACCCAGCACCAGCAATGGTGCGGCATATTTTTTGCCGTTACCGACCACAATATCCCCTCCCTTCCCCATACGGCTGCCGCGCCAACGGCAAGAATGCCGCCATTCCGAAAATATGCCGTCTGAAGCCCAAAACCCCGGCTGCGCCCGGACAAACGGCTGACTTTACGGGCAGGCCGGCTATTTTCCGTTGGGGCAAAAAACCGTCCTGCCAGATAAAACCCGAATATAGTGGATTAACAAAAACCAGTACGGCGTTGCCTCGCCTTAGCTCAAAGAGAACGATTCCCTAAGGTGCTGAAGCACCAAGTGAATCGGTTCCGTACTATTTGTACTGTCTGCGGCTTCGTTGCCTTGTCCTGATTTTTGTTAATCCACTATAAAAAATATTTCCCTCAAGCAATGCGGCGGCACCAATACCTGATTAAAACACAACCGGCGTTTTCGGCATATATGCAAAAACGCATTTTCCGGCACGGCGTTACACCGATACCGAAAAATGCGTCTGAATGTTTCGACAATCCGATTAAAGCATTATGCCAAATCTGCAAAAAGTGGCGTAGAGAGATAGCGTTCGCCATAAGAAGGCAGCAGCACGACTATCAGCTTGCCTTCGTTTTCAGGCTGTTTGGCAAGCTGCAACGCGCTCCAAACCGCCGCACCGGAAGAAATGCCCACCAAAATGCCTTCTTTTTCCGCCATTGCGCGGGCGGTTTCAAAAGCCGCTTCGTTCGGCACTTTGGCGATGCTATCGTAGATTTTAGTATTCAAAACGGTCGGAATAAAGCCTGCGCCGATACCTTGAATCGGGTGCGGGCCTTTTTCGCCGCCGCTCAATACGGGGGAAGCCTCAGGCTCGACGGCAACTACCTGAACCTCCGGTTTGTATTTTTTCAACACTTCGCCCACGCCGGTAATCGTACCGCCTGTGCCGACACCGGCAACGAAGACATCGACTTTGCCGTCCGTATCCCGCCAAATTTCCTCGGCGGTTGTTTTGCGGTGGACTTCAGGGTTTGCCTCATTGTCGAACTGGCGCGGCATAAAATAAGTGTCGGGATGCGCGTCCACCAAGGATTGCGCTTTGGCAATCGCGCCCGCCATACCTTCAGCGGCAGGGGTCAGAATCAGCTCCGCACCAAACGCACGCAACAACATTTTGCGCTCTTTGCTCATGCTTTCCGGCATGGTAATCGCCAGTTTGTAGCCACGTGCGGCACATACCATTGCCAAACCGATACCCGTATTGCCGCTGGTTGCTTCGACAATGACGGTGTTTTTGTTGATTTTGCCCGCTTTTTCGGCGGCCTCGATCATTGCTTCGGCAATGCGGTCTTTGACGCTGCTGCCCGGATTGAAAAATTCCAGTTTCACGGCAACCTCTGCCTTCAAACCTTCGGTCAGACGGTTCAGTTTGACCAAAGGCGTGTTGCCGATTAGTTCGGTGATGCTGTTTGCAATTTTCATCTTCTGCTCCTGAATAATAAAGTTTCGACAGTAAGGCGCAATCCCCATCGGCATCCCATCCGATTGCAGGGAATTTGTGCCGAACCATAAACAAATTTCGGATATGGCTTTATCCTAAACCTATGCCGCCTAAAAAACCAATACCCAAAATTTCTTTCTTTATAACTTTTTGTTCCGATACAGACGGCATCACAATCATCTGCCGATTTCGGCAAGCAGCATCGCCGTTACCGCAACCTGCATCAACATCGCCGCCAACACACCGAGTCGCAGCTGCGAACCGCCGAACGTTGACGGCGGCTGCCGGTCTATACCGCAGCGATGGACATAGGCAACCGCCATCAGCACAAACTGCAACACGAACCAATAAACCGGCTTCAGCGCATAAAGTTTAAGCAATGCCGAAAATACGAACACTTGTGCCGTTCCCAAAAACCAATAATGCACCAACGCACATATTCCGACAAAAGCAAGCGTCATCGATACATTACTGACGGCAAACAGCCCGAGCAGCGGATGTTCGGGGTCTGCCTGCCATCCGTTTCCATCTGTTTTCCGGTTCCAATGCCCGATGAAAAAAAATATGCTGCCCAAAGTCAGGTAAAAATGGGGGATGAACAAAGGCGCGGCGTGGGTCATTCCCCATATGCCGGGCATCAGCTTTGCCCCCAAAACCGATACGCCGAGCCACAAAGCAATACTCGCCCAAAACCATTGCAACATTCCTGCGCGGAATATCAGAAACAGAAAAACCGCCGCATACAGTAAGGCAGACAAAAAATCCGAATACAGCAAAATCATGAATACGTCAACTCGCCTTCAAACACGGTTTCCGCAGGGCCGGTCATCATCACATCGCCGCCGCAGGCCCATTCGATATATAAAGTTCCGCCCGGCAAAACCACCTCTACCGTTTTCCCTTCATCCAACAGCCCCAGACGGATACCCGCCACCACAGCCGCACACGCGCCCGTGCCGCACGCTTGGGTTTCGCCCACGCCGCGCTCAAACACGCGCAAACGGATTGCCGTCCGTCCGACAACCTGCATAAAGCCGACGTTGACGCGTTCGGGAAACTGCCTGTGCGGTTCGATAAGCGAACCGGTTTCGCGCACCGGCGCGCATTCCACGTCATCGACCACAATCACAGCATGAGGATTGCCCATATTGACGCAGCTGACAGGCTGAATGCCGGATTCAAGATGCACCCCATAAATACAGGCATCATCCCCCTCGTCCGATACGGGAACAAACGGTATTTCAGACGGCATAAACTTCGGTTTGCCCATATTGACCGTAACCATGCCGTTATCGGACAATTTCGGAAAAATAATGCCCTTGGCCGTTTCAACACAAATTTCTTTCTTATCGGTCAAACCCTTGTCTGCAACAAAACGGGCAAAACAACGCGCTCCGTTGCCGCATTGCCCGACCTCGCTGCCGTCGGCATTGAAAATACGGTAACGGAAATCCACGCCTTCGGTTTCCGAACGCCCGACCACCAAAAGCTGGTCGAAGCCCACGCCCCGGAAGCGGTCAGCCCATACCGCAATCGGCGCGTCCTCGGGGGTAAAATCCTGACTGACCGCGTCAATCACCATAAAATCGTTGCCCAAACCGTGCATTTTGGTAAATTTCAACGTGTTCATATTATTCTGAAATCCCGTATTGTCTGTTGCTTCCGAATTCCGAAATCCCCGTGCCGAAGGGAAATGCTTCCATCTCCCGCCGTCGGGAGATTAAAATAAGCCATTATACTGTTTGTTACCCATTACAATAAACACCATGTTCCGCATATTACTGTTGCTTTTCCCTTGTGCAATCCTTGCTGCCTGCACCCGAAACATACCGGCAAACCCGGCCGTTTCAGATTGCGCGCATCTTCAAAACCGCACCATCCTGCATTTTGACGCACACGGCAAACCCGCCGACGGCGCGGTAAAGGGCGGATTTTACAGGACTGTCGAAATTCATGACACAAACCGCATCCTTATTCAAGACTTTAACAGCACGGGGAATGCCCTCGCCAAACCCTATTGGTCGGACTGCCGGAAATTATCCGTTTTCCCAGACAAACATCTGACCGTGAGCCGTCCATGAACCACGACATCACTTTCCTAACCCTGTTCCTGCTCGGTTTCTTCGGAGGAACGCACTGCATCGGCATGTGCGGCGGATTAAGCAGCGCGTTTGCGCTCCAACTCCCCCCGCATATCAACCGCTTTTGGCTGATCCTGCTGCTTAACACAGGACGGATAAGCAGCTATACGGCAATCGGCCTGATTCTCGGATTAATCGGACAGGTCGGCGTTTCACTCGACCAAACCCGCGTCCTGCAAAATATTTTATACACGGCCGCCAACCTCCTGCTGCTCTTTTTAGGCTTATACTTGAGCGGTATTTCTTCCTTGGCGGCAAAAATCGAGAAAATCGGCAAACCGATATGGCGCAACCTGAACCCGATACTCAACCGACTGTTACCCATAAAATCCATACCCGCCTGCCTTGCTGTCGGAATATTATGGGGCTGGCTGCCGTGCGGACTGGTTTACAGCGCATCGCTTTACGCGCTGGGAAGCGGTAGTGCGGCAACGGGCGGGTTATATATGCTTGCCTTTGCACTGGGTACGCTGCCCAATCTTTTGGCAATCGGCATTTTTTCCCTGCAACTGAAAAAAATCATGCAAAACCGATATATCCGCCTGTGTACAGGATTATCCGTATCATTATGGGCATTATGGAAGCTTGCCGTCCTGTGGCTGTAAGCCCCATTCATTCCCAATACCCGTAAAAAATGCCGTCTGAAACCTGTTCAGACGGCATTTTCACCCTAAGCGTTACTCGGCGGCATTTTCCTCACGGACAGGTGCATCCAGCAGGGCTTTGATGGACAGGCGCACACGGCCTCTGTCGTCCACTTCCAATGCTTTCACGTTCACCACCTGACCGACTTGCAGGTAATCGCCGACATTGCGTACGCGCTCGTGGGCGATTTGGCTGATGTGTACCAAACCGTCTTTGCCCGGCATCACGCTGACAATCGCGCCGACGTTGTTGTCGAGGATTTTCACCACAGTGCCTTCATACACTTTGCCCACTTCCACTTCGGCAGTAATCTGCTCGATGCGTTTTTTCGCCGCATCTCCGGCTTCTTGAGTGGTCGCGGCAATGGTAATCGTACCGTCTTCGGCAATATTGATTTCCGTACCGGTTTCAGCGGTAATCGAACGGATGGTTTCGCCGCCTTTACCGATAACTTCGCGGATTTTGTCTTGGTTGATTTTCATCGTAAACAAACGCGGCGCGTGTGCGGACAACTCTTGCGGGCCCGCAACGGCGGCTTTCATCTGATCCAAGATGTGCAGACGCGCTTCTTTGGCCTGTGCCAAAGCGATCTGCATAATTTCTTTGGTAATGCCTTGGATTTTGATGTCCATTTGCAGCGCGGTAACGCCTTCGGTCGTACCGGCCACTTTAAAGTCCATATCGCCCAAGTGGTCTTCGTCGCCCAAAATGTCGGTCAGGACGGCAAATTTGTTACCTTCCAAAATCAGGCCCATCGCGATACCGGCAACGTGTGCTTTCAAAGGCACGCCGGCAGACAGCAGGCTCAGGCAGCCGCCGCAGACGGAAGCCATAGAGGAAGAGCCGTTGGATTCGGTAATTTCGGAGACCACGCGCATGGTGTAGCTGAAATCTTCAGGTTTCGGCAATACGGCCAACAATGCACGTTTAGCCAAACGGCCGTGACCGATTTCACGGCGTTTCGGCGCACCCATGCGTCCGACTTCGCCGGTAGAGTACGGCGGAAAGTTGTAGTGCAGCATAAAGCGGTCGGTGTATTCGCCGGACAGCGCGTCGATGATTTGCTCGTCGCGCGAAGTACCCAAAGTCGCCACGGCAAGGGCTTGGGTTTCGCCACGGGTAAACAGTGCAGAACCGTGCGTGCGCGGCAATACGCCGGTTTGGATGTTCAGCGGACGGACGGTGCGGGTGTCGCGGCCGTCGATGCGCGGTTGGCCGTCCAAAATTTGGCTGCGGACGACATCGGCTTCCAAGTGTTTGAAAATGCCTTTGATTTCGTTGGCAACCAAAGTGTCGGTTTCTTCGGTAATCAACGCTTCTTTCACGGCATTCCAAGCCTCGTCCAATTTTGCGGAACGCGCTTGTTTTTGACGGATTTTGAACGCTTCTTTAATGGTTTCGCCGGCAATCCCGCGTACTTTGGCAACCAGTTCCTCATTGGTTTCAGGTGCTTTCCAATCCCAAACTTCCGGGTTGACTTCGTCGGCAAACTCATTGATGGCGTTAATAGCCACTTGCATTTGATCGTGACCGTAAACAACCGCACCCAGCATCACTTCTTCAGACAGGATGTCGGCTTCGGATTCCACCATCAACACGGCTTTGGAAGTACCGGCGACCACCAAGTCCAATTGCGATTTCGCCAATTCGGCTTTAGTCGGGTTCAGAACGTACACGCCGTTTACATAACCTACGCGTGCCGCGCCAATCGGACCGGCAAACGGTACGCCGCTCAACACCAGCGCGGCAGACGCGCCCAACATTGCAGGAATGTCAGAATCAATTTCAGGGTCAACAGACACCACCATCGCTACGATTTGGATGTCGTGGTAGAAACCTTCAGGGAACAGAGGACGGATCGGACGGTCGATCAGACGGCTGGTCAGGATTTCTTTTTCGCTTTGTTTGCCTTCGCGTTTGAAGAAACCGCCGGGGATTTTACCTGCTGCGTAAGTACGCTCGAGGTAATCGACAGTCAGAGGGAAGAAGTCTTGGCCTTCTTTCACTTCTTTGTTGGTAGTCACGGCAACCAAAACAACGGTATCGCCCATGGATACTTTAACGGCAGCTGCGGCTTGGCGAGCGATTTCGCCGGTTTCCAAAGTAACGGTTTGATTACCGTATTGGAAGGTCTTAACGTGTTTATTGAACATTATTGTTCCTTTCAAAATACCGCACTGCTAAAACACTAATAATGCACACTAAAATCCGAATGTGCATAGTTAGGGTTTCAGACCGTGCGGCAGGTTATAAACAAGCTTTCAGACGGCCTTTCAGTCGCTGAAAACAACTCTCGATTATAAAGGCAACTATCCTTAAAATCCAGTATTGATACAATAAAAAGGCCGTCTGAAACATATCTCTTTCAGACGGCCTTCAAACTTAAAAATTAATCCTGAGTCAGCAAAGTCAATGCTTCCTGATATTTTTCGACTGTTTTTTGAATCACATCGGCAGGCACTTTAGGCGCAGGCGCTTTTTTGTTCCAACCGCTTTGCTCCAGCCAGTCGCGGACAAACTGTTTGTCAAAAGACGGCGGATTGGTACCGACCTTGTATTGATCGGCAGGCCAAAAACGGCTGGAGTCAGGCGTCAACACTTCGTCCATCAAAGTCAACGTACCTTCTTCATCTAAACCAAATTCAAACTTGGTATCGCAAATAATAATACCGCGGGATTTGGCATATTCGGCCGCTTCCGTGTAAAGCTGAATTGCTTTGGCACGCACTTCCGCCGCCAATTCTTTGCCGATAATGCGTTCGCATTCTTCAAAGCTGATGTTTTCATCATGATCGCCAACTGCGGCTTTGGTCGATGGTGTAAAAATCACTTCGGGCAACTGCTGCGCTTCCTGCATACCTTCAGGCAGTTGAATGCCGCAAACAGAGCCTGTTTTTTGATAATCTTTCCAACCGCTGCCTGCCAGATAACCGCGCACAATAGCCTCCACTTTCACCGGAGTGAGTTTTTTAGCCACGACGGCGCGTTTTTCTAAAACTTTGGCTTCGTTTTCAGGCAAAACATCGTAAACCGTATGGCCGGTGAAATGGTTAGGCATGATATGAGCCAGTTTTTTAAACCAAAAATTGGAAATCTGCGTCAGAATCTCCCCTTTACCCGGAATCGGGTCATCCAAAATCACATCGAATGCAGACAGGCGGTCGGAAGCAACCATCAACATACGTTTATCGTCAATTTCGTACAAATCGCGTACTTTGCCGGAGTAGATTTTCACCAAACTGGTTACACTCATTTCATATTACCCTGAAAATGCCTTAGACAATACCGAAACCACACTCAACAATCGGAATCGGATTACGGTATTTTAGCCGAAATCGTCGTAAAACAATACCTTTTCCACAACAACTGCTCAGGATAATGCCATTACGCCAAGCACCGACAAAATTTTAGCACTATAATGTCAATATCAAATCTATAAATACCTTACAAAAGGAAATGCCTCATGAGAATCCTATTGACCGGCTCAAAAAGCCAACTGGCACGCTGCTTGCGCGACCGTCTTCCCGAAGATTGGGAAACCATTGCAACGGATTCCGCATCTTTAGACATTACCGATGCCGATGCTGTCTTCAATATGGTAAAAAATTTCCAACCCGATGCTATTGTCAATACGGCGGCCTATACCTCCGTCGACAAAGCTGAAGAAAATGTAACTACGGCATTCGCCGTTAACGCTTCCGCCGTTTACAACCTTGCCTTGGCAGCACATCGCGCCCATGCCCGATTCATCCACATCTCAACCGACTATGTCTTTGACGGAAAAGGGAAAAGACCCTACCAGGAAAGCGACTTTACCAACCCTTCCAATGTATACGGACAATCCAAAACCGCCGGCGAACTGCTCGCACTGTCTGCCAATCCCGACAGCCTTATCCTGCGGACTTCTTGGCTGTTTAGCGAATACGGGGACAACTTTGTCCGCACCATGCTGAACCTTGCGCGGGAACGTTCCCCGCTGTCCGCCGTCCACAACCAAATCGGCTGCCCGACCTATGCCGGCGACTTGTCCGCCGCCATCATCCGCCTGTTGCAGCAGTCCAATCCCGTTCGCGGCATTTACCACTACGCCGGCGGCAAATCCGTATCTTGGTACGAATTTGCCCAACATATTTTCCAAGCGGCATCGCAACAGCAGACATCCTTCCCCATTCCCGAATTGACTGCCGTTTCAGACAAGGAATATCCGACCGCCGCCCCCAGGCCCGCATACAGCATTTTGGACTGCCGCAAAATCGAAAACGACTTCGGCATCAAACCGTCAGACTGGCAAAAAGCCCTTGCACAGGTCGTTTCCAAGCTGCTCTCTAGTGGGTACTAGGTATAATGCAGGCATCCGATAAAGCAAAGCCCCCGAAGCTGCAACTTCGGGGGCTTGTCGGATAGAAAGGAGGCTTGAAGAAATGGCGAAAGTCATTTTATTCCTGTTTCTTTTGTTAGTTTGCTCTCCAGCCTACTAATGAAAAACTGAAATAACAAGGGGTGGCAAATTACCGCGCCCCTTTCGCCAACCTTTCTGCGAGCCATTTTACTACTAAATAGCTTTAGTTTAATGGATCTTGGAATCAATCGTTCGTTCTAGGACGAGATGCTTACATAGCTTCACGAACTCAACTATACACTCTCTTTCGGAAATAAATTCCCACTTCATCCTTTCTATGAGTTGAGGATTTTTTTATAATCCTCAATATAACGGATAATATTAGTGAACGTCCAATGCTTTTGCGACATCTTGCAATCCTTATTTAAGTGACAAATCAGACTCTGTATGTTGTCAAAATTATTACATTCTCAGATTAATGGAACTAGATCTAAAGACAAATCATACATTTCTTTTTGCAACCTGGACGACATAACAAATAATGAAGGGTAGTAGCAATCTCTTGCGAGCGTGAACTCTAAATCTTGCGAGGTAAACTTATAAGGATATGTGGGAATTTTTTTGCCATTGGATAAGGTACGAGACGGACTATTCTCCACATCTAGTATTGGAAGCTTTCGAAAGATCTTAGCCAGGTAAAATTGCAATAACTCTCCTTTAAGATTTATTTTACAAGGATAGAAGACAACATCTTCTCCTACAATTTTTTCAATTCTCATTTTTGCTCGTTCTGAGAAAATCGGAGCAGGCAAAAAACTTTCGAGATAGTCCAACTTTTGGATGGACTCCAATGTCAATCTATTATCAGCGATCAGAACTGGAGAATACTGAAGAAGTCCTTCCTTATCATCTATCAAAAATTCATATAACTCTTCTTGCCTTTGGTGATTCTTTAAGTGACAGGGCACAAAATCCATATCACTTTGTTGTTGAAGTCTATACATTTCTATTAGTGCGTTTTATATTTTCCAGAATCCAATCCTTGCCTAACTTCGGTTTGTAAACCTATGACTTCCTTTTGAATTCTTCGTTGATCCCACCCTTCAACTTTGGAAATATCATAAAGCTCATCCATTCGCTGTTTCATCATTTGATTATATTCTCTATGCACATCATTCCATCCTAAATGAATAGCTTTATTGGGATTAGGATCTATTCCCTCTGCAATAGGCAAGTACTTCATATTACTAGCACCATCTATATTCATTCCTGATGACACGAAGAGAGGATGAGCTTGAAGGCTTTGAGGTATTATATGATGTCGTTGATACCCTTTCATAGTTTTCATCCAATCAGGCATCAGACCTAGTGGATCGACCCAGGCGTTTACATCGTGTACATATGCGTATAGGTTAGAAAGCCCCGCTTCGAGGCGAATGGGATCTTGACTGATGTATGCTCCTGTTTCTGGGGAGTAGTAGCGGAAGCGGTTGTAAGCCAGTCCCGTCTCCCTGTCAAGGTACTGCCCTTGATAGAGGAAGGGGATGAAGCCGACCTCACCTACCTCTGAGCGTGTCTGCCCATAGATGTCAAGCTCTAATGGTTTTAAAAATCAAGGATTGCCTGATGCCGCCCGCCCCTCCGTTTCCGCCGCCAAGAACCGCCTTGGCGGTTTTCTTATATAGTGGATTAAATTTAAATCAGGACAAGGCGACGAAGCCGCAAACAGTACAAATAGTACGGCAAGGCGAGGCAACGCCGTACTGGTTTAAATTTAATCCACTATAAAATCTACCGATTACACAAACACATATCATCTTTACACAATCATGCTTCCATCAACAGCAAAACATGATATAATTGCCAACAATAACATCTCACAATAAATTTTCTAATTTTTATTGAAAAAATCAATAAATAAGAATTCTCCCAACCGACAAATAAAATAAAGAAAGGGTTAATATGCAACATCGAAGAAGACTAGCAATTTACCAAGCATCCAAACGTGCTTCCTTTACCGGCAGGTCATCAGCCCCGCAAAAACGTAAAGAACGTTAATTTGAAAAAAATGCCGTCTGAAGTCCTGCTTCAGACGGCATTTTTTTACCGTTCGAGAAACTGTTTCAACCTGTCCTCATCCAAAAACCAGTGGCAGATTTCCTCATCTCCCGCCAACAAAACGGGAACCAGCTCATTGTATTTTTCTTCCAAAACAGGATTTTCATCCACATCGACCACTTCCAGCCCGAACCCGTATTCATCCTGAAAAGGTTTGAGTTCGTCGCGCATTTTGTGGCACAAGCTGCAATATTCACGAAACATCAAGGTCAATTTCATCCGCGTTTCCTTATCTGTCAATTTGCACACGCCAAAGCCTTAGACGCAGCAGAATCATGGTCTATTTGGGAAAAAACAATGTTTTCAAGGAAGATGATACTCAAGTCCTGCCAAAAACAGCAAAAATGCCGTCTGAACAGTTCAGACGGCATTTCCAAAACCGTTTTACGCTTGAACGTTGATACCCGCCGTAACCGTCGGTTGCGCATTGTGCGCCGTCAGAAACGAAGCGGCAAGCTCCCCGCAGCAGCCGCAGCAGCTCGCCACGCCCAATTGCGACTGCAAATCGCCCATTGTGGTCGCGCCGGCGGCGATGGTTTCCTTGATTTGGTGGTCGGTAACGGCATTGCAGATGCAGACAAACATTTTGTGCTCCGTTGTGTTCTCAAGCTATCGTACCGATAGCGGCTTTTATTATCGTATGCAAATATAAATAAAAACAGTTCGTATTGCAAGGTCGGAGGACGCGGTTTTCTTGGTATTTTTTTATCGCATTTCTATTTTCGATTGTTTTTTATTAATCTGAAGCAGATGAGGGAACAAAACCTCAATTTCGGGAATGATGCTCCTTCACCACCTTTTGCAGCCGCACATTGGCAACATGGGTATAAATCTGCGTCGTATTCAAATCGGCATGTCCCAACATATCCTGAACCACGCGCAAATCCAAGCCGTGCTGCACCAGATGCGTGGCAAAGGCGTGGCGCAGGCTGTGCGGGCTGATGTGCCCGATGCCTGCCTGACTTGCATATTCTTTGACAATCATCCACGCCAGCTGCCGGGAAATGCCCGTTTTTTTCTGACTGACAAACAAGGCATCGCAAGACCTGCCCTTCAACAAGGCCGGACGCGCCTCCGTGTAATAGCGTTCCACCCAATACGCCGACTCCTGCCCCATCGGAACCATCCTCTGCTTATCGCCCTTGCCCAGCGCGGTAATGCAGCCCCTGTCCAAATCCACATTGCCGAAATTCAGCCCGACCGCCTCGCTGACGCGCAAGCCGGTCGCGTACATCAATTCGAGCAGGGCCTTATCCCGCAAACCGTGCGGCGTGTCGGTATCCGGCGCGGCAAGCAGTCGGGAAATCTGCTGTTCGGTAATCATTGTCGGAATATTCTTGTCGATTTTGGGCGGTTTCAGCAAACAGGTAGGATTGTCCGCCCTCATCCCTTCCCACTCCATCCACGCATACAGGCGTTTGCACGCCGATAATGCGCGCGCCTGCGAGCTCCGTTGCTCCCCGGCAACATAAACCGCCGCCGCCAAATCCGCTTCGTCCGCATCCTTCAGCGTTCTGCCCGATTGGGACAGGCGGCGGGCGATTTTTTCCAAATCGCGCCGATAACCGTTTAAAGTATTCTGACTGAGCCGCCTGTCTAGCCACAGCGTTTCAAGCAGCCTGTCGATCAAACCTTCTTCCATACCGTTCCAAACAAATGCCGTCTGAATCTTCTTCAGACGGCATGGTTCACATTATCGGGAAAGCGTTTCCAATACTTCCTGCGCATGACCCGACACCTTGACTTTCCGCCATTCTCGGGCGATTTCTCCGTCCTTATTCAAGACGAACGTACTGCGCTCGATACCTAACGACTCTTTCCCATACAGTTTTTTCAACTTGATGACATCAAACAGGCGGCATACCGTTTCATCCTTGTCGCTCAACAGCTCGAACCGGAAACCCTGCTTGGCGCAAAAGTTCTGATGCGCTTTCACGCCGTCCCGCGAAATGCCGACCACGGTATAACCCAATGCCTCAAACTGTTCCAAACGCGCATTGAAATCCAAGCCTTCCGTCGTACAGCCCGGCGTACTGTCTTTCGGATAAAAATACACGACCAAAGGCAGATGTTCTGCCGAACGGAAATCCGCACCGCTGCTCGAAGGCAGGGTAAATTCATATTTCACACCCATTATCCGTACTCCCAATATTCCAACGATTAAAACAACGCATCAGCACACACCCGTGCATCAGCTTGATTCCAGACAAACCCCGATTCTACCGCTCTGACGGCGGAATATCCAACCGTCGGACAAACCCGGACGGCACACGGCGGCATAAAGGAAACCGCACCGGGTCATTAAATATGTTCCAATTTAAAAACAGAACGTTATAAAGCAAACAAATAACAAGGCAACAAAACCGCCCAAAGGCGGGCGGCTTTTTTTCAGGCGGCACACTTTACAGATAACTGTTTTTTCAACAAAATAACGCCGATATTCAAATACACGGAATCAAAAATGCCCGCCCGCCCCCTGAAACACCTGCGTCCCGCCCTGCTCCTCGGTTTGGCTTTCCTGCTGCCCTCTGCCCGACTTTTCGCGGATACCGATATTTTGGGACAGTTTTTAAAACAAAACCTGCCCGCCTCCTCCGATCCGATAGAAATATTCGCCGAAAGCACGATATATCCCACCGACACCCAGGCTATTACAGGCGGGCTGATTCTGTCCTCCCAATCCGCACTGGTCGTCAACAACCAAACAGGGCAAATACTGTATCAGAAAAACGCCGACAGGATTATGCCCATCGCCTCCATCTCCAAACTGATGAGCGCGATGGTCGTTTTGGATGCAAACTTGGACATGAACGAAACCGTTACCATCACGCCCGACGAAATCGACCGCCTCAAAGGGACCGGCAGCCGTCTTGCCATAGGTACGGCACTTACACGCAAAGAACTGCTGCACCTGAGCCTGATGAGCAGCGAAAACCGCGCCACCCATGCATTGGGCAGAACCTACCCCGGCGGCATGGGCGCATTTGTCGCCGCCATGAACCGTAAAGCCCAAAGCCTGGGCATGTACAGCAGCCGCTTTTACGAACCGACCGGACTCAACTTCCAAAACGTTTCCACCGCCAAAGACCTGAGCCTCATGGTCAACGCTGCCGCCCAATATCCGCAAATCCGCACCAACTCGACTTCCAACTACGCCTCGGTACAGACCAAAAACGGGCAGCAGAACTACAAAAACTCCAATGCCCTAGTCAGGGAAGGCATGTGGAACATCGAATTGCAGAAAACCGGCTACATCCGCGAGGCAGGCAGGTCTATGGTTGTCAAAGCCAACATTCAAAACCAACCCGTTACCATCGTATTGCTGAACTCGCCCACATCCGCCACACGCATCAACGACGCCCGAAAAATCGAATCGTGGATGCTACAGCAACGCTCCTGACATACAAATGCCCGGCGGAAAACCGCCCAAACACAAAAAAATTGGTAATTTTTCCTATTCAAGGCTACAATTCGACACGCACAGGGCGTCTGCCCGATTTCACAATCATAATAACGGAGTTAAAAATATGACAGCTAAAGGACAAATGTTGCAAGATCCCTTCCTGAACGCCCTGCGTAAAGAGCACGTTCCGGTTTCGATTTACCTGGTCAACGGCATCAAACTGCAAGGTCAGGTTGAATCTTTCGACCAATACGTCGTTCTTCTGAGAAACACTTCCGTAACCCAAATGGTTTACAAACACGCCATTTCCACTATCGTACCGGCTCGCTCCGTCAACCTCCAACATGAAAACAAACCCCAAGCCGCACCGGCTTCGACCCTTGTCCAAGTGGAAACCGTCCAGCAGCCTGCCGAATAATCCGCACGAAGCATGACGTGTCATATCTTTCAATACCTTACCGGACAACGGTAAGGTATTTTTATTTTCAGACGGCATTTGAAAATGTTATTGAAAAACATCCTTCCATTCTCCCATTGCCTTTTGCGGCAGGCACTTCCCGAAGGCGGCAATGCGCTGGACGGCACCGCCGGCAACGGACACGACACCCTTTTCCTCGCACAAACCGCAGGCATCCGGGGGAAAGTGTGGGCATTCGACATCCAGCCCCAAGCCCTGAACAACACCCGATGCCGTCTGCAGGAAGCAGGTTACAGCAATGTACGGCTCATCTTGGACGGACATGAAAACCTGAAGCAATATATTCCGGAGCCGCTGGATGCAGCCGTTTTCAATTTCGGCTGGCTGCCCGGAGGCGACAAGAATCTGACCACCAACAAGGAAACCAGCATTGCCGCCCTTTCTGCCACCTTATCCCTACTGAAAGAAAACGGTATGCTTATTGCCGTCCTCTACCCCGGGCACGAAAACGGAAAGCAGGAAGCAGAAGCCGTCGGACAATGGGCAAAAAACCTGCCTCAAGAACAGTTTGCCGTTTTACGTTACGGCTTTACCAACCGGAAAAACAATCCGCCCTATCTGTTGGCATTTGAAAAGTTACGTCAAAAATAAATGTTTGCGGTAAAATAAGCCGATTCCAACCCTTATTTTGATAAGAGCCGACTATGCAGTATCTGATTGTCAAATACAGCCATCAAATCTTCGTTACCATCACCATTTTGGTATTCAACATCCGTTTTTTCCTACTTTGGAAAAATCCAGAAAAGCCCTTGGCGGGCTTTTGGAAAGCACTGCCCCACCTTAACGACACCATGCTGCTGTTTACGGGATTGTGGCTGATGAAAATTACCCATTTCTCCCCGTTCAACGCGCCTTGGCTCGGCACAAAAATCCTGCTTCTGCTCGCCTATATCGCATTGGGTATGATGATGATGCGCGCCCGTCCGCGTTCGACCAAGTTCTACACCGTTTACCTGCTCGCTATGTGTTGCGTCGCCTGCATCGTTTACCTTGCCAAAACCAAAGTCCTGCCTTTCTAAAACACTGCCATGAACAACAGACATTTTACCGTCATCGCCTTGGGCAGCAACCTTGACAACCCCGCACAACAAATACGCGGCGCATTGGACGTGCTCTCGTCCCATCCCGACATCCGGCTTGAACAGGCTTCCTCACTGTATATGACCGCGCCCGTCGGTTACGACAATCAGCCCGATTTCGTCAATGCCGTCTGCACCGTTTCCACCACTCTGGACGGCATTGCCCTGCTTGCCGAACTCAACCGTATCGAGGCTGATTTCGGACGCGAACGCAGCTTCCGCAACGCGCCGCGCACATTGGATTTGGACATTATCGACTTTGACGGCATCTCCAGCGACGACCCCCGCCTTACCCTGCCGCATCCGCGCGCGCACGAACGCAGTTTCGTCATACGCCCTTTGGCAGAAATCCTCCCTGATTTTATTTTAGGCAAACACGGAAGGGTTACCGAATTGTCAAAACAGCTCGGCAATCAAGGTATCCGCCTTTTGCCCGAAGAATAATCCGCCACACGGAAATGCCGTCCGAACACCGGTTTCAGACGGCATTTTTCCTTTGCCGCCAACACGCGTGCAAAAAAATCGCCCCTTGGGAAAGGGGCGCAAAAGGAACACAAACCACTACCAAAACTTTAAATCTACAACATTGCCTGCCGCATACTGTATCCGACAGGATATAAAGCCCTCACTAAATCGTTTCGAGAAATCCAAACTTCTTCATCCCCGACAGAAAACCTACCTTTCTCCGGCACCAGCTCCAACAGAAACGGCTGAACCGCCGTATGCAGCTTGTCTTTACACCGCTCCATCTTTCTGGACAGCGCAGACAGGGCGCGTTTGTAGGCATTATCCTTGCGGTCAAGCTCCCGCGCACTGCCGACCCAGCTCAAACGAAGGTTGCGGCTTTCATCCTCAATTAGCAAAATGCCTGTTTTAACTTCTCCTACCTCAGGCTCGCACGAAAGCGAAATATAATATTTACCGTCAATATTGACATACGCCGCTTCATGCACCTGACAGTTGCAGCCGGAAGTGGCAAGCAGCGAATAAACAGAATCCCGATGCAGTTTCAAAATATCAAGGGAAATCTGTTTGAAAATACTTTCCGGCATTTTTCCCTCCTTTCGTCTGCTGCGTTGTTTACTGGATTGACTGCATTATACAGACATCTCCCAATCTTGCAAATGATAATTGTTCCTATTTTTTAAAAAGTTTATAAATTATTGATGGATATATGAATTAATTTTTAAGATTTAAAACCATTGTCTCGAAAAACACAAAAATGCCGTCTGAAACGTGTTCAGACGGCATTGGCTTCACAGGCAGTCCGTTTAAAATTTCACGCCCTTATGCAGCGCGACGATACCCGCACTCATATTATGATAGTCCACACTGTCAAATCCGGCATCCAGCATCATTTGCTTTAAAGTTTCCTGATCGGGGTGCATGCGGATGGATTCGGCGAGATACTGGTAGCTGTCCGCATCTTTGGCAATCAGTTTGCCCATGACCGGCAGCAGCTTGAACGAATAGAAATCATACGCGCCTTCGAGCGGTTTGTAGATTTTGGAAAACTCCAACACCAGCAACGTGCCGCCCGGTTTCAAAACACGGTACATCTCTTTCAGCGCGGCATCTTTATGCGTCATATTCCGCAAGCCGAACGCCACGGAAACCAAATTGAAATAATTGTCAGGGAAAGGCAGTTTTTCCGCATCGGCAAGCGATACGGGGAGAATCATACCTTCGTTCAAAAGCCGGTCGCGCCCGACGGTCAGCATAGAAGAATTAATATCGGTCAGCCAAACTTCGCCCTCTTTGCCGACGCGTTTTGCCCAACCGCGCGACAAATCGCCCGTACCACCCGCAATGTCCAACACTTTATCGCCTTTTTTCAGGTGCGCCGTGTTGATGGTGAAATGCTTCCACACCCTGTGCAGCCCTGCCGACATGACATCATTCATAATGTCGTAGTTTTTGGCGACGGAGTGGAACACTTCCGCCACTTTTCCGGCTTTCTCATCTTCGTTGACCGTACTGAACCCGAAATGCGTTTTCTGTCCGCCCATATTCTAACCACCTCTCTGATACCGTTGCCCGTCAGATTGCCATCCGACCGGTCTTATTTCTCTTCAAAACGCGACGCACCAGCCGCCGCCAATTTGTCCAAATATTCCTGCCACATCGCATCGTATCCGTATGCCAGTCTGTGCAGATACGCCCAATCGTAAAGACCGCTGTCGTGCCCGTCCGAAAAACTGATTTTCAGCGCGTACTGACCGACAGGCTGCAAATCCGTAATTTGCACATCCGCCTTACCGGTCTGCAAAACATCCTGTCCCACACCATGTCCGCGCACTTCCGCACTCGGCGAATAGACGCGCAAAAACTCGGCAGGCAGATTTTTAGATTCGTCCCCGTAAGTCAAAACCAATACGGTACGGTTTTTCAACAAGCGGATTTCAACAGGAATATTATTCAAAAAACACCTCGGTTCGGCATACAATATCCGGCAGGCGCAGGCGTGCCTTCAAACGGCGCGTATTTTAACAGCTTTATCCCGATACCGATATTCAAACCCACATTTCAGACGGCATTGATATGGACAATCTCGCTTGGGGCGGCATTCCCGACATCCGCACGCTTTACAATATTATCGGCAAACGCACACAACCGCTCAACCTGATTATCTGCCTCCCCGATAATCAGATTCCCGATTTTCAAACCGCACAAGATGCTTCGGATGCAGAATGCCGTCTGAAGCACCGTTTGGATCAGGCAACGCAGTGCCTACAATTCAACAGCATCAACCTCATCGAACACATCCTGCCCGATGTCCGTTTTTGGCTGGTTCCGCCTTCACGCACTCACCGCCTGCACGAACATTTCCACCATATCTCTTGGCAGACCAAAGCCATCGCGCAAACAGAAAACACCCCCGACAAACCCTGGTTTGCACTTCCACAAACATCCGAACGGCAAAAACCGGAACACGTCTTCGTCATCGGCGCGGGCATATCCGGCGCGGCAACCGCCCACGCCTTAGCATCACACGGCATTTCCGTTACCGTATTGGAAGCCCGAAAAGCCGCCCAAGCCGCCAGCGGCAACCGCCAAGGGCTGCTCTATGCCAAAATCTCGCCGCACGATACCGAACAAACCGAACTGCTGCTTGCCGGCTACGGCTACACCAAACGCCTGCTCGAACACATCCTGCCCGAATCCGAAACCTGGGGCGGCAACGGCATCATCCACCTCAATTACAGCCGCACCGAACAACAACGCAATCACGAATTGGGTTTGCAAAAACACCATAACCATCTCTACCGCAGCATCACGCCGGCAGAAGCCAGAAAAATCGCCGGTATCCCGCTTAGCACCCCCTACGCCGAACCATCATGCGGACTATTCTGGCAGCACGGCGTATGGCTCAACCCGCCCGCATTCGTCCGCGCCCTCCTCAGCCATCCGCTGATCGGACTGCACGAAGACACACCGTTAACCGGCATTTCCCACGACGGGGAAAAGTGGATTGCAAGCACGCCAAACGGCATCTTTTCCGCCACACACATCGTCTACTGCACCGGCGCGCACAGCCCCTGCCTGCCCGAAACCAACCTCGCCGCCCTGCCCCTCAGGCAAATACGCGGACAAACCGGCCTCACACCGTCCACCCCGTTTTCCGAACAACTGCGTTGCGCCGTTTCAGGCGAAAGTTACATCAGCCCGTCGTGGCACGGACTGCACTGCTACGGTGCAAGTTTTATTCCCAACAGCAGCCATACCGGATGGAATGAAGCCGAAGAAACCTCAAACCGCCAAGCACTAGCACACCTTAATCCCGCCCTTGCCGAATCATTGTTTGCCGCCAACCCAAACCCTCAAAAATACCGGGGACACGCCGCCATACGCTGCGACAGCCCCGACCACCTGCCCATCGTCGGCGCACTCGGCGACATTGCCGCTATGCGGCAGACTTACGCCAAACTCGCGCTGGACAAAAACTACCGCATAGATTCACCCTGCCCGTACCTGCCCAATGCCTACGCCAACACCGCGCACGGCACGCGCGGACTCGCCACCGCCCCCATATGCGCCGCCGCCGTTGCCGCCGAAATCCTAGACTTACCCCACCCCCTCTCAAAACGCCTGCGCCACACCCTCCACCCCAACCGCACCGTCATCCGCGCCATCGTCAGAAGGCAAAACCTGACTCCTTAAACCTTTGCCGCATTCTCTTTGAAACTCTAGGCTAATATTCATATCTTACGATAAGGTCTCAATACTATGACACATACACAACCTAAAACTTTTATCACTTTCCCACACCGAAATTTCTATAACCATGTAAAAAGATTTTAAAAAATCAGTGAGTATGCGAAAAATCAGTCAATACAACATATGATATACCCACTAAATTATTCTCTACTCCATTCTATCCGACCGCCCCTCAGATTTGCACGTCTATCGGCGTGCCGCCCACGGCCGCTCCCGTCAGTGATGCAATCACCCCGCTCTTTGATTTGATTTCTTCTTTAATATGTTCCGGCAGCAGGTTGGCATTGAACTCGCCTGTTTGCGGATCGATTGCGGTTTCCAAGTTCCAAAATGTCCTGTTGGATCATATACTTTACCTTTATAAATTTATTTCTATTCTATATAGGATCAAGTTTAGTGGAATACGGACTTAGCTAATGGGCCAAAATCAACAAATAGAAGGAACTCCTCCATTTTTAGAAACAAATATAGGCCAATTTCCAATAATAGATTTGTTTATATCCATTGTTTCTAAATATTCTTTTGACTGATATGGGAAAAACCACCCATCATCATTTTCTCGTACATGAGTTTCAACTATTAACAATGAAATTCCCATTTCTTGCTCTATTTGACTTAAAAAAGATACTGCGATTTTCTTTGCTTCTCGATAATTAATCGTCATGGCAATACTCCAAATTGAAAATGTTTGAAGGTAGTAAAATTGACTTCGCCTCCTTTTTATATTTGCCCATCAATATACCTTTTGGGAAAACTGCGCTTTATGGACCACGCTGGCTCGGTGGTGTTAAACAAGACCGTCTGAAACGGTTTTTCTGTTTTCAGACGGCCTTTCGTCAAGTAATGGGGGATGCAGACATAATTGGTATTGCGGAATCTTCAAGCCAGCACGCGTGCCATACTCACTCTATAGGGAGGATTTGTTTACATTGTGGCTTGTTCTGCTTCAACTTACATCAAATATCAGATTTTTCTTCATCGGCTTTATCATTCATTACCTTATTTACGGCTTCTGGAGACAGGGGCTTACCGCATTTGCTGCAGTAATCAATTTTTGGAACAGGGGAAATGCCTTTAAAGAAAGTAAAGCTATCCGACCCGATGCCGACGGAGGTGCCATAATTCATCTTTTGGAATTCGTGGCAATAGGGGCAGATTCCTGCGATGATTATGTAGAATAAAATTATGATACCTCCGAAACTGAAATATATCGCAAATATTATTTGCACAATTGTTATTTGCAGAAAGTTAGAACCCGTTATTACGTCTTGGATAAATGCCAAAACCACTGTGATTCCGAGAATTAAAAAGAAAAATTTCGGAATCCTCATCCTTTTCTGAAACCTGATTGCGGTATCCATGGCTTTGTCTTTGTCATTTAAGTTTGTGTTCATGTTTTTAACTTTCTTGGCTGTGTTTTGATATTAGGTTGACACGCTAATTTAAGAAAGAATCATGAAATACATAATTCTTTCTCGTTTGCCTAGATTCAAATATATAGACAAATAACTCAATCGATAGGGTGATTTGCCATTTACCAGTTTTCCAATCTGTCCAGCATTTCTTCTACCGAATACGCTCCTTCTAATTTTCTGGTTTCAAATACCATCAAATATCTATATTTCCATCCATCATTGAGTTGGTTTGCGGCATTTTCCCATGCTTTTCCCGCGCGGATTTTTGCCTGACTGTCGCTGCCGTCCAGTTGATTGCCCTTGGTTTCCAACAACACAACCGTACCTTTCTTCGTAAGTAACACAAAATCAGGATAATGATTTAGGAATGCATTGATATAAAAATCGTTCTTTTCCAAATTCCTGTGCCAAAACTTCAAATCAATATTGTCGTGATTTAAAATGGTTTGCAAAATCCGGCTTTCAAAATTGCTGATTTTGCCTTCTTTTTCATACAGGCTGTGGGCATACGGCGTACCAAACTCACTGGGGTTGATTTCCGATGGGAAGCTGAAATGTGGGACAATCACAATCTCGTCTATATCCCTCCGTTTGTAAAACTCGTTTTCAGCAAAGGTAGTGCTGATTTGGTTGATTTTCTGTTTGATTTTCTGGAAATATTGATGGATATGGATAAAACAATGTTGCCGCTGTTCGCTGTTCATTCGTTCCACAATACAACGGAAATAGGCTTTTATATCGTCATCGCCAATCGGATAGAACGATTTTTTGCCTAAATCAAACAGATTCCTAATCAGTGTTTCCTGTTGCGTTTTATCAGGGTAATTGGCAAATATTTCAACCAGCCGTTTTTTATCTTGTCCTTTTAAAGGCTGAAACTGCACCATACCCTTATCGTCAATATTGCTTTGATACACCGTTTCGCTAATATTGCCAAAATCGATATTGCAGTTCTCACCTGATAATTTTAAATTTTTGAGCAGATTGGCTTTATCCAGTAAAACCTGCCCGCCGTTTTCGCTAAACCAATCCTCCAAATCCGCTTTGATAAAAAACTGAGGCAATTTCAGATTGCCAATCAAATCAACATATTCAGTTTGTATTTTTGTCATATTGGTTTTCCCTTGCAAGTCAGGAGGTACCGGATTGGGATTTTGTACGGCCAGTTCTTGGTAATCCCTGCTTTGCTGCTCGGCCTGCTTTTGAAAATCGGCAACCGTCTGCAAAACCGAACTATGTTTTGAATCCGCACTGTCACCGTTTCCCGTGTTTTCAGACTGTCTGAAATCATCAGACAAAGAGGTCTTCTCATCGTGAGTTGCTTCATCTTTTTTATCGGTGTCCAGATTTTCCGTATGAATTTGCCCAAATAAATCGTCAGGTGAATTTGGTGTTTCGGACAATCCGTTTGATGCAGGCATCTCTGTCGGTATAGCAAGACGATAGTCATGTTCGCTGAATCCCGCCATGTTTAAACCTTTGACGATAGACTGCAAAGTAGCGTCAAATTTGTCGGACGAAGTAAACACAAAACTGCTGTTCAACAAAGGTGACGTGTGATTTTGGGCATAGGGCTGGCGCAATATCCGCCCAACAATCTGAGTAACATCAACTACCGAAGATTTATTTGCCAAACTCGCCAAGATATAGGCATACGGGCAATCCCAGCCTTCTTTTAGGGCATTTACGGTAATCACAAAACGGATTGGGCAGTCTTTTGACAGTAAATCTACATTTTTTAATTCATTGATTTCACTGGTTTTGATAGCAATTTGATTTTCAGGGATGTTGATTTTCAACAATTCATTCTTAATGTGTTCGAAAGTCGCGTTGTCTTCTTTGCTTTTAGGTTCGGCCTGGAACAGGACAATCGGGCGGATATAGGGCGAAGCTCCCGATTTGAAAGCATTTTCGGCGATTTTTTCCAAATTCGACCGCAAGGTCAAAGCAGACATCATCACATCAGTTTGTGTATTCTGCTTGCTGACAATCACGGGCAATTTCACCATTTGTTCGGCTTTTAAAGCGACAGCATCCACATAACTGATGATATTGCTTGTGTTTTTCGGGGTAGCGGTGAGCTCCAAAATAAAACTCGGATTCAGATTGACCAACATTTCTTTGGATAAAGCGGTAGCGGTATGATGGCTTTCATCCACAATCAATACGGGATTTAAACTACGCATCACATTGACGAGGCTGGTTTCGTCAAACTCCTCCAGCTTGTCTTGCGGGTTGATGTGTTCAAAACCCGCCAAATTCGCATTATCTCGATACGCCCGCAATACTTCTTTGCTGCGTCCTTTCAGACTGTCAAAGCTCATTACCACAATGGAAATGCCTTGATGTACACTGTCGGCATCAAAATTTTGCCCGCACAAAACCTCTTCTTTATTAAAAATTTGAACACGTCCGACCCCGCCGAATTGGGCGTTTAATTTTTGGCGGTACGGGTGTTGGATATCACGTAGATTTTTTAAGGTTTGCGATAAAATACTTTCAGACGGCACCAGCCACACCACCATTTTGGGATTATTCTTGCCACCGTAATTTTTAGCATCAAAAATCGGTTGTAGCGCATTGACGGCAATAAAGGTTTTTCCGCCAGCGGTCGGGACTTTCATGCACACATTTGGCACACCTGAAATGGTATTGTGATACGTTGGCGGGTTTGGGATGGGAAAACGGCGGTGTTCACGCCAATAGCGGGCAAAAACGGTGCTCAAACTGTCAGACTGGTTGCTATTCAACAAATCCAAATAAGCTTGCAAATCGTCAATCACGTCTTTTTGATAGTTTTTCAATTCCATTTTAGCCCCTTAAAATCGTGAAATGTCGCGTGGGATTCGCTTAAAAACAATCTTGTATTGTTTCAACTGCTCGTGCGATAACACCACCTTGTCAGCATAAATTACCCAGCTTTCGGGGCGGTCTGCCAAGCTTTTGAGGGAGAGCGTTTGTAAAAATTCCAAATCTAAAGTCGTTATTTGATTTTCTTCATAATAAAACACATATGCCGTATTGTTTTCCATACCCAAAGCGTGCGGCGATACGCCGTTGTCCGTGTGCCAAATATCTTTCAAACCTTCGGTGTAGCCGATGTATCCGCGGATGGCGCAAATGGGTGCTTTGGGATTGAGATTGTCATCTTGAAAAAGCGGTTCCCCCACGGTGTAAAACGAAAAGCCGCCGCCGGTACCGTTTTGGGTTTCGGGTTTTGTACCGTAGCCGTTGATGACACGGCGGATACGCTCGGCGGTAATGGTTTCGGCATAGTCCATCATTTCTATACCGATAAACCGGCGGTTGCCGCCATCTTTTTGATTGAGCGACAACACAGCATGGGCGGTTGTGCCGCTTCCCGAAAAGCTGTCTAGGATTATGGCGTTTTTTTTGGCAGCAATTTTCAAAATATATTCAACTAAATCAACTGGTTTTGGCGTATCAAAAACTTTATTACCATCAAAAATCTGCATCAATTCTTTGGTTGCACCGGTTGCGGTATTCAAATCAGTCCAAATGGTAAAAGGGTTTTGACCTTTGGATTGGACCTCACTTAAAAAGCGTTTATATTGAGGTTTGCCTCTGCCGGTCTTGCCAAACAAAATCCTGTTTTCGGCGAGTGCCGTCTGATATTTGTCTTCGGTGAATCTCCAATGTCTGCCATTCGGCGGATAATAGACTTCGCCTGTATTCGGATTTGTTATGGGATAAGACAAGTTTTCACGGACATTTGGCGCGTCCATTGGGTCGGCAACCCACGCTCCACGAGGGTCGTTGTCAGGATTGGAAAATTTACTTTCATCAGCTGGCAACGGCTTAATTTTGAAAGAATCCCGATTTTCTGAATAGCATAAAGTGTGTGTGTGCGAAAGAGAAACATCGGTATCATTCTGACTGGATTTGCGATGTTGCCAAATGAAATCCGCTATGAAATTCGAATACCCGAAAATCTCATCGCAAATCAGTCTTAAATTGGCTTGCTCATTATCATCGATACTAATAAAAATCACGCCGCCGTCTGCCAAAAGTTGTTTGAGCAATTTCAGACGCGGATACATCATGCACAGCCATTTGTCGTGACGTGAGAAATCTTCGCCTTCTTTGCCTACCACTTCGCCCAGCCATTTTTGAATCCGCGGGTCGTTGACATTGTCGTTGTAGACCCAGTTTTCATTGCCCGTGTTGTACGGTGAGTCTATGTAAATGCAATTTACCTGCCCGCCAAATTCGGGCAGCAGCGATTTGAGTGCAAGCAGATTGTCGCCATGAATCAATATATTGTCTTGGCGGTTGTGCGGTTTGCCAGGGGGGGCTTGAAACGAATATTGCTTGTGCAGAATGTGAAAAGGAACATCAAGATGATGTTGCAAGACTTGTTCTTTGCCCTGCCAAATCAATTTAGGCATTTTGCCCTCCTTTACTTGACAGGAAACAGTTATAATAATTTGAATTGATTGAATTTATTTTTATTTTAGAGTATAAGTGCGTGCGTGCGTGCGTTTGCCATTATTGTGCCTTTCATAATTCTCCAAATTAAATCAAATCGGAACAACAGGGAGGTTGCTGACTTCCTTCGATTTGATTGTACATAGCGTATTGCGGATGAAGTTCAGCAATACCGCTTCCTTATTCGCCGGTGTGTCTTTGGCAAAATTCACGAAGTTGTGATAGACCAGATAATTGTTCAGGTATTTGGTTGCCACCCCTTTGAAACGGTAAACAATCAGATTTTTCAAACGGCTGTGGTAGCTATTGACGGTTTGAATGTTGAAGGCACCGACGGAGCGGCGCCCCCTCGGAATACGGATATGGCTCAAATTCATATCCAGCGATAATTTTTGATATGGTCTTAAGGAATCGGTGACAAACATGGAACCGGCGGCAACTTTGTCGGACAACACCTTTTGCAGGTCTTTCAAAGACGGTTTGCCCAGATTCCTGATTTTGGCAACAGCCTTCCCGTCCAAATTGATGCCGCAGGGAACACAAACCTGTTCTTTCGATAAACCGCGCCTCCCCGCCGGCGTTCCCCGTTTGTGTGCGGGACGCGGTAATTTAAAATCCCTGTGATGTCCTTTATAGGAAACGGTGGAATAGGTCTCGTCAGCTTCTACAATGCCGTCCAATTCTACTTCGTCCATCATATTCTGTAAGGCACCGAGAACTTTATGTCGCCAGTAGAAAGCAGTTTGCAGGGAGATACCGCAAATCCGGGTACTTTTTCGCAACGGGTATTTTTCTACCATACAGTGAATATATTTCTCCCAGACTTCGATATCTTTCTGTGTGTTGTAGAGGATGGTGCCGGTCTGTTCCACAAACGACTTCCTACAATCGTCGTTCCGACAGAGATACATTTGATTTCCGCATTTTTTGCCGTTTTTGACAAAATGTGCAGATTGGCAGTGCGGACAGCAGGTGATTTTCTTCGGTTCAACTACTTTCTTTATTTCGATTTCTTGGGAAACAGAGGCTAAAAACTGCTGCTTCTCGCTGTCCGGAAGACTTTGGAATAACTGTTTCAGAATATCCAATTTGCTTGTGACAGCCGACATGACGAAATCCCTTACAACTCAAATTGTTGTAAAGGATTTTATCAGATTGGGGTGAGTTTATCAACCTAGTTTCAAAACACAGCCACTTTCTTTGTTGCTAGAATCCTTTTTAAATTGCAGACTTTACCAGTAATATCTGCTCCTCAACTGACAGACATATTAAATGCCCAACCATAGACCTACTTTCATTCCAGTATCTATGCCAATACATTCAACATACTATAATGCCAAAACCCAACGATAATAGGTAATCAATTGATAAAATAGAATATATACTTCGAAGGAATATATCCGTATATAAAAACGGAAATTTAAAATGCCTCCGATATAATCGGAGGCATTTTAAATTGGCACGCCCACGGGGAATCGAACCCCGGTTACCGCCGTGAAAGGGCGATGTCCTAACCGCTAGACGATGGGCGCATATTGTGTGTCTTGTTGGCGCACCCGGAGCGATTCGAACGCCCGACCCTCTGGTTCGTAGCCAGATACTCTATCCAACTGAGCTACGGGTGCAGCACAATCACTTGTTCAAGTGATTAAGAAAGCGTGATAATACGGATTTATCTGAGTTCTGTCTATTATTTTAGACTTTTATTTTCAGTTGCTTTTTATAACTTATTGATTTTAAAATAAACTATTTTTCGACGCAAGTTGCAGCAATTCTGCCGCATGTTGCCGCGTCGTATCGGTAATGACTTCTCCGCCCAACATACGGGCAACCTCTTCGATCCGTTGGATTTCATCCAATATACTGATTTCGCTGACGGTTTGCTCTCCCTCGCTGTGCTTGCGCACCCGCCAGTGGTTTTCTCCGCAGGATGCGACTTGCGGAAGATGGGTAACGGCAAGCACCTGATGTTTTCTGCCCAACGCACGTAATGCCTTGCCGACCATTTCAGCCACTCCCCCTCCAATACCGGTATCGACCTCATCAAAAATCAGGGTGGGAACTTGGGTATATTGGCTGGCAACAACCTGTAAGGCAAGGCTGATACGCGCCAATTCGCCGCCGGATGCGACTTTGTTCAGCGGACGGGGCGGATTGCCTTTGTTAGCGGCAACTTGAAATTGAACCTGCTCTAAACCGTGTGCCGTCGGCGACGAAGGCAACAGGACGATGTCGAAACGTGCACCTTTCATGGCAAGGTGTTGCATATGCTCGGTCGTTTCGCCGCTCAAACGCTCTGCCGCCTGATGGCGCATGGCAGAAAGGATGTGGGCGGCTTCCTGATATTCGGCAAAATTGTGGGCAACATTATGCTCGAGCGCGTCCAAATCGGCGGCAGCTTGCAGGCTTTGCAGGCGTTCTTCGATTTCAGCCAGCTTTTGTGGCAACTCTTCAGGTTCGATCCGGTATTTTCGCGCCATCCCCATCAGTTCGCCCATACGCTGTTCCTGTGCCGCCAATTCATTGGGATTGATGTCGCTGCGACCTGCCACATCGCGCATATTGGCACTGATTTCGCCCAATTCGGCTTCGATGCTTGCCAACATATTCAGGCTCTCGGCAAAGCGCGGCTCGATGTTTTGCAGATTGGCCAATAGTTTTTGACATTGATAGATATGGCGTTGGATGCCGTTGTCGCCGTCAATCTTGCTTCCGACTTCTTCGGCGGCCTGCAACAGTTCGGCAGAATGGGCAAGGCTGTCGTGGCTTTGGCTGAGGGCTTCCCATTCGCCTTGTTTAATGTCCAACTGATTCAGTTCGTTAAACTGCCATTCCAGACGCTCCCGTTCGATAATGACGGCATCGGCGTGTTCCTGCGCCTCTTGGAGGGCTTTTTTCGCATTGGCCCAGTTTTGATAAAGCTGCCTGACGGTTTCCGCCTGCGCCCTGCTGCCCGCAAATGCATCTAGAAGATTCCGTTGGGCGGCTTCCTGATTAAGCGAATGATGGGCATTTTGTCCATGGATATCGATAAGCTGACTGCCGACGGATTTGAGTTGCGCCAAGGTAGCCGCCTGATTGTTGATAAAGCTGCGGCTTTTGCCTTTGGCATCGATAATGCGGCGGATACTGAGTTCTTCTTCTCCGTCGTTTAAAAGCCCCTGTTCATACAATTCTGCTTTTAAAACAGGTAAATGGGAAATATCGAACAATGCCGACAACTGCGCTTCTTTTGCACCGCTGCGGACTTGGCTGTAATCGGCTTTGTCGCCCAACAGCAGACCAATCGCATCCAAAGTAATGGACTTGCCCGCGCCGGTTTCTCCGGTCAATACGGTAAAGCCGCTTTGAAAATCCAGATTCAGATTTTCAACAATGACAAAATCACGCAAAGAAAGTGTTAGAAGCATCGTGAGGATTCCTTAGCAATTCTACCGACAAAAGCAATATCAACTTTAGATATACGAATTATAACTAAGATTTTTTAAATTAAAAATAAGTTTTTCCTTAATTTTTCTTAGTGCTTGTTTTTATCTGCTTATTTATTGCAATGCCGTCTGAAGCAATATGCATTTCAGACGGCATCCTGATTTCAATTAAGCAACATATCGGATGGTGCGGTTTCCGATTCTTCTTCATCAGCAGGGGGCATTTCCATTAAATCGGGCAAAACCAATTCGCCTAGTTCTGTCAACGGAGGCAGTTCTTCCAAACTGTTCAAACTCAAATCACTGAGGAACGTTGCCGTTGTCGCCCACAACGCTGGTTTGCCAAGCGTATCACGATGTCCGATTACCTCAATCCACCCCCGATCCTGCAAGGTCTGCATCACGTTCTGCGACACCGCTACGCCGCGTATACCCTCGATATCGCCGCGCGTTACCGGCTGCTGGTAGGCGATAATCGCCAGCGTTTCCATCACAGCGCGGGAATAGCGCGGCGCACGCTGTTCTTGGAGGCTGCCCAGCCGCTCGAATGCCGTCTGCACGATTTGAAAACGCCAGCCCTCGTGCGTATGCACCAGTTGCAACGCCCTGCCCTGCCAACGTGTTTTCAACTGCGCCAACACATCGATTAATTTGTCCTGCGACAGCGGCGGTACACACAATTCTCGCATGGTCTTTTCGTTTAAGGGTTCGACTTGAGTCAAAAGCGCAGCTTCAATCAGCGCGTCAGGAGAGAGTTTTTCATTCATAACATCAAGATTTAATTGTTTTAATATTGGTCAGTCAGCCTTAGATAAGGATTCTTTTCAGTTTTATATGTTGGTTTTATAGTGGATTAAATTTAAATCAGGACAAGGCGACGAAGCCGCAGACAGTACAGATAGTACGGCAAGGCGAGGCAACGCCGTACTGGTTTAAAGTTAATCCACTATAAATTTTACAAACAGGTCGTCTGAACAATCTGTCTAAGGTTTCAGACGACCTTTCTAAAGATAGTGAAACCTCTTTTGGCATTTCTCTATGCCACCCTACTCGTCCGCAGGCTTCTGCCCTTTGCGTTCCGCTTTTCTGGCTTCGCGAATGGCTTTGAGTTCGGCTTCTTTTTGGCGGGCTTTTTTAAGCCATGTTTCCCATTGGTTCGGCGTTTCGAGGGTGATTCTGCCGATTTTGCCTTCGCGGAAGTCGGTAAGGATGTTTTCGGCGGCTTTTTGGTAATTGACCCGTCCGCCGCTGAGGACTGCGCCGCGTTTTTTGGCTATCCACTCGAGCCACGAGTTGTCATCCCAGTGGCTACTGGGGTCTTTGTCGGCTTGGTAGCGTTCTTGCAACATAGGAAGGTAGTGGCGGCGGAGGTAGTCTAAAAGTTCGAGGGCGACTTCTTCTTCGTCCAACGCGTTGCGTCCGACTGCGCCGCCGGCGGCGAGGTTGTAGCCGCCTTCTTCGACGATGATTTTCGGCCACAGCATTCCGGGGGTGTCGTACAGCCAGAAGTCGTCGGCGAGGAAGAGGCGTTGTTCGGCTTTGGTGATGCCGGGTTCGTTGCCGGTTTTGGCGGATTTTTTGCCTATCATTCCATTGATGAGGGTGGATTTGCCGACGTTGGGAATGCCGCAGATGAGGACGCGCAGGGGTTTGTCTATGCCTTGCCGATGGGGAATCATCGCGCGGCAGACTTGGGTGATTTTGCCGTGCGCGCCGGTTTCGGAGGAATCGAGGGCGATGGCGCGCGTGTCGGACAGGCTGTTGTAGTGTTCAAGCCAGACCTTTGTGCGTTCGGGGTCGGCAAGATCTTGCTTATTTAAAATTTTGAGTTTGGGCTTGCCTTTGGAAAGCTGGGCAAGCAGGGGGTTTTCGCTGGAGGCGGGCATACGCGCGTCCAGCATTTCAATCACCATATCAACGCTTTTTGCACGCTCGGCGATGGCTTTTTTCGCCTTGTTCATATGGCCGGGAAACCATTGGATTGCCATGTCTGTTCTTTCTTCTCAATATTTGAAATGCCGTCTGAAACGGAGGACGGGGTTTCAGACGGCATAATGGTTTGACGGGATTAGCGGCCCGACAGGTTTTGTGCCTGTCTGTGCCGTATCAGCAATTCGTAACGCCCTTTCAACCTTCGGGCGAGTTTTTCGACAATATAGACCGAACGGTGCTGCCCGCCGGTACAGCCGATGGCGACGGTAACATAACTGCGGCTTTCGTCCTCCAAACGCGGCAGCCAACGCGTAACAAACCTTTCGATGTCGTCAACCATTTCCTGCACAAGCAGCTGTCCGTCCAAATAATCCCTGACCGGTTGGTCCATACCGGTGTAAGGTCTCAACTCGGGATCGTAATACGGGTTGGGCAGACTGCGCATATCAAACATAAAATCGGCGTTGTTCGGCACACCGTATTTGAATCCGAAGGACTCCAAAACCACCAGCAGTCCGGTACGCTCAACCCTCAGCCACTGCCGGACTGCATGGCGGAGCTGTTGGGCATTCATCTTGGAAGTGTCGATACAGTAGGCGATTTCCTTAAGCGGGAACAGCCATTCGCGCTCTTTTTTCAGGCTTTCCAACAGCGTCATGTCCTGACCGGCCAGCGGATGTCCGCGTCGGGTTTCGGAAAAGCGGCGGACCAGCACGGTCTCTTCCGCCTCGACAAACAAAACTTCAACCCTGTGTCCGAGTCCGCGCAGATAGGCAATCTGCTCGCGCGCTTGGGCAATGTCTATGCCGGAACGCACATCGACGCTGACCGCCAATTCGGTTTCGTCCGCACGTTCGATATGGTACGACACCAGCGACGGCAGCATTTCCAAAGGCAGGTTGTCCACGCAAAAATAGCCCAAATCTTCCATTTGGCGCAGTGCAACGGATTTGCCCGAGCCGGAAAGCCCGCTAATCAGGACGATTTTCATGATTCTGTTCGTTTTCTTTAAGTTGCGTCTGATGGCGTTCCAAAAATTCGCGCGTACTGTCTTTGCCGCGCAACTGCAAAATGTAATTGCGTACCGCCGCCTCAACCAAAACGGCGAGGTTGCGTCCGATGGCGACGGGCAGCGTTACCGAACGGACGTTGACGTTGAGGATGGATTCGGTTTCGGTGCGGATGCTCAACCGGTCGAGCTGCTTCATGTACTCATCGTCTGCGGCAACCAGGTTGATGATGAGTTGCAACACTTTTTTCGGCCGGATAGAGGTTTCGCCGAAAATATGGCGGATATTGAGTATCCCCAAGCCGCGCACTTCCAAAAAGTCGCGCAACATGGGCGGACAACGTCCTTCCAATGTTTCCGGACCGATGCGGAACAGCTCGACCGCATCGTCGGCAATCAGGCTGTGGCCGCGCGAAATCAGCTCCAATGCCAATTCGCTCTTGCCCAACCCCGAATGTCCGGTAATCAACACGCCGATTTCAAACACATCGAGAAATACGCCGTGTTTGACGGACGATGCCGCCAAGGTGCGTTGCAGGTAAATCCGCAACACGTCCATCAGATAGGGGCTTTCGAGTTTGGAAGTCAGCAGTGGAATATCGTTTTTGTGGCAATAGTCGCGCAGACCCTGGGAAACCGGCAAGCCGTTTGCCACAATGACCAAAGACATGGAAATATCAAACAGGTCGCCGAATTTGTAACCGATTTCACCCGATTCGAGGCGGTTCAGATATTCCGACTCCGCCAAACCGACCACTTGGATTTGGTTGGGGTGGATGAAATTCAGGTGTCCGACCAAGGCGAGGACGGGCTTGTCCGCCTCTACGCCGATACGGTTGTCCGCACCCGAATTGCCGGCGGTCCAGGCAAGTTGCAACTTGTATTGGTTGTCGTCAAACAGCCGGCGGACGGAGATACTGGGCATATTTTATTCTTCGGTCAGGATGGCGCGGGCTTCTTCCGCAGAGGAAACGGTCATCAGCGATTCGCGGATGCTTTTTTGGGAAAACTTGCCGGCCAATTTGGACAAGACTTCCAAATGCTCACCCGTTGCGTTTTCCGGCACCAGCAAGATAAAAACCAGAGAAACCGGCTTGCCGTCGGGCGCGTCGAATACGACGGGTTCGCGCGTGCGGATGAACGCGCCCGTCGCCTGCTTCACGCTCGCGTGGCGGCCGTGGGGGATGGCGACACCCTGCCCCAAACCGGTCGAACCGAGTTTTTCACGGGCAAAAAGACATTCGAAAACATCAGCATGAGGCAATGATGCCTCGCGTTCCAAAAGCAGGCCCGCTTCCTCAAACAGCCTTTTTTTACTGCCCACCTCCATATCCAAAACGATATGGGACAAAGGCAAAATTTCGCCGATAAGGCTCATAAGCTTCTCTTTTCAGACATCGCAAAACAGAAGGATTGTACCGACTGCCGGGGCAAACCTCAATCCCGCATACGGTACGGACTGACATAACACAGCGTTTTAAAAACATATTTTAACGCTTTTCGGCACAGATAGAAATGCCGTCCAAAGCAGTTTACGGCTCTTCAGACGGCATTGCCCTGCCTTATTTCGCGAAAAACGTATGGGCAAAAATAGCGGTAAACCACACCCAACCGATTCTGTTGTTTGCCAAAAACGTTTCAAAACAGATTTGCCGGACGCGGCTTTTGATGGCGGCGTATTGGCGGTATTGCAGCAGCAGGACGATGGGGATTGCCGCCCAATATGCCCATGCCGCACCGATAACCGCACCCAATACTGCCATCAGCAGGGTAAAGCCGCCATGACACAGCATAACGGCGGCGATGTCGTAACGCCCGAACGTAATGGCGGAGGTTTTGATGCCGATTTTCAAATCGTCCTCTTTGTCCGCCATGGCGTAAACAGTGTCGTAAGCCAGTGTCCATAAAACATTGGCAGCAAAGAGTATCCATGCTTGAGGCGGCACGTTTCCGACAACGGCGGCAAACGCCATCGGGATGCCGAAGGAAAAGGCAAGCCCGAGATAGAGTTGGGGAATCGGAAAAAAACGTTTGGTAAACGGGTAAGTCAGCGCAAGAAACAGCGCGGGCAGGCTCATCAGCCATGTCAGATGATTCAGCGGAATCAGGCACAATGCGGCAAGCAGGCACAAAAATGCCGTCAGCAGCAGCGCTTCTTTTTTCTTGACCCTGCCCTGTGCGAACGGACGGTTTTTGGTACGCTCGACAGCACCGTCAAAATCGCGGTCGGCAAAATCGTTGATGACGCAGCCGGCACTGCGCATTAAAAACGTGCCGATTGTAAACGCCGCCAATACCGCCAAATCGGGAATGCCGTCTGAAGCCAGCCACAACGCCCAGTAGGTCGGCCACAGCAAAAGCAGCGTCCCGATGGGCTTGTCCGCCCGCATCAGGCGCAGGTACACATCCAAACGGTCGGACAGGCGTAAAAATAAAGGGGATTTAGGATTCATATTGCCGCACAGCTTGAAAAAACGGTATTTTATCCGATAAAGCGTTTCAGTTCGGGCAGAAAATACTCGGTCAGCAGCATTTCCTCGCCTTGATGGGAAAACCGAGAACGCCGCGCGGCAAAGTACCGTCCGCATCCTTCGTCGGAAACGGCAAACTCAAATGCCGAACGCGCCCCTTCCAAATCGGCTTGAAACAGACGTTCGCCCAAAGGGCGCGTGCCGCAATCCAAGACGTTTTGCCAAAACGCCGAACCGACGCTGCACGCGCTTCGTGCCTGCACAACGGCAGTGCCGTCCAGTTTCAGAAACACATCGCGCACCCGCCGCCGTCCGTATTCCGTTTCTGCTTCGCCCGAGTACAGCAGCTCGACCGAAAACCGGTGCGGCAAGGCGCGCAATGCGGCGGTCAGCGACCGGGCTTTCAATAACCGGCTCATCGGCAGGCTGATGCCGTCTGAAACGGAGGAGGGCAACGTGTCCGTCCAGTGCAAATCGCTTGCTTGTGTTTCTTCTGTCATGTCTCTGCACCTCGGGTGAAATATCAAAGGGTTTCAAATGCGTCCAACTCCATCCATTCCGCTTCGGGAAAATCGGCTTTCAGACGGCATTTCAAGTAGTTCAGGCTGTCTTGCGCGACGCATTCGTCGGAACTGTCATGGATATGGTTGAATACGAGGCTGTGCAGGCGGATGCCGTATTGTTTGAGCGCGGCGAAACTGAGCAGGGTGTGGTTGATGCTGCCGAGCCATCCGCTGGTAACAAGAATGACGGGATAGCCTTGCTGACGGATATAATCAATAGTTAACAGATTTTCCGTCAGCGGAACCATCAAACCTCCCGCGCCTTCGACCAAGACGATTTCGTATTGCGCCGCCAGTTGCTGCGTGGCAGTGCGGATTTTGTCCAAATCCAAAGCCCTGCCGTCCAGTCGGGCGGCGAGGTGGGGTGAAGCGGGATAGCTGAAGATTTCGGGCATAGTCAGCCGCTGTTTGTCCGCTTCCTGCATCGGGATGCCCATAATTTTGCGGTGAACGGCGATGTCGTCGGCAATGTTTTGGCAACCGGTTTGCACGGGCTTTTGCGTGATTACGCTTTTGCCCTGCTGCAACAATTGTTTTGCCAATACGCCGGTGGCGACGGTTTTGCCGATGTCCGTGTCTATGCCGCTGACGAAGTAAACGCCTTTCATTTGCTGTGTTCCTTCAATATTTGTACGGTTTTATCCGCAAGTTCGGTCAATAGATCGTCTGAAATAATGTAAGGCGGCATCAGATACACCAGCCTGCCGAACGGGCGCACCCAAATGCCCTGCGCCACGCAATCCGCTTGAAAACGCGCCATATCCACGCCTTTTTCCAACTCGATCACGCCGATGGCGCCCAAAACGCGCACGTCTTTCACACCACGAATGTCCCACGCGGTTTTCAGACGGCATTTTAAGATGCTTTCAATGCGGCGGATATTTGCCTGCCAGTCTTGGGACAAAAGCAGCTTGACCGAAGCGCAGGCAACGGCACACGCCAGCGGATTCGCCATAAAGGTCGGGCCGTGCATGAACACGCCCGCTTCGCCGCGCGAAATCGTTTCGGTAACTTTTTGCGAAGTGATTGCCGCCGCCAGCGTCATATAGCCGCCGCTCAAGCCCTTGCCGATGCACATAATATCCGGCACGACGTTCGCGTGTTCGCAGGCAAACATCTTGCCCGTGCGCCCGAATCCGGTGGCGATTTCATCAAAAATCAACACGATATCAAACTCATCGCACAAATCGCGCAATCCGCGAAGATACTGCGGATGATAAAAATACATGCCGCCCGCGCCCTGCACGACCGGTTCCAAAATAAAGGCGGCGATATCCGCATGATGCGCTTCAAACAAGGCGCGGACAGGCTGCAAATCCGCCTCGTCCCATTCATCGTCGAAACGGCTTTTCGGATTATCGACAAAATAACGCTGCGGCAACGCGCTGCCGAAAATATGGTGCATCCCCGTTTCCGGATCGCAAACGGACATCGCGTTCCAAGTATCGCCGTGATACCCGCGCCGCACCGTCGCAATATTCTGCTTCGCGGTCAGACCCCGCGCCTGCTGGTATTGCACTGCCATCTTCAGTGCGACTTCCACCGAAACCGAACCCGAATCCGCATAAAAAATACGGTCCAGCCCCTGCGGCAAAATCCCAACCAACAATTTGCCCAGTTCCACCGCAGGCTCATGCGTCAAACCGCCAAACATTACATGCGACATTTGCTTAATCTGCGCCTCAACCGCCTGATTCAAAACAGGATGATTGTAGCCATGTATCGCACACCACCAAGACGACATCCCGTCAATCAGCTGCGTGCCGTCCGCCAATTCGATAAACACCCCTTCTGCACGTTTGACAGGATAAACGGGAAGCGGATCGGTCATGGAAGTATAGGGATGAAGCAGATGGGTACGGTCGAAATCAAGCAATGATGATGTGTGTTGATGTTCAGACGGCATAAGTTTCTCTCTTTTCTTCTTACTGTATTCAAACGCAAACGCGTATTCTACTCCGACAGACCGCTTCCCACACCTTTCCATCCGTTTTGGGCGCAAAACCGCGAAACAAATCGTTCCGCAGCATAAGCGCACACCGTTTCGCATTCCTCAAGCCTGATTGGAATCAGACGGCCCAACGCCCAATACCGTTTCACACAGCCTCCGCCCGACGCTTCAATCAGTCATAGATATAGTGGATTAACAAAAATCAGGACAAGGCAACGAAGCCGCAGACAGTACAAATAGTACGGCAAGGCGAGGTAACGCCGTACTGGTTTTTGTTAATCCACTATATTTTCAAACCGGAAAAATGCCGTCTGAACCTTCAGACGGCATTCCATTCATATTTATTCGTCTTTTTTGTGTTCGATGGCATTTCGGGAAAGATTGCCGCCGTAAGGCTCTTCAACCGTATATTCCCCCTCGATAATATCATCATCGTGGGAAAAACCCTCTTTTCTGCCCGATTGGTTCATGTTGAAAAAATTTTCCGCACCTCCTGCCTGCAACACTGCCCCTCCCTTAAACGGCAGCAGCAGCAATACCGCCAACACCGAGGATACGAATCCCGGACTCATCAGGCAGACCGCCGCCACCGTATAACGGATAGGCCACAACATCTGATAAACAGACACCTTCCCGCCGCTTTTTACCGCCGCACCCGCCAATAAAAGACCGGACAGCCCCGTATGCCTGAGCATCAGCACACCGGCGGCAAAGGCTGCCGCCATCAAAAACAGCGTCCAGCCGCCGCCCAGCCAATCGGCAACCCACACAATCGACATAATCTCCAAAAACAGCAGCACCAAAAAACCAATACCGAAGAATCTCATTGACCGTCATCCTTATATTTAAGTGAACAGCAAACCGCCCGAACAGGACTCCAAACGACCTGCCTGTAAATGATTACAAAACCATGTGCTTCAAGCAGAAACAATGTGAAATCACGCAATAATTATTTTTTAGCGTGTAAAACAAAACCGGCTGCATACCTGCAACCGGCCTCAAATCAGCACAATTCCTTATCCAAATCCGCCAACAGGTCTTTCAGACCGTCTCCGATTTCCTGAAGCGTAACCGGACGGTTGCCGTCCGAACCCGACTCCGCACCTTCTGCATACGGTGCAAACGTGCTCTTCAGTTTCAACAGTTTCACCACATCCAAACGGGTGTAGCGTTCGCCGCCGTAACCGACAACCACGCCGTGATCGTGCTGCCATTGCGCAAAACCATAGGGGCTGATTTGCAACAGTCCGCACAACTCGTCCAGCGTGAAATAGCGTTTTGCAGGAATCGTCAAATCAACGTTGTTTGTCATAGTAGTGTTCCACCATACCTTTGAGTTTCTGGCTGGCGTGGAAAGTAACGACGCGGCGGGCGGTAATCGGCACTTCCTCGCCGGTTTTCGGATTACGGCCCGGGCGTTGCGGCTTGTCGCGCAACTGGAAATTACCGAAACCGGAAATTTTGATTTCCTCGCCGCGCGCCAAAGTGCTGCGGATTTCTTCAAAAAAGAGTTCGACGATTTCTTTGGCATCGTTTTTGGTGACGTTGCTGACTTTATCTACCAAAATATCGGCCAATTCGGCTTTAGTGAGAGTCATATGATTACCTTCTGTTGTAATAGTTGTAGATTATTACCAATTTTTATTTAAAATTCAAGCGAATATTTATTTTTAGCTGCGAAGCCGCGCCCCTGCCGCCGTTGCCGCGCCAACCAGTTTTCCGATAAGCGGCTCGACCGCCTCATCCGTCAGCGTGTTTTCCATATCCTGCAAAATCACTTTGACCGCCACGCTCTTCATCCCTTCGGGCAGGCCTGTGCCGCGATACACGTCAAACACGCTGATTTCCTGTACCAACTTGTTTGCCGCGCCCTTCAAGGCGGCCGACAACTCGTTATGGGACATTGCCTCCGGCATCACAAACGCCAAATCGCGGCGCACCGGCTGGAATTTCGATACTGCCCGATAGCACGTTTTCCCGCATTCCAACACGGCCGCCATATCGATTTCAAATACCAGCGGCGCTTGCGGCAAATCATATTTTTGCAGCCATTTCGGATGCAGTTCGCCGACAAAGCCGATGACTTTGCCGTCTGAAACGATATTGGCGGCGCGTCCGGGGTGCAGGGCGGGATGTCCGGTTTTGACGAACTCGACTACTTTGTTTTTCAACAGATTTTCCACATCCGCCTTAATGTCGTAAAAATCCGCATTGCGCGTTTTCTCGCCCCATTGCTCGGGCATTGCTGCGCCGTACCACAGTCCGCCGATACGTTCGTTTTGCACGAACAGTCCGTCCGAACCCTTGCCGAACACGCGGGCGATTTCAAACACACGCACGCGGTTTTGTTTGCGGTTCAGATTGTTTTGCAAAATTTCCACCAAGCCGCCAATCAACGTAGAACGCATCACGGCATATTGCGCCGCCAGCGGGTTTTGCAGGCGGATGGGATCGGCGTTGGCGGCAAAATCTTGTTCCCACTGCTCGTCAACGAAGGCATAGCTGACTACTTCGCGGTAGCCGCGCGCCGCCATTTCGTTGTAAACGGCAAAACGCGGACGGCGTGTTTCGGGCAGTTCCAGCATTTTCAGACGGCCTGACGTGTAATCGTCGGGGATGTTTTCATAGCCGTAAACGCGTCCGATTTCTTCAATCAAATCGGCCTCGATTTCGATATCGAAACGGAAACTCGGTGCGGTAACGCGGAAGCCTTCCGCCGTTTTTTCAGGCTGCAAACCCAAGTGTTGCAAAATGGTTTCCACCTGTTCGGCAGGAATGTCCACACCCAACACGGTTTTCAGACGGCTCAAACGCAGCCCAACCTGTTTTGCCTCAGGCAATTCGCCTTGCGCTTCCACCATTTCGCCTGCCGCACCGCCGCAGATTTGCAACACCAATTCGGTGGCGCGTTCGATGGCATCCGCCTGCAAACGGTAATCCACGCCGCGCTCGAAGCGGAACGAAGAATCCGAACCGAAACCGTACTGGCGCGATTTGCCGGCAATGATTTCGGGTGCAAACCAAGCCGCTTCCAGCACGATATTTTGCGTGCCGTCTGAAACCGCGCTTGCCGCGCCGCCCATCAGTCCCGCCAAACTCAACGCGCCTTTTTCATCGGCCACTACCAGCGTGTTTTCAGACAGGGAGACGGTTTTCTCGTTCAGGCATTCCAGCGTTTCACCTTCGCGCGCACGGCGGATGTGCAGGCTGCCTGAAAGTTTGTCGGAATCAAAAACATGCATCGGCTGACCGATTTCCAGCATCACATAATTGCCAATGTCCACCAGCGCGGAAATACTGCGGATACCGCTGCGCTCCAAACGCTGCTTCATCCAATCCGGCGTGGCGGCGCGCGCATTCACGTTTTCAATCACACGGCTAATAAAGCGGCCGCAATCGGCAGGCGCATCAATCTGCACGGGCTGTTTGCGGCTGCCCGTGATTGGCGCGGCATGGATTGCAGGCTGCTTGAACGCGCAACCTGTCAGCGCGGACACTTCGCGCGCAATGCCTTTAATGCTCAGGCAGTCGGCACGGTTCGGCGTGATTTTCAGCATGAACACCGTATCGTCCAAATCCAAATATTCACGGATGTTTGCACCGACGGGAGCGTCTTGCAGCAGAATGTGCAGGCCGTTTACGCCGTCGTCAGGCAGACCGAGTTCATCGGTGGAACACAACATGCCGTTCGACACCACGCCCCGCATCTTGGTCGGCTTGATTTTGAAATTGCCCGGCAACACCGCACCCGGCAATGAACACGGCACTTTGATGCCCGCTTTCACATTCGGCGCACCGCACACAATCTGCACCAACTCGCCCGTACCCGCATCGACTTGGGTAACGTTCAAACGGTCGGCATCAGGATGTTTTTCAACGGATTTCACTTCGGCAATTACCACACCCGTAAACGCAGGCGCGGCAGTCTCGGCTTCTTCCACTTCCAAGCCGGACATGGTTAACAGATGTTCCAGCTTATCTGCGGAAAGTTCGGTATCGGCTTGGGTTTTCAGCCATGAGTAGGAGAATTGCATTTTTTTCCTAAAGATTAAATTTGATTGGACAACTTAAGGGTAACCGAGTGTAAATTACATTACACATTTTTCCATAAAGCAGTCTAAAAATTCTTCATTGACGGCTTTATTTGTCAATTTCCGGCGAATGCACAAGGAATACAACTCTTCAACTGCGGAATAAGGAAAATATTGGGTATCTAAATTTTTAAACATCGGAACATTCGCTTCTTTAAAAACTTTATCCCTATCTTCATCAGGAGCAACGATAACCCAGCGCGTATTAGCATATGGTGGCAACAGGTCTTTCAACTGCTTCATCCGTGCAAGGCCGGAACGTACACCCGTACTATGTTCCACCTCCATCACCGCCGGCATCAGTTTTCCATTCCTGAACCAGATGCAATCAATATGCATTGCGGCCTGAACCGCGCCGTCAAACGAACTGATAAGTTTCTCGCTTTCTATCTTTTGTACGATACCGTCCAAATCGGCAATTTTCTTATCCCCATAACTAATACCTTGGTCGTTTCTCGCAATCCACGTCCTGAAACCAAGTTGAAAACCTATTGCTGAAAGGGCAATCTGTATTTGCACGTGGCGGCGTTTTACATCTATATCTATTTCTGAATGGGTTGAAGGAAGGGATAAAGCATCGTAAACCACATTGTTGGAGGGGATTTCCGAAATAACGACATCTGTCTCATATTCCTTCATTACGCCTTTTTCATGCGGCCTATCGGGAAGCCAAATAATGTGCTTGTGCCCTTCCACCACCTCGCTTTTATTCAGACCCGGTTGTATCCGCTGCAATTTGCACCAGTAAATTTCGGGTGTATGGGCAAGCAATGCCTCCAGTGCGGAACGAAAGTTATAACTTGCGCCAAACACCCTGTCCACATTGACAGGCTCCCCCGTGGACAACGCATCTGCCAACCGCCAAATTGCTTGTTTTGATATCGAAGTTTCCGTATCTCCCCTTTTAATCTTAATCGGACCTTCCGGTTTTTCAACATGGACGATTTGTATGGTATGCGTATTTGAGCTGTTCACATAGTTATAATTGACATTCTTTTTCAAGCTATCAATCGCACTGACCAAATTAGCAGCCGTCAGTTTTTGTCCGCTCATAGTGATTCTCCAAATAAGATTTTAGTGTCATCGCTATCCCTTTTGCTGCCAAAAACGGTACACCGTTGCCTATAGTTTTGAACATATTGCTCAATGTCATGTTATCAGGCAGCTCAAACTCCTTCGGCAAAGACTGTATTGCCAATGCCTCCGCAGCGGAAATCCTTCTTGGCAGATAGGGATGAATGTGGACTTCGTTGTTTCCGTATGCGGCAGTCGGGGAATAACGCCAGCGGTGTAGGCGTTTATAGGACTTCTTTTTATCATCCCCTTCGCTTATGGTTTGGAATTTTCCTAAACCCGCTCTTGGTTGGAAGTGTTTGCTCGCATTCGGGTGCGTATCCACACCGTTGCGATCGAACCAATACTGAACGGTCAACTCGGGGTATATGTTTGCAGGCTGACTGACCACCCTTCCTACTTCTTCTGTCGTAGGCCAATCTTTTTCCAAGGCATCAGGGAATGAAATATAGGCATCCCAATCAAATTTCTGTAAAGCATCGACATGCTGACTCAAAAAACCCACTAGGATAATCCTTTCCCTGTCTTGCGGTACGCCGTATTCGATGGCATTGATGAGTTTTTCAGTACATACATATCCAAAATCAGAAAGTTGCCGTTTCAACGCATTGAAAAACTCCCTATGCTTGGCAGTCCTATATAGTCCTTTCACATTCTCAAATACAAAAAAATCAGGCTGGTTTTTACAAATTAAATCCACATAACTTTGTGATAACTTACCATTCTCCCCATCCCTACCTTTATTTTTCCCTGCAATAGAAAAATCCGGACATGGGGGACCTCCGATAAATCCGACAATAATGCCATTTTGTTTTTCCTTTTTAACCCAGCCAGCCAAATCTTTTGCTTTCTCAGCATAAAGACATTCGTCAATACTACCCTCAAAATATCCGTATTTAGGCTTCGGGATATCCATTCTGCTTCGAGAGTATTTATATGCTTCCAAAAATGGGGGATGGACTTCATTAACAAAGGCAATATCAAATCCTGACAACTCGAAGCCCAAATCCAAAAAGCCCGCACCGGAGAAAAAAGAAAAAATCAAAGTTTTTTTTCTTTCCTGCCGTATACTTATATCCAAATTGCAGCTTTTATCCGTCAACTGTAAGGGGAGATTATTTTTCTCCCGTTTGAAATTTTGACAATCCCTGTTTTTCGCGGACGGCTTGTCTGACTTTTTCGGCATGGCAGCCTGCATTTTTAACGACATCGTTACTCCAAAAACGTAAAACCGTCCAGCCCTCGGCTTTCAAACGGCCTGTTACTTCCACATCCCGCCGGATATTGCGTTCTATCTTGGCAATCCAAAACTCGCGGTTGACCTTTATTTCCGCTTTTTTCCGTTCCCAATCCTTGCCGTGCCAAAACTCGCCATCGACAAACACGGCAACTTTGTATTTTTTAAATGAAAAATCAGGTTTTCCAAAAATGCTTCCGCTGTTTTTCCGATACCTGAGCCCCAAAGCCCACATCGCTTTTGCCAACACAAGCTCGGGTTTCGTCCCTTTGCTTTTGTTGGACTGCATACATTTTTTGCGTTGCTCGGGGGTTAATCTGTCCATTTCGGGCTACCTGAAAATGTGCAGGCTGCTTTTTCATATTCAGGCAGCCTGCACAATCATTTCGCGAACTGCTTCAAAAAGTTCAAATCGTTATCAAAAAACAGTCGCAAATCATTCACGTTGTAACGCAACATGGCGAAACGGTCGAGGCCGATGCCGAAGGCGAAACCGGTGTATTTTTCGGGATCGATATTCACATTTTTCAACACGTTGGGATGCACCATACCGCAGCCGCCGACTTCCAACCATTTGCCGTTTTCGCCCATAATGTCGATTTCGGCAGAAGGCTCAGTAAACGGGAAGAAAGACGGACGGAAACGCACTTGCAGGTCATCGCGTTCAAAGAAGCGACGAATAAAGTCAGTGAACACTGCTTTCAAGTCGGCAAAAGTTACGCCCTCTTCTACCCACAAACCTTCGGCCTGATGGAACATAGGCGAGTGAGTGGCATCACTGTCCACACGGTAAACGCGGCCGGGGGCAATAATGCGGATGGGCGGCTCTTTTTTATCGAGCATGTAGCGGATTTGAATCGGGGAAGTGTGCGTACGCAAAACATCGCCGTTTTCAACGTAAAACGTATCCTGCATCGCACGGGCAGGATGGTTTGCAGGGATGTTCAGGGCTTGGAAATTGTGGAAATCGTCTTCGATTTCCGGACCGTCCGCCACTTCAAAACCCATTCCGTGAAAGAGTTCGACCACACGTTGCAAGGTCAGGGTTACAGGATGCAGGCTGCCGCCTTCCTGAGCGCGTCCGGGCAGGGTAATGTCAAGGGCTTCGGCGGCAAGTCGGGCTTGCAGCTTGGCTTCGTTGAGGGCATCGCGTTTATTGTTAAAGGCCGTCTGAAACCGGTTTTTGCATTCATTGATATGCGCACCTATGGTTTTGCGCTCTTCAGGCGACATTTGACCCAAAGTTTTCAGAAGTCCGGTCAATTCGCCGGTTTTACCGAGATAGCGTGCTTTAATTTGTTCTAAGGTATTGAAATCTTGCGCAGTTCCTACTGCAGCAATGCCTTCTGCAACGATACGGTTTACATTTTCCATAATATCAAGTCTGTCAATTAATGATATGCCAGCTGAAACAACGAGGCCGCCTGTATAGCCTGACATATCAGACTCTTCAGACGACCTTATTTTCTTCACGGTCAATCCATTGGATAAATTTTCTGTATAGTGGATTAAATTTAAACCAGTACGGCGTTGCCTCTCCTTGCCGTACTATTTGTACTGCCTGCGGCTTCGTCGCCTTGTCCTGATTTAAATTTAATCCACTATATTTTAACGCAAATTTATTTAAAGAAATAGACTTTAAAGAAAGAAAATCAATCACATAGAATTTCTGCAAACAAAGAAAAAAGGAAGCCGCAGCTTCCTCTTCAATTTTTTGGATTAAGCAGCCAAAGCAGCTTTGGCTTTTTCAACCAATTGTGCAAAAGCGGCTTTATCGAACACGGCCAAATCAGCCAATACTTTGCGGTCGATTTCGATAGAGGCGCGTTTCAGACCGTTCATAAATTTGCTGTAAGACAACCCGTTTTCACGCGCACCTGCATTGATGCGGACAATCCACAGTTGGCGGAATTGGCGTTTGCGTTGGCGGCGGTCGCGGTATGCGTATTGGCCGGCTTTCATTACCGCCTGTTTGGCAACGCGGTAAACATTTTTACGACGACCGCGGTAGCCTTTGGCTAACGCGAAGATTTTTTGGTGACGGACACGGGCGGTAACACCGCGTTTTACGCGTGGCATATTCTAAACTCCTTAATCGTAGGGTAACATTTTAGCAACAGAAGCCAAATCGCGATCATTTACCATAGAGGTACCGCGCAATTGGCGCTTGTTTTTGGTGGTCTTTTTAGTCAAGATGTGGCGTTTGAACGCATGAGCGCGTTTCACACCGCCGTTACCCAGTACTTTAAAGCGTTTTTTCGCGCTAGACTTGGTTTTCATTTTAGGCATGGGAAAACTCCATTCGTTATCGGATAGGGCATTAGGGGGTTTTAAAACATCGGTTTCAAACACTTAAACCCACAATACCACGGTTTTTTGCCGCAATTGAAAACTTACTCCGAAGCGGCAATCGGAGTAAGCGGAGAATTATAGCTTTATTTTTTCTTCGGCGCAATCATCATCACCATTTGGCGACCTTCCATTTTGGGAAAGGACTCGATTTGCGCCACTTCAGCCAAATCTTCTTTTACACGTTCCAAAAGTTGCGCGCCGAGTTGCTGGTGAGCCATTTCACGGCCGCGGAAACGCAATGTCACTTTGACTTTATCGCCGTCGGCAAGGAAGCGGTTGATGTTGCGCATTTTGATTTGATAATCGCCTTCATCGGTCCCCGGGCGGAATTTGATTTCCTTGATTTGTACCTGCTTTTGGTTTTTCTTGGCTTCGTCGCGCTTCTTGGCTTGTTGGTATTTGTATTTACCGTAATCCATCAGTTTGCATACGGGCGGCTTGGCAGTCGGGGAAATTTCTACCAAATCGACATCTTGCTCTTCGGCCATAGCCAGAGCTTCACGAACTGAAACGACACCAAGCTGATCGCCTGACTCACTGATTAATCGCACTTCTTTGGCGGTAATTTCGCCGTTGATTCGTGCTTCGCGTTCTTGAGCGATGATGAATACTCCTATAAAAATTAATAAGATAATAGGTTAAATCAGCTTTAACCGTAGCTAAATCTTGAAATTCTACCCTTTTTCAAGCTATCTGAAAATACCTGCAACGATATTTTCCCATAACTGTAAGAACGTAAATACGCACTAGGAAGACCTTCCTTTCATGAGAGCGATAATTTCATTCAAAGCAGCTAATTCTCTTTTTTTGTTGTTCCAATAGCTCCCTTTGCTTCTCAATCAGTTCGTCTTTATGCTGCAACATTAACTTATAGCGCTCTAACTCTGCCGATAGCTCCGCTGATACTCCATAATAATTGGAGCTGTTGTTTTCACTTACTAAGCAGACCAAATGACCGCCATTCTCCAATAAGTCGACCGTATTCATTCCCAAAATGGAGGCAATTTTCTCCAATCGCTGCAAACTGATATTGATACGTCCCTGTTCCATCTTTGAATAGGTACTCGTTGCCAAACCTAATTTCTCTGCCATATCTTCTTGGGATAGACCACTCCGCTCCCGTATCCATTTTATTTTTTCATTTATCTTCATATAACTCTCTCTTTTATGACTAGCAGGTAGGAGCATTTAAGATATCTACTATCAATTCTCTGCTCTGGTTCAAGAAACCACTCTACTCTAAACTTACAAAAATTTTCTCCAACCAACCACTTAACATAGAAGGTAATTAAATGTTTCCCCAAACAATCGAAAATCTTGATTTAGAACCAATGATGGTCAAAGCCATAGACAAAGAAGAAGGACTCGGCTGGACTTTGGAGATGGCAAAAAACATTGCCGAAGAGTACCGAAAATATCTCACCTTGTGTCTTGAATATCCTGATGAAGCCATTGTCCCATCTGGTATGGTTGATGATTTTTGGCATCTGCATATCTTAGATACGCAGAAATACGCGGAAGATTGTCAAAATATCTTTGGTTATTTTTTACACCATTTCCCATATTTCGGTATGCGCGGGCAAGAAGATGCCGATAATCTGCGCGAAGCATGGCAAGATAGTTGCCAAAAATATGAAGCTCGTTTCGGTAAGCCCGACAAGACTTTTTGGCAGAGCAGTGGACGTTGCCCAAAATGCGGCAGAAGGAGCAAAAATAACGTAACAAATGAACATCGTCCGCGTTTAGCTGCATAAAAATTGCTATTTACTTATCCAAAATTCAGACGACCCGAAAATAAATATTCAGGTCGTCTGAATTCTTATCAGACAAGTATTTTTTGATTTTCTTGTTGCAACATTGCGATAAACTCATCGAGATTCAAAGAACCCAAGTCTTCTGCTTTGCGGCGTACCGCAACTTTGTTTTCTTGTTTCTCTTTATCGCCGACAACGATTTGATAAGGAAAACGGTATTGGCTGTTGTCGCGGATTTTGTAACCGATTTTTTCGTTACGTAAATCCAATTCGACACGGAATCCTGCCGCCTGCAATTTGGCAGCCACTTCGCGACAATAATCTGCCTGATTTTCGGTGATGTTCATAATCACCATTTGAACCGGTGCAAGCCACAATGGGAATGAGCCTGCGTGATTTTCAATCAGAATACCAATGAAGCGCTCCAATGAACCCAAAATAGCACGGTGCAACATTACAGGACGCGCACGGTCGTTGTTTTCAGTTACATATTCGGCATTCAAACGCTCCGGCAATACGAAGTCCAATTGCAGGGTACCGCACTGCCAAGAGCGACCCAAGGCATCTTTGACATGGTACTCAATCTTAGGACCATAGAATGCACCTTCGCCAGGCAACTCTTCCCACTCTACTCCACAAGCGGTCAATGCATCACGCAAGCCTTGTTCGGCTTTATCCCAAACTTCGTCAGAACCTGCACGTTGTTCAGGGCGGAGGGACAACTTCACGGCAACATCATGGAAGCCGAATTGTTTGTAAATGCGAACCAGCAACTCATTGAATGCGCGTGCTTCATCAACGATTTGATCTTCGGTACAGAAGATATGCGCATCATCTTGCACAAAACCGCGAACACGCATCAGACCATGCAACGCACCGCTTGGTTCATTGCGGTGGCAAGAACCGAACTCAGCCAAACGCATCGGTAAATCGCGATATGAGCGCAAGCCGTTATTAAAAATCTGAACATGACCCGGACAGTTCATCGGTTTAACCGCGTATTCGCGTTTTTCAGAACTGGTCACGAACATATTGTCTTTATAGTTTTCCCAGTGGCCGGATTTTTCCCAGAAGGTTTTATCCATAATCTGAGGCGTTTTCACCTCTTTATAACCGACAGCATTCAGCTCTTTGCGCATATGCTGCTCAATCACTTGCCACAAAGCCCAGCCTTTAGGATGCCAGAACACCATACCCGGCGCTTCGTCTTGCAGATGGAACAGATCCAATTGCTTGCCAAGTTTGCGGTGGTCGCGCTTTTCGGCTTCTTCGATACGTTGAATATAGGCTTTCAACTCGTCTTTTGTCGCCCACGCCGTACCGTAGATGCGTTGCAGCATTTCATTGTTGCTGTCGCCGCGCCAGTATGCGCCCGCCAACTTGGTCAGTTTGAAGTTTTTCAGGAAACGGGTATTCGGAACGTGAGGACCGCGGCACATATCGACGTATTCTTGATGATGATACATACCCATTGCTTCCACTTCAGGCATGTCTTCAATCAGACGCAATTTGTACTCTTCGCCGCGATCTTGGAAAATTTTGACGGTTTCTGCACGGGGCGTCATCACTTTAATAACGTCATAGTCTTGTGCAATCAACTCTTTCATGCGCGCTTCGATAGCAGCTACATCATCAGGCGTAAATGGTTTTTCAGTTGCGATATCATAATAGAACCCGTCTTCAATCACCGGGCCGATAACCATTTTGGCATCAGGGTAGAGCTGCTTGACCGCATGACCGACCAAGTGCGCACAGGAGTGGCGGATAATTTCCACGCCTTCTTTATCTTTAGGTGTAATGATTTGAACATGGGCATCTTCGGTAATCGGATCGCAAGCATCCACCAATTTACCGTTAACCTTACCCGCTACCGTTGCCTTTGCCAAACCTGCACCGATAGACGCTGCAATTTGCGCCACGGTAACGGGTGATTCATATTGGCGGACCGAACCGTCCGGCAAGGTAATGTTCAACATCAAACGCTCCGAAAGATTAAAAAATAACGGCATAAATGCCGTTATGGGAATTTGGTAGGCACGATTGGATTCGAACCAACGACCCCCACCATGTCAAGGTGGTGCTCTAACCAACTGAGCTACGTGCCTTCAAAGGATTTTTGCATTTTATCGGGTCGTTTTAATTTTTGCAAGAGGTATGTGCATTTCTTTATGCAACATTGTGGCAAGATTTGAAGATGCCGTCTGAAAAACCGTGGGAAATCATTTATAATGCCGTCTTTTAAAAATATATTTCGACCCTTGTCGCCCAACTGACATTCAATCTTATGCTTAAATTTACTTTACACAAAAAAGACGGTCTCGCCCGACGCGGCACGCTGGAGTTGAACCACGGCAAAATCGAAACGCCGGTATTTATGCCTGTCGGCACTTACGGTTCGGTCAAAGCGATGAACCCACAAAACCTGCATGACATCAAAGCACAAATCATCTTAGGCAACACTTACCATTTGTGGCTGCGCCCGGGCTTGGAAGTCATCGAACAATTCGGCGGCCTGCACGAATTTATCGGTTGGGATAAGCCGATTTTGACCGACTCAGGCGGTTTCCAAGTATTCTCGTTATCCGATATGCGCAAGCTGACCGAAGAAGGCTGTACATTCCAAAGCCCGATCAACGGCGACAAACTGTTCCTCTCGCCCGAAGTGTCGATGAAAATCCAAACCGTATTGAATTCCGACATCGTGATGCAACTGGACGAATGCACCCCTGGCGAAGCAACGCACAGCCAAGCGCAAAAATCGCTGCAAATGAGCCTGCGCTGGGCGGAACGAAGCAAAAAGGCTTTTGAAGACCTGAAAAACCCGAATGCGCTGTTTGGCATTGTACAAGGCGCGATGTATGAAGATTTGCGTGAAGAATCGCTGAAAGGTTTGGAAGAACTCGACTTTCCCGGCTTGGCCATCGGCGGCTTGTCCGTTGGCGAACCTAAGCCCGAAATGTACCGTATGTTGCGCGCTGTCGGCCCTATTCTGCCGGAACACAAACCTCATTATTTGATGGGCGTCGGCACGCCTGAAGACTTGGTGTACGGCGTAGCACACGGCGTGGACATGTTCGACTGCGTTATGCCTACCCGCAATGCGCGTAACGGCTGGCTGTTCACCCGTTTTGGCGATTTGAAAATCAAAAACGCCAAACACAAACTCGACAAGCGTCCGATTGATGAAAGCTGCACCTGCTACGCCTGTCAGAATTTCAGCCGCTCCTACCTGCACCATCTGCACCGTGTCGGCGAAATCTTGGGCGCACAGCTCAACACCATCCACAACCTGCACTTCTACCAAGTCATCATGGCAGAAATGCGCGAAGCCATCGAACAAGGCAAATTTGCCGATTGGCAGGCGCAATTCCATGAAAACCGCGCACGAGGCGTGGATTGAGATTTAACCATGCTTATCAAGGTCGTCTGAAAACATTTATCTTAATTGTCCCTCGGTTTTTCAGACGGCCTTTTGCACAAAGAGACATCTAATATCATCAATACACATCAAAGAAACAGACCATGCCCCGCTTCCTGCCAGAACCCTCCCTTCCCTACACCGACCAAAACCGTACCGCCGTCTTACTGCTTAACCTCGGCACACCGGATGCTCCGACCGCGCAAGCCGTCAAACCTTACCTACGCGACTTTTTATCCGACCAACGCGTAGTGGAACTGCCGAAGCTGTTGTGGCAACCTATCTTGCGTGGCCTGATACTGACGCTGCGTCCTAAGAAAAGTGCGCACGCCTATGAAAAAATCTGGTTTAAAGAAGGCTCCCCCTTAGAAGTTTATACGGAACGTCAGGCAGCCGCGCTTGCCGAACAAATGCCCGGCCTGATTGTCCGTCATGCCATGACCTACGGTAACCCTTCGGTGGCGGATGTATTGTCAGAACTGAAATCACAGGGTGTGGGTAGGCTGCTGATTATCCCACTATATCCGCAATATGCCGCATCAAGCAGTGGAGCCGCCGTGGACAAGGTATGCGAACAATTACTGCTGCAACGGAACCAAATGAGCATACGGACCGTTTCGCGCTTCTATGACGACACGGGCTATATCGATGCAATGAAAAACCATATCCTCCGATATTGGGCAGAACACGGCCGCAGCAAGAAACTGATGCTGAGTTTTCACGGCATTCCGCAAAAGCACTTCAACCTCGGCGACCCCTATCCAGATGAATGCCGCCATACCGCCAAACTGCTTGCAGAAGCACTAAATCTGACCGAAGACGAATATGTCGTGTCTTTCCAAAGCCAATTCGGCAGGGCAAAATGGATTACACCCAGCACTCAGGATTTGTTTAACAAACTGCCCAAACAGGGGGTAACCGAGCTGGACGTATTCTGCCCGGGCTTTTTGGCAGACTGTTTGGAAACCATGGAAGAAATCGCCCTGATGGGGCGTGAACAGTTTTATGAAGCAGGCGGCAAAAGCTACCGCTACATCCCCTGCCTCAACGACAACCCCGACTGGATAGACGCACTCGTCGCACTTGCCGAAGAAAACCTTGGCGGCTGGCGTTGAAACTGTTTGACCCATGTCTAAAATGCCGTCTGAACGCCGTGTTCAGACGGCATTTTCCCGCTACTTTAGCGTATGATGGCATCTATGCCGGACAACACATCAAGTGCAACCTTACTACCGATTCGGCAAAAAAACCTTTCACCCGCTACGCAAAATCAACAACAAGGTTTCAAACATTAAGGAAACGCCAATGAACACAACCCGTCTGCCGACCGCCCTCGTCTTGGGCTGCCTCTGCGCCGCCGCTTCTGCCTCCGACAACAGCATCATGACAAAAGGGCAAAAAGTGTACGAATCCAACTGCGTCGCCTGCCACGGCAAAAAAGGCGAAGGCCGCGGAATCATGTTTCCGCCGCTCTACCGCTCCGACTTCATCATGAAAAAACCGCAGGTGCTGCTGAACAGCATGGTCAAAGGCATCAACGGTACAATCAAAGTCAACGGCAAAACCTACAACGGATTCATGCCCGCAACCGCCATCAGCGATGCGGACATTGCCGCCGTCGCCACTTATATCATGAACGCCTTTGACAACGGCGGCGGAAGCGTTACCGAAAAAGACGTAAAACAGGCAAAAGGCAAAAAAAACTAAACAGACAAAATGCCGTCTGAAACCGGCAATCCGGCTTCAGACGGCATTCAAACCAAACCTTTCTAACGCGGTACTTTCAGACCCATAGACCCGATATTGCCGTCCCCGTCAACCTCCTTCGCGGTCAGCATAAAGCCGCCGATGTCAATACGGTCGCCCTCGACCGGCTCCTGACTGTCGGAACGCTTATCGAAAAGCTCGGCAAGGCTCAAACCCTCTTCGCCCGCTTCCAGCTTCAAACCGTAAGCAAGTGCCAAATCGCCCGAACGTGCTGCCGGCGAAACGACAAACTCGCCGAAGAAATCAAAATTCTCACGAACGCCGATACCCGTCTCGGTAAAGTATTTCGCCATTTTATCGACCTTGCCGTCGGGCAGGATGTACCACGCCAAATCCTCCGCCTGAAGCACGGTGTCGGACTGCATTTCGATTCGGCTGCCGTTGCGTATCAATGCGAAACAGCGTGCGTCAAACGAATCGGAAATCGGTTCGACCGTATCGGGATGGTGTCCCTCCGCTTCAGATTCGGCAACCACTTTAAACGCCGACATTCTGACAATTTCCTTTTCCGCCAGCCAAATATCATGCGTATCTTTCGGTTCGGGCTTGTTGGGCATGGCAACCTTCAACAGCCGCGCCATCACAGGAATCGTCGTTCCCTGAATCAGCAGCGACAGCACCACCACGGCAAACGCCACATCAAACAGCAGGTGCGAATTGGGAACACCCGTCACCAACGGCATCATCGCCAGCGAAATCGGTACGGCTCCGCGCAAGCCCAACCAACTGATATACGCCTTTTCACGCAGGCTGTAATTGAATTTCCACAAACCGCCGAACACTGCCAGCGGACGCGCGACCAGCATCAGGAACACCGCAATCGCCAAGGCTTCCGCCGCCCTGTCCAACACGCTGGCGGGAGAAACCAGCAGACCGAGCATGACGAACAGGGTTGCCTGTGCCAGCCAAGCCAAACTGTCCATCACGCGCAAAACGTGTTCCGTCGCACGGTTGTGCTGGTTGCCGACAATGATGCCGGCAAGGTAAACCGCCAAAAAGCCGCTGCCGCCTATGGTATTGGTAAACGCAAACACAAGCAGCCCGCCCGACATAATCAGCAGCGCGTACAGACCTTCCGCAAGATTCAGACGGCGTACCAGCTTTGCCAATATCTTTCCACCCGCCCAACCCGTCAGCAGACCGAAACCGATTTGCAGCGCAAGCATCCGGACAAACGCCGCCGCACCCGATTCCGCCGGCTGCATAATCATGGTAATCAGTGCCGTAACCAAAAAAACCGCCATCGGGTCGTTCGCACCCGATTCGATTTCCAAAGTCGCCTGCACCCGTTCGTTCAAACGCACGCCGCTGTTGCGCAAAAGGCTGAATACCGCGCCGGCATCGGTCGAACCGACAATCGCCGCCATCAGCACGCCGAACTTCCAATCCAAACCGAGGTAAAAAGTTGCAAACAGTCCCAGCGGAAGCACGGTGGCAAACACGCCCCACGAAGCGAGTACCGACGCGGGCTTCAACGCAATCCGAAAACTAGAAAGCTGCGTCCGCAAACCGCCGTCGAGCAGAATAACCGCCAAAGCAAGCTGGCTGATGAAATTCGCCATCACGACATTATTGAAGGCAATGCCGCCAACGCCTTCCTCGCCCGCCAGCATGCCGACGGCAAGAAACACCAGCAGCAAAGGCATTCCCAAACGTGCGGACAAAGTGGTCGAAACCACGCTCAGGAACAACAGTGCGCCACCCAGCAGAAACAGACTGTTCATCCAATCCACGCCAAAGATTCTCCCTTAAAATTCATGAAATTAAAATCGAAAGATTGTAACACGGCATTTTCTTTTCACGAAACTTTATTTCATGTCCGCCACCGCCTTCAGACGGCATTTTCCTGTTTCATGCCGCCTGAGACCGCCCAAACCCGCATTCTCCTATATAATGTCGGACTTTGCGCCGCATTTCAGGATTCTTTAATGGCATTTGCCTCACTATTTATTCTGCCAGACGACATCACCGCCGTTTTGGACGATGTTGCCCTGATGACCAAAGCCGCCGCAAAGGAAACCGCCGGCGTGGTCGGCGACGATTTGGCATCCAATGCCAACCGGGTTACAGGCGTATCGGCAGAACGCGAGTTGCCGATTGTTTGGCCGGTGGCGAAAGGTTCTTTTGCCGACAAGCCGGTTTTGGTGCCTGCGGCTCTGCTGCTTTCCGCCTTCCTGCCGCAACTCATTACGCCGCTTTTGACGGCAGGCGGGATTTATCTGTGCTTTGAGGGCGTGGAAAAGCTGCCGCACAAGTTTCTGCACCGACATGACGTGCATGATGACGGCGGCGAAACGGCGGTTGACGAGCAGGATAAAGTCAAAGGTGCCATCCGTACCGACTTTATCCTGTCCGCAGAAATCATCATCATCGCGCTGTGCGTGGTCGAGCAATACAGCCTGATAACGCGCTCGCTCGTGATGGCGGCAATCGGCATCGGCATGACTGTTTTGGTGTACGGAATCGTCGCCGTCATCGTCAAACTCGACGACTTGGGCATGCTGCTGATGCGCCGCCCACAAGCCTTTTCGCGCAGTTCGGGGCAAATACTGACTGCCTTTATGCCTTGGTTTATGCGCGGTTTGAGCGTGGTCGGCACGCTTGCCATGTTTCTTGCCGGCGGCGGACTGGTCGCCCACAACCTCGGCTTTCTGCACGATTTCCTGCACGCGCAACACTGGGACGCGGGCTGGGCGGAATACTTCGCCAACCTCGTTGTCGGACTGCTTTCCGGTTCGATTGCCTGCGCCCGCCTTGCCGCTGATGAATCGTTTCGGCAGGCATTGATTCCTTTTTCAAATACCGATGCCGTCTGAAAGACGTTCAGACGGCATCTTCCGAACAGACAGACGAATATGTTTTCCAAACTGGACAAATACTGGCGGCACCCCGCCCTCTACTGGCCTTTGCTCATCCTTTTTGCCGCCGCCACCCCCTTCACCTTCGCACCCTACTACCACTTTTGGCTGATGCCGTTGATTTTCGGCGCCTTCGTCCGCCTCATCGAACTGCGTCCGCGTTTTGCCGCCTCTTCCGCCTACCTGTTCGGCCTGACCGCATACACGGCACAGTTCTACTGGATACACACTGCCCTGCACGACGTTTCCGGCCTGCCCGACCTCTATGCCGTACCGCTGACCTTCCTGCTGCCCGCCTACCTTGCCCTTTATCCGGCACTGTGTTTCTGGCTGTGGAAAAAATTTACCCTGCCCCGGGGCATAAAGACTGGTCTGGTACTGCCCATCCTGTGGACGCTGACCGAGTTTGCCCGCGAGCGTTTCCTGACCGGATTCGGCTGGGGCGCACTCGGCTACTCACAAATCACCCCGGACAGCCCGCTGGCAGGTTTCGCCCCATTGGGCGGCATCCACATGGTTACACTGGCGACCGCCTTTCTCGGTGTCTGGCTGGTTTTGGCGAGTGATAACACCGCACGTTCGGGCAAACGCCTGCTTCCAATTATCCTGATTGCCGCCCTGCTTGCCGCAGGCTACACCGCCCAACAAACCGACTTCACCAGCCCCGACGGCAGCCGCAGCACCGTCGCCCTGCTTCAGGGCAACATCGCCCAAACCATCAAATGGCGTGAAGACCAAGTTATCCCGACCATACAGAAATATTACGAACAGGTCGGCAAAACCACTGCCGACATCGTCATCCTGCCCGAAACCGCCATTCCCGTCATGCGCCAAAACCTGCCGGAAAACATACTGGCGCAATTCGCCGAACAGGCGCAAAACAACGGCAGCGCGCTCGCCGTCGGCATCAGCCAATACACTTCGGACGGCAACGGTTACGAAAACGCCATCATCAACCTGACCAGTTATCAGGAAAACAATCAGGACGGCATCCCCTACTACGCCAAAAACCACCTTGTCCCCTTTGGAGAATACAAACCTCTGCCCTTTCTGACCACGCCACTCTACAAAATGATGGACATGCCCCTTTCCGACTTCCGCAAAGGCGGTGACAGCCAACCCACCCTTCAAATGAAAGACCAAAAAGTCGCCTTCAACATCTGCTACGAAGACGGTTTCGGCGATGAACTGATTACTACTGCAAAAGACTCCACCCTGCTTGCCAACATCAGCAACATGGCATGGTATGGAAAATCCAACGCCATGTACCAGCAACTACAGCAGTCCCAGGCACGCGCCATGGAACTCGGCCGTTATATGGTTCGCGCAACCAACACCGGAGCGACCGCCATCATCTCACCCAAAGGCAATATCATTGCCCAAGCACAACCCGATACCGAAACCATATTGGAAGGACACATCAAAGGCTATACTGGTGAAACACCCTATATGAAAGTCGGCAGCTCATGGCCGTTGATAGGAATATTGACCCTTATCACACTGATACTTTTCATAACGTAATGAACTTATCCAGCAAGGTGTCTATGTTCCTAACCCTAAATTACACTATACAAAAGAAATATCTGATATTTGGAAAAAAGAAACAAATGATTTTTTACCAGGGGAAAGTACTACAGTAAGTTTTGGCAATTGGGGTGGGAATATTAAAATTATAAAAACAAGAGATGGTAGATGGGCAGTAGAAACAGGTATAGGTACACCAGATGCCTCTTTCAGTCATGGTACAACATATCGATTGAGAAAACAATGAATAGAGTAAATAATGGTAAATAAAACATGGTTACGATTAAAAGTAAAATTAGGAGAGTTTTGTCTTGGGGCTATTCCTTTATTGATTATTTTGGTTTATTTTGGAGATGCTAATGAAAAAAATGATGGTGAGATTGGAATAGCTAAAATCAAGCAAACCCGTGCAACTAATTTTATCTCTGATATATCGAGAAGAATGGGATCTGCAACATGGGATTTGGGTAAGCCACGTATCAATCAAAGTAATGAATTTAAGTTTTCTAATGGAAAAATTAGATTTCTGCAATGTTCTCCTAATACTAAACATAATATAGAGCAGGTATTTGAGCAATACCGCTATTTAATAATTAAAGAACATAAAACCTTTGGAAAATATTTTTGCATTGATAACAATATTGTTATAAACATAGATTCGTTTGGGAATGGCTGTGATTTATTCTTTTCAATTCAATGGGATAAGTTATATTCAAATTGTTCTGAAATACTCTTGGATTTAGATTAGGCCAGCGTAGCCTGTGCAACCAACCAAAAATGTGAAATGGTAGGGTGTAATTTATGCACACGCGGTTTTGGTTTCTCTGAACTCGGTTTCAGGCTGCCTTTTCCGCAACAAAAAATCCTAATGCCGAAACTGTCCACCAAAGCGGACAGTCTTTTCCATGATACTGTTTACATACAGAACCGAATGTAATATAATATCCAAATCGACATAAAATATCAGGTTTAAAAAATCAATCAAAATCAGATATAAAATTTCCCTATTTATCAACCCCTACCGCATATCTTTTATCAAACGTACAAAACACAATCCAAGCAGTGATATACTGTATCCGAACACCCAACCGCAAACCCGCGGTTCCAGCCGAAAGGAAATGCCTCAAATGAATAACGCTTTTGCATTACCTGCCATTCAAAGCGGCAACGGCAGCCTCGAACAATATATCCATACCGTCAACAGCATCCCCATGCTGACCTTGGACGAAGAAACGCACCTTGCAGAACGCCAACGCAAAGGCGACCTCAATGCCGCCAAACAACTTATCCTTTCCCACCTTCGCGTGGTCGTTTCCATCGCACGCGGCTATGACGGCTACGGACTGAATCAGGCCGACCTGATTCAGGAAGGAAATATCGGTCTGATGAAGGCGGTCAAACGCTACGAGCCAGGTCGAGGTGCACGCCTGTTTTCATTTGCTGTGCATTGGATTAAAGCGGAAATTCACGAATTCATCCTGAGGAACTGGCGCCTTGTCCGCGTTGCCACCACCAAACCGCAACGCAAGCTGTTTTTCAACCTGCGCAGCATGCGTAAAAACCTTAATGCTCTGTCTCCTAAAGAAGCACAGGAAATCGCCGATGATTTGGGTGTCAAACTTTCCGAAGTTCTGGAAATGGAACAGCGCATGACGGGACACGACATCGCCATCATGGCAGACAACAGCGACGACGAGGACAGTTTCGCTCCCATCGACTGGCTTGCCGACCACGATTCCGAACCGAGCTGCCAACTGTCGAAACAGGCACATTACGCGCTGCAAACAGAAGGCCTGCAAAATGCTTTGGCGCAACTGGATGACAGGAGCCGCCGTATTGTGGAAAGCCGCTGGCTTCAAGATGACGGCGGTCTGACGCTGCACCAGCTTGCTGCAGAATACGGCGTCTCTGCCGAGCGCATCCGCCAGATTGAAGCGAAAGCTATGCAGAAACTGCGTGGTTTTCTTGCCGAAGAAGCCGAAGCGGTTTGAAATAGGCATAATTAAACACCCGACAAGCTGGCTTGTCGGGTGTTTTTTATAATAGAAACCCTGATGAGGCTTGTGTGTCGTGCTGCACACGATTTTATCCGTCCACGCCGTTGCAATTGCCGAAATTAAAAAACAAACATGAATCAGACACTGCCATATAAGCTGTTTCCCAGAAAGATTGGTCGAATTGATAAATTGTCTGTACCACAATCAAGTCTGTATAAATCAGTACTTTCAACCAACGACTTGTCAAAATTATTTTGGTAAAGACACCCATAGCCTGTTCCAATTTTGGAAGTTTTGCCTGATACACTTCCCTTTCTTGCTGCGACAAGAGCCCATGGTGCCCATATAGCACGCCAAATCTTCAATTTTTCACACCCGAAAACGCTTGCCGCCATACAGATGTGATATATTGATTCCATTTTAACGGACTTCGGAGAACGACATGAGCAGCGGAAATATCCACATCCACAGTATGACAGGCTTTGCTAACGCGGCGGCAGAGTGCGGCAGCAAACGCATCAACCTCGACATCCGCGCCGTCAACCACCGCTTTTTGGACATTCAAATCAGGATGCCGGATGATTTGCGCCATTTGGAAAGCGGCATCCGCGAGCAGATTTCATCCCATCTGGCACGCGGCAAAGTCGAATGCAAAATCCAAATTCAAGATGCGGAAAATGACAATCAGTCTTTGGAACTGAATCGCGATTTGGTCGGACAGCTTGCCGAAATCAACAAAAACCTCCGCAAGCATCACGATTTGGCAAAACTGGGCGTTGCCGATATTTTGCGCTTTCCGGGCGTATTGGCAAGCCAAAGGGAAAATACGGAAGAATTGGCAAAAAGCATTACCGAACTGACCGAAAAAGCGTTAAAAGACTTCACTGCCGCACGCAGACGCGAAGGGAAAAAATTGGGCGAGCACCTGCTGCAACGCCTTGAGGCTATGGAAGAAATCATCGGGGCATTGAGCGAAATCTTCCCCGCGCTGGTGGAAGCGCATAAAGAAAAAATCCGCACCCGCCTTGCCGAAGCCGTCGGCAGCATCGACAACGACAGGCTGCAACAGGAGTTTGCCCTGTTTGTCCAAAAATCCGATGTCGATGAAGAATTCAGCCGCCTTCGCACCCACATTGCCGAAGTACGCCGCATCGTTACCGAACACAAAGGCAGCAGCGGAAAACGCTTGGATTTCCTGATGCAGGAATTAAACCGTGAGGCCAACACCTTGGGCAGCAAATCCATCGCTACCGAATGCACCCGAGCCTCTGTCGAGCTGAAAGTCCTGATCGAACAGATGCGCGAACAGGTGCAGAATATCGAATAGCCCTGCCTTTCTCTCCAAACATGACAATGCCGTCTGAAACTTTTTTCAGACGGCATTCTTTATCGGCTTAAAACCTCTGTTGCAAGCAATTCAAGATTGTTCTTTCACATCCACCAACCTCGTTCCGGCAAGGAAGTCATACAGAAACTGCCGATCGGGATTCAGCAGGGCAAAACCCCACGGTAAAATCAGCCAAACCAATGCCGCACCGAATGCATCCTTGGGCGGAATACCGAGCAGGTGGCGCAATCCCGCATAGGCAAGCATAGGAATGAAGACGATGAATATGCACGCCCAAATAAAGCGCAGGCGCAGCAGGTGCAAAGACGGCTGTATGCCGTTAAGGTCGCACAAGCCGATTTTCCATGTCCTCATTGCCAAGGTCTGCCCCTGTCCGTGCCAGTTGGCGCGGAAATACACCCACCACGAACCCATTATCAGGATACTGGTTACCAAGGCGGAAAGCAGGGTAGAAACAGGATTGAGGAAAATGGCGGCAATGCCGGCAATCAATGCCGCCAGACAGGTTGCCGCACCTGCCAGCAGCATTTCGTACAGTATGGCGGCGAAGCGGCGTTTGAGCGGGGCGGTTTTCAGTGTCATCATCTTTTCAATCGGAATATGCCGTCTGAAACGCCAACAGGCTTCAGACGGCATTTGTGCAGAGATGCCTTGCGGCGGTTAACGGTGCGGACGCTTCTGACCGCGCGACTGTTTTGCCGCCATTTGATTGATTTCCTGACGTGTCGGGCGTTTTTTGAACATGGCGTGCGCCTCGTCCACCGAACATTTTTGCGACAGGCAGATCAGGGTAATCGCATCTTTCTGGTGTTGTCCGCCGCTGTGGTACATACGGCGCAGGTTTGCCTCGTTGATTCTGCCTTTTTCGGGATCGATGTCGAATTTTTTCAGGCGTTCGATAAACTGGCGTTGCTGTCGGCGGGATGTCCAAACAAAGCCGCCCGCGGCGGCAGCGACGATGACGGCGGCAAGCAGGATGGCAAGCGGCCAGGAATCGACAATCAATACGATAATGAGGCTTAAAACGGCGGTGGTCAGTAAAATCAGGCCGCCCAAGCGCAGTTTGGTCTTATTGTCCATAGGGTTGATGTTCCTTTATTGAGGTGGTCGTGCCGTCTGAAATGTTTTCGGACGGATTGGTAAATACTTTTCAGGATTAACGGTATTTTACAGTATTTTCGGATTTTGGGGATTACCGCTTTATTCCGCCAGCGACACAACAAGCTGTTTGAATGCCGTCCATGCGTCGCCGTCTTCCGCGCCTTTGATGATTCGGTCGATTTGGGCGCAGGTTTTAAGTGCGTCAAGCAGGCGGACAACGGAAATCCGCTTGACCGCAAGCGGTGCGAGCGTCTGTTTGTCGCCCCAAAGCCTGAGGCTGTTGCGGACGGATTGGATGCTCTGCCCCTGCTTCAGGGCGGCGGCAAGCCGGATCAGCGTCCGCACGTCTTCGGCAACCGCCCACAGAAGCAGCACCGGTTCTTCTCCCTCTTCCCGCAATCCGTCCAAAAGCCTGCATACGCGCGGGACATCGCCCTTCATCCACGCGCCTGCCAGTTGGAACGCGTCGAAGCGGGCAACATTGGCGACGGCGGTTTGCGCCTCATCGATATTTAGGGTATGTCCTTTCGGATACAGCAACGCGAGTTTGTCGATTTCCTGACGCGCCGCCAACAGATTGCCTTCCACGCGATCGGCAAACAGTGCCAATGCGTCTGCCTCGATACCCAAACCGATTTTGTCCAGACGGGCGCGTATCCATTGGGGCAAAGCCGCCGCGCCGACCGGTTTGGCTTCCCACACTTCCCCCTTTGCCGCCAATGCGGCAAACCATTTGGACTGGAGCTGTGTTTTCTCCAGTTTGGGCAGCAAAACCAGCGTTACCGTATCTTCCGGCAGTCGGGTGGCAAAGTCCTGCAACGCCTCGCCGCCGTTTTTGCCGGGTTTTCCGTTGGGGATATGCAGTTCCAACAGCTTCAAATCGGCAAACAGACCGGCACTGCCTGCGGTTTGCAGCAGTTCGTTCCAATCGAAAGACGCGTCGGCGGTATAGGCTTCGCGGTTGAGATAACCCTGCTTCTTCGCCGCCGCCCTCAATGCGTCCAATGCCTCGATACGCAGCAGTTCTTCCTCGCCGTGGATGACGTACAGAGGTTTCAAAGGCGCGTCCGTATCGATGCGTCCGATATGTGCCGCCACGTCATTCCGCCTTCAGAAAGGTCAGGCGGCGGACAATCTGTTCGGCAACATCCTGCCGCATTTCCGCCCACAGGGTTTCTTCTTCTTCCTGTTTGCCCAAAATTTCGTTGTCGGCATAAGCAAGAACGCGGCGGACGGACACGGTCATCGGTTTGCCGACCGGCTCGCCGCGTTTCAATACCTGCGCTTCAACCGTCAATATCAAAAGATATTCGTTGATGACTGCCGCACGGGTAACGGTATAGGTTTCCTTGTTTTGGGAAACCCTGTCTATACGCAGGGTCATCTGCGCGTCGGCAGCATCGTCCACCCTGCCCGAAGCCTGATACAGCGCGGTTTCCAAAGGAAACTGCAATGCCTGTCCGCCTTCGATGTGCCAGCTCCGGTAGGTCAGCGGCGGAGAAATGCCGTCTGCACCTTTCAGGTGGAAACCGCACGCGCCCAACATCAGCACTGCGGCAGTAAGGAATATTTTGTTCATCGCTTGCCTTTCTCAAAAGCACAAAATCGGTAGATTATATCAGCGGCGTGTTCAGACGGCATTGCCGTCCAGCCAAATCAGGCTCGCCATACGCCCTGTCGCCCCGTCGCGGCGGTAGGAAAAGAAAGTATCCCGTTCCAAAACCGTACAATGCGTGCCGCCGTACACGCCGCCCACGCCTTCACGCTTCAGAATCAGGCGGGCGAGCGCGTAGAGGTCGGCAAGGAATTTGCCGCCGCCTATGCCTTCAAATGCGGCAGCGGCTTCGGGCATGGGCGTGCAGAACGCATCAAACACGTCCTGTCCGACTTCAAACGCATCCGCACTGATGGCGGGGCCGAGATACGCCATGATTTCAACAGGCGGAACCTTCATCGCGGCAATGGTGTTTTGCAATACGCCGCCCGCCAAACCGCGCCAGCCCGCGTGTGCGGCGGCAACCGCCGTACCTGCCCTGTCACAAAATAGAACGGGCAGACAGTCTGCGGTCATCACGGCACAGGCAGCCTTGCCCGTGTCGTCCACGGAAGCGTCCGCATCGGGCGTGCCGTCCAATGCTTCGGCAGCATTGACGACAATGGTGCTGTGGATTTGATTGAGGTAGGCAACGGGCAATCCGACCTGCTGTTGCACGATTTCGCGGTTGCGGCGCACGGCTTCGGGATTGTCGCCGACGTGCGTACCGAGGTTCAAACTCTGATACGCACCTTGGCTCACGCCGCCGTTGCGCGTGGTAATCAGGGTTTTCACATTGGCGGGAGCGGGCCAATCGGCGGTCAGGAAGTTTTTGCCTTTCGGGGCAAGATTTAGGGTTTCTGTGATGGTTTTCATTGGATATTGGAATAGGTGTGTGGCGGAAAGGGTTGATTAACTGCCTTCGGGGCAAATGGATGCTTGTTTTTTCGTCATTCCCGCACAGGCGGGAATTCGGAGATTCGGGTCGGATTCTTGCCGGTGCAGGGATGATGCCCTTATATACTTTCTCCGAGCTTTATATGTTTCAACAGGGGATGGCACATCAAGCACCGCACTGCGTGTTGCCCGAACGAGACTGCCCTCCGATTAGATTCTATCGCCATAAACAGACGGGTTTCAACCGAAAAGGAATGGGGATAAAGTCCGTTTCAGACACCTCTCGGGCGATGCCGTCTGAAAACCAATCTCCACTTTCAGACGGCATTGTTTAGGCGTGGTCATTTTGCAAATTAAGGTTAAGGCGTGTATGCTTGCCTTCCCTTAAAAACAAACACGCAACGCATTATTATGAATATCCTCAGTAAAATCAGCAGCTTTATCGGAAAAACATTTTCCCTCTGGGCCGCGCTCTTTGCCGCCGCCGCTTTTTTCGCGCCCGACACTTTCAAATGGGCGGGGCCTTATATTCCTTGGCTGCTGGGCATTATTATGTTCGGTATGGGTTTGACGCTCAAACCTTCCGACTTCGATATTTTGTTCAAACATCCCAAAGCCGTCATCATCGGCGTAATCGCACAATTCGCCATTATGCCGGCAACCGCCTGGCTGCTGTCCAAACTGTTGAACCTGCCTGCCGAAATCGCGGTCGGCGTGATTTTGGTCGGCTGCTGCCCGGGCGGTACGGCTTCCAATGTGATGACCTATCTGGCGCGTGGCAATGTGGCTTTGTCGGTTGCCGTTACGTCTGTTTCCACCCTGATTTCCCCATTGCTGACCCCCGCCATCTTCCTGATGCTTGCCGGTGAAATGCTGGAAATCCAAGCGGGCAGTATGTTGATGTCCATCGTCAAAATGGTTTTGCTCCCCATTGTTTTGGGTTTGATTGTCCATAAGGTTTTGGGCAGTAAAACCGAAAAGCTGACCGATGCACTACCGCTGGTTTCCGTTGCCGCCATCGTGCTGATTATCGGCGCGGTTGTTGGGGCAAGCAAAGGCAAGATTATGGAAAGCGGCCTGCTGATTTTTGCGGTTGTCGTACTCCACAACGGCATCGGCTACCTGCTCGGCTTCTTTGCCGCCAAATGGACCGGCCTGCCTTATGATGCACAAAAAACGCTGGCCATCGAAGTCGGTATGCAAAACTCGGGTCTGGCCGCCGCGCTTGCCGCCGCACACTTTGCCGCCGCGCCGGTCGTTGCCGTTCCGGGCGCATTGTTCAGCGTGTGGCACAATATCTCCGGCTCGCTGCTGGCAACTTATTGGGCGGCCAAAGCCGGTAAACATAAAAAACCCTAAACGCCTTTCATCATAATGCCGTCTGAACGGGGCAAACGAAACCGGCGGTTTCTGCCCGGCCCCTTCAGACGGCCTTTGTTTGAAATCGGCGGGGACGATTGCCCGGCTGCTCCGGTTCGGCTGCCTGCGTTCGCCCCGCCTTTCAAGCCGCCTCACTCCCTTACATAAACCACTTCGACATCATAGTCGTCTTCGTTCCAATCATCGTCGTCATCCGCGCCGAATTTGTCCTGCCATTCCTCTTCATTGCTCAAAGACGAATCCAAACCGGCTTCAAGACGGAGGACAGACAACAAATGATATATGTCGTCCGGAATCGGTGCTTCAAACGAAACGGTTTCGCCGCTTTCCGGATGGACGAAACTTAAGCGGTAGGCGTGCAATGCCTGACGCGCGCCCAGACTTTTAACGGCTTCTTTCACCGGGTCGCTGCACGGATGGCGCGGGTTGCCGTACACGGGATCGCCGGCAAGCGGATGGTTAGCTTCGCGCATATGGACGCGGATTTGGTGCGTCCTGCCCGTTTCGAGCGAACATTCGATATAACTGTGGGCAAGATAGCGTTCCAACACTTTGACGTGGGTAACGGCTGGTTTGCCGCCGAATTTGACGACTGCCATTTTCAGGCGGTTGTGCGGATCGCGTCCGATTTGGGTTTCGATTTTACCGTCAAAGGGGACGATACCGTTGGCGACGGCGCGGTAAATGCGTTTGACCGTGCGTTCCTGAAGCTGCCGCACAAGGGAATTTTGCGCCGGCAGGGTTTTGGCAACCACCATCAGCCCGCTGGTTTCTTTGTCCAAACGGTGTACGATGCCTGCACGCGGTACTTGGCTCAATTCGGGACAATGCGCCAAGAGGCCGTTGAGCAGCGTCCCCGTCCAGTTGCCCGCCGCCGGATGCACCACCAGTCCGGCCGGTTTGTTGACGACGATGACGGTATCGTCTTCGTAAACAATATCCAAATCCATAGGCTCCGGCATGAATGCCAGATTCTCCTCACTCGGGCGGACGGTTACACGGATTTGCTCACCGCCTATCATTTTGTCTTTGGGTTGCGAAGGTTTATCGTTTACAATAACCGCGCCTTCTCTAATCCATGATGTCAACCGGCTGCGCGAATAGTCTGGCAGAAGTTTTGCCAATACCGCATCCAACCGCCCGCCGGCAAGCTCGAGCGGAACAGTCAGACAAATACAGTTTTCGGTTTCCGGGGCTGACACAAAGTCTGAATCATCGCTATAATCGGATTCATTATCAAAGGAAGTATTCTGCATGAAAAAAATTCTTTTAACGGTTTCATTAGGTTTGGCACTGAGTGCCTGTGCCACCAAAGGTACGGTAGATAAAGATGCCCAGATTACCCAAGACTGGAGTGTGGAAAAACTCTATGCCGAAGCCCAGGACGAGCTGAACAGCAGCAATTATACGCGAGCTGTCAAATTATACGAAATCTTGGAATCGCGCTTCCCTACCAGCCGCCATGCCCAGCAATCCCAACTGGATACGGCATACGCCTACTATAAAGATGATGAGAAGGATAAGGCGCTGGCCGCCATTGACCGCTTCCGCCGCCTTCACCCTCAACACCCGAATATGGACTACGCGCTGTACCTGCGCGGTTTGGTACTGTTCAACGAAGATCAGTCTTTCTTGAACAAGCTGGCCTCGCAAGACTGGTCCGACCGCGACCCGAAAGCCAACCGCGAAGCGTATCAGGCCTTTGCGGAACTCGTCCAACGCTTCCCGAACAGCAAATACGCCGCCGATGCGTCCGCGCGTATGATCAAACTGGTCGATGCCTTGGGCGGAAATGAAATGGCGGTTGCCCGTTATTATATGAAACGCGGCGCATACATCGCCGCCGCCAACCGTGCCCAAAAAATCATCGGCAGCTACCAGAATACGCGCTATGTCGAAGAATCGCTCGCCATATTGGAACTTGCCTACCAAAAACTCGGCAAACCGCAGCTTGCTGCCGACACGCGCCGCGTGTTGGAAACCAATTTCCCGAAAAGCCCGTTTTTGACACACACTTGGCAGCCCGACGATATGCCCTGGTGGCGTTACTGGCATTAAGCCCATCTTCTTCGTAATGCCGTCTGAAACCCTTTCAGACGGCATTTTCCGTTCCGGCGCAAGCCTTTCCGTTCACTCAAACGGTTTTTTCTGCCAATAGAATTTATACCCTCTCAAACGTTGGGCCTTCACGCCGCCGCGTCCCAAGCCGAATTGCAGCGCGCCCGACAAATCGGTACGCAGCAGTTTGATGCCGTGTGCGCGGACACGGTTCTGCACCGCTTGGGTCGGATGTTTGTAGGCGTTGGCATAACCGCTTGAAGCAACGGCATATTCGGGCGAGACGGCATTGAGGAACACGCCCGACGAGGACGTATTGCTGCCGTGATGCCCCAAAACCAACACCTGGCTGTACAGGTTTGAGCCGTATTTTTTAACCAACTCCGCCTCGCCTTTCGTATCCAAATCGCCCGTTACCAGCAGTGCCGCACCACCAGCCACAACACGCAAAACACAACTTTTCCCATTATCATCGATGTTTTTGCGTTCAGACGGCATCAAAAACTCAAAATCTACGCCGTCCCATTGCCAACGCTGTTCCGCACAATGCCGCGCCCCCTCATAAAATTCCGGCTGCCCGGCATAAATCCCACCGTTCGGTATCTTGCCGACTGCCTGAAATCCGCCGTCGTGGTCGCTGTCGTGATGCGACAAAACCAGCTTGTCCAAACGGCGGACACCCGCCGCATTCAAACTCGGCACAATCCCCGTCTGTGCCGCCGATGCAGTTCCGGTGTCAAACAAAAGATGATGATTTGCCGTCTGAACCGACACCGACAAACCCTGCCCCGCATCCCAAACCGTAACCGCAGCCTCATTTTCCGGCACGCTGGGCGGACGGTAAAACACAAACCCTGCCAACAGCAACACCGCCCACGGACGCAAACCCAAGCCGCGCGGCAGCAGCAACAGCAAAGCGGCACACACCGCCAACACCAGCAGAGGCAAAGGTGCGGAGGCAACGGCAAACTCGGGCGACACATCGGCAAGCCACACCAAAAACCGCAAAGTGTATTCCGCCAAAAACGCCCCCAACTGTTGCAAAGGCGCAAACGGCACGACCGAACCCAGCAATGCCAGCGGCGTCAATACCCAAGAAAACCACGGAATCGCCACCGCATTGACCAAAGGGCTGATTAAAGGCAGCGAAGCAAACAGATAACCGAGCAAAACCAACGACAACACCGAAGCCGCCCACTGCCCGCGCAAAGCAGTTTGCCGTTTCCCCTCGTGCAAACGCCCTGCACACGCCCATATCAGGGCCGCCACCAAACCGAAAGACAGCCAAGTTCCCACACCCAAGACCGCCAAAGGGTCGAACAGCAGCACCGCCGCCAACGCCTGCCACCACGTCGCCCACGCCGACAATCTTCCCCTGCGCCACGCCCACGCAAACGCCGCCAACATCAAAACACTGCGCTGCGTCGGCACGGAAAAACCGGCAAGCAGCGCGTAAAACAGCGCGCCTGCACACCCCGCCGCCAAAATCCACACGCGCGGCCGGGCAGGAAGGCGCGGGGAACAGGCAAGCAGCCGCTTCGCCAGCCACGCAAACAGCACCGCCACCATCGTAACGTGCAAACCCGAAATACTGACCAGATGCGTCAGTCCCAACGGCCGAAACGCCTGCCACAATTCGGGGCGCAATGCCGACTGTTCGCCCACGCTCAACGCGCGCATCAGCCCGATGCCGTCTGAAAGCCCGCCGTCCGCATCCGCCTGCCGCCAATTTCGGCTGATGCGGCTGCGCCAAACCGCAATCCCCCAACCGCTTCCGTCATGCAGCAAAACCCTGTCCGCACCGACCGTCCCCGCGCCGCCTATCCCGTTGGATAATGCCCACGCCTCACGGTTCAAACCGCGCAGGTTCAACTCCCCGACGACGGGGTGCACACGTGCCGTTATCCGCCATCTGCTCCCGACCGCCCATTCGCGCCGTTTGTAGTCCGACAGCAGCAAATCGAACGTCCGACCACCGTCATCCTCCGCCTTTGCAGCAAACTGCACGCGCCGCCCGTCCGACCTCGGCATATCCGCCACTTCCACCGTCAACGGCACGCCTGAAACCGCCTCCGCCCGCCATTGCGAAGACAGTGCCGCCTCCGTCCTGAACACACCGTAAGCAGCCCCTGCCAAGACACACAACATCAAACCGGCAAACGCAAACCGCCTTGCAAACACAGCAAAAATCGCAAAAGCCGCCAGCCAAAACAGCCAATGCGGCACGACCGGCAGCGCAAACGAAGCCGCCGCGCCGACGACCCAACACGGCAAAAACCAACGACGGAACACGTCCTCACCCCCGATATTAAAAATAAACGATGATAAAGCAAATCCGAAAAGCCGTCATAAAGGAAAGTTCGTAAAAATGCCGTCTGAACTCAGGCTTCAGACGGCATTTTTATCAGACGACCTTCACATCATCCTACAACTCAATCCCTTTGAGCTTCGCCACGGTGTTGATGTCTTTGTCGCCGCGGCCGGACAGGTTGACCAAAATCACTTGGTCTTTACCCATTTTCGGCGCATTTTTCACCGCCCAAGCAACGGCGTGGCTGGATTCGAGCGCGGGGATGATGCCCTCGAAGCGGCAGAGCAAGTCAAAGGCTTCGAGTGCTTCGTCGTCTTTGGCAACGGTGTATTCGACGCGCTTGATGTCGTGCAGATGGCTGTGTTCCGGGCCGATGCCGGGATAGTCCAAGCCTGCGGAAACAGAGTGCGTACCCAAGACTTGACCGTTTTCGTCCTGCATCAGGTAGCTGCGGAAGCCGTGCAGTACGCCAATCGGTGCGCCCGAAGTAATCGGTGCGGCGTGGTCAGGCGTATCCACACCCAAACCGCCTGCTTCTACGCCGACCAGACGTACGTTTTCTTCTTCGATATAAGGGTAGAACAAACCAATGGCGTTCGAGCCGCCGCCCACACAGGCAACGGCAACATCAGGCTGGCGGCCGATGGCTTCCTGCATCTGCGCTTTGGCTTCGTTGCCGATAACGCATTGGAAATCGCGCACCATTTCGGGATACGGCGCGGGGCCGGCGGCGGTGCCGATGATGTAGAACGTATCGTCCACGCGGGCGACCCATTCGCGCATAGCTTCGTTCATCGCGTCTTTGAGCGTGCGGCTGCCGCTTTCTACGCTAACCACGTTCGCGCCCAACAATTTCATGCGGAACACGTTGGGCATTTGACGCTGGATGTCGTCCGCACCCATATAGACATCGCAAGTCATTCCGAAGCGTGCGGCAACGGTGGCACTCGCCACGCCGTGCTGACCCGCGCCGGTTTCGGCAATCACGCGTTTTTTACCCATACGGCGGGCGAGCAATGCCTGACCGATGGTGTTGTTGACTTTGTGCGCGCCGGTGTGGTTCAAATCTTCGCGTTTCAACCAGATTTGCGCGCCGCCCAGATGTTCGGACAACCGCGCGGCGTGATAAACGGGACTGGGCCTGCCGACATAATGTTTCAAATCGCGGTGGAACTCTGCCCAAAATTCAGGATCGTTTTTCGCTGCCTTATAGGCATCCGCCAGCTCTTGCAAGGCGGGAATCAGGGTCTCGGAGACATAAAGCCCGCCGTGTTCGCCGAAAAAGCCCTTCTCGTCGGGCGCGTGGTAGTTCTTCATCGGATTCTTCCTTGTGCTTCAGGTTTTCAGACGGCATTTCCGTTTTTTCAAATGCCGTCCGAACGGGAAATTGCCGGCAATTATAACTGCTTTTCACACAAGCCCGCCATTTCGAAAAACGCCCGATACGCCGCCGCCTTTTTCACCAAACTCAAAGGATAGGCGCGCGAAGTCGAAGGCAGGCGCGTCAGGGTCAAATCCCGTCCGGCAAACGGAAACGGCACGGTTTCGCCCGTTTTCGGCATTTTGATGCCGCCGCCCTGAATATCGAGCAGGATTTCCGTCGCCTTGCCGCCGGTAGTGCAAATATGGCGGCACTCGGGTATTTTTGCCAACACCGCCGCCAAATCGACGGTTTCAACTACCTTTAAAAACTTGTCGGACGCATTGCCGTGTTCGCGCATTGCCTTCAACACGGTCGGACAGGACGCAATCCCCCGTTCGTGCAAAAACGTTTTGATTTTCTCCGCGTCAAACGCCTTTTCAGAGTGCGCAGCCTCCCCGTGGGACGGCATCTGGAAATGCGCCGCATCGTTAAAAAACACCAGCCCGTAAACGCGCCACATATCGTTTTGGAAATTCGGATAATGAAACTGCATCGCGCGTTTGTCTTCCTTGGGCGGAAACGTCCCCATCATCATGACCGCAGCCTTCGGCGGCAACACGGGATCGAAGGGATGGGTTTCGATTTCAAGCAGATTTTCAGACACGTTCAATCCTCCGACAGGCAAACGGCAAACAGCCGGTTTTTGCACCAAACCGCCAAACACGGCAAGCCTTCAAACAGCATTATCACGCCCTGCCGTTTTCGGTTACAATGCCGACATCAAACGGATACTGTAAACACATTTATGTTCCAACACACAGGACGACACATAAAGCACCGCCCTATGTGCCGTCCTGATTTGGAAGAGGTTACGCCCTTCCCAAATAGGGTCTGATTCTACCGCCCTAAAGGGTGGGGTTTCAACCGAAAAGGAAACCCGATGAAAGAACACAAAGCCCGCAAGCGTTTCGGGCAGAATTTTTTGCAGGACACGCGGATTATCGGCGATATCGTCAACGCCGTGCGCCCGCAGGCGGATGATGTCGTGATTGAAATCGGCCCGGGTTTGGCGGCGATTACCGAACCTTTGGCGAAAAAACTGAACTGCCTGCACGTTGTCGAAATCGACCGCGACATCGTATGCCGTCTGAAAACGCTGCCGTTTGCGGATAAGCTGGTGATTCACGAAGGCGATGTGTTGCAGTTTGATTTCAACAGTATCGCAGGCAAAAAGAAAATCGTCGGCAACCTGCCCTACAACATTTCCACGCCGCTTTTGTTCAAACTGGCGGAAGTGGCGGACGATGTCGCCGATATGCACTTTATGCTGCAAAAAGAAGTGGTCGAGCGTATGGTTGCCGCGCCGAAAAGCAACGACTACGGGCGTTTGGGCGTGATGCTGCAATATTTTTTCGATATGGAGCTGCTGATTGACGTACCGCCCGAATCGTTCGATCCTGCACCGAAAGTGGATTCCGCCGTCGTCCGTATGATTCCGGTGAAACACCGCATCGGCAGGGCGGACGATTTCGAGCATTTTGCCAAACTCGTGAAACTCGCCTTCCACCAACGCCGCAAAACCATACGCAACAATCTGAAAGAACTGGCAACAGACGAAGATTTGCAGGCAGTCGGCATCAGTCCGCAAGACCGCGCCGAACACATCGCGCCGGAAAAATACGTGGCGTTGAGCAATTATTTGGCGGGCAAGACCGTCTGAAAAGAGGTGGCGGAAATGGAAGACAACCTGCAAAAAACCGAACGTTTAATCCGCGAAATCAACCGCCTGCACGCACAATATTCGCAAGATTATTTTGAAACCGGCAAAGTGCGGAAAATCAATTTGAGCCACACGCTCAAAAACGTTCCGACCGAACATATTTTGTCTTATCGCCTTAATTTGCACGAAGCAGTTAACGATTATTTAGCCTTTGCCGATACGCGCGGCATAGACTTTTTCTACCGCGTGAAAACCGCAGAAAGCATACATGATAAAATCAGCCGCTATCTGGCGCGCGGCAACCAATATCCGGCCAACAACATCCTGAACGATATTTTCGGCGCGCGGCTGATTTGGCCGTCTGAAACAGTTGTCGGAATTTTGGAAAAACTTGACGGCTGGAAAACAGAATACGGCTTGAAAAACTGGTATTTGCGCGATGCGGGCGGCTATATCGGCATACACATTTATTTCAAAAACAGCAGCAATTTCTACTATCCGTGGGAATTACAAATTTGGGATGAAAAAGATGCCAAAGCCAATATTGAAAACCATATGATGTACAAACGGAATTTTGTGCGTTGAATTACCGGCAAGCCGCATTGAAACCGTTTATAACTGTTTATAAGAGAATAAACCATAAAATACACAACCGTATTCCTGACTTTTCCTTTAACCGCCCGAGTGAACAAACCATGAAATACACAGCCGCACTCCTGACTTTTCTTTTAACTGCCTGCATGAACCCGAACGATGCGTTTTTCCAAAACCGGCGTTATCAAATGCTAGAGGCACAATTGAACGGTTCAAATGCCATTTTCCATTACGGTTATTCCCAAAATCCCGATCATGATTTATTGGTCGACCAAGTCCGCGTGCCGGACGCGTACAGGGCTTCATTTGAGCGGGATTGGATAGCAAAGGAGCAAGGCTACCGCAAAAACGACTGCGTACTGGAAAAAGCGGAAAGCGGGGGTGTGACGTACTACACCTGCGATGCGGAAAAAGGATTCAACGGCACACGTTTCGTCATCTATGTCGTGAATATGAAAAACGACAAAGGCTACGTCAAAGTTTACCGGAGCATGAATAAGCCGAATCAGGAAGAGTTAACCAAATTGGTTGCCGATTTGAATAAGTTTTACCCTTAATCAGTCAGACAGATTCAGACTGCCTGAAAAGAATGGACACTATGATTAAATTCAAAAATGTACACAAACATTTCAAAGACCTGCACGTCATCAACGGCGTGAACTTGGAAATCAAAAAAGGCGAAGTGGTCGTCGTCTGCGGGCCTTCGGGCAGCGGCAAATCCACACTCATCCGCACCGTCAACCAGCTCGAAAGCATTGAAAGCGGCGAGATTTGGGTGGATGGTGTCAACGTTGCCGACCCCAAAACCGATTTGAACAAAATCCGCGAAGAAGTCGGCTTTGTGTTTCAAAGTTTCAACCTCTACCCCCACCTGACCGTATTGGAAAACATCACCCTCGCACCGATGAAGGTTAAAGGTCAAAATGCGGAACAGGCGGAGAAAAAAGCGATGGAACTTTTGGAACGCGTCGGACTGGCACACAAAAAAGACGCCTTCCCGTCCCAACTTTCCGGCGGCCAGCAGCAACGCGTGGCGATTGCGCGCGGACTGGCGATGGAACCGCGCGTGATGTTGTTTGACGAACCGACCTCCGCACTCGACCCCGAAATGGTCGGCGAGGTATTAAAAGTCATGAAAGACTTGGCAGAAAGCGGCATGACCATGATGTGCGTAACCCACGAAATGGGTTTCGCCCGCGAAGTCGCCGACCGGGTGCTTTTTGTCGATAAAGGGCAAATCCTCGAAGACGAAACGCCGGAAGCGTTTTTCACCAACCCGAAACACGAACGCGCCAAACAATTCCTGCAACAGGTCATGACCCATTGATGCTATGCCGTCTGAAAACCGAACGTTCAGACGGCATAGCCCGACACCGCAAGATGATTGAGAAAGAAAACCATGTATTTTGTTGACCGCACCGCCGTCGTCCTCAAGCCGACCGCGCACTTTTTGGAATGGCTCAAAAGCACCGACGAAAATATGCCCGACCTAACCATAGAGCAGCTTCGTGCCAACTGTTCCGTCTTCCTCGTTCCGCAGTTCGACGAACCGGAAGCCGTCGTTTCCTACTTCGACGAACGCTACCGCCAGATTTTTGAAGCGGAGCTGGCAGGTTGGGACATCGATAAAGACAAATGGCCGCAAGACATGAGCCTGAAGGCGTTTTGGGAATTTTTCGACATCGAAATCCACGATATGGTTTTAGACATGGAAGAAGCGGATTTGAACATCACGCCCGTGTTCGACAACATGATGTAAGGCTATGCGCGCCTTTCAGACGGCATTAAAACCGTCCCGCATCCTAAACATCCTGACTGTATCGCTCCACGCCGCCTCCCTTGCCGTCTGCCTGACTTGGTTTTACGGCTGGATGATGTGGTTCGGTTTGGCGGCTTTGACGGCAAGTTACGCATACTCGCTCAGGATAACGAACCTGAAACACCGCCATGCCATAACCGCCATTACCATAGACCGCGACGGACAGGCGGAAATCGTATCCGGCAAAGACAAAACAGCGGCAACACTTGCGGGCAGCAGTATGGTTACGCCTTATGCCTTATTCTTACAATGGGACACCGGCGGCAAAACCGTCCACCAATGCATCATGCCCGACATGACGGACAAAGAATCCTACCGGCGGCTGAAAGTCTGGGTACTTTGGCGGCAGCCGAAAAAAACCGCCGAAACCGATACATCAGACTGATTTCAGACGACATTTGAAAACGAAACACTCATGAAAACACTACAAGACTGGCTCTCGCATTTGGAAACCGCCCACAGCGGCGGCTTAATCGACATGGGCTTGGAACGCACGAGCGAAGTGAAAAAACGCATGAAGCTCGAGCCGCAATGCCCCGTCGTCGTTGTCGCGGGAACTAACGGCAAAGGTTCGGTCTGCGCCTACCTGACACAGATTTACAAACAGGCAGGCTTCAAAGTCGGTACGCTGACCAGCCCGCATTTATTGCGTTACAACGAACGCATCGCCGTCAACGCCGAACCCGTTTCGGACGATACGATTATTGCCTCTTTCGAGCGCATCGAAGCCGCGCGCGGCGAAATATCGCTGACTTATTTTGAATTCAATGCCTTGGCGGCTGTCGACATCTTCATACGCGAACAAGTGGATGTAATGATATTGGAAGTCGGCTTGGGCGGACGTTTAGACGCGGTCAACGCGTTTGACGGCGATTGCGCGGTGGTTACCAGCGTGGATTTGGACCATCAGGCATTTTTGGGCGATACGGTCGAGCAGGTCGGCTTTGAAAAAGCAGGCGTGTTCCGCAGCGGCAAACCCGCAATCTGCGGTCAAAACCCCGCGCCCGAATCGTTGGTCGCACACGCCGAAGCCATAGGCGCGAAACTGCTGATGGGGCAGCGCGATTTCGAGTTTCACGCGATGGAAAACATCCAATGGAACTACCGCTTCCGGCCGCAGCATTCAGACGGCCCCGCACGCAACCGCAATGCCCTGCCCTTCCCCGCATTGCGCGGCGCATACCAGCTCTCCAATGCCGCCTGCGCGTTGACCGTATTGGAATGCCTCGACGACAGACTGCCGGTGGACATCGGTGCAATCAAACGCGGATTGCTGCTGGTTGAAAACCCCGGCCGCTTCCAAGTCCTGCCCGGCCGGCCGCTGACCGTTTTGGATGTCGGACACAATCCCCACGCCGCCCGCGCCCTGCGCCGCAGCCTGATCAACCTTGCCTACGCGCAAAAACGCACCGCCGTGTTCAGCATGTTGTCCGACAAAGACATAGACGGCGTGTTGGAAACCGTTAAAGACCAGTTTGACGAATGGTATATCGCACCTTTGGACGTGCCGCGCGGCATGACGGCGGATGCACTGAAAGCCAAATTGGAACAACACCACATCGGAAACATACAGACATTCGCCGCCGTCCGCGAAGCATACCGGGCGGCAGCCTCAAAAGCGGGCGAAAACGACAGAATCGTCGTTTTCGGCTCATTTCATACCGTCGCCGACGTAATGTCGGTACTATGAAAAGGAAACTTCCATGTCCGAAAACAAACAAAACGAAGTCCTGACCGGTTACGAACAGCTCAAACGGCGCAACCGCCGCCGCCTCGTAACGGCAAGCTGCCTAGTTGCCGCCTCCTGCATCCTGCTGGCAGCCGCACTCAGTTCCGGCCCTGCAGAAAATGATCCTGCCGAACAGACTGCCGACGAAACAAGCAGCGTAGAAAACAAAGCGGCAAGTGCGGCACAAACCCCGGCCTTGAAACCTTCCGCCAATAACGCCGAAACTGCCGCCGGCAAACCGCAGGACTTGGCAGGCGAAGACAAGCCTTCTGCCGCCGACGGCGGAATCAGCGAACCCGAAGACATCGGCGCGCCGCTGGTCATCATCAACAACCGGCTCGACGACAGCAATATAAAAGGCCTGGAGGCATCCGCAAAACCGAAACAGGAAGAAGCTGCCGAAAAACCGCAGCAGGAAGAAACCGCCAAAACCGCACCGAAGCAGGCAAAACAACGCGCTGCCGAAGAAGTGCCGGCAACTGCCGACAGTACGGATACGGTAGCGGTTGAAAAACCGAAACGCACTGCCGAAACAAAACCGCAAAAAGCGGAACGCACTGCCGAAGCCAAGCCCAAAGCCAAGGAAACCAAAACCGCCGAAAAAGTTGCCGACAAACCGAAAACTGCTGCCGAAAAAACCAAACCGGATACGGCAAAATCCGACAGCGCGGCAAAAGAAGCGAAAAAAGCCGACAAGGCTGAAGGCAAAAAAACAGCCGAAAAAGACCATTCGGACAGCAAAAAACACGAAACGGCACAAAAAACCGACAAAGCGGACAAGACCAAAACCGCCGAGAAGGAAAAATCCGGCAAATCCGGCAAAAAAGCCGCCATTCAGGCAGGTTATGCCGAAAAAGAACGCGCCTTGAGCCTCCAGCGCAAAATGAAGGCGGCGGGTATCGACTCGACCATTACTGAAATCATGACCGACAACGGCAAAGTTTACCGCGTCAAATCAAGCAACTATAAAAACGCAAGGGATGCCGAACGCGATTTGAACAAACTGCGCGTGCACGGCATCGCCGGTCAGGTAACGAATGAATAACCTCCCCGTTGCCGACCTCCTCGTCTCCGCCGTCATCGCCGCCTGCATCGTCATTTCCACGATGCGCGGCGTGATTGCGGAGGCAGGCTCAATGGCGGCATGGGTGGTTTCCTTTTTTTTCGCCAAACTCTTTGCCGCACCCTTCGCCGACATCGCCTTTGCATCGTTCCAACCTCGCCTGTTTGCATTGGCTCTGTCGTTCATTTCCCTGTTCGTCATTGCCTGTCTGATCCAGAAAATGCTCCGTTCGCTGCTGACCGGCGCAGTTTCGGCGGTCGGTTTGGGCTTTGCCAACCGCATTTTGGGCGGCGTATTCGGTGCATTGGAAGGCGTTTTGATTGTTACCCTGCTGGTCATGCTTGCTTCAAAAACCGACCTGCCCGATACCGAAGAATGGCGGCAATCTTACACACTGCCGTTTTTCGTATCGCTTTCCGAAGCCGTGTTGAACCATGCGGACAACAGAGATGGAGCTTTGGAAGACGATTGATTGCCATACGGATATTTCAGACAACATCCCCTTTTATGCCGTCTGAAATGTTTTTTTCCTTTCCTCAGCCATATCTCAGATTAAATCTTATCCTCCATAAACCCACCTATCTGTCCTTCGCTCAAATATTGTCAACAATTCAGGCAAAAAGCCGCCGTTTGCTTTATAATTCCGTTTTACCCTTAAACCTCGAATCGGAGAAGACGATATGTGCGGCGTATTAGGTTTGGTCAGTCATGAACCCGTGAACCAGCTTCTGTACGACGGCTTGCAGATGTTGCAGCACAGGGGGCAGGATGCGGCGGGCATTGTAACGGCCGAAGGCGGCACGTTCCATATGCACAAAGGCAAAGGTATGGTGCGCGAAGTGTTCCGTACACGCAATATGCGCGATTTGGTCGGCAACGCAGGCATCGCCCACGTCCGTTATCCCACGGCGGGCAACGCGGGCAGCAGCGCGGAGGCACAGCCTTTCTACGTCAGCTCGCCATTCGGCATCGTTTTGGCGCACAACGGTAACCTCACCAACACGGCCGAACTGTATGAAAACGTGTGCAACAAACACTTGCGCCACATCAACACCAGCTCCGATTCCGAAGTTTTGCTCAATGTATTCGCGCACGAATTGCGCCGCGAAGTCTCCAAAAACGCCGAACCTTACCGGCTCAATATCGACAATATTTTCAACGCCGTTGCCGAAGTTCACCGCCTGGTGCGTGGCGCATACGGCGTGGTTGCCATGATTGCGGGCTACGGCATGGTCGCCTTCCGCGATCCTTACGGCATCCGCCCGCTGGTATTGGGTTCGCAAACCGACAGCGAAGGCAGGAAATCCTATGCCGTCGCCTCCGAATCCGTTGCCTTCAACGCGCTTGCCTACGATTTGGAACGCGACATCCGGCCGGGCGAAGCGGTATTTGTCGGCTTTGACGGCACAATGATTGCCCGCCAATGCAGCGACCGTGCCAAACTCAGCCCCTGCCTGTTTGAATACGTCTATTTCGCCCGTCCCGACTCCGTGATTGACGGCGTATCGGTTTACCAATCGCGCTTGGATATGGGCGTGTCCTTGGCGGAAAAAATCAAACGCGAGCTACCCGTGGACGACATCGATGTCGTGATGCCCATCCCCGACACCAGCCGCCCCAGCGCGATGGAGCTTGCCGTCCACCTCAACAAACCCTACCGCGAAGGTTTGATTAAAAACCGCTATATCGGCCGCACCTTTATCATGCCCGGTCAGGCGACGCGCAAAAAATCCGTACGCCAAAAACTCAGCCCGATGGAAACCGAATTTGCAGGCAAAAGCGTGTTGCTGGTGGACGACTCCATCGTGCGCGGGACGACCAGCCGCGAAATCGTCGAAATGGTACGCGCGGCTGGCGCGCGCAAAGTCTATATCGCCTCCGCCGCGCCCGAAGTGCGCTATCCCAATGTGTACGGCATCGATATGCCCACGCGCGAAGAGTTGATTGCCAACGGGCGCAGCGCGGCGGAAATTGCCGCCGAAATCGGCGCGGACGGCATCGTGTTTCAAGACTTGGGCGATTTGGAAACTGTCGTCAAAGCACTCAATCCGAAAATCGAATCCTTCGATTCGTCCTGTTTCAACGGCATTTATCAGACCGGCGACATCGATGATGCCTACCTCGACCGCCTGTCTACCGAGAAATCCGGCTGCGGCGGTCTGAAAATCCACCCGAGCAGGATGGAACACAGCATCAGCATCAGCGATGCGGGCGACGAAGAATAAAGCTTCCCAAACCGCGATGCCGTCTGAAATCCGAACGCCGGGTTTTCAGACGGCATTTCCCATATCGGCATCACATTTCCCGTTTCATCCGCACGCAATATGAGTACCGAAACCAAAAACTACATTACGCCCGCCGGATGGCAGGCATTGAAAGACGAACTTTACCGGCTGGTCAACAAAGAACGCCCCGAAATCGTACAAATCGTCAACTGGGCGGCAGGCAACGGCGACCGCAGCGAAAACGGCGACTATCTTTACGGCAAACGCCGTATGCGCGAAATCGACCGCCGCATCCGTTTCCTGACCAAACGTTTGGAAGCTGCCGTCGTCGTTGATCCCGAATTGCGCGAAGCGACCGACCAAGTGTTTTTCGGCGCGACGGTCGGGCTGTTGCGCGGCGACGGGCGCGAGCAAACCGTCAAAATCGTCGGCATCGATGAAATCGATACCGCGCAAAACAAAATTTCTTGGATTTCGCCACTGGCTCGTTGTCTGATTAAAGCACGCGAAGGCGACGAAGTGGTTTTGAACACGCCGGAAGGGCGTGAGGAAATTGAAATCCTTTCTGTCGAATACATCAAAATCGACTGATCGAGAATGCCGTCTGAAACGGCACAAACGCGCCGTTTCCCAAATAAAGGAATACCGAATGAGGAAAATCCGCACCAAAATCTGCGGCATCACCACACCGGAAGACGCATCGAACGCCGCAGCGGCAGGTGCAGATGCCGTCGGGCTGGTCTTTTTCCAAGGCAGCAGCCGGGCCGTCGATATTGCCCGCGCCAAAAAAATCACCGCCGCACTGCCGCCGTTTGTCAGCATTGTCGCCCTTTTCGTCAACGAAAGCGCGCAAAACATCCGCCGCATCCTTGCCGAAGTGCCGATACACATCATCCAATTCCACGGCGACGAAGACGACGCATTCTGCCGTCAGTTCGACCGCCCCTATATCAAAGCCATTCGTGTTCAGACGGCATCAGACATCCAAAACGCCGCCCACCGTTTTCCCAACGCTCAGGCACTTCTGTTCGATGCCTACCAGCCTTCGGAATACGGCGGCACCGGACACCGCTTCGACTGGACGCTGCTGGCGGAATATTCGGGCAAACCGTGGGTGCTTGCCGGCGGGCTGACCCCTGAAAACGTCGACGAAGCCGTCCGCATCACCGGAGCGGAAGCGGTCGATGTATCCGGCGGCGTGGAAGCGTCTAAAGGCAAAAAAGACCCCGCCAAAGTTGCCGCCTTTATCGCAACCGCCAACCGCCTATCCCGTTAAAGCAACAAAAATTGCCGCTGGAATGACTTATGGTGGATTAACAAAAACCAGTACGGCGTTGCCTCACCTTGCCGTACTATTTGTACTGTCTGCGGCTTCGTCGCCTTGTCCTGATTTTTGTTAATCCACTATAATCTAAAAAATTTATGCTATTAAATCAGTAATTTCTGATGAATTTTGAAAACTTAATCCCGTCATTCCCACGAAAGTGGGAATCCAGTTTTTTGAGTTTCAGTCATTCCCGATAAATTGCCTTAGCATTGAATGTCTAGATTCCCGCCTTCGCGGGAATGACGGGATTTGAGGTTTCTGTTTTTGATTTTCCGCTTTCGAGGAAATGACGGTTTAGAGTTAATCTAAACCTCAAAAAGCCGAAACCGAACGGCCTAGATTCCCGCCTGCGCGGGAATGACGGCGGAAATCTTGTTTATATTGAATCAAAAAAACCTGCACCTTAATCAGTTGGCGGTTTAGTCCGACTTTTGGGGTGCAGATCAAGCTTTCAGACGGCATTTCCTTTAAAACTTCATTTCGAGCGCGAGGCTGAAGTTCCTGCCCGGTGCGGCATACCTTCCATAATTGCTGTCTTCGCTGCGTCAGTTTGCCGTGCTTTCCGCAGTCTGGCGCAAGGATTCCCAAATCGAGACCTTTGCAAAATCCCCCAAAATCCCCTAAATTCCCACCAAGACATTTAGGGGATTTCCCATGAGCACC